>JBBIQV010000062.1:0-3214 GCA_037442105.1 Nitrospiraceae bacterium | reverse complement strand
ACGCCATTTTTGTTTGGACTCAACCCACTTTTACAGGAAGTATAGAGCATCACCTCGGAAGTCCGAGCTGCCCACTGCCAGCTATTCGCTATTCGCTCATGAATCTAAAGCTATTAGCTATCGGCTATTCGCTGTTTGCTATTAGCTATTCGCTCCCGGAGGAGCTACTCGCTGCTCGCTCTTGATTTGAATCGCTTCATCCGAAACAGGTCTTCCCGTTCGCGTTCTTCGAGCGACTGTCGAATCTGCCGGACTTCTCGGGTCAGGGTAGGAATCATCACTTCGTTGAGAGCGTTGATCCGGCGCGTCACTCGCTTGATTTCTGCTCCTAACTTCTTGAGCCGCAACTCCACCGAGATGCTTCGAAATATGAACTCCAATACCTCCTCGAAACGGTGCGCGGTTTCGTCGATGTAGGTAGACACACCCGACGTCGCATAGCCTCGCACATCGAGCGCGCGGACGGACGGCGCATAGCGGACTTCTGGAAATCGAACACCCCAGACGTTGCGTTCCGTCAGCTCAATCGGCAGATTCCTGCGCGCGGCATATCCGGCCGATCGAAGAGGCGCTCGGCCGTCCATGCCGAGAGCGAGGACCAGCGAAGAAAGGGCTTGGCCCAGGGACTGCTCCAGTTGTCCTCGACTCTCCGCGACGCAGCCCATCACTGCAAAGAATTCCCGGACAAGCGCCTCCCGCTTGCTGCGCAACAGCTCCAGCCCTCGTTCAGCGACTTCCACTTGACGCTTCAGGAGCAGCAGATTCATTCTTGTGCGGCCGACCATATCCATAAAAAACAGTGATGGGTTACGGGTGATGCGTGATGAGTTCTTGAGGAACCAGGCTTTTCCCCATCACTCGTTACTCATCACCCATCACGTCCCCCCATAATACCGTTCAATCAACTCCGGTCTCACCCGTGTGAGCCGTTCTTTCGGGAGATAGCGCAGGAATTTCCAACCCAAGTCCAACGTGTCTTCAATGGACCGATTCTGGTCTTGCTGATTTACGAATTCCTGCTCAAAGTCTTGGGCAAGCTTGAGAAAGCGCTTGTCGGCGTCCGTCAATCCCTCTTCGCCCACGATGGCAGCCAACCGGCGAATGTCTCGGCCGTGGGCATAGAGCGCATAAAGCTGATCGGCGACCGCGCGATGATCTTCGCGAGTTTTGCCCGGACCAATGCCAAGGTTCATCAAACGTGACAAGCAGGGTAAGACGTCGATCGGAGGAAAGATGCCTTTGCGATGCAGCTCCCGTGACAGCACAATCTGGCCTTCAGTGATGTACCCCGTTAAGTCGGAAATCGGGTGTGTCATGTCGTCATCGGGCATGGTAACGATCGGAAGTTGGGTAATCGAGCCGGGCTTCTCCTTGATGCGGCCGGCTCGTTCGTAAATGGACGCCAGGTCGGAGTACATATAGCCGGGATAGCCGCGCCGGCCGGGAATTTCTTCCCGCGCGGTGGCGATTTGACGCAGCGCCTCGCAATACGCGGCCATATCCGTCAGGATCACCAGGACATGCCTGCCGAGGGTGAAGGCCAGATATTCGGCCGTGGTCAGTGCGAATCGCGGGGTCAGCAACCGCTCGATCGTCGGATCATCGGCAAGATTCAAGAACACGACCGTGTGCTCCATGACCCCGCTCCGTTCAAACTCGCCTAAGAAGAACGACACTTCTCGAAACGTGACCCCCATTGCGGCAAAGACGACGGCAAAGGGACTGGCTCCGGCCTCCTGGCCGGTGCCTGTCCCTGTTCCCTCCCCCGACAAGACGGGGACAGGCACCGCCGCAGACGGTGGAGCCAGTCCCCGTACCGTCGCTTGGCGCAAAATCTGAGCTGCCAATTCCTTGGCCGGCAGTCCGGCTCCGGAGAAGATCGGCAGCTTTTGTCCCCGTACCAGCGTGTTGAGGCCGTCGATGGTTGAGATCCCGGTTTGAATGAAATGGGCAGGTTTATCGCGCGCCACGGGATTGATCGGTTGCCCGATGATCTCTCGTCGCAGGTCCGGGATGATCGGCGGCAGTCCGTCAATCGGCATCCCAGCACCGTTGAATCGTCGGCCAAGCAGATCCGGCGACAGATCCATCATTGCGGCTGATTCCAGCAACCGGACCTTGGTCCCCTTCACCGCCAAGCCTGTTGTTTCTTCGAGCACCTGAATCACGGCATGCTGTTCAGACAACTCGATCACCTGACCGCGCCGTGTCTCTCCGCTGCCGTGGATGATCTCAACCATCTCGCCGAGCGATGCGCGAGTCATCCGCTCTACAAAGAGAAGGGGACCGGCGATGCCGGATACCGTTTGATACTCTCGGGTGATCAGATCGTCCATGCGTCAATGCAAGTGATGAGTGATCGGTGATGGGTGATCGGTGTCAGCAGAGGTTCCCTCTCAGTACCCATCACAGTTCACCCATCACCCTTCACGGTTTCTCCAATTCCCGCTCCATCTTCTCAACCAACGCCTTGGCCTGCTCGACGCACCGGTCGGGCGGCGTTTCCTTCATCTGTTCCAACTCGCTTCGGAACCCGGAGAGCAGGAGTTCTTCAATCGGACGCCCTTTCTTGAGCGAAGCCCGGCAGTACAGGAGAAACTGCAACAGAGCCTTGAGCATCCAGTACTGTTTATGGAGCGGGCAAGCGCCTTCGACTTCAGAGAAAGCGCTTTGCCGAAAGTACTCCTCACGGATCAGTCGGCTTACTTCCAACACAATTCGTTCCTGATCCTGGAGGGCATCAATCCCCACCAACTGCACAATCTCCTGCAACTCTTCTTCTTTCTGAAGGAGCGACGCCAAGTCGGCCCGAAGCTGAGGCCAGTCAACCGCAACATGAGCGCAAAACCAGGGGTCGAGCGGAGCCGTGTACAACGAAAAACTTCGCTTCCAATTGACCGCGGGAAAATGCCGACGATGGGCGAGATCGGCATCGAGCGCCCAGAGGCCACCGGCGACCTGCATGGAACTTTGAGTAACCGGCTCTGAAAAATCGCCGCCGGGAGGGGAAATCGCCGACACAATGGTGACGGATCCCTGGCGATCCGGTTGTCCCAGACAACAGACACGGCCTCCGCGTTCATAGAATCCTGCCAGCTTCGTCGAGAGGTACGTCGGATATCCTTCTTCACCGGGCATCTCTTCAAGCCGCGCCGAGATTTCACGCGTTGCCTCAGCCCAGCGCGACGTACTATCGGCCATCAAGGCGACCGCA
>JBBIQV010000061.1:0-3311 GCA_037442105.1 Nitrospiraceae bacterium | reverse complement strand
ACACACCACAAAGCGAGCCGCTTCGTCAAATTTCAACTAAGTCTGACACACCCTCCATTGAACGACCGGCCGGAGTGAAGATCGTCTAAAACCAGCGAGTAGCTGGTAGCGAATAGCTAATAGCGAATGGAGAATGGCTTCGGAGAACGAACCGCTCAAAGTAAACCGTCCCCGGTCCGATCTACGGGTTCAGCTTCCCTCATCACATATTTCTCTATACGGGGTCACGGAGAGAGGAATATTATGAGTCGCTCTTTACTCGCCGGCAATCTGCTTGCTGTTCGCTACTTGCTATTCGCTGTTCGCTAACTAAGGAGACACACAGAATGAAGAACGGTTTCTTCCGCGGTCACGGACTCGGCAACGACTATCTGGTCATGGACCCCAAGGAATTGACGTTCAAACTGACGTCGGCGAATGTTCGGGCGATTTGCGACCGTCACTGGGGCCTCGGCAGCGATGGCATCCTCGCACTTGTGTCTTCTAAGAAGGCCGACTTCGGACTTCGCATTTTCAATCCGGACGGCAGCGAGGCGGAAAAATCCGGCAACGGCCTTCGCATCTTCGCCCGCTACCTCCATGCAACCGGAAAAACCAAGCGCCGGCACTTCACCGTGGACACCAAGGGTGGGCTGGTCACCATCGACCTTCATGTGGACCGGCATGGCGATGCGAGCGCAGTGACCGTGGAGATGGGCCAGGCGACGTTCAAACCGGACGCGCTCCCCTGTAAACTCGCGGTCGATGAACTCATCACTCAGCCGATCACTGTCGCCGGCCAGGAGCTCAGCTTTACGGGTGTCAGTGTCGGCAACCCCCACTGCGTGATCTTCAAACCGAAGGAAGCGCAATGGACGCGAGATGAACTGCTCGTGTTAGGCCCTGAGCTGGAAAATCACCCCCTGTTTCCGAAACGGACCAATGTTCAACTTGCGGTGCCCACCGGCCCCAAGGAAATCTCCATCCTGATTTGGGAACGTGGTGCTGGCGAAACTCAAGCCTCGGGGTCATCTTCCTGCGCCGCAGCCAGCGCCGCTGTACGCCTGGGCCTCGTGCAAAGCCCTGTCACGGTGAAGATGTCAGGCGGGACACTGCACATCGACGTGGCTCAGGATTTCAGCCTCACCATGAAAGGCCCGGTCGCGGAAGTGGCAAGAGGGACGCTCAGCCCGTCGTTTGCGCGGGCGCTGCGCTGAGTCGCTACCAGCGATCAGCTATCAGCTTCGGAATCCTAGCCCCAGGTTGTCCGTCCACCTTGCACGCCGTACAATGAGGGGGGTCATCTGGTCTTTCTGGCTAACTGCTGACTGCTGAGAGCTGAAAGCTGATAGTTGTATGGCCGCTTCAACCGTTCTCCAATCCAAACTCGATCACCTTCCCGACAAACCGGGCGTCTATCTGCTCAAAAGCGCCAGGGGAGAAATTCTCTACATCGGCAAAGCGGCGGCTCTCTCTGATCGCGTCCGGTCCTACTTCCAGAAGAGCACGGATCATACGCCCAAGACGAGCCTGCTGGTCAGCCAGGTGACCGATCTGGAAACGATCGTCACCCGGTCTGATCTGGAAGCTCTGATTCTCGAGAGCAACCTCATCAAGCGCCACCGCCCCCGGTTCAACGTCGTCCTGCGGGACGACAAACAGTATCCCTATCTGCGTCTCCCTATCAAAGAGAACTTCCCTCGGCTGTCCATTGTCCGCCGCGTGCAGAAAGACGGCGCCCTTTACTACGGCCCCTACACGCCGGCCGGGGCCTTGCGCGAAACGCTCAAGGTCTTCAAGAAGGTGTTTCCTCTTGCGACCTGCACGATCGAGATCAATGGCACCGCCGAGCGCGCCTGCATCGAATTCGAAATCAAGCGCTGCATGGCCCCCTGCATCGGCAACCAAACCAGCGAGGAGTACCTCCGGATCGTCAAGCAGGTCCGGCAGTTCTTGGAAGGACGGGATCGAGAATTACTCGACGATCTCCGGGCCCAGATGGAGGCAGCAGCAGATCGGGAAGATTTCGAGGAAGCGGCCAGGCTGCGCGACCGGCTGTTCAAGATCGAACGGACCCTGGAGAAACAGCGGATCACCCAGACTGCATCCACCGACCAGGATGTCATCGGTCTGGCTCGGCAGGGAACCGCTGTGGACCTCCAGATGTTGTTCGTGCGCGGCGGGCTCCTCATCGGCAGGAAAGACTTCTTCTGGCCTCAGTCGGCAGACGCCAGCGACGAAGAATTGGTCCGCTCCGCGATCGAGCAGTTCTACAACAAAGACGGCCAGCCCCCAAAGGAACTGTTGATTCCTATTCCGTTGGCGGAGACCGCCCTGATCGAGCAGTGGCTGTCGGAGAAGCGAGGCGACCCCGTGCGCATCAGCGCCCCGGAGCGGGGCGCCAAACATCAACTCCTGTTGCTCGCGGAAGAGAACGCAGCCGCTTCAGTCACCGACCATCTGCGAAACGAGGAGCTCGACCGTCAGGCCACGGAAGAGCTGAAGCGTTTGCTTCGCTTGGAAAACGCGCCCCGCCGCATCGAAGGTTTCGACATCTCCAACACGATGGGCAACCAATCGGTCGCTTCGCTCGTGGTGTGGGAAGAGGGCCAGGCGAAAAAGGCGGACTATCGGAAATTCAAAATCCAGTCTGTGACCGGCGCGAACGACTTTGCCAGTATGAAGGAGGCCGTCATGCGCCGTTACGGCGAAGCGGAAGACCTCCCGCTCCCTGATTTGGTGTTAATTGATGGAGGCCTCGGCCAACTGGCCGCGGCGACGGAAGGACTCAAGCGAGCAGGCCGGGACGGCCTTCCCATGATCGGATTGGCCAAGGCGCGCGGCGAGAAGGAAGAGCGCATCTTCTTGCCGGGCCGCAAGAACCCGATCATCCTCAAACCGTCTTCGCCCGCCACCCACCTTCTCCAACGCATCCGAGACGAGGCTCACCGTTTCGCCATTACCTACCACCGCAAGCTGAGAGGCAAGGCCCTGGTCGCGTCCAAGCTCGATCAGATTATCGGCGTCGGTGAGATCAAGCGGAACAAGTTGCTCAAAAAGTTCGGCAGCGTGGACAAGATCGCTCAGGCTACGGACGAATCGTTCCGGGAACTCGGCATTGACGAACGAACAGTGGGGGAAATCCGAAAAGCTCTTCGGTAGAGCCGGCCCACTCTGAGGCTTACGTTTCAGACTAAGCCTTTACGCTAAAACTGCATCTTGACCGACGCAGTTCCTAGATGGCCCCTCGATAGACTTGTGGTAACGCGAACGTCGTTGAGGCATCGGCAACTTTGGTTCCGTTCACGAGGAAGGCCCCATTGAAAGGTGTA
>JBBIQV010000060.1:0-3568 GCA_037442105.1 Nitrospiraceae bacterium | reverse complement strand
CGTGGCGCGCAGGAACTTCTCAAGCCGGGGATCAAGATCGTCGAGGACAGGATTCGGCGGCCTTGTCTTGGGATTGTCCCGTTCTCGCGGGAGATCGACCTGCCCGAAGAGGATGCGATCGTCTGGAACCAACCGAACTGGAACACCACTCACGACGATCTCCTCACGGTCGGCGTGGTGGATGTGCCCTGCCTGTCGAACTTCACGGACTTCGACGCGCTGGCTTCCGAGCCGGATGTCGCCTTGTACCGCATCTCCAATGAGGATTCGCTCGTCCCGGATCTTTTAGTTTTCCCCGGCTCGAAGCACACGATCCAGGCCTTGCGCTTGGTTCGTGAACGCCGGATCGATCGCCTGGCTCAACGGGTATTAGATCGGGGTGGCACCATCATGGGCATCTGCGGAGGATACCAAATCCTGGGGCAGCGGATTGGTGATCCGGACGGAGTCGAATCCGAGGTGAACAATGAGGAAGGGTTGGGCTTGTTGGATGTCACGACGACGTTTCATCCGCACAAAGTCACGGTGCAGGTCTCAGGGCGCCATCGGTGTTCCGGTTCGCGGATCGAGGGCTATGAAGTTCACATGGGGCGGACGACCCCCGGCAAGGGAGTTCAGCCGTTCTTGGAAGTCAAGGCGGCGCGCGAGTCCTTGCTCCATCCGGAAGGAGCGATGACCGCCGATGGCCGCATTTGCGGCACCTATGTCCACGGGCTCTTCGATGAACCGGTCTTTCGCCGGCATCTGCTCAATGAGATGCGAAACCGGCGGGGCTGGTCTCCTCTCCCTCCTTCTGACCATCCAACTCTTGACCAGCGGCTCGATCGCTGGGCCGACTTCGTGGAATCGCATGTCGACCTGTCAAGACTCATGGCAATGATCGACAGTGCACCGATCTAATCCAGCGGGAGTTCCCCGTCTGTGAAGACGGGGGTGAGAGCAAGGTCCTGCGCAGCAGAACAAGCGTAGCTCGCAATTGAGGGGACCACGGGCGTAAGCCCGTGGGGGTTCATGATGCCTAACGGTGACGCTTGGCGAAGGAGCGCGAGCGAATTCCGCTGGAGCGATTGGTTAGGCAGTTGTCTGCCGGGCTACTTTTCCAACAACCTGCCATCGTGCCTCAATCGTGTCCGCTGACAAGTCAGCGCCACAATCCCATTCGACAAAGTAACCGCCATTGACAACCTTCACAAATTCGTTCTGGTCTCGAAGAGCCTCGAACGCCTCATACTGAAGATAGGGGCTCACATCAAACCGGCCCACACGGCCGTCGTCTGCCACGATGGAGAGCACCCAGTTGGGTTGTGCCTGGAGTTCCGTAATTCTCATTGGTCAAGTCCTTTGATTGGAAAGGGTGTCTTCCCGTTGACCGCCAAGTCCCAGTCGGCAAGCAAATCTTCTTGATGAATCTCGATCCATGCGACGACCAGGTTTACCTTTTATCTATAGCGCTTACGCCGCGCGTGAGCTGCAATGCGCCATCCACACCTCCCAGCCGAGGATACATGACCAGGCGCACTGGCTGCTCGACGCGCTTGTTAGGCAGTCTCGTCGCCAATCAAGTCCCCGAGTAAGGCGCTGACACGTTCCTCCGTGAGAGGCTCCGTGTAGTCGACGGTCAGCAAGGTTACGCCGGCCATCCGACAGAGCCCCGCTTTTCTCGCATCGTTCTGCTGAACGCGGAGGAGAGCCTCGCCGCCGCCCCATGCTTCAATAGCGTGGAAGTGTTGCTGGCCTTGGTACTCGATGCCAAGGCGCAGATCCGGTACGAAGATGTCGAGTTCGAGCCCCTCAAGCCATTCGGGTCTGTAATGGCGAATCACCTCATGTCGCGGCAGCAGCCGAGCCACAAGCTGACACAGAAGCGTCTCGCTGACCCATCCTTGTCCAACGTCCCGGAATCCGAACTCCTGCCTGACGAGGTTTTCAACGAACGTTGTGACCGCTCGCTCTGCTTGGGCCGCCTCGCGGCGAAGTCGCCTGTAGTCAGCAGCCTCATTAAGTTTGACGTTATGCCAGAATGTGACTTCGTCTGGGCCGATGTCGTCTCGCGTGGGCCCGCCGACCATCCGGTTCAAGCGGTCCGATTCCTGTCGATACTCTGCTACGACGTTTCGCTCGCGCTGAATAAGCCCAAGGAGTTCGGGAGGGCAGACTTCCTCCAGCGCCGAGTGCCCGAGGTAGACGGCCTCACCAGCGGACGCCCTCCACCTTGATCGAGGGTCCACACCCAAGCGGAAGAAAGCTTGGTTCACGTACCAACCGAACCCCTGCATGAACTGGCCCCCGTACATCGGATGACAGTAGTTCATTGAGGGCCTAGCGATGTTGCAGCGATGGCAGATTCCCGGAATGAATTCCAGCACATCCCAAGGATCGTCCGCCTCTATCGACCGGGATGCAATGGACAAGGGAAAGTGAAACGAATCGAGCGGCGCCATGCGGTGCGGATACGCGTTGGGTGGCTTGTCAGCGCTCAGGGTGAGGAAGTTGGCAACGGCTGGTTCCGCGCAGGAGCACAAATAGAGCCGATCAGGAGAATCAGAGGAAGAGAAGGCAAAGAACGTCCCGTAGTGACCGGGGTACCAGACGACAGGAAGAGGGAGCGATTCCGTCGTCCGCTGGCCGTCCCGATGGGCCACTTCCGTATGCCCGCATGGCTTTGGCTTACGCTTACCCCCCATTTGTTCCCTGCCTGCGCTATCCGCTGCTTTCCGACTGCCTTGTGGACCGCCGCCTGTCCCGCAGAACATCTAGTGGAGCAGCAAGGCTCCGTCGCTTGCGCCGGCATCGACCGCTCCAGCCTGGCTGTTGGGCTGCACGCCCCCGTCACTCAAACGGCCACCAGTGTCGGTGCTCTGCGATTCGGACCCAAGCGTTCGCGATCAACGCGAGAGCGCCGATTACCAAGCCATAGAACGTAAGGCGCCGTGCGCGGTACTTGTCTGCCGCCTCTGTTTCGCTCTTCTGCAGCTCCAGAGTAGCTGGCTGCATCATGCCGGGTCGGAAACGCCAGAAGAAGCACTTGCCCCTGCGGTTGATCTGTGAAACGACAGAGTGGCGCTGACTCGGATCGAAGGCATGCCCCTCGTCCCACACCTTGCGATAGCAACAGATGGCATAGTGGTCCAGGAGCCACGAATAGTCGCTGCGCTTGGCCTTCACCCGGTCGGCCGGTGACACCTCAAGCGTGATGACCTGCGGGTGGATGGCTCGCACCTCTCGAACGAAGTAGTGGCAGTCTGCGCAGGTCTGTCTCCAGCTCCACACGCGTTCACCCCATGTCCGCCTAACGAGCCTGTAGAAAAAGCCCAAAGCAGCGAGGTTTGTGAGCGCTCGCGAAATCATCGTGGACTGGTTGATGCACAGGAATATTGTCGCTGCTGCGCACCACAACTTGCACTGGAAGGAGATCGCGACGCAGTTGATCGTTCGGGGTAAATCTTGGCGACGCGCCGCTCATAGTGCATTTAAATCGGCCGATCATCGGCCGGTGACGTTTCCTACAGATTCAACCATTAAGTAGACTGACCAGCCATATCCGCTCTCAAACGTTCCAATAAACGTC
>JBBIQV010000059.1:0-7572 GCA_037442105.1 Nitrospiraceae bacterium | reverse complement strand
CTCTTCCCTCCAGCCTCATCGTACGCCCCCCTTCCCGCTTGATCTCCGTCTGCCAGCGCCAGATGACATAGAGGGCAGGGATCACCACCAGCGTAAGCAGCATCGCGGTGAACACGCCCCCGACCATCGGCGCAGCCAGCCGCTTCATGACATCGGCGCCAGTCCCAGTCGCCCACATCACCGGGAGCAGACCGAGAATGTTGGCGAGCGACGTCATGCTGACCGCCCGGATCCGTACCAGTGCTCCTTCCTGGACGGTCTCGATCAGATCGGTAAGCGTGCGCAGCGTCTCGGCCTTCTGCCGGCGGGCGCAGGCCTCATCCAGGTAGGCCAGCATCACGGCGCTGGTTTCTGCCCCGACACCGGCGAGCGCGATGAGGCCTACCCACACCGCAATACTCATGTTGTACCCGAGCAGGGCCAGCGACCAAATGCCTCCGACCATGGAGAGGGGAACCCCGAGCAGGACCATGAGCGATTCCGCCACGGAGCGGAACGTGAAGTAGTAGAGGACGAAAATGATGGTGATCGTCAGAGGAATAAAGATCGTAAGCCGTTCCCGGATCCTCTGCATGTATTCGTACTGTCCTGACCAGCTCAGGGTATATCCGGTAGGCAGCTTCACTTTCTCGCGGACCACCCGCTTGAGATCTTCCACATAACTCCCGACGTCCCGACCTGCCATATCTACATAGACATATCCGGCCAGCATCGCATTCTCATCCCGGACCATTGGCGGGCCGGTGACAAACCGTAACGTGGTGAGTTGTCCGAGCGGCACCTGCGCACCGGTCGGCGTATCCACCAGTACCCGTTGCAGCTTGTCAGGGTCATCGCGCAGTTCACGGAGGTAGCGGAGGTTGACTGGGTAGCGCTCCCGCCCCTCGATCGTGGTCGTGATGTTTTCGCCGCCGATCGCCGACTCAATGATCCGTCCGACGTCCATCAACTTGAGCCCATACCGCGCGATCTCCTCGCGCTTGATGTCAAAGTCCAGGAAGTAGCCACCGGAGACGCGCTCGGCATAGACACTCCGCGTCCCCGGCACATCTTTCAGGACCATCTCCATATGTTGCCCGATCCGCTCGATCTCCTTGAGGTCCGGGCCGAAGATTTTGATTCCCACCGGGGTCCGCACTCCAGTGGTCAGCATGTCGATGCGTGCTTTGATGGGCATCGTCCAGGCGTTCGTCACGCCCGGCAACTGAAGCGCCTTATCCATTTCGTCGACCAGGCTTTCATAAGTCACCCCCGGCCTCCACTGTTCCTTGGGCTTCAGCTCGACCACCACCTCCATCATGCTGAAGGGCGCGGGATCGGTCGAGGTCTCCGCACGCCCGGCTTTGCCAAAGACCCACTCTACTTCCGGGAACGTTCGCAGCTTGCGGTCCATGATCTGCAGCAGTCGTCCAGCTTCGGTGACTGAGAGCCCCGGCAGCGTCGTCGGCATGTAGAGAATGGTGCCCTCATACAGAGGCGGCATGAATTCGGCGCCCAACCGTAAGAACGGCGGGATCGTCAGCAGCGTGAGCACGACGGCGCCGCCCACCACGGCCCACCGAAATCGTAAGGCCAGCCGCAGAACCGGCGCGTAGAGCCTCTGCAGGGTCCGAGTGATCGGATGGCGCTGCTCAGAGATGATGCGGCCACGGACCAACAGCGGCAGGAGCGCGGGAATGAGGGTGATGGCAAGAAACGCGCTCATCGCGATGGCGAGGTTCTTCGTGACCGCGAGCGGTCGGAACAACCGGCCTTCCTGCGCTTCGAGGGTGAAGACCGGCATGAAGGCGATCGCAATGACCAGCAGCGAAGCGAAAATCGACGGCCCAACCTCTTTGGCAGAGTCGATGAGGACTTGCGTTCGATCCCCCGGCCGCCCAGCGCGCTCCCATTCTTCGAGGCGCCGATGCGCGTTATCCACCATGACGATGGAGGCATCGACCATATCCCCGATCGCGACGATGATCCCGCCGATCGACATGATGTTCATGCCTGTGCCGAAATACCAAATCGGGATGAACGAAATCAGCACGCCGATCGGGAGGGTCAGAATCGGCATCAAAGCCGAGCGCAGATGGAGCAAGAAGCCGATGATCAAGGCACAGACCACGATCAATTCTTCGATCAGATTTTCTTGAATCGTGGCGATGGATTCCCGGATCAGGTCGCTCCGATCATAGGTCGAGACAACCTTGACGCCCTTGGGCATCGAAGGCTCCAGTTCCTTGAGCTTCGCCTTCAACCGCTCAATGACGGTCAGGGCATTCTCGCCGAATCTCATGACCACGATGCCGCCTGCCACTTCTCCCTCTCCCTGCAATTCCACCAGACCGCGCCGCATATCGGGACCGAGGCCGACCATCGCCACATCCCTCAAGAGAATGGGTGTGCCGTTTTCGTTGACGCCCACGGTGATTTCTTCGATATCCTCCACACGCTGGATATAGCCGCGCCCGCGGATCAGATATTCGATCCCGGAGAACTCCACGACCCGGCCGCCGACGTCGTTATTACTGTCTCGGACCCGCTCGACAATGTCGGACAAGGACAGTCGGTATGCGAGGACCTTGGTCGGATCCAGGTTGATCTGGTACTGGCGGACGAAGCCCCCGACACTGGCAACCTCCGCCACCCCTTCAACCGTGCGAAGCCAGTAGCGGAGGTACCAATCCTGAAAGCTGCGCAACGAGGCGAGATCATGCTCGCCGGATTCATCGACCAGCGCGTACTGAAAGACCCAGCCGACGCCCGTGGCGTCAGGTCCCAATTGAGGGGCCACTCCCTGGGGTAATCGTCCGCTCAGCTGACTCAAATATTCGAGCACCCGCGATCGTGCCCAATAGATATCCGTCCCGTCCTTGAAGAGGACGTAGACGTAGGAGTAGCCGAAGTCGGAGAACCCGCGCACCACCGTCACCCTGGGCGCCGATAAGAGAGCGGTGACGATGGGATAGGTCACCTGATCTTCCACGAGGTTGGGGGACCGCCCAGGCCACGTGGTATAGACAATCACCTGGGTGTCGGAGAGGTCCGGCAGGGCGTCAACGGGCGTGTGCTGCAACGCCCAGAGTCCAGCTGAGCCAAGAGCAAACACAAACAAAAAGACGATGAAGCGGTTCCTTGCGCTGAACTCAATGATCTTTGCTACCATCCACTCCCTCTCCATTCGCAGGTGCGGATCGGTCCGTCAGTGCTTCATCCCGCCCATACCGCCCATGCTCTCGACAGCTGCCTTCAACTGGCTTTCCGAGTCAATGAGGAAGTTCGCTGACGTGACGATGTGATCACCTTCTTTGAGCCCTTCCACTACTTCCACATACTCGCCCGTTTTCGCGCCCAAGGTGACGGTCCGCCACTCCAGCTTGCCACCCCCATGGTGAATGAAGATGACCTGCCGCTGTCCGGATTCCAGGATCGCATTCCTCGGCACGGCCAGCCGGGTGCCCAGCGACACGGTCAGTTCCACATTGGCGTACATCTCCGGCTTGAGCTTTTCGCCTGGGTTCTCCAGCTCGAATCGGACCCTGGCGGTGCGGGTTTTCGGATCCAGCGTGGGATAGATAAACCCGACATGGCCATGCAGCCTTGTGCGTGGATCATAGGAAAGCGTAACCGTTGCGCCTTGACCGACCTGAATAAAGGGCAATTCGTACTCGTAGATGTCAGCGAAGATCCAGATCTGAGACAGATCCGCGATCATATACAGCTCGGTGCCGGGACTGACGTAGGTTCCCTTCCGCGCCTCCATCCTCGTCACTGTTCCCGTGATCGGCGAATGGAGCGGAAGCGTTCGCAAGACCTTCCCCGTTTGCTCAAGTTCCCGGATATGGTCTTCGGTGATGTCCCACAATTGGAACCGGCGCCGGGTGGCTTCCAGCAGGTCCTTGGCGCCGCGTGACACTTCCGGGAACTCGCTTTGCCCGAGTTCCTTGATGCTCTGCAGTGCCAGCAGGTACTCCTCTTGTGTGGCCACCAGGTCGGGACTGTAGATGGTGAACAGGGCCTGTCCCTTCTTGACATGGTCTCCGATCGCACTCACAAACAGCTCATCGATCCAGCCGGGAAATTTGATATTGACGCGGGCGAGGCGGCGCTCGTCTATTTCTACCCGGCCAACGGTACGAATGATTTTTTCGAGCGGTCGACGTGTGACCAACTCGAACTTCACGCCGATTGTCTGCAACCGATCAGGCGAAATCGTCACGGTACGTGAGCCCAGATCCACCGCCGGAGGGAGCGTAACGCCTGCAGGCTGTTCCTTGGATGCCGGCCTCTCCCCATGTTCCATGCCAGGCATCGCGTCCTGCGCTGCCTTTGTGTCAGGCTGGGTCCCCGGAGAGGATAGCAGAGATTCCCGGGTAGCCCACCATGATACGAGAACCCCGACACTGACGAGAATGGCCAGGGTGATATACAGAAGCCGAACTCTCATTGGCTCGTCGGTCCCTCCCGCCCCATACCGTTCACAGGCCCACCAGTTATTGCTTCCAACCTTGCAAGCGCTTTCTCATGTGAGACCATCTCTCCATGGAGTTCCAGTTCACTGTCCTGCAACGTCAACAGGCTGTTCAAGAGCGTGAGGAAGTCGACCTTGCCGACGGCGTAGCTCGCTTGCGCGGCACGCAGCGCAAGGGTGGCCTGTGGAATGATCGCATCACGCAGGATCATCACGAGCCGCTCCGCCCGCTGAGCCTGGACGAATGAATCCTTCACCTGGAACAGGACCTCCTGGCGCGTGGCGGTCAGATCCTCCTGCGCACTGCTCAAGCCGGCCTCCGCCTCCCTCACACCCTGGCGTTGCTTCGTTTGATAAAAGAGTGGAATCTTAATCCCCACCATCACCTGGTAGCCATTGTCATTAATCTTGTCGTTCCGGAGGCCCAACGCCGTGATGTCGAAATCCGGGAAGTACTGCCGGCGCGCGAGGGAGACCGCTTGCTCCCCGCGTTCCACCCCTTTGGCTGAGGCTTTCAAGATCGGTGAGAAATTCTCGGCACGCTGGCTCAGTTCCGGCAGTGGCACCGTCAGCAGCATGACGTGGATTTCCTCCGGCGTACCGAGGGGCCCGGCGGGAGGACGATTCAAGAGACGATTGATCTCGGCGTGCAGACTCTCTTTTTGTTGCTCGAACACGGCAAGCCGGTCCAGGACGCGAGAGATTTCCACCTGGGCGCGGAAGATGTCTTGCTGGGCCGCTTGCCCGACACTGTAGCGGGCTTTCGCGGTCTTCTCGAACTGCTGCAGCAGCTGCTTGTTTCGCTCGACAATCTCAATGCCTTTGTGGATGAAATGCAGATTGAAATAGGCCTGCTTCAGGACCGCGATGAGTCTTAGCCGTGTCGCGTTGTACTCTTGCTCGATCCGCTCGGCCTCGCGTTGCGCGACTTCCCCCTTCAATTTCAGCTTTCCCGGAAAGGGAATGTCCTGCCCAAACCCGTACATCGCGCCCTGGAGCGGATCGGTCATCGGCATGCGCTGATAGCCGAATTGGAGTTTGGGATCGGGGAGCGTTTGCACTTGAGGCACGACCGCCTTGGCTGCTTCCCACCGCTGGCGGGCAGCCTTAATCTCGGGATTGGCGGCTTCGAGCTCTCCGATGAGGCTGGGAAGACTGATGCGGAGCTCACCAAGCGATGCGTGAGCCGTCCTATCGGGTTGAACGAGACCGCGTTCTTCAGCTCCGAACGCCGCCCACGGCAATAGCGCCGTCCACGAGAAGAAGAAAAGCGGGACGATCCACCATCGACTACAAAGAAAAGAAAGAATCACGGCAGCACCTCCAGGTTGCGTTCAGATGTGAACCCACGCCGGCTCAGTAGACAGACCAAGCTGTTTGCCGGCGAACCGGAGGTCTTGGATCAGATCCGCAGGACCGGCAGGGCTACAGTGACAGGAAAGACGAAGGGGAATGTCGCGCGGGGAGAGGAATTCGGAACAACTGAAGGAATTGGAATAGCACTATCATGGCCGGTCGCACCGAGTGAGTGCTTCATATCCATCACCGCACTGCTCTTCGCTCGACGGTCGGGAGAAGACGCCAGCGAGGACGGACACATGAGATTCGCGTCCATCGGACAAGCCATGACTTCATCCGAGATCACCGCATTGTCGCCTGCAGCGGAAACATCAGGGAGGGCACACATCAAACCCATCACTTGGCAGAGGACAAACAACACCACCACGCTGGAGGAACTCCAGCGTCGGCCTTCAACTCTGCACGCGGAGAAACTCACTTCGTCCCCTCTGGACCGGACGGATTCACTTCTCACGTTCTTTTCTACCACAATTTCGCCACGCGGTCACGTCCGCACTTCTACGTTTCCCAAGGAAACCGACATCATGGCATCATGGGGTCAGTTCTTGACTTTGCATCACCTCCGCTCTATCCTCCCTCCGGCCTCATGGCCCGCCCGCTCCGCTTGGAATTCCCCGGCGCGCTCTACCACCTCACGGCCCGGGGGAATGCGCAACAGCCCATCTTTCTCGATGACACAGATCGGCAGCAATTTCTTCACCTGCTTGGGCGAGAAATCCACCAACAGCGCTGGCGCTGCTACATCTATTGCTTGATGGGCAATCACTATCATCTCGTGCTGCAAACGCCCGAGCCAAATTTGAGCCGCGGGCTCAAACGCCTTCATGGCACCTACACGCAATGGTTCAATCGCCGCCACCACCGGGTCGGGCATCTCTTGCAAGGCCGGTTCAAGAGCCTGCTGGTGGAAAAAGAGCGCTATCTTCAGGAGCTGTGTCGCTATGTCGTCTTAAATCCGGTTCGAGCCGGACTGGTGACAGACGCAGGGGCGTGGGGATGGAGCAGTTATCGAGCGACGGTGGGATTGCAAGCCGCGCCGGACTGACTTGATGTGTCAGCGGTGCTGAATCTCTTTGACAGCAGCCACGCGTTAGCCAAGAAGGCGTACCGGCGCTTTGTGAACGAAGGCGTCCATCAGCCTTCGCCCTGGGACAAGGTGACCGGCCAAATCTTTCTCGGCCGTCCAGAGTTTCTGGAGCGGATCGAACGGCTGGTGCGCGGACAGCCGCTCGCCAATGTCCCGACGGTGCAGACCAGACCGATCCGACCCTCCTCAGAAGACGTCCTCACCCACGTCGCCGAAACGTATCGACTCGACGTGGAGGCCGTGCTGAATCGATCCCATCGCGATGCCTACCAGACAGCCGTGTACTTGTTGCGGCGGGCCGCGAATGAACCGCTGCAAACGGTCGCCCTCCGCTTTCGGATCTCTCCTTCGCGCGTGTCGAAAATTCAAAAGGCAATCGAAATGGTGTCCCTGTCACCGCAGCAGGTACGCGCCTTCGCCAAGTGCAAAGTCAAGAACTGACCCCATCTTTTCTTCGTTGATCTGCCCTTGACTTGCGTTGCGCAGTCCAATTGCTGGATATTAGGACGCCCACGCGAAGGATTCTGCAGGAGATAGAAGAATACGCTGCACTCGCCATGATGACTTCTCGGCCAACTTGTGGAAACTTAATCTGACCCTGAAAGGCTCACCTCTTGTTGGAGCATTTCTGCCTGCAAGCCATATAGCGTCTTGAGCATTTGGATTGTAG
>JBBIQV010000058.1:0-8588 GCA_037442105.1 Nitrospiraceae bacterium | reverse complement strand
ACGGATACCCAGAGTCTATATTGAATGCTTGCAGGATAGAGGGGTTTCACCCTCATTGCAGAAGAAGATGTATACCGCTGTGCCATGCCAGAAAGTGATTTCGATGAACACCAGCCACTCGCCATTTCTCTCTGCGCCAGAGGAATTGGTGAGCCACCTGACTGCACTGTAATCTTTGCAACCAAACGCCGCCCAACGCGGGCCGTTAGCCGGATGGCTGGCAGCTTGCATTCTCGCGCGGTTCTTCCTGCGTACAGACCTCCGCTCTCATTTCTGGTACGATAGCGGCAATGCCGTACAAAATTAAGTTTGCCGCGGACGTGAGACACCATTTAGAGGCATTGACGGCGAGAGAGCAATCAACGGCGTTGGAAATGATCGAGCAACAGCTACTGCACGACCCACTGGTTGAAACGCGGAATCGGAAACCTCTCCGTCCGAACCCCGTTGCACCTTGGGAGCTAAGAATCGGAACCCTCCGGGTATTCTATGAAGTCGTTCCTGGCGGCTCTGGGGTCGTTCGCATTATGGCCGTAGGGAAGAAGAAAGGAAATGTTGTTCGAATAGCCGGCAAGGAGATCGAGCTATGAAAACCATAACACTTGCAAGCGCTTCTCGCTCACTAGCAGAGTACGCGAAGGAATTGGATGACCAAATAGTGCTCGTCACTGACCGCAACAGACCTGTGGCAGCGGTTGTGCCATTACGGAATGTGGATCGAGAATCGCTGGCTTTGAGTTCACATCCGGAGTTCTTGAAAATCATCGCGAAGTCACGACGTCAATTTGCCGCTGGCAAGACTTTGTCTCTAGAAGAGATGAAAAAAGCGGTTTTACATCGCCGAGCGGCTCACAGAAGGATAGAGCGAACGCGAACGACGCGTCGCTCATCCTAACGTTCGGCTCCGACGTGATAAGAGGCCTTGACCAGGACTGAGGTATGACGTATGGCCATACCCAGAGGTGTACAATGTCCAGATCAAAAGTTGCGATCTCCCTCAATGAGTCGACGTTGGCACGCCTCGATAAGCTTGTCGAGAAGGCCGCCTTTCCAAGCCGCAGTCAGGCGATTCAGGAAGCCGTGGAGGAAAACTGGCACGTTTGGAAAGAAGCCGCTTGGCCAGGGAGTGTGCGAAACCTCGATCCGGCATTTGAGAAGGCTCTTGCCGAGGAAGGCCTGTCTGAGGATGCTTCGGAATGGCCCAAATACTAAGGGGAGAGATTCGCTGGGCCGACCTCAACCCGGTCCGCGGCAAGGAACAAGCGGGGCTGCGCCCCGTGCTCATCCTCAGCCACGACGTGTTCAATGAACGCTCCGGCACGGTGATCGCGGTCGCGCTCACGAGCCAACCTCAACGAGCGGCGTTTCCTCTCACTCTTGAACTTCAGTCAAAGGGCCTCCCCAATGGAGCCTGTCCGACATTGACCTTTCTACTGCGGCGCACGATCTGCGGCCATCTGCGTCGTTCTCGGCCCCGAAAAATCCTCACCGTATTCCAACGAATACGCCTCCGGTTTTTCCGGGCCTGCCTGCCTGTGCCGAGCACGGCAGTGTAATGCTCCCCATTCCTGTTGTGTGAAGACCAGCCCAAAGTCCCACTTGTGATCCTTTAGGGGCAGGCTCCCATCCGTGCGGGGAATAGTCCGGCTGGAAGATGTGCGAGTAGAAAGTAAAGTATGCAGCCCGTGCAACCGATATCCAAATAACGGGAGGAGGCCATGAATGCTTCACTCGCCATTCCCGCAGCCACACTGGGGTCGGTCGTGATCTTGGGCGCAACCCTCCTGGCCTTTGCCGGCGATCTTCCGCCGGAACCGGGGGAGGACTTTCTCGTCAATGAAGATGTGAACATCGTCAGCGGCCTGTACACCCGGGAGTATGCCCTGGGAGGAGAGGGGGTCATAGATTACATCACTTCGCGGCAGATTCTGCAGTCCGAATACGGCGAGTTCGGGGAGACGGTCGTCGAAACATTGGCCCTCCCGTTGTTTTACTGGTATGACGCGAACCACGACGGCCATATTGATGCGAATACCGAAATGTGGATCGATCGCGGCGGCCACGGGTGGCCCTCCGACATCACGCCGTATGTTCTGAGCGTCGAACCATGAGCGTGAATAACGATCCTCCACCAGCCGGAAGAGACCTTGCCCGCATGATTCTTGAACGCTTCTGCTGCAACTGCCGGGGAGCGAATAGCTGATAGCGAATGGCTCTGAGTTACTCGCTGCTCGCTACTAGCTATTGGCTGTGCGCTATTTTGATTTCGCGACGAACCGTCCTGAATAAAGCGCGCTAGCAAGCAGCGCGAACCAACGCAGAGCGAAACCGTAGACAAAGTCATAGGACTGTCCTAGATTAGGACCGAGATCATGGCTTGGGCCGTGAGAACTATGTTCTGAATACAGTGCGAGCGGGTGAGCAAATGAGGTGTTGATGGAGCAGCGTAAGTACCCGCGATTTCCGGTCCAATTCCGTAGCTCGTTCAGCTCTACCAACCTCGTCGGCGGCGAAGGGAAGGTTCTCGATCTCTCCGTTCGAGGCTGTCGCGTCTCGAGCTCGGTCGAAGTCTTGCCAGGCACCGCGCTTGAATTGAAAATCCATGCGAACGATCAAGGCCCGCCCATTCACGTTGACCAGGCGGTCGTCCGCTGGTGCAGAGCCACACAGTTTGGGTTGGAATTCATGAGCTTGCAACCAGGCGACTGGGCCAGGCTCCAGCATCTTGTGAAAGGACTCGAACTCGAACCCTACCGGAGAGCAGAGGCCGAAGAAACGACGACAGCCTGATCTCCCTGCCGGCAATCACTCTTCGCACATCACGTTCCGCAAACAGATGACGACGGGAACATGCCGTTGTGACACACTCACGCCTTCAGCCGATAGCCGTAGAGGAGGGTGATATTGATCCGCCTGCCGGTGTATTCGTCCTTGAAGGAACAGTCGTCGGTTTCGTGAAACAGATCTGAGTTGAAGACCAGCGCGCGGTTGGCCCGATAGGGAACACGGATCATTTTCGCGCCGCTCTGCTCCAGCCAGTCGTAAATCTTCTGCCGATTCTTGTCGCTGTTGTACGTCCGAAAATCCCAATCACGCGGTGCTTCTTTGTCCCACACCACCAGCCCGCCGGTTGCCGGATTGAGGTTCGCCTCGTCCGGCGTGATCCAGAAATTTACGTTCACCGCCGCCGCATCCGCATGGATGTTCAATCCCCGTCGTGCGCTGTCATGCTTGAAGGCCCAGGCTTGCGTCAAGCGATGGTCTTTGAAGATGCGCGGGAATTTCAGCCGAAGCTCTTCGGCCAACTGGAGCAGAAGGGGAGAGGCGAACCCGTCGCCCAAAAAGGCGCCGATGTAGCCGTTCTCGTAATCCTTCTTCCAGATGGTGGATTCCCAGCAGAAGCGGCGCAACCGGTTCAACGCGTCAGGGGTCAAGAGGTCATCGATGAACATGGCTTCCGGTTTTGACCGGTGATACCGCTCCTCAATGGCCGCCACATCGAGCGCCGGATTCAATGCGCCGTCCGGCACTCGCTCGCAGGGCGCGAGACGGAGAAACCGATTGAACGATGGCGCGATCGCCTCGAGCTCGCCTGGTAGGACGGCGACGCGATTGCCGGACGCATTGCTCCCCTCGACTCGATCGCGAAGGCGTGCAAGGGCAGTGCGGTACTCCCCCCACTCCTGCCCCAACAGACCGCGATCGAACAGATACTGCATCTGTTCACAGTCGTGCTTCACGCGAGACCGGTAGACCACCGTACCGGTCACCGGCCCGCCGTGATTGTGCTTCGCCTCTGCAGTTTGCCGCACGCAGGCCAGCGCCCGATCGAACGCTCCCCTCCATATCCAGGCTATCCCAAGGTTGTACGTCGCCTTGATGTAGCCGGGTGCCGCCGCAAGCGCTCGCTCGAACGACGCGACCGCTTCATCCAGGTGTCCTTGCTCCATCAATGCCAGGCCAAGATTGTTATGGGCCTCGACATGGCCCGGCTTGAGCGCAAGCGCCTGCCGATAGGAGGCCACGGCTTGATCGATGTGGTCCTGTTCTTTCAGCGCGGCACCCAGATTATTGTGCGCCTCCGCGCTTCCTGGATTGAGGCGCAGCGCTTCGCCGTAGGCCTCCACTGCGTCGTCATACTGTCCCTTGTCCTTGTACACAGTGCCGAGGTTTGTCCAGGCATCGGCGTATCGGGGGTTGAGGGTGACGGCGCGCCGGTAGGCGTTGACCGCGTCATCCGAGCGGCCGGCCCGTTGCGACACAACGCCCAGATTGAAGGAGTAGAGAGGATTTTGAGCATCCAGCTCGCAGGCTTGGGCCAGCAACTCCAGCGCCTGATCGAACCGCCCGACATGATAGGCGAGCAATCCGAGCCCGTGCATCGCGCCCGGATGATCCGGAACCATGTCGAGCACCAGGCGATACGAGCGTTCCGCCTCCTGGAGACGGCCGGCCTGATGATGGGCCTTGCCTTCGTCGAGAAGCGTCCTGACGGCAAACGAGTCCGCCACCCGCCCGGTCCTGGTTGACAGTTTCTCCTGACGCCGGCGTTCCGCACGATTCATAGAGCAGGTTTCCAGCAGATAAGACAGGAATGATCGGTGGTGGTGCCAAGAGGTTATACCAAAGTCGTAGCCGGGTCAAAGGCGGGGAGGGCAGGGGGCGGCGCAGGGACGCAGGATTTTTCTTCTCCCGACGAGCCGGATCGTGTATAAGCGCTGGGCTACAAGGATGGATGGCGACCAGCAGTCAGCGATGCGGACAAGCCGACTTATCACACTCATCATGGGTGGGACGTTCTTCCTGATCCTCACCTTAAGATCGCCCGCCCTCGCCGACGGCTTTCGCAATCCCTTTCAAGGCGCATCCGCCATTGCCCAAGGCAATGCCTTTTTTTCTCACGGCCAACCTCAAGGATCTCGGCGTACAGGCGCTCGGCGACCTGTCGCTCGGCCTCGGGTTCCTCAATCTCTATGGCTTCTCCTTGAAGTATCCGGAGAACGGGCCGTTCGCCTCTTCCGTCACGCGGGCCCAACTGCCGCTGCTGGATATCAAGCCGACACTCGCCTACAAGGTGACGGAGGACGTATCGGTCGGGCTGGGCGCGGACATTTTTACTTTTGGAAGTTTCATCGGCGAGGGGCATGCGGAGCGACAGTTGATCTCAGCCGGCGCCACGACGGAGTTGAATGGGAAAGGGACGACCGCCGGCCTCAATGCCAGCCTGCTCTATACCGTCCTGCGCGCGGAGAACGGCCAGCCGCGATTGAATCTGGCCGGGATCTGGCGGAGCCAAGCGGTTGTCCCGCTCAACGGCGCACTCTCGGCCAATGGCGGCAAGGTTGCCGACACGAAAAGCTCGATCCTCCTGCCGGAGAGCTACACTGCCGGGATCGCCTGGTGGCAAATTCGGGACCAGGCGCATGAGTGGAAACTCGAGTTCAATGTGGATTGGGTGCGGTGGCAATCAATCCGGAACTTCGACACACAGCTTTCGAATGGCGGGTTCCTGCCCAACCTGCAGCACTGGTCCAACTCGTTGACCTATGCGGTGGGCACGGAATACAAGTGGCTCCGGCCTGCGTGGCTCCCGGCCTGGGATGTCGCCCTGCGAGCGGGCTACAACCGCTCCGAGACTCCGGTGCCGGACCGCAATTTTTCACCCACCCCGCCGGATGCGGATGTGAACGTGCTGTCCATCGGCGCGGGCTTCCTGTGCGGAAAGTCAGGAATGTTCCTGGGCTTGATTTCCTGTGGCTCCGACGCTGGGGGACTGTTAAGTCGCAAGGCCATGGGTATCGATCTGGCCTATCAGGCGGTGCTGTTCGAACAACGCACGGTCACGGGCAGTCCCGACCCCAACGTCGATGGCACCTACAAGACGACGAATCATGTCGGCTCGGTCACCCTGCGCGTGAATTTCTGACCCCTCTCGCTCCAAGCTTCACCACAGCCAGCGGGCCGCCCCTTCACCCGCCTACGTAGGAAGCCACGGCTGTCAAGCTGTGGAGGAATGTGCAGCGGTGTCCTCCGAAGCCCTGGCGAAGGCGGGAGCCAGTCCCCACATCTCATCTCGCGCATCGAGTGCTTCACTCCCTGCGCCGCTTGCCCCTCGCCTCGCGTCCCGTGCCTGGCTTTAATACACACTCTCTTGCAGCGGGCCACGCACACACCAGACGCGGTAGGTGCCGGCGACCTTAGCGTCGGAGTATTGCGGGTAGGACATGAAGGGCTATCTACAAACGAAGCAGGCGCGCACCGTGAACGAGGGTCACGACGGTCACCGTGTCATCATCCACCCGATAGACGATTCGGTAATTCCCCTCGATGAGTTCACGATACGTCCCGGTTTGATCTTCCGGAACCTTCCGGCCCGATTCGGGAAGGTGGTGTAATTGCTCGACCCGCTGCCGGATGCGCAAGCCGAAGGTCTGAGCATAGCCGGGGGAATCGGCTTTGATGAAGGACACCAGCGCGCGCAGATCGTCATGCGCCACAGATGACCAGACTACGCGAGCCATCCCGCCAGCTCACGCATAACCTGCTCGTGCGGAATCACCTGCCCGGCATCGATCGCGTCTTGACCAGCCTTGATCTTTTGCAGCACGTACAGGTGATACTGGATCTCCTCCAGCGTCGTCTCCTCCGGCAACTGCTCAAGTAGTTTGAGCACGGCCGCTTTCTCTCCCATGCGTCACCTCCGTCACAGCTCCTCGCGCCAGAGCTATGGCCCGCATTATACGTCGATGACGCGCCGGTTGCACGTCAAGCAACTCTCGGTGAAATCGTCAGTGTGGAAAGCACTCAGAAAGAGGCAAACCTGGAGGGGAATCGGGCTGGCGGGCCGGGGGCTCACGCCCCCGGCCCCGCCAATGACCCAATGCCTCACATCATCTCGCGCATCGAGTGCTTCACTCCCTGCGCCGCTGGCCCCTCGCCTCGCGCCCCGTGCGAGGAGGACCACAGACTGTGGGTAAACGGATGGCCGGATGGCACGGCCCCGAAGAAGAATCAGGAGAGTAGGCCGGTTGGTTATGCCGCGACGTCGACCTTTGGATTGACCAGCCGTGAACGAGGTGGTGTTAGCTTACCCACCCTCACCGACACGAGGGCTTGGCCTGGTTCTCGCCGCGCCTGTGCCAATTCCTGATTCTTGGCACAGAGTTCCGGATCGTCCTCCGGCAGCAGCACGATCAACGCATCGGCGGGAATCCGCTCTGCGACTTCGGGGTGTTCCACCAGATAGAGATCGAACTCACGAGAGAGCTTCAGATTCTTGGTGAACAGTTCCTGTTCTGTCATCGTCATCTCCCTTGTAGGTAGTCGGTCTTGTACGCTTCCCAGTGCTCTTCAATGTCTTCATCAGCCACCGTCAACTTGCGGTCGGAGAGCGTGAGCAGATAACAATACGCGGTGACCTTCTCCACGCCATCCCTTTCGACGCCCGTTGAACCCTCCGGAACAACGCGGGTGGTACGCTAGCGAGAGGCCGGAGAAAAGTCAATGTGCCGAACTGGATGGTGGTTGGGAGGCCGACCAATAGAAGGACGACTGGACGTTCAGAAACGGATGGCCCGGCAGCAGCGTCGGACCGGGAGACGGCACCGAGGGATCGATGAGGCTTGCCAGCTCCGCGATCGCCGCCAGCCGCCAGCCTTGTCGGTTGCCGGTCGCAGCGTGCGGGAACAGAGGCCGGTCCTTCTCTAAAAAGTGGGGAATCTAGAAACCTCCGCCGCAACACGGTACAATCGGCCAACAGTCCTCTTCAGAGGAGGTACCCGAATATGAACGAAGCCGTGATCGCGGAACTTCTGAAGCTGAGCCCGGCGGAGCGCATCCAGCTTGCCGAAGACCTGTGGGACAGCGTCGCTGCGCAACCAGAAAGTCTACCGGCGCTGTCGGATGACCAGCGCAAGGAAATCGAGCGTCGCGTCGCCGAGCACGCACGCGACCCAAGCTCGGCCCTCACCTGGGAGGACGTGCGCGCGCGGCTGTGGTCCCGCTTAGGATGACGCGGCGCATCGTCTTCCGACCCGAAGCCGAGACCGAACTCACTGAGGCGGTGGATTGGTACGAAGCGCGCAGCCAAGGTCTCGGTGCGGAGTTTCTACGCGCGCTCGATGCGGTCCTCGCGCAGGTGCAGCGCCATCCCACGCTCTATCCCATCGTGTTCGGCAACGCTAGGCGCGCGACATTGCGGCGGTTTCCCTACAGTGTGATCTATGTCGTTCGCGACGACGAACTCCTGATCGCGGCATGCATCCACAGCAGACGAGATCCGAAGCGTTGGCAGGAACGGATTTGACATCCCCTGACTGCTCTTACGTGCAACCTGTTCGAGGTACACCGCCAAATCCATGGCGGTTTTGTAGATCGGCAGATGTTCGTACCGGGCCATGGCAAGCTTTCAGCGATCAGCATTCAGCCGTCAGCCAGAACCCGATCGCTGATCCCCGGCGGGGACTGTCCTTGGGGGACTGGCCCGCTTCTCCGCGAAGCGTCGGGCCAGTCCCCTTCGGAAAGCGGGGACAGGCACAGGCGGGGACTGTCCCGCACCGGGACTGTCCCCCTTCTCCGCCGGAGCCAGT
>JBBIQV010000057.1:0-9059 GCA_037442105.1 Nitrospiraceae bacterium | reverse complement strand
ATGCCGAATACGACCGCCTGTTCCGTGAGCTAGTCGATTTGGAAGCGGCCCACCCCGACCTCATCACGCCAGACTCCCCCACTCAGCGAGTCGGCGCTCCTCCTCTGGACGAACTGCAGAAAACCGTCCATGAGAAGCCGATGCTCAGCCTGGATTCGATCCAGGATGCGGCGGAGGTACGCGCGTTCGATGCCAGGATGAAACGCGAGCTCGGCGTGGAGGCGGTGTCCTATACGGCTGAGCCGAAGTTTGACGGGTTGTCCGTTGAATTGGTCTACGACGAAGGGCGGTTCATTCGTGGCGCCACCAGAGGAGACGGGACGACCGGCGAGGACGTGACGACCAACCTCCGTACAATCCGCGCGCTTCCCCTCCAACTTCAAGCTGAACACGATCTCCCGCGCCACTTGGTTGTCCGAGGAGAAGTGTACATGCGCCTTGATGACTTTCAATCGTTGAACCGGCGCATCACCGAGCGAGGCGAGGAGGCCTTCGCCAATCCACGGAACGCGGCCTCGGGCTCGCTCCGGCAATTGGATTCGCGCATCACGGCCGAACGCCCATTGGTCATCACCTGTTATGAGATCATGGCTCTGTCTCATGAGGCCCCGCCGACTCATTGGGACGAACTGGACTCGCTGGCCCGGTGGGGCCTCCCTATTCCGACACACCGCCGCCAATGCGCCACCATAGACGAAGTAATGGGGTTCCATGCTGAAATGGAAGCGGTCCGTGACGACCTGCCGTTCGAGATCGACGGGGTGGTCGTCAAGATCGACCGTCGTGAGTGGCAAGATCGACTAGGCATGAAGTCCCGTAGCCCGCGCTGGGCGATGGCCTACAAGTTTACTCCTCGGAAAGAGATCACCGCCGTGCAAGACATCGTCGTATCGGTCGGCCGGACCGGCACGCTGACTCCGATCGCCCTGCTCAAACCTGTAGAAGTGGGTGGCGTAACCATCAGCCGGGCGACCTTACACAACGCCGATGAGGTGGCCCGCAAGGACATCCGCATCGGCGATACGGTCAAAGTCGAGCGCGCCGGCGATGTCATCCCCGCAATCGCGGAACGAGTCCCGGTGCCTGGCGAGCGACGGGCCGAGCCGTTTTGCATGCCCGGCCAGTGCCCGGTGTGCGGCTCGGCGGTCGCGCGGGAAGGCGCCTACTATTACTGCACGGGTCAGACGACCTGTGTCGCGCAGTTGAAAGGTTCCTTAGAACACTTTGCGTCGAAGAGCGCCCTCAACATCGAAGGCCTCGGCAAGAAGACCGTCGCGCAACTCGTAGACCGTGGCCTGGTCCACAACCTCGCCGATATCTATGCGCTGACGAAGGGTCAAATTCTGGCATTGGAGGGTTTTGCCGACCGCTCGTCGGCGCTGCTTCTTGAGTCCATCGAACGGAGCAAACAGGTGTCGCTGGAGCGATTTCTCATGGGACTCGGCATTCGCCAGATTGGACAACATATCGCCCGGATGTTGGCCGCACACTTCGGCACCCTCGAAGCCATCATGGCTGCCGACCAGGAACGGCTGCAGCAAGTCCACGAAATCGGCCCGGAAATCTCGCTGAGCCTCACATCCTTCTTTCGTGAGGCGCGAAATAGGGAGGTGATCGAACAATTGCTCGCGCGCGGCGTGCGCGTGGAAGAGGCGGCTCGACGGACCGGAGCTCACGGTGAGGACCAGCACCGGCTGGCCGGCGCCACGTTCGTGTTCACGGGAGGGCTTGAGAAATACAGTCGAGAGGACGCGAAACGCTTGGTAGAAACGTTAGGAGCGCGCGTCGCATCAAGCGTGAGTAAGCAGACGTCCTACGTCGTGGCGGGAAAAGATCCCGGCTCAAAGTTCGAGCAGGCCAAGAAGCTCGGGGTGAAAATTCTGACGGAGGCGGATTTTACCGCGCTGATCGAAGGAGTGTAAAAAATTCCCTTATCCCACGAGATCCAGGCGATCGGCGGACTCGACTCCGACCGAAGCCCGTTCCTCCTTGAAAATCTGCACACTTCTGATAGACCGTGGATCCGCTTCATGAATGAGAAGCCGGCAGTGACCGATCACGATTTCCTCGCCCACTCTTGGAATTCTGCCTAGTTCCTGCTGGATCAGTCCGCTGATGGTGACCGCTTCATCGCCAAGATCCACCTTGAGAAACTCGTTGACCTTTCTGACCTCGGTTCGACCGTGGACGAGAATCTGATTTTTCCCGATACGCTTGATCAGTTCTTCTGTGATATCGGTTTCATCCACGATCTCGCCGACGACCTCCTCGAGGAGGTCCTCCAACGTGACCAGCCCCATGATTCCCCCGAACTCGTTGACGACAATCGCCATGTGCCGTTTTTCCTGCTGGAATTGCTTCATCAGATCGTCGGCAGGTTTAACGTGCGGGACAAACAGCGCCGGATGTGCGATATCTTTCAAGCATACATCGGCATGGTTCTGAGCCAGCTCGGTCAATGCCTTGGTTTTGTAAAGGATCCCGGTGATGTTATCCAGCGTTCCCTCATACAAGGGAATTCTGGAGTACTTGGATTTGAATAGGTGCTCACGGGCCTCCTTCAATCGTAGGCTGCCGTCAAGAGCGAACATGTAGATTCTAGGAGTCATGCAATCTTCGGCCGTAATGTCGTTCAATTGAAACACATTCTTGATCATCCGGACCTCTTCGGTCTGGATCGCTCCCGATTTACCTCCCTCATCGAGCAAGATCTTCAATTCTTCTTCGGTCACGAACGGCAGGGTCAACCCTTTCCCTCCGGTCAGTTTGTGAATCATCGGAACTATGACGGTCAGAATCGGACGCATCAGCAACTGGACGCCGTAGATCGGATAAGCCATCAGCAGAGACACAGGAACTGCATGCTTGGCTGCCAAGGTCTTAGGAACAATGTCCGCAAAGATCAACAGGACGAACGTCAGGATCCCGATTACCACCGCGACGGCTTCTTGGACGAACGTTTCGCCACCGAACACATTCAGGGCGATAATGGTCGCCAGGGAGGCGGTGGCTGTATCGACCAGTCGGTCTCCGACCAGGATTGTAGAGAGGAGCCGCTGGGGATCGCTGCGAAGACGGAGCGCCATGGCAGCGCGACGCCCCCCGGCCTGAGCCAATGCCCGTAGCTTGGTCTCATTGACCGAGAAGAAGCCGATCTCGGCCGCCGAGATCACAGCCGACAAAAGAATAAGCGCGACAAGAAGCAGAATATCCATAAGTAATGTAAGGATTGATTACAAACGGGTAATAAACCGACCTGGCTGGAGTAAGCGGTCGGCTTGGCCTAGAGTCGAACCAGCAGACCCCGAGGAAAAAAGGGACTCGCCTGGTAGGACAACCTGATAGGGGCCTTTGGGCCTGGACTCAGCCATAGGCCATTACACCTATCACAGGACAGGCATAAACATCAAGCTTTATGGCAATTCACACTGGAATATCAATGGCTTCGAAATCTGGATCGGACACAACATATAGCCGCTACCCATCCTCTCTGACGACAAAGGGATCCAGATCGAGCTGGGAAGCCAGACGTGCTGCAGCAGTTTCGGCCTGGGATTCGGTCGTATAGTGGCCGACTTGCACCCGATACCGCTTTCCCTCCGGCAGCTCTACTGCCAGGATTCGAGCGTCAGTATACCGCCATCCCTTGAGTCTATCGACCAGCGCGCGAGCATTCGCAGCATCTGCAAAGGAGCCGACTTGCACTCTTAAAAATCCCAGCTCGCCTGCCCGTCCCTGATACCCGATGACCCGCAATTCTACCTCGTCGGTTCCTTTATCCGTTATTCCAAGCGATCGAGCCCCCGCAAGGGATAGGTCAAGAATCCGTCCCTTCGCAAAGGGACCCCGATCATTGATCCGTACGGTGACCTCCCGCCCGGTGGTCAGAGATCGAACCACCGCCATGGAGCCTAACGGGAGTGTCCGGTGAGCTGCCGTCAATTTGTGCATATCGTAGACTTCCCCGTTGGCTGTATGATGCCCGTGAAAACCTGGGCCATACCATGAGGCAGTCCCGCGCTCGACGTGGCCGATGGGATAACCAGGATGATAAAGATACCGTGCGGTGGGAGCAGACGAGCAACCGGCATGAATCGACAGCACAACACTTCCTGCGACGAATACCCACGAGGGAACCCGCCTGAGGCAGACTGCTGCCAACATATTAGAATTCGTCGAGGGACTGGTCCCGGAGAAGGGTCAAGGCCTTCTGGGTATGGGACAACGTTAACACCACGATAGCCCTTTTCCCCTCACGGGAAGGGGTGCAATACCCGCATTTGATGTTGATACGGGCTTTCGTAAGCACATCGGCGACGTCGTTCAGCGCACCCGGTTTATTTTCGAGACTGAGCACCAAGGCCGTTTCCTCGGAGAATTTGATCTTGGCTTTCTTGAGAGCTGATCGAGCGCCATCGAGATCGGCAACCAGCAGACGCAGTTTTCCTTTGCCGGTGACCTCCGGAGCAGAGAAGGCCTTGATATTGACGCCGGCGCCTCCCAATACGGATGCCACCTGAGCCAGGACACCCGGCCTGCTCTTTTCGCTGATTACCAACTGAATCGCCGTCGGCATAATCGAGCCTCCTGAAGGTTTGGACGAATACAATCTCCCACACCTGCCCCGGCGGATCAACCCATAAAAGGCCTCTCAGATTTTGAGCCAATCGCCCGGCACAATCAGGAACACCCGCTCGTCGCACCGCAGTTCACACACTTCAAACAGGTGCCGTTCCGCACCATCGTGAATTGTTTACACTCCGGGCAAGGATCGCCCTCGTACCCCTTTTGTTTAGCAATCTTGACGGCGGTCACGGTAAACGTCTCGCGCTTGAGCTCGACTTTGTGCGCGACACTGCCGTGGCCGTTCCCATGACCGTTGCCCTTCACACCGTTCCGGCGGATGGGAAGATGTTCGGTGATCACCGCGGATTTGGCGAGAGCATCGAGGTCCGCTTCTTCATCCACACACTCCGGATCTTGATCATCTTTCTTCATCGAGTCCATCCGAAGATCTTCTGCCTGGACTTGAGCCAGATCGTAGCGATCCAGGTATGTGACCGCTAGTTCACGGAAGATGTAATCGATGATCGAGGTGGACATCTTGATCCGGTCGTTGAGCTTCACAGGACCATTGGGCTCAAACCGGGTAAAGACGAAAGCCTCCACGAATTCTTCCAACGGCACTCCATGTTGAAGACCCAACGAGATCGCGATGGCAAAACAATTCATCAGGCTGCGGAAAGCGGCGCCTTCCTTGTGCATGTCCAGAAAAATTTCTCCCAAGGTGCCATCTTCATATTCTCCGGTACGAAGATAGATCTTGTGGGACCCGACGATGGCCTTTTGGGTATAGCCGCTACGGCGGGATGGCAACGGCCGCCGCTTGGCCAAATATCGGACGAGCACTCGTTCCGTCACCTTTTCTGCCGCTGCCAGGACTTCGGCCTGAGCCTCTGCCGCCTTCCCGCTATCCGTAGCGGCGTTGAGGGGTTGACTCAGCTTGGAGCCGTCACGATACAACGCCACGGCCTTCACCATACTGCGCCAGGAGAGCAGATACGCCGCCTTCACATCTTCGATGGTGGCTTCTGCCGGCATGTTGATCGTCTTGCTGATCGCGCCGCTGATGAAAGGTTGCGCGGCTGCCATCATCCGGATATGGGCTTCGACCGGAATATATCGCTGCCCCAGACGTCCGCACCGATTGGCGCAATCGAACACAGGAAGATGCTCGGCCTTGAGATGGGGCGCGCCTTCGACCGTCATCGTCCCGCAACAGTAGTCATTCGCCGCAACGATCTCCTCCTGCGTAAACCCCAGGACCTTGAGCATGTTGAAACTCGCGTCGTTCACTTGCGCCTCGGTCAGTCCAAGCTTCTCGCGGCAGAAATCCTCACCCAGCGTGAACTTGTTGAACGCAAATTGAATCTCGAAGGCCTGTCCCAGGCCGCTTTCCAGCCGCTCCAAGGCGGCATCGTCGAACCCTTTTTGCTTGAGCGTCTCATGATTGATGAAGGGGGCGTCTTTCAACGTCTGATGGCCGAGACAATAGACAATGATTTCTTGGATCTGGGCCTCCGTATACCCCAACGTCGTGAGGGCCAGGGGTAAACTTTGGTTGATGATCTTGAAATAGCCGCCTCCCGCCAGCTTCTTAAACTTGACCAGCGCAAAGTCCGGCTCGATGCCCGTGGTATCGCAATCCATGACCAGGCCGATAGTGCCGGTCGGGGCAATGACGGTAACTTGGGCGTTGCGGAAACCGTACGCCGTACCGAGTTCCAGCGCACGATCCCAAGCCCGGCGTGCAGCGATCAGGAGATCCGGCGGACAATGTTCCGGTTGAATACCCTTGGGCTTGATCGTGAGCCCCTCATATTCTTCAGGGGGCGCATTGTACGCAGCCCTGCGGTGGTTCCGGATCACACGAAGCATGGACTCGCGATTCTTGGCATAGTCCGGAAACGGCCAGAGCTCGGCAGCCATTTCGGCGGAGGTCCCATAGGCCTCTCCGGTCATGATCGCGGTGAGTGCCCCACAAATAGCCAATGCATTGGGAGAATCGTAGGGAATCCCCTGTCGCATCAGGACGGTGCCCAGGTTGGCATATCCCAACCCAAGCGTCCGAAACTGATAGCTCCTCTCGGCAATGGCCCTGCTGGGGAAGGATGCCATCAGCACACTGATTTCCAGCACGATGGTCCACAGTCGTACGGCATGACGGAAGTTCTCCAAGTCAACGCTTCCGTCCGGCGTGAAGAATTCCGCAAGATTCAAGGAGGCAAGATTGCAAGCCGTATCGTCGAGGAACATGTACTCGGAACAGGGATTCGAAGCATTGATACGGCCATCTTCCGGGCAAGTGTGCCATTCGTTGATGGTGGTATCGTACTGCGTACCAGGGTCCGCACAGACCCATGCCGCCCAGGCAATCTTCTCCCAAAGGTCCCTCGCTTTGATCGTTTTGCATACCTTGCCATCAACGCGCCGCTTCAATTGCCAATCGCCGTCTTTCTCAAGGGCCTCAAAGAACTCGTTGGGAACCCGCACGCTATTGTTCGAGTTCTGCCCGGAGACGGTCTGGTAGGCCCTTCCATCCCAATTGGTGTCGTATTCGTGGAAGACAAAATGGGTGTAGCCCTGTTGCGCGAAGGAAAACATCCGCTGGATGTAGGCTTCGGGAACGGCATCTCGGCGAGCGGCCGACATGGCCTCTCTGAGCACCGGGTTTTTCTTGCTATCCAATTCAACCGTCATACTCCCATTGTTATGGACGAGATGGCACGCCTTCAGCACGGCATTCAGACGCTGGGCGCAGATCTTTGAGCCGGTCACCAGCGCGGCGACTTTCTGTTCCTCCACCACCTTCCAGTCAATGAATTCCTCAATATCGGGGTGATCGAGGTCAAGACAGACCATCTTCGCGGCCCTTCTGGTCGTTCCGCCGGATTTGATCGCGCCTGCCGCTCGATCGCCGATTTTCAAGAACGACATCAACCCCGAAGATCGTCCTCCGCCAGACAGCGGTTCTCCGTCGCCGCGGAGCTTGGAGAAATTGGTGCCGGTTCCGGACCCATACTTGAAGAGACGGGCTTCACGCACCCACAGATCCATAATGCCGTTTTCGTTGACGAGATCATCCTCGATCGACTGGATAAAACAGGCGTGAGGTTGAGGATGCTCGAACGCGTTCGTAGCCTTGACCACCTCACGGGTCTTGGGATCGACGTAATAGTGCCCCTGTGCCGGCCCGGTGAGCCCATAGGCGTAGTGGAGTCCGGTATTGAACCATTGGGGTGAGTTAGGTGCGGCCATTTGGTGCGCCAGCATATAGGCGATTTCATCGTGAAAGGCGGACGCGTCTTCGGTGGACTTGAAGTATCCGTAGGACTTGCCCCAATGAGTCCAACAGCCCGCAAGCCGCTCAAATACCTGACGCGCATCGCGTTCGCAATCGAGAACCGGCCTCCCGTCCGGACCGGTCATCACAGCGCCGTCCGGTCCGATCTGGGGGACTCCCGCCTTGCGAAAATACTTTTGGGCGAGAATATCGGTCGCCAGTTGGGACCACTGGTCGGGGACCTCAATGCCATCAAGCTTAAAAACGGTCGACCCGTCAGGGTTCCTAATCTCCGAAGAGCGCTTCACGAACGTCAAACCTTCATATGGGCTTTGTCCGCGCCGCGTGAATCGTCGTTCGATCCTCACGATTCCCTCCTCTCCTCCAAGGGCCCGCTCAAAGGCCCTGTTGAACATCAGACTACTTTTAGCTGCTCAGTGATAAACAAGACCGGGCTAGTATTCGAATCATTCCACCAAGGGTACAGCTACATATAGCGATTCGAAAAGTTTGTCAATACTAAATATGGTACAGCGCCTGGGGAAAGCGAGGATAACCTGGGGATAGAGGATAGTCCTTGATAGGCCAGCAAATCAGCCCGAACGGTTGCCACTTATCCACAGGAGGAAAGACCAAAAACCTGATCAGAATCTAGAACACCAATCGCCCCATCTTCAATGTGGCCTCTTCGAAGCCTTTCAGGGGAACAAATCGACCGGCTATACCAAGCACCATCACCTCTTCGCCGAGAACCCGTGTCTCAAACCGACTGAGCAGCCCCCAGTTTCGGCGAATCGTATTGGGCATCACAACACTCTGGATAATCTTCTTGCCCTGTGAGCGGAACACGGTCTGGATCAACGTTCGCTCTTGACTCGCCATCGATTGATCCATCCGTTCGAGCGCCCTATTCATTTCCGTTTCAACGAATGACAAGTATTGGTCAATCGTGGGATTGGTCGCTGCCAGTCCTACGCAGATGGTAAGAAAAAAGACCAGAATAAGAAGAGTGCGGATCTGCATACAATCTGGAGCGGAGCTAGGCTGGCCCGGCACTCCACGAAAGGTATCTTGCGCCTCCCAACGGACGCCGTCAAGGAATGGCCGGTGGACACTTCCCACCATCCTCAGGTATCATCAACCACGTTTTCTTCAGAACATAGTGGCGGTGTAGCTCAGTTGGTAGAGCAGCGGACTCATAAGCCGCGGGTCACCC
>JBBIQV010000056.1:0-11245 GCA_037442105.1 Nitrospiraceae bacterium | reverse complement strand
CTAGCTGAGAAAGGCTTCCGGATCATCCAACGTGCGCCGGGTGCGGGGCAATTCGCAATCGAAATACTCAATGTGAGGCAAGGACTGGCAGAGCAAAGTCTTCCCCGAACGGCGAACCCCGGCCAGCCAGATGACGGACCGATGGCGCCAGGCTTGCTCAATACGGGTTTGCCACCACGTGCGGTGAACCACCGGGCGCCATCATAGCATTTAGTGCTACTAAACGCTAATGAGGAGGCATTTAGAAATTGCGCCATTGGGGGGCCTCGCCATGCCGGCAAGTAACTCGGCTGATTGGCCGGCCAGCCGGGCGGCGAAGCAGTCGCTGGTGGGGGTGCGGTATGAGTAGAAGAATGCTCGTGTCCTTAAACCCTAAACCCTCGCCTGACTTCTACCCGATTTTACGACGAACTGTTATGAATAATGCGGGCTAGAGACAATCACTTTGCAGGTTGCAGTAGGCGAGTTGGGCAAAGATACGTTGAGGAAGTGGCTCCGAAAGAACATTGGCAAGAAGAAGTAGTTCTCCACGCCACATCGAAAAACTCCACCAAGCCCGCCAAACATATGGGCCGGTGCGACTCGGCAAGGTCTAACCGCTGAGTCTCTACCTTGCGTTGTGTTCATGTAAAGACTGCGTTATCATGGCCACCATGAAGGGTAACGTTCTCAAAGCCAGCAAATCCACTGCTGTTCGCAAGAGGAAGAAAAGGTCTTCATCTGAAGCAGTTGCCATGCGGCGTAAGGTGAAGCAGGCCTTTGCCGAACAGGTTGAAGCCTTCATCGAGCGGTACCGTCCCGCCCTCGAAGCCCTCGCCAAGCGGTGAGGGAAAGAATTCTCTGGTTCAGGGGAGACAGGAGTGCTGGATAAAGGCTGAAAGGAAAACGCTCGAAGCCATGAAATCTCGTCGTAAGCCGAAAGGACCAGTGAAGCGCACTGCGCGAGGACGGCGATCCAAATTGGATCGGCTGGTTGCGCGCCAAAAAAAGGCACTTCTCTCTTTGGCCGGCATTGGTGCAAGCGGGTTTGCCGACATCAGCGTCGAACATGACACCTACCTGCACGAGAAGCCTTGAGTCTTTCCGCACGTTCTTTCCGCACAACCGTCTTCGTTGACACCTCGGCGTTCTTCGCTCTTTCCGATCAGACAGACCGATTGCACCGTCAAGCTCTCCGGTATGTGCAATCCACGACCGGCTCCTCGTCACCAGCAATGTGGTCGTTCACGAAACCATCACCCTCCTTCGAATGCGGATTGGGTACGAGTCAGCGCTGCAGTTTGGTCTTCGTTTGCTGAGCGAGACTACCACTCCCATCATTCGGGTTACTCCGGCTGACGAAGAAAAGGCTTGGGCCATCTTCCGTCAGTATCCGGACAAGCGGTTCAGCTTTACCGATTGCACCAGCTTCGCAATCATGAAGCGGCTCGGCATCCGGACGGCATTTGCCTTCGATGAAGACTTTCGTCGGTTCGGCAAGTGGATTGTTGAGCCGGCTATTGAGGGAAAGTGATCCCGAAGCGGAGAAACTGAAAAGCGTAAATTACGCGAGGCGACGATACAGCTCGGCATTCTTCTCCATAACCCGCTTGGCCGCCAGGCGGAAGGATTCGTCAGGCAGGCCGATGAAGTCGCTGATGCCGAGGCGGACCACCTGCTCGACGGTCAAGCCCTCGCGCTTGCTGAGCTCCTCCAGCCGGCGCGTTTCTTCATCGGAGAGCGAAGCGGTGACATTTGTCATGACCGGACTCCTTTACGGGGCTGGGCTCTCAAGACTGGTTTCAGCATATTGGAAAGGCTTGGGAAGGGCAAACGCGCCAGTGGATACGAACAGCTTTCCACTCCGCAAGTACATCAACGAACTCCGCAACGCCCGCCAAACCTACGGCCCGGTGCGGTTGAGCAAGTCGTAGTCGTTGCTCGTCCCACTGATGGGATGTGGGCTTCGATCAGCCGGCTGGGTGTCGCCGAGTGGGAACGCGCAGCAAGGCTGTGAAACTTTCCTGTTCAAATGCCGGTCTGTGGTCAGGGCTTCCGACAGGCGACGATCCCGCATGAGGAGCATCGAGCTGCAGTCGGTGAGGCTATAACCCTTGTCGAGACGAGCCCTGTACAATGTGAGACTTCCGGTGAACATACGCCGGCTCATCGGAATCACGGCGACATGTGGATTTCGCAGGATGGTCTCGACCATCTTAACTGCCGCGGCACGAATGTGAGAACTCTTGTCGGCCAAGGCATTCAGGTATTCGGTAAGTACCAGGTCGGTGGTAAACAAACGACAAGGACCTAAGGCTTCGGAGACCTCGACGGCTTTGGTGTGGTACTGATCAAAGGAATTCGTGAGCGCGAGCCAATAGGCCGTGTCGGCAAAGACGCGTTTCACGAACCGTTGCCGCCACGAAGATAATGATCGTGACTGACGGACATGTCGGTGGGAAGCTTATGGAGGTCGGATTCGGGAATCGTTCGCGCAATGCGCAGGAGTTCATTCCATACAGGGGCCGACGCTCGCGCTTTCACGCGCCGCCGTGCATTGGCCCGGCGCTTTCCTCTGGTGGTTCGTGAACGCAACATAGGCCTATTATACTGATGAGGGTAATGCTTGTCCAAAGATGCTGTCCTAGTTTCCGCCGTTGGGCGAAAAAACTCCACCACGCCCGCCAAACCTACGGACCAAAAGGAATTTAGGCGCACTATGGGTGGGCCAACCGGAGAAGTTCGAGGTAAGATGAAGATCGAAACCTATTTGAGATATGTCGAAGCATGTGAATCTTGGTATGGGTCGCACAGTCCTGATCCTGAAGGCAAAAAGTATTGTTATAAGTGTATGGAGTGGGATGAAGACACGGAGGAGTGGGTGTTGTCCTACGTGTGGCGCAAGTAGTACGATAAATCCGAGGAGGTGAGGCCATTGAAAGCCCTTTTGATGGCCCTGTGAGGACTTATCGCGGCCCAGGCTCGCAGGTGGTTTAGGAACGCCAAATGAGCCTTGCTGGGCGGTGCAGCATGGGATTGATGCGAAGATCCTCGGGCAGTACAGATTGTCGGTATCCGAGCTGCAACGACAAAGCTGGCTCCCAGAGACAAGCTCCTTGGGTATCGCTCGTGTTTCACCAAGATGATTAGGTGAGCGCCGGAGTCCTCGATGTTCCTCAGAGGGAGTTCTCATTGCTCGGAGATGGGACTCCCTCTTTATTTTGTAGGGTGCTCAAAGCGGTCATACAACGAGGCCGCAGGGTGGATGGGAACGTCGTTCGTGAAGCGTCTTTCGTATCTCGTATTCGCATTTGCGAGATACGCTTCACGCATCACGCTTCACGTTTGTCAGGGCTCCACCCTCACATCCACTATACGCCGGAACGCTGGATTTGATTTATACGGCTTGGGCGACAGGCACGCGTTGGGTCCTGGTGGGCTTGGCTTTTCCCGACGCGATCGCGCGGACGCGTTTGAGGGTGTCCGCCGTGTAATAGCGGCTTCCGCATTGGTCGCAGACGCCGATCGTGACCTGTTCGAGAATCACGAAGCCGGTTTTGTGCTTGAATGCTTCGCGATCAACTCGTTTGCCCTTTACGGTGCCGCTGCAAAACTCGCACTTGTATCCGAAGAGCTTCTTCATGGACTAAAGGTCCGTGACCTTGAACACGGTGATGAACAAGTAGCGACCCGTCTCGGTAAATCGACCGACGGTTCCAATTTGAGTCTTGTGATCGGCGCCGATTCCGTGCACGGTATACCTCGTGCCGCGCGGGTCGTCTTTCTCGGACTTCACGAGTGTACCATTCCTGATCGACGTTTCGACATCGACAATATCGAGCTCGTCTTCAGCCATCTCTTCCGAAGCATGTTGAGTCATATCATAAGCGCCATGCTTGACGGCGGCTCGTATTCTGACCAGGACCTGTTTTGCCAACGATCAGCATCTCCCCAGATGTGGGGCCAGTATAAACAGCTTTCATCCTTGGGGACAAAGCTAAATCCCCCGCTCAGCACTCGTCACCCGTCACGCATCACACGTCACGGCTTTTAGGGTTCCACCGTCACATCCACAAACGCCGGCACACCATCCGCCCCTTTTTTATCCGTCACGCGCAGCTTGAATCGGTAGGTGCGTGGCTCGGACACCTGCGGGGCTTGAAACGAGGCTTCCGAGTTGTTGACGTCGAGGAGCGCGACTTTGCTGCCGCGGACTTGGCTCCAGGCGTAGTAGAGCGCTTCGCCTTCCGGGTCGCGGCTTTTCAATCCGCTCAATTTGACTTTGGCGCCGGCTTTCACGGTGCGGTTCGGGCCTGCGTCGGCGATCGGCGGTTCGTTCGGCTCGTCGTTTACTTCAACGTTGACATCCAGCGAGGCCTGCTTGCCGCGGTTCGTGACGGTGAGCGTGGTCTTCCCGTTGCCGACGATCTGCAAGAGGCCGCCGGGCAGCACTTGGATGACCTTGGAGTTCGAGGACTGGTAACTTGTGCCGGTGGCGGGAGAACTGATCCGCCTGGTGACGCCGTCGGCAAATTCTCCCACGACCGGCAATTCGAAAATCTTGCCCAGCGAATCGACGTGCCCGAAGGCGGAGGATTGTCCGGTCCGCCCGAGCTGCAAGGGCTTGTCCGTTTCGAAGTCGATGGCCGTAAGCGGCGCTTCAGGTTCCACCTGCACCAAGATTTCATCGAAGACGGACCTGGTCCCTAATCGCCCGCGCGAAATTTCGGCGACCGCCAGGAGCCGCATCGGCCCGATGCCGTCTTTGGGAATGAGCAACGTGCCTCCAAAGGCGGGATCATGGTCGGCCAGGCCGATGAGCGCGACCGGCGCGACGATGGAACCGGTCGCTGTGGCATCTTCCTGCTCGACGAGAGTGTCGTCCTGTTCGGCATACCAATAGTAGCGGACCTTGACGATGCCGAAGTCTTTCCCCAAGTTCACATGGGCCGTCATTGTCTGCCCGGACTTCAGCGAGGCCCCCTCCGACGGCTCGACGATCTTGAAGGCGTGTGCCTGCTGGGTCAGCAGGCCAATGCAAAGTGCAAAATTCAAAATGGAAAATGGGCGGATAGCTTTTTGCATTTTCCATTTTGCATTTGTCATTGGTATCTATCTCGACAGGTGAAACGGCACGTCCGTGAGAATCACGCGTTCTTTGAACAGCAGCGCCGCTTTCAACATGAGGGCTCGCTGATTATGCAGAATGTTCTGCCACCAGCGAGCCGGCAGGATTTCGGGAATGATGACCGTAACCCAGCCGTCCGGGTCCTTCTTCAATAGTTCTTCGATGTAGTCCAGCAGCGAGCCCATGACGGAGCGATAGGGCGAGGGCAGCACGACCAGGTGGACGCCGCAACCCCATTGCGCCCACTGGATTTCGGTCTTGGCGGTTTCCTCTTTGTCGACATCGACGAGCACCGCGCGGATGTCGCCCGAACGGCTGCGCGCATAGTCCACGGCGCGGACGACCGCGCGATTCACGCCGCCGATCGGAATGATCACGGTGTTGCGACGAGGCAACGGAGGCCGATGGCCGCGCGCGAGCCCGATTTGTTCGGCGACGGCTTGATAGTGAGACCGGATCGCGAGAAACATCACGATGAGAATCGGAAGTAGGACGATGACGATCCACGCTCCATGGAGAAATTTCGTGCCCGTAATGATGGCGGTGGCGACGCCTGTGGTCACCGCGCCGATGCCGTTCACCACTAATTTCTTTCTCCAGTGCGGCCCTTTCATGACCAGCCAGCGCCGGACCATGCCGGCCTGGGACAACGTAAAAGAGATGAATACGCCCACGGCATAGAGTGGAATCAGCGCGTGCGTGTCTCCCCTGAACATGATCAGCAACAGGCCGGCCAACACGCCGAGGATGATGATTCCGTTGGAGAACACCAGCCGGTCGCCCATGCCGGCCATCTGATGCGGCATGTAACCGTCACGCGCGAGAATCGACGCCAGATGGGGAAATCCTGCGAAGGCGCTGTTGGCGGCTAGGACGAGGAGCAGCATCGTGGAGGCTTGGATGAAATAATAGAAGGCCCCGTCACCAAACGTCGCCCGCGCGATTTGTGAGACCACGGTTTCATCTTGGCATGGAATAACGCCGTACTGGTATGCAAGCGCGCTGATTCCCATGAAGAGAGTGCCGAGGATCAAAGCCATGGCCACCATTGTGACGGCCGCGTTGCGCGACTCCGGGTGCTTGAACGCCTTGACCCCGTTTGAGATGACTTCCATCCCTGTGACGGCCGTGCATCCGGCGGCGAAAGCTCGAAGGATCAAGAACACGGTGACGCTCTCGGTGACCGGCCATGAACAGCCGCTTTTGGCAGGGTCCACTTGAACGGGGATGCCGGCCAGCATCCGGACGAATCCCGTGAGGACCATCAACAACAGGCCGACGATGGCGATGTGGGTGGGAATCGCAAAAAATCGTCCGGACTCTCTGACCCCTCGAAGGTTGATGATCGTGATCGCAATAATAGCCGCCAGCCCCGCGGCTTCGCGATGCGGCAGCAGAACTGGGATGGCGGACGTAATCGCAGCGACACCCGCCGCGACGCTCACGGCGACCGTCAGGACATAGTCGATCATCAGCGCAGCCGCTGCCGTCAGTGCGGGCCACTCGCCGATGTTCGACTTGGCCACGATGTAGGCGCCGCCCCCCTCCGGATATGCGAAGATGATCTGGCAATAGGAGATGGTGAGCACCGCGACCAATCCGATGATCGCCATGCTGACGGGGACCGACCAACTCGCAGCGACGGCACCGGCCAAGATAAGGACGAGCAAAATTTCTTCGGTGGCATAGGCGACGGAAGAAATTGCGTTCGAGGAGAAGACCGCGAGGGCCAGACGTTTGGACAGCCGTTCATGCGCCGCCTGCGCGGTCTTGAGAGGGTCGCCTACCAACCAGCGCTTCAAGATCATGGCGGCATTATCTCATAAAATGAGGTGGGCGCGTGAAGGGTCTCGTTTTCCCATCCTCTTCACAAACCCCTTGTTTGTTTAATTTGAGGGAGGGTATAAGAACCGGGTTCTGGCCTTTGACAAGAATCCCAGCCGGCTCGTGGTCCCGGAATGAACGGAAGGGGCCGAAGGACTCCTGCAATACCGGCTGCTGAGCGGGTGCACTATGCTGAACCTGGGAAGGTGTTTGTGGTCCCAGTCGCGCGTCCAGCATAAGGTCTGGGCCATCCTGCTTCTCCTGTTGGTACCGCTCCTGTCCGCCATCGCCATACACGCCTATCTCATTCAGCAACTGCTGACGATCGAACTGCAGCGCCACCACACCATTCTGGCGCGTGAACAAACGCACATTCTTCGCCGTCTCGCCGTCGATATCGAAGATGCCTTCCGTGGCTACTTGCTCACGCGTCAAACGGCATTCTTGGCCCCTTTGGAAGAGGCCGAAACGCGTCTCCAGCCGGTCATTGAGAGAATGACCGAACTTGCGCGGCACGTTCCGGGTCTGGCGAGCGACGTTCAAGAGGCGGAGGAGCGACTCAGCGAGCTGCTTCGTTCAAAAAAGTTGCTGCTCCGGCAATTCCAAACCGGTCAGGAGGAGCAGGTGCTCAGCTACGTACGTTCAGGGCAAGGGCTCTCTCTTTCGGATCAATTGCGAAATGACTTGCGGGCGATCGAAGATCGGTTGGACCGTGAGGTGAATCGTTCCGAGGAGAGCTCAGTCGAATTGTCTCGAGTGGCATTTGGGGGGCTTCTGCTCGCGGTTGCCGGTGGGTTGGCACTCGGTCTGATTGGTGCGCGTCTGTTGGCGACCTCTCTCACGGTGCCTTTATCGATCCTGCGTTCTTCCGTCGCGCGGTTTGGGCAGGATCAGGAGTCGGATTCCGGAGAAGAGCTGGAGTCTCGTTCCATTCAATCATCCGATGAACTTGGCCAGCTTGCCCGTTCCTACGAGGACATGGCCCTTCGGATCAAGGGCTATATCCGTGAATTGGAAACGATCAATGCGATCAGCCATGAGATCAATACCATCGGTCCGGACGGATTGGGGGGCGCGCTGAAGCGGATTACCGACCGTGCCGTTGACCTAATCAAAGCTGATGTATGCCTCGTCTTGCAGCGGAACGATCAGATGGGATGCTGGGTGGTCGAAGCCGCATCGGGTGAATGGAACGACCGCTTGAAGAAGACCGTGATGTTATGGGAGGAGCTTCCCGTGTCCGTCAAGGCGTTTGAAACGCGTCAACCGGCGATCGGCGAGAATCTGCGCAGCGACGACCGACCGCAAGTGACAAGAAGAAACCGAATCGGCGACAGCATGCTCTCGATTCCGTTGCTCGCGCAAGGAGTATCTTTCGGCGTCCTGGTCCTCCTGAGGGACCGCAAAGCGGGAAGGGACCATTGGAACGTGCGCCTGGCCACCGGCCTGGGCGAAGCGGCTGCGCTTGCCATTTCAAACGCGCGTCTCTATGAGGCGGCGTACGAAAAACAAAAAGGGTTGGCGGCACGATTGCGGCAGCTCGAACACCTGGCCGAGACTTTAGCGCATGATCTGAAGGGGCCGGGGCAGCGTATGGAGGGGTTGGCCTCCATCTTGCGCAAGGAGTACCATGAGCGGCTGGATCAGCGGGCGGAGAAGTGGCTATCCATGATCGAGCAGAACGGGCAGGAACTGGTCGAGCGAGTCGAAAACATTCTGGCCACGGCGCAAGTGGGGACCAGGCAGGCGGTGGTCGTGGCCGTCGATGCCGCGGTGGTGATCGGCGAAGTATTGAAAGCCAGAGCCGGCGAGCTCGAAGAGTGCCGGGCGCATCTTCACGTGGAGCCATCTTTCCCGCTTGTCGCGTGCCACGGTGATTACCTGCGCCAAGTGTTCGATAATTTAATCTCCAATGCGATGAAGTTTACCCCTGCAGGGACACCTCCAGACATCAGGATCACGTGCACACGTCATGAGCACATGGTCTGTTTTGGAGTCAGCGACCGCGGGATCGGGATTCCACCGTCGCAGCGTGAGCGGGTGTTTGAGCCGTTTGTCCGGCTGCAACAAAATGAGGCCCAGGGCAGCGGAATCGGACTGGCGATCGTCAAACGTATTGTCGAACTGTATGGAGGGACGGTGTGGATTGAATCGGATACCGGGACCGGCTGCACCGTGAAGTTTACGCTGCCGGCGCTCAGCGATTTTAAGCCGCCGTCATCCTCTCCCGAGGTTGTGCCGGTAGACACACTCTCGTCCGATCTCTTCGGCGCAGTGCCGCCCGATACGCACCCTGGTCGTATGGGCATCGACAAGAAAGGAGCCGTATGACGAGCAGCATGGTTGATGTACGGACCGGTTCCCGAAAGAGGCACGCGCCGTTTACGGTCCTGGTCGTGGAAGACAATGCCTCCGATGTCGAGTTGATGTTGCACGCCTTGGAGGAGGCCGAGCTGAAGACCATTGAAGGAGAGCTCGAGTTCGAAGTGCGTGCAACGGCGGAAGGCGCCCTCAATCTCTTAAATGAACGTCCCGTCGATCTCGTCTTAACCGACTTGGTTTTGCCCTGCATGGACGGGTTGGGGCTGGTGAGTCGTCTGCAGGAAATCGACCGGAATCTCCCGGTGTTGGTTGTGACGAGGATGAACGATGTGCCGATGGCCGTGGAGGCTGTGCGGCGTGGCGCCTATGACTACCTCGTGAAACCGGTCAACGCGTTGGATTTGGGCGCCCGGCTGCATCGTGCCATCCGAATCTCTGAAATTCTTCGCCGGAATTCCGCCTACGAACGGATGGCTCAGCAACACGAGGGACACGCGGGGACTCTCGTCGGGTCGAGCCGGGCCTTTGAAACCATCATGCGTCGAGTCCGGGAGGCGGCGCAGGTTCGTTCTACCGTCTTGATCACAGGAGAAACCGGCACGGGGAAAGGGCTGATCGCCCGAGCGATCCACGAGCAGAGTCGCGAGCGCGACAAGCCCTTTCAAGTCATTGACTGTACGACGGTTCCGGAAGGAATGGTAGAAAGCGAACTCTTCGGCCATGTCCGGGGGGCATTCACCGGGGCGATCTCGGACAAGCCGGGTCTCATCGAACTGGCGAACGGAGGCAGCGTGTTTCTCGATGAGATCGGCGACCTCCCGCTCCTGTTGCAAACGAAATTGCTCAGAGTGTTGGAAGACAGCGAAGTCCGTCCGGTCGGGGGAACCCGCGTCAAGCGTGTTGACATGCGGTTTATTGCCGCCACGAACCAAAACCTTGAGGAAAAAGTGAAGAACGGGACCTTTCGCAAGGATCTCTATTACCGATTGGCCGTGGTGTCCATCCCCGTTCCTCCGCTTAGAGAACGACCCGACGACATTCCCGTGATTGCCCGCCATCTGCTGGCTCAGCTTGGAACGGAAATGGGGAAGCCATATTGCCGGTTCGATTCGGCCGCGATCGACGCGTTGACGGCCTATCCCTGGCCGGGCAACGTGCGAGAGCTAAGGAACGTGCTGGAACGTACGCTGATGTTGGCCACTGAGGAAACCATTACCGATCGCGAGGTCAACGCCTTGCTGCCCGCTGCGCCCCAGTCGTTGCCAGCCGGCAGTGGCGGCTCGTATGTGACGCTGCCCTACATGGAGGCCAAGGAAAAGGCGTTGGGTGATTTTACCCGTGCCTACCTGAAGGCCAAGTTGGCGATTCACCAGGGTGTCATTACGAAGGCGGCAGAAAGCAGTCAGATTCCGCGGCAACACTTCTCGCTCTTGATGAAGCGCTATTTAGATTCACACGAGTCCGGCGAGGAGGAATAGAAGCTCCTCAGAGCGTTCCGTTGTTACCTGTTTTGCCGGGTCTCTCGACGGGTACTTCTTTATCCCTTTCACATCTTCCTGCTTCTCTCACTCCGCGTGTCGTTCCGGTGACATGTTCATTCACTCACTACTGACTCGCAGATAGTTTACCAGTGAAAAGCACTCGCCTAGGTGAGGGCATACGCCGTTATGCGGCTGAAAATACCTCTGTAAACAGTGGCTTCCGTTCACTCACCTCAGGCACGCATATCTGCTTAGTCGCTTTCGAGTCTCCGCGTCCATCTCCTTGATTCATCTTGAAGATCAGAAAATTTAGAACAATTCGTGTTTTCAATAAGTTACTGATGTTCTGAAAAATAGATATCAGGATAACCTTCGTTGGCAACACCTTTGCTCAGGCTTTCAAGTGAATCTAGAAGAGTGGGAGGGAGTTGTGTGTATTTCTCAATGTCAAGGCAGGAAGGGAGGTGGTCGGGTTCGTGTGGGACTGGATGGACCGAGGACCGTGGGCTGA
>JBBIQV010000055.1:0-11943 GCA_037442105.1 Nitrospiraceae bacterium | reverse complement strand
GGGCATGAGTCCCACCTGTCTCGGCGTTCATCACCCGCACGACGCCGACCGAGGCATTCAACTCATCCACGGTGCCGTAGGCTTCCACTCGCACACTATCTTTCCAAACCTGCTGCCCTCCGGCCAGCCTGGTTTTTCCGGCGTCCCCGGTCCTGGTGTAGACCTTGGTGATGCGCATGATCCCCCCACTGAGAAACAAGGTTGAGGTTGAGGTCAAGGTTGAGGAAAAAACTGATCCTCGGCCTTAGCCTCAGCCTGCTTTCTCCTTCCCCACGACTCATAGTGGATGAGTTGCGCCATCGGAAGCCTCGCTCGCCACCCGGCGACTTCGAGATCAGGCTGTGTCGCGAAGTCGGAGACGTACCCGAGACAGAGATAGGCCAGCACCTTGATCGACCGTGGGATGCCGAGCACCCGCTTCAGCGCCGCATGGTCCAGAATACTGACCCATCCCACTCCGATCCCCTCTGCGCGAGCGGCCAGCCAGAGATTCTGGATCGCGCAGCAGGTGCTATACAGGTCCGTATCGAGAACCGTGGAGCGCCCCAGCACATGCCGGCCACCGCGCTGCCTGCTGCACGTGACACAGAGATTCACCGGCGATTCTTCGATCCCCTCCAGTTTGAGGCGCCGATAGAGGTCGGCCTTGCCTCCCTTGTACCGAGTCGCCGCCTCCGCATTCGCCTCATGAAACAGCGCCTTGACCGCTCGCTTCGTTGCAGCCTGTCGGATGACGACAAAATCCCACGGCTGCATGAAGCCAACCGACCCGGCATGATGCGCGGCGGTCAGGAGCCTCGCGAGCACACCGTCGGGAATAGGCGTGGGGAGAAAGTCCCGGCGGACATCCCGCCGCTCGAAGATCGCCCGATAGACGGCCGCCCGCTCATGATCCGAAAACTTTCCGTTCGTCGACATGAGCACGTCAGGATGCTGCATCCGGTGCGCTGACCGAGTTGACGGGCGGAGGCCCCAGTTCACCGGCGCTGACTCTTTTCAAGCAGGCTGGGCACAGGCAGTCCTGGAAACGAGCCGCAATCCAGTCCATCTGTCGCTCCGTGATTCCGACCTGTCCGCACCAACATTGGTACCCGCCGCATTCGAACGCCTGCCCGCACTGTTCACACGTCTTGGTGACCGGACCTCTCAAAACTCTACTCCCTTTTGCGCCTTGATGCCTTTGCGAAATGGGTGCTTCACCTGCTTCATCTCGGTGACGAGATCCGCTTCTTCGATTAGTTCGGCTGGTGCCCCCCGCCCGGTGATGACCACGTGTTGCATGGCCGGGCGCCGGCGCAACACCGGGAGCACATCGGCCACCTTCACATACTCGTGCTGCAAAGCGATATTGAACTCGTCGAGAATCACCATGGCATAGGACGGGTCGCGAAGAAAGCCGCAGGCTGTCTCCCATGCCCGCTGCGCGAACTTGGTGTCTCGTTCGCGATCCTGCGTTTCCCACGTATAGCCTTCACCCATGCGGAGAAAGGTGACGCGATCCCCGAAGGACTTCAACGCCCGCTCCTCGGCCGTGTCGATGGCGCCCTTAATAAACTGCACGACCGCCAGCTTCATGCCGTGGCCGATGCACCGCAACGCCATCCCCAACGCGGCTGTCGTCTTCCCTTTGCCGGCGCCCGTGTAGACGATCAGCACACCTTTCTCTTCTTGCGCCGCCTCAATGCGTCGATCCACCGATGCTTTGAGCCGCTCCATCCTGACTTTGTGCTCAGCCTGATCCGTCATCTTGCACCGCCTTGGGGAGAAGGGGTCAGGAACCATTTGTCGGAACGACCCCCAGAGCGCTGCGAGCAAATGGTTCCTGACCCCCTCGGCGCGCGGACGCCACCAGTGTTCTCGCAAGCTGAGGCTGGCTGGCAAAATGCAAATGGGTGTAAAGTGCCAGCGTGTTCCCCATTACCAGCCCGTCTTGGCCCTTCGACTCGCCCTGAGCATCCGTGAGTGAGCAGGCATAGTGCAGTGACCCTCTCGGCTCAAGCACGGAATAGTGGAACTCATGTCCCCGCGCTATGACGCCAGGTTTACCCAGAATGCAAGGTCGTGAGAGTTCCACGGCCCGATAGCCCAACGTGAGACCAGGTTTACGCATCACTGCCTCAGCCGGAAACAGCCCGACCATCTCATACGCCTTACCGCCGAAGTCGCGGATAGCCTGCGTGAGATACATCATCCCGCCACACTCGGCATAAATCGGCCCGCCACCCTCCGCAAACCGCCTGACCGCATTCCGCATAGCCGAGTTTGCTGCAAGAGTTTCCGCGTGCAGTTCAGGATAGCCGCCGCCGAGATAGAGCATATCCACATCCGGCAAGGCCCGGTCTTGCAGCGGCGAAAACTTAACTATCTCTGCGCCCGCCGCTTCGAGCAACTCCAGGTTCTCGGGATAGTAGAAGCAAAACGCGGGATCGTAGGCGACCCCCACTTTGACCGTGAGGCGTGAGGGGTGAGGCGTGAGGCGATTCTGACCCTGCCTAACAGCTTGTCTTTCACCCCTCACCCCTAACGCCTCACCCCTCACGTCTTGAGCGAGTGCCTCGACCCGATCCAGCTCGATCGACCTCGCCGCCGCCTCTCCCAACCGTCGATACAGATCGGAAGATCCCTGTTCGATCGCAGTCACCAATCCGAGGTGTCGGTCCGGAACCGTCACCGCCGAATCATGAGGCAGATACCCGACCACGGCAAGGTTGGTTTCCGCCTCGACCGCTTCCTTGAGCAATCGGTAGTGACCTTCACCGCCAACCCGATTGAAGATCACCCCGGCGACTCGTAGCGAAGGATCGAACCGGGCATAGCCTGACGCCATCGCCGCAGCAGATCGAGCCATGGCACTCCCGTCGATCACCAACAGGACCGGCGCCTTTAATTGCTTCGCCAATTCCGCCGTACTTCCTTTCTCATCCACCGGCGAGCTGCCGTCGAACAGCCCCATCATCCCTTCGATAATCGAGATATCCGCATCCGCTGCCACCCGCGCAAAGATCTCGCGATTGAGCGCCTCACCCAGCATCCAACCGTCGAGGTTTCGCGAAGGTCGACCGGTCGCAGCCTGGTGATGCCCCGGATCGATGAAATCCGGCCCCGCCTTGAACGCCTGCACCCGGCGGCCCCGCGCAGTCAGAGCCGCCAGGACGGCCAGCGTCACGGTCGTTTTGCCGACACCGCTGGAAGTACCGGCGATAATCAACCGTGGGAACACCATCAGCAGGTCCTCTCACTTCGCATCGTAACTGACTCTGAGACCGACATAGATGGATCGCACCGGGGTCCCCGCATTCAAAATCTCTTCGTACTTCTCGTTGAACAGATTCTCCGCTCGCGTATAGACCTGAACCTGCTTCGTCACGTCGTAGCTGGCCGTCAGGGTCCAGACATCGAAGGCCCTTTGGCTCTGTCGATTCTGAAGATCATTGAACCGTGATCCGACGTACCGCCCGACGAGGTTGACCACTAATGGCGTGATCGGCTGATAGGTCAGCATGGCGCTCCATTGATCGACCGGCCAGCGAGGCAGGCGCAGCTGATCGCTCACATTACGCGTCATTGTGTTGGTGTATTGTCCCTGGAGTTCAAGGCTCTTGACGAATGGCCGGTCCTGCACCAAGACGACGGCCGCGCTCGTCTCCCAACCTTTGGTCACCGCAGCGCCGACGTTGCGAGGACAGGCTAAAAACGTGCTGAAGGGGGCGCAGGCTGGATCGTTCAGGCTGGTGACGATGAGGTCTCGGTAGCGATTCCAGAAGTATCCGGCACTGAGACGGACACGCTCTCCGACGAGCTTCTGGTCCACACCCGCGTCGAACGACTGGCTTTTTTCCGGCCCCAAGTTTGGGTTGCCGAATTGGGGGAAGAAGAGTTGGTTGATCGTCGGAGCCCGAAAGCCGGTCGAGTAGCTGCTCCGGAGCTTCGTATTCGTTTCAGGATGAAAGTAGCCGGCGGTGGCCCGATAGGTGGTCGCGTTGCCGAATACGTTGTAACTGTCCTGTCGCACGCCGGCAGTCCCGAAGACGCGGTCCCAGAGATTCAATTGGGCCTGGGCGAACCCGGCGTTCGAGCGGACGATCTTGTTGGAGAGCCCGGTATCGTTTTCACCTTGCTGATCTCGGAGTTGGTAGCCGGCGGTGAGCAGCAGCGGCTTCCACACCTGAAAATTCTCCTGAACCTCGATCCGGTTCGACACCGTTCTGGTTTCGTTGGGACTTCCGAACGGCTTGCTCAGGACTCCCGTTGTCAGATTCCGCTGGAGCGTTCCTGGAAGAAACAGCGCTTCGTCCTGCTCGCGCGCCATGGTGATCTTTTGCGACCACCAGTTCGTGACACGTTGATCGTAGACGCCGGTATAAATCAACTCTTGGTCCCTGGTTTTCGAGCCGAAGACATCCTGAGCCGGAGTGGAAATGTTGTCGAGCTGGATATCGCTGTTGAGCCAGCGAAACGAGAACTCGAGCCGTCCTTCATGGGGGAGCGTGATCCCCACCTTCGAGGAAGCTTGCCAATTTCTGAATGCGTCTCGTTCGCTTGCTCCCCGCCGGTAATTAACGGCCGAGAAGCCGGTGAAGTCCCATCGCGAGAGGGCAAAGGAAAAATCAACGGGCCCTTTTTGACCCGATACTTGTCCCCCTTCGCGGAGGGAGGAGAAGGACCCATATTCGAAGAAGGCGTTCGCTTGCGGAGTTCCCGTCCCCTTCTTGGTGACGATATTGATCACCCCTCCCATCGCATCCGATCCCCAGAGCATGCTTTGTGCCCCGCGGAGGATTTCGATCCGCTCGATATTGTCGGTGGTGAGGTTCGCAAAGTTATATTCGCCGATGGTTGCGCTGTTGACGATCGCCCCATCAATAAGCACCAGTGTCTGAGCTGAGCTTCCGCCTCGAATCCGAACGGTGGCATTCGTCCCTGGACCACCGCTGGAAAACACCGCCAGCCCCTGGCTGAGCCGCAAGGCGTCCACCACCGTCTTGAATTTTTGCTTTTGGAGGTCTTCTTCCGTAATCACTTCCACCGCGCTGGTCACCTGACTCGATGGCACTGGCGTCTTCGTCGCCGACACCACAACTTCTCTCGTTTCCACTACCGACTCAGCTTCACCTGATTCTTCGCCGAAGGCTTGGGCAATCCAGCAAGCAGGCGAGATGACCGAAAGCAATGCGAAGATAAATACGGACGTATACCGGACCGACCACTGCATGTTCAACCTCCCTTTGACTCGAAGGGCGTGGAGAAATCTCCGTCAGTCGGGTCTCCTGACTCGCGGATCGTTGCCTTCTTCCGCCTTCCCATTTCTCAAGCGAGTAGTTGGTAGCTAACAGCTAGCAGCGCTGGCTGCCCGCTGTTCGCTATTCGCTGTTCGCTTTCGAAACAGTGGCTTTCCTGGAAGAACGCTCCCCGCTTACAGTGGCGGCACCGTGATGGATTCGCACCATCTTCCCCGGCACTGACGGCTTTGTTCTAGCCCGCATTATTCATGAGCGCTTCTGCTGCAAGCGTCGATTCGCCGCTGCGACACGCCGACAGACGTACGAAGAAGTCTGTCGGCTGGGCGGGCTCGCCCCTCGTGGCCTCAACGTACTACTTCAAGTACGCCTCGGCCTCTCAGGGCTCCGCACGCCCGTCTCGCCTGGCGACTCGGCACTTTCGCCACGAACCGTCATGAACAATGCGGGCAAACCTCCCTCCCTGATTGATGAATGCATTGATGAATGCACCGTACCCTGTCACGGACAGGGACAGCAGTCAGGGGGACAGACACCTCGCTGAAGGGTGTCAGTCCCCTCAGAGCCAGTCCCGTGAGGAGTGGGTACATGCTCCTCCTGTAAGGCTGAGGCTGAGGTTAAGGTTGAGGTTGAGGTATTGCGGAACCCGAATTCGGATTTCCCTAAACCTTAGCCTTAACCTCAGCCTTTCCTGCGTTCCGCCCCGGTAACGTCACCCGTGGCGCTCCCGATTCCGGATGGCGATCGACCAACACCTCGCACCCATAAACCGCCCTGATGAGGTCCCGGCTGATCACTTCGTCCGGCGTGCCGAGCCGGAAGAGCCTTCCTTCTTTCAGCATCAAAATGCGGTCGCAGTACTGGCTGGCAAGGTTCAAATCATGCGAGACCAGCACCACGGTCAGCCCTCGCTCGTCTCTCAGGCGACGCATGATCACGCAAATTTCAATCTGGTGCCGGAGGTCGAGAAACGACGTCGGCTCATCCAGCAAGAGGACGTGAGGCACCTGCGCCAACGCGCGGGCGATCATACATCGTTGACGTTCACCGCCGGAGAGATCCGTGACCAGGCGGTCGGCGAGATGGGCGACGTCCGCGGCTTCCATCGCTTGCTGCGCCACCGCAAGATCGTCGGCACTCTCCCAATCGAACCCGGCGCTCCATGTCGCGCCCGGGTGATGCGGATACCGGCCCATCAGCACCGTTTCCACGACCGTGAACGGAAAGATCTGCTGGGTTTCCTGGGGAACCAAGGCCACGAGGCGAGCTATCTCACGCTGCGGCATTGTCAGGAGATCGCGCCCAAGCAAGGCCACCTCACCAGCTTGCGGTCGCAAGACCTTGCCCAACAATTTCAACAGCGACGTCTTCCCCGATCCGTTCGGGCCGACGATGCCGAGAATCTCTCCGGCTTGCACATCAAAGGTCGGTCCGTCCACCACCCAGACGGTCTCTTCATGAGCCGTGGCATGATAGCGAAACCGCAAGGAGTGAACGCGGTAGACGGAAGGCGGACTCATGCTCACGCGAACCGATCCTTTCTCCACACCAGGAGGTAGATAAAGAAGGGACCACCGGCCAGGGCGGTGACGATCCCGACCGGAATCTCCGACGGAGCCAGCAATGTTCGCGCAACGGTGTCCGCGGTCATGAGATACATGCCCCCGACGAGCGCCGACGCCGGCATCAGCAGGCGGTGATCCGCGCCGAGCACGAGCCGGACCGCGTGAGGAATCACCATGCCGACGAAACCGATCATGCCGCTGACCGACACGACGGCCCCGGTGATCAGCGCGGAAACGACATAGATCCGGCGCTTGACCTGCTCCGTCTCGATCCCCAGCGACCGCGCGGATTCTTCTCCCAAGGTCATGATGTTCAACACCCGCGCCTGCTGGAGCAACAGGACGAGGCCAATCATCAGGTACAGCGCCAGGACGGCCAACGCCGGATACGAAGGCGCCGTCAACGTCCCCATCAGCCAGGTCATGGTGCCGACGGAACGATTTGGTTCCATAATGGAGGTGACGAACATGATGAGGGCGGAAAAGATTGCGTTCAGGATGACTCCTGCCAGCAAGAGACTGTGAATCGGCAGCCGTCCGTATGAGACCGCCATGCGGTACACCACCACCAGGGACAGCAACCCTCCGGCAAACCCGCAGAGCGGCAACACTGAGAGCGCGAGAAATGTCGTTCCCATCCCCAAGAGGATGGCAAGCGAGACACCGAGCGCCGCTCCGCTCGACACCCCGAGCACATAGGGATCGGCCAATGGATTCCGTAAGAGCGCTTGCAGGACAACGCCGACCGAGGCCAGACAGGCCCCCACGAGGAGTCCCAACAACAGACGGGGCAGCCTGACCTGGACGAGAATCACACCGATTGTGCCGATCGTCTCATGCTCGGTGCTCCCTTCGCGCAAGGATCGAGCAAGGAGTTCCATAGCCTGACTGAGCCCGATCCATTGCGCGCCGAATTGCAGGCAGATCAGCAACAACACGGCAACCGCCGCCGAAAGCGGCGCCATGACGGCCATCCATCGCCGGGCGGTCAGCACGGAGCCGGCGCTCCCACTCGCTGCGCTGCGAGAGGTAACGGTCATCGGGACTGTGGCCACAGTGAGCCGTTCGGCTGGGACCGGAGCACTCGGTTGATCGGTGGTGACGTTCATACCGGTCAACGCTCCGCGCTCGCCTTGAACGCTTCAGGGTGGATGATCCTGGCCAGTCGTTCCAACCCTTCAACAATCCGCGGCCCAGGACGGTTCAGCAAGTCGGCAGGAATCTGATGCAGCCTCCCCTGCTTGATCGCCGAGAGCGAGGTCCATCGTTGCCACAGTTGTTGCTCGCCGGGCGGAATCCCCTCGGCCTTCCCGATGGGAAAGACAATGATCTGAGGATCTTCTTTGAGTACGGCTTCCATGTCGAGATGCGGATAGGGCACGGTCGCCTGCGCCGCAATGTTGGAGCCGCCGGCCAGGCCGATGACGTGATGAATGAAACTCCCTGGTCCTACCGTGATCAGCGGCTGGCTGTTGAGCACATACAGCACCCGGACGCGCGGCAACGACTCCATCTTGCTCCTGATTCCGGCGACTCGTTCTCGCATCGCCATCGCCACAGCATCGGCGGCCACAGATCGATCGAGCATGCGGCCGAGCGTCTGGATGTGTCCGGGAATTTCCTCGAAGGATTCCGGGTCCACCACGAAGGTGGGCACTTTCAACTGTTCAAGCTTGGCTAAGAGGTCGGCCCGAAGAAAGGCGCGCGGGGCCAAGACCAGATCCGGCTGCAATGCGAGAATGGATTCGATATTGGGATGGCTATAGCCGACCTTGGGCTTCTTCTGCGCCTCGGAGGGATAATCGCAAAACTCGGTCACTCCGACGATCTGTTCGTTCAGTCCAATAGCAAAGAGAACTTCCGTGATGCTCGGGGCAAGGGAGACAACTCGCGTGGGAGCTTTTGCCAGGTAGACTTTTCGGCCGAGATCGTCGACGAACGTACGCGGCGCCACATTGGCCATGAATGGCATGCCGGTGAGGATGCCTTGCTGTCGCCGCTTTTTCATGGAGCTATCGGCTCCTGAAATGGAAAATGAAAAATGCAAAATTAAAAAAGTTATGAGGACCATCCCGCCCCATACTTTTACATTTTTCATTTTGCATTTTAAATTGCCCAAAATAAAAATCCCCAAGGCCTGAAACAGACCCTGAGGATTGCACCCGCTTCTTCATCCTCACCCGTTCCCCAGCCCACGAAGGAACGATGGTCATGCCCTGGGTAGGTCTTCTGGCTCGTGGTTCACCCTACTCCCCGCACCTTCCCATCTTCTAAAGCCATCAGCGTTCAGCTTTCAGCCTTCAGCTTCCTGATTCGAGCTGACTGCTGATCGCTGACGGCTGAGAGCTTCTCTCAGACAGTGGCCGTTGCGAGTTTCGTCCCCACTGACAGCGGCGGGACCGCGAGGGATTCGCACCCTCTTCCCTTGACCCAAGGCACTTGCAATGTGGCGGCACTCTAGGAGACCGGCGCAAGGATTGTCAAGTTCAATTTTGTCCTGATGGTGACGGAGACGGCTCCCAGCTTGGCCTCAAACCTTTCTCTCTCCTGCAACTGCTCGGAAACTACCCCTTTTCGGTTATGGACAGGTGGCACATCCCTTGCTCAATTCGGACGTCACGGAATGCTGATCTGTTCTGGGGCCCAGCCATAGCGGGCCACCAGCACCACCCAAACAACAACCAAGGTCCGGAGCACGATGCGGAACTTTCTGATCAGCCTGTGTGTCCTCGCAATCTTCATGGAGATCTCAGGCCTCATTTGGTCGGCCAAGGGCGACAAGCCCAGCGACACGTATGTGAAATTATCTGAACCGCCTGGCCGCACGATCGAGAATCCCTTGAAGAACGGATACTTTCTCCTGGTCGGCCTCGCTGCTGCCGCCAATGCCGACCCGATTCAAACCGGCTATGACATCTGGCGTGAGACCGTGTCCCGGCTTGAGCAACGCGACTTCAACTACGAGAAACCCAGTCGATCGGAGCTGCGGGTCTCGATCCCGGCGCAGGACGCGCTGCCCGCTTGGGATTCCTCCGAGCCGCTCGCAGCCTTTCATCAGCGCGACGCGCTGTTTCGGACTTCCGTCGACCGATACACGACACTCGTCATGCGATACGAACAATGGCTTCGGATGCCGTTTGAAGACTGGGGATTCTCGCGATCAGCCAGCCCGCGGTTTGAAGAACTGCTCATCGCCCATAGGCTCTATATTGCACAGGGGTTTGCACGGACTTCCAAAGGCGGGATGGACCGTCTCGCTCTGGACATGGCGAAATGGCGGAGGATTCTCGCCGAGGCCCGCACACTCCCGCTCAAGACCATGGCCGCGGTCATGGTTGATGATGATGCCGCGTTCTTGTCTAAACTCCTGAGTCAACCATCCCTGGACAAGGGAATCCTCGCTGCAGCGTCAACAATGATCGAACCGCTGTCGTCATCGGAATACTCCTTGCGCTGGCCGATCCAGGATGAATTCATCCGCGGCGTGAACAAGGACGAACGAGCACTTGCAGAGAAGGAAACCTATCTGGGGAAAGCGGAGTCGGATAGTCATCGCCAGTGGGTCGCAAGAACGGCAGGCCTTCATCCGGATGCCTTCGAAAAAGTTGCGCACCCTGTTTCGAGAGCGTTGTTCTGGCTCCCGATGCATACGCAACATACGTGGAACACGTATGCCACCTACTACGACGCAACCATCAAGGCCTCGGAGACCATCCACAGTCCCTTGCCGAAGTTGTCGGAAATCGCAAAGATCTCGCGCCGAACCCTCGTTGAAGCCATGACCAACCCGATGGAGTTCGAACCGGACTGGGAAGCCTTCAGTCACCGGTTAATGGAAACGGATGCCCGACTGCGGTTAGCCGGACTGCAAGTGCTGCTGCGGAAACCCGGCGGCGACCAGCGCATCCCGACCAGGCTCGCAGAAGCCGGTCCGCGGCACTTCGATCCTTTCACAGGATTTCCTATGCTCTGGAGCGAGACACAGAATCGTATCTATAGCGTAGGCAAGGACGGGCTCGACGATGGGGGCGATACCAGCTTCGACATCAGCGTCCCTGTCCTTCTCGCCAAACCTGTTAACCAACATTAATCATGACGGTTCGTAGCGAACTCAGCGAATAGCTCCATCAGCTAGCAGCTGGTAGCCAACAGCGAGTAGCTCCAAACCACCGGCTAGTCTCTCCATCATTTCAGGCTATTCGCTTTTGGCTATCAGCTATTCGCTCCTGTTCAATCGCTGTTCGCCACCAGCCTCGCTTCTTTTAGGAACGATAGCGAATCTTGAGAATGAGGATGGTAAGCGTCAGGAAAAACGTGACGAGGTTGGTGAGAATGATCGGGAGGGCGTGAAGATAGAGCCCATAGACCAGCCACAGCAAGACGCCTGTCGTGAACGTCAACAACATCCCCAGCGAGAGGTCTTCAGCCGATTTGGTTTTCCACGTCTTGTTGAGTTGAGGCCAGAACGAGATCGTGGTCAGCGTTCCCGCAATTAACCCGAGGATAGTAACGAAGTCCATAAGAAGAGCGGCGCAGGCGATGTCTTATTGTCGTGTGCGATAACCGCAGAAGCCGGTCCTGTTGCTTGTCAGCAACAACCGTCGTATGGTAGCATCATGCGGTCAAGAAGTCGGAGATAGTAACTCGTCGAAGGAAGAAGGAGAAGTGCCGTGGCATTTGCATGTGATCTCTGCGGAAAAGGTCATCGATCGGGCCACAACGTCAGTCACGCGAACAATAAGACCAAGCGCGTCTTCAATCCCAATCTTCAGCGCATACGGGCCGTGGTGGACGGCACCCACAAACACATTCGCGTGTGCACTCGATGCCTGCGCTCGGGCCGTGTACACAAAGCAGTCTAGCCCTTCCTGATCATACATCAGGCCTACCTCGCCATTCGCATCCAGCCCTACGCTTTTTATTTCTATTCCGGACGAGCAAGGGAAACTCCTCGGCCTTCACTTGGCGCCACTTATTCGTCGCGCCATCGGTCTACGAAGAGGTCTTACCCCTTTGGAACCTCCCAAGCCGCGGGTTCAAATCAGAAACGTTTTACGCTTCACGATTGACGTTTCACGTCTGAGGTATGGAGCGGGCGATGGGATTTGAACCCACGACAACTAGCTTGGGAAGCTAGGACT
>JBBIQV010000054.1:12100-12323 GCA_037442105.1 Nitrospiraceae bacterium | reverse complement strand
GTAACCGTCCAGGACATGGGCTTGCCGGGCTATCGGCTCCATCCTTTAAAGGGCGAGTTGGCGGGGTTCTGGGCGGTGAGCGTGTCCGGTAACTGGCGGATCATCTTTCGATTTGAATATGGCAGCGCCTACGACGTCGATCTGATTGATTATCACTGAGGAGAGCCACCATGCGTATGAAGAACCCTCCCCATCCAGGCTTGTCAGTGCGGCACGATTGTCT
>JBBIQV010000054.1:0-12076 GCA_037442105.1 Nitrospiraceae bacterium | reverse complement strand
GGCTGTCCGTTGCGGAAGGGGCGAAGGTGCTGGGAATTACACGTCAGGCGATGAACAACCTGGTGAGCGGCAAGGCCGGGATCTCCGCCGAAATGGCCATTCGGCTGGAAAAGGCCTTTGGCGGGGGCGCCGAAACCTGGCTGCGGATGCAGGCGGCCTACGATCTGGCGAAAATGGAAAAACGCGCGGGCAAGATCAAAGTCCGGCGCGTGAAAGACGCACTGATGCCGGCCTAACCCGGATGTGATCAAGGCTCACGCGGCACCGCGCCCCGAGAATGCTCAGCTATGTCGATGTATGATTGCAAGACCTGACCTTGATTGGACCCCTCGCGCCAAGGCGAATCTGCAGTATCGACGGCTGTATTCGCATCCGATCGACAAGGCGAGCGGCCTGCGCTCGCGATCAAACCGTCGTGTTGACCGGCGGGCAGTCGTGCACGGATTACCCACCGCCGCTTCGCCGCATCAAGTTCTACGATGCCCTGCACGACAAGCTCCTGGTGTTTCTCGCCAACCACTTCGATCTGCCGGCACTGACCATCACCGAGCTGTACCGGTGCCGCTGGCAGGTGGAACTATTCTTCAAATGGATCAAGCAACATCTGCGGATCAAAGCCTTCTTTGGCACCTCCGAGAACGCCGTCAAAACTCAGGTCTGGATCGCCATCGCGGTCTATGTGCTGGTGGCCGTGGTCAAGAAACGTCTAAACATCGATGCCTCGCTCTATACGATCCTACAGATTCTGAGTTTGACGCTCTTCGAGAAAACGCCTCTCGATCAACTGCTTGCCCGCATCGAGTGGGAGGAGGAATCCGTGGAAAACGGTAACCAGTTGAATCTATTCACGTGATCTCCGGACACTACTGAACTTAGATGTTCAAATCTTTAAGGATGGCAGAAAGAGATTTAGCGCCAGCACATTTCATTTCAGCAAGCGCGAGGCGGGCGTCGATGAGGTCTCTGCGGTCTTGGCAGGTCAAGCGGCGACACTCTTCTTCCATGGCTTTCTGTCGAGCGGCTTCCTTGGCAGTCCATCGGCTTTCCCAGCCCATCTTATTGGGTTTGCAGAGAGCGCAGGATCGTCGCTTGCGTTTATAATTCTTTCGCATGGAGCTTCTCTACGCCGTTGTTTGAAATTCTACCTTCCGAGTTTCGGTAACTCGCTTCGAGGCATCGAGGATTTCCAATGACACGAGGTTGCCTGTTGCATCGTAATCCAGAATCACGCCTGGTTTGTCCTCGTCGCTTTCGACGACCGGAGTATTATCTTTCAGGATCACGCTCAGCGTGTCCGTTGTTTCATCGTAAGAGACTTTCATCGAGCTTCCCTCCAATACTTCGCGATCTTGCTTGTCTGATCGGCGGTCACGACCTCTGCAGGCCGCCGGTCGATATCCACGAAAACCCGAATGAGGACCGTCTTCTCCGAGTGGCCAGACACAATCCTCGATTGAAGAACAACTCGCCCAGGACGAACCTCAATTCGCTGCTCTGGTCCTGAAAGTATCGCACGGATCGTATCCTCCTCAAGCCACGTCTGGATAGTTCCCAGCGAGCATGGGGTGTCAGGACGTAGTCAGATATGGGTGCAGCGTTCATTTCGAGGCGGTTCAGAGAGTTGGCGCAGGATACACCGGCTTGGACTATTTCGGAAGGTTGCAGGAGGGTAAATGAAGCGCTGGGGGTGAGGTGAGTGGAGCGACGAGGGGAGGGTCAATTACGCGCGGGCGGTCGGCGAAGTGGTCAGAAGAGTAGCCTGTCGCCTGTTCTTCTCCTCCCCCCATTTCTGATCGCCGAATGGAACCATTCTTGAGGAGGTGGAGTAGAATTGTGTGTTGAATGTCTTCAGCGAGTGGCCTATACCTGTGGCCCATGAGTCGAGAAGAGATGGAAAAGATCAAGCGGCACTTCGGCGTCGTAGCAGAATCGCTTCGCAGTGATATCCGGCAAATTGCCGAAGGCCATGATGGCATTCGCCGTGAGCTACAAAATCATCGCGAGGAGTTGCAGGAAGAATTCAGGGAAGGCAAGTCGCTAATCAGGCTTTCCAGTTCAAGAGGGTTCTGCTAAAATTACAACATGGGTTCTGATGCAACGAAATTGTTGGAAGCGGCGTTGAAGCTCCCACCTGAAGCGCGAGCCGCGATGGCTGGTTCGTTGATCGACAGTCTCGATACGGCCATCGATGCCGATGCAGAAGGACAATGGGAGCAGGAAATCACCCGCCGCCTGAAAGACCTTGATTCGTCTTCCGCTCGTGTCGTGTCTTGGAGTGATGCCCGGCGACAGATTCTCGGTCGCTGATGTTGGGCCTGCCCGTCGTTTTTCATCCCGACGCCGTTGAGGAAGCCAAGGCTGCTCGCCAATGGTATGCAGAAAGAAGCCAGTCTGCAGCCGACTCTTTCTTAGACGAACTTGATCGCGGGATTGAAGCCATTGCCAATGCGCCTGAACGATGGCCGCTCTTCCTGCACGGCACGCGGCGCTACCTCTTCCACCGGTTTCCTTTCCAGCTGATCTATCGAGTCACAAACGATCGCGTTGAGGTAGTTGCAGTCGCCCATGGTCGGAGAAGGCCGGGATATTGGAAGATTCGATAGCGCGCGGGGAAATGGGGCCGGACTGAGCTGGCCCCACTTTCGTGGACACTTCAAAAAGGGGACAATGCATCCCCAGGAGGTGTCCGATGGCGAAGCGACAACCGTTAACCAAAGAATTCAAACTTGAAGCGGTCCGGCTGTGGAAATCGTCGGGGAAACCAGCCGCCGCCGTGGCCCGCGAGTTGGGGTTGCGCCGGAACCACCTCTATAAGTGGCAGCTGGAACTCGATACGCATGGCGAAGCCGCGTTCCCTGGCAAGGGAGGTCGGGCCCACAGCACGGATGAGCTGACACGCTTGCGACGAGAGAATGCCCGCCTCCGTGAGGAGCGGGACATTTTAAAAAAAGCCGCAGTGTACTTTGCGCGGGAGTCGCCATGACGTACCAGTTCATTCAGACCCATCAGCACCAGTATCGAATTGGGCGGCTCTGTCAAGGCTTGGCCGTCAGTCGGAGCGGATTCTACGCCTGGCGTCGCCGTCCGCTCAGTGCACGGGCTCGGGCCAACGCTGGCCTGGTGGAGCGGATGACTCAACTCCATCGGCAGATGAAAGAGCGCTATGGTGCGCTCAAGCTGTGGCGGGCACTGGTGGCCTCGGGCGTCCCCTGTAGGCGCCATCGAGTGGCGCGCCTGCGTCGCCAACAGGGGTTGCTTGCCAAGCGGACCCGGCGATTCCGCGTGATGCACGAGCCCCATGAGTTCGCGCCGCCGGCGCCCAACCGGCTGCAACAGCGGTTTGTGGCTGCGGCCCCCAATCGAATCTGGGCAGGCGATCTGACTGCCATTGCGACTCGATCGGGCTGGGTCTACTTGGCCGTGCTCCTGGACCTGTACTCGCGCCGAGTGATCGGCTGGGCCATGAGTCGCAAACCGGATCAACACGTGGCCTTGACGGCGTTGCGGATGGCGCTGACCCACCGATGCCCACGACCAGGACTGATTCATCACACAGACCAGGGGGCCACGTACACGAGTCTGGCCTACCAACGGCAGTTGACGCAGAGTGGGCTTGTGGCCAGCATGAGTCGCAAGGGCAATTGCTATGACAATGCGGTGGTCGAGAGCTTCTTCAGTACGCTGAAAAATGAGCTGGTCCATGATCAGGACTTCTTGACCCGTGAGGAGGCGCAGGTGGCCGTGTTTGAATTTATCGAAGTGTTCTACAATCGACAGCGGCTCCATCAGACTCTGGGCTATGTCAGCCCAGTGCAGTGTGAAGCCGTCTATGTGCCCTAACTCGGTGTCCATGAAATCGGGGGTAGCTCAATCACGCCGGCGTGAAGATCGAATATTCCAAGGGCGAACGGGCCTCCAAGGAGCTGATCCTCCTCAACCGCCAGCGGTTCGAGGCCTCCAGCGGCCTGAAGATGGACGGGTTGTTTGTGAAGTGCTAGGATGCCTCCATGCTGATTACCACGGGAAAAGTCCAAGGCGGAACGATCAAGCTGGATGAGTCCAATCTCCCCGAAGGCGCAGTCGTGACCGTGCTGGCCCCTGAAGGCGACGAAACCTTCGAGCTTGCCCCTGCGGAAGAAGCCAAGTTGCTTGCCGCGATCGCCGAAGCTGAGCGGGGAGAGACGATAAGCGCAGCGGACCTTCTGAAGAAGATCCGCAGGTCGTGAGCGGACCGCTCCCTGTCCGCATTGTCGGGAGCACAAGCCAGGCTATCATCGAGGCTATCGAGTGGTAGACGGCCAACCGACCCAAAGCTCCAGATGCTCTTGCCCTCGAACTTGAGCGTGCCTTCCAACTCCTTTCCTCTCAACCATTGATCCGCTCTCGGGCTCGAAACGTCAAACTGAGTGGGGTTCGCCGTCTTCACTTGCCCCGCGCGCATTACCACCTCTACTACCGCGTTGCATCCAACCCAGACATAGTGGAAATCCTCGCCTTGTGGCACACCAGCCGAGGGACTTCTCCTGAACTGCCATAACACTTCCCTGCGGGCGCATTCAGCTCAACCCATGGATGTCTGGCTGCTTGAGCGGGCATAGGGCCTTGTGTTTCTGCTGTCGTTCTTCCTCTCTCCTTCCTGGTGAGAGGAGAGTTCCGCCGATTGAGTGGGCTTCAGAGCTCTGTTGTACTCGCCGTTGCCGGCCTTCTTCGTCCATCCTCCTTAGGTGTTGGAAGGAAGTGCCCGCTACCTGAGCGACCATTGGGCCTGCGTTTCCGCCGGACAGGAGTTGTCGCGTCCTCGCTTTGGAGGTGGCGGCGCTGTTTGAATTCCATTCAAGCTTTGCTTGGAAGGGAATGAGTTGCGGTGCCAAGCGGCAACGACGCAGCCGGCGGCCAGCCAGGCCCAGGCTCAAGTGAAGGTGGCGGGCAACTCTTTCCCCCCTCTCTTGCATATCAAACTTCCCCCCTCGTACAATACGTTTTCCGTTGTAACCCTTTGGCATTCTGACTATTTCTGTCGCTTCTCGGCCGGGCAGAAGAGGGACTAGTTCTCTATGAAAATAGAGTATTCCAAAGGCGAAAAGGCTTCCAAGGAGCTGATCCTCCTTAAAAGGAAGAGTTTCGAAGCCACGAGTGGCCGGAAGATGAAGGTCCTGCTTCTCTTCCCCCCCGACTGGTTTCCCAGCGAGCCCTACCTCTCCCTTCCCTCCCTCACCTCCGTCCTCCGCCAGGCCGGCCACCAGGTCGTCCAAAAAGATGTCAATCTGGAGATGTGGGACTGGTACTTCAGCGAGGACTTCTTGAAGAAAATCCTGCGCAAGGTGCCCCAGCAGCTGGACCGGCTGCGCAAGCTCTCCAACAAGCGAGAGCTAAGCGAAGCCGAGATGGATTTGCAGCTCGCGCTCTGCGACATCACCCGCCAAAAGATCGACGAGCTGATCAAGAATGCGGAGAAGGCTAAGGCCATTGTCCGTGGTGAAACATTTTACGATATCGACCAGTTAGAGTGGGCCATTCAAGTCTTCCGCGAAGTCACCTCCGTCATCTCGATGGTCTATTTCCCGGCGCGGATCTGCATGCCGCCGATGGAGACGGACCTGTCGTACAAGGTCTATGTCTCTTCCGAGATCATGGACGCCGTGAACGACGAACAGGTCAACATCTACCGGGATGTGTTCAATCAGTTGGTCAAGCCGGTGATCGAAGCGGAGAAGCCGGACGTGATCGGGATCTCGATCGTCCTCCAGCAGCAGCTCTTCTCCACCATGACCTTCTGTGCGCTCATCAAGCAGCAGTTCCCGCACATCCACGTGACCATCGGCGGCAATACGGTCACGCGCCTGCGTGATGCGCTGCCCCAGTCGCCGCTGTTCGAGTATTTCGACAGCGCCGTGGTCTATGAAGGGGAGACGGCGTTTGTACAACTGGTCGAGGCGGTCGGGGCGAAGCGGAGACTGGCCGACGTGCCCAACACCATTTATAAGGACGAGACCGGCGTGCATGAATCGACGACCAGCTACGCGGAAGACATGCATGCGCTTCCGCCGCCGGACTTCGACGGCCTGCCGCTGGAGAAATATTTCGTGCCGACCAGGACACTCCCATACTTGGCGACGCGGGGCTGCTACTGGGGCCGCTGCGAGTTCTGCGACCATGGCGAGGGCTATACCGCCGGCTATCGGTCAAAGAAGATTCAGGACGTGCTGGGGGAGATCCAGCACCTGCGCGACAAGTACGGCTGCCGCCATTTTCATTTTACCGATGAGTCGTATCCTCCGGCCCTGTTCCGAAAACTCGCGCGCGGTCTGGTCGAAAGCCGGATGGGCATCTACTGGACCACGCACATGCGGTTTGAGAAGAGTCTGTTGGAAGATGCCGTCTGGCAGGATGCGAAAGAGTCGGGCTGCCGCTATCTGCACTTCGGCTACGAGTCGGGCGTCGAGCGGGTGCTCCAGTTGATGGACAAGGCGACGACGACCGAGATCATGACGAAGCACCTGAAGTACACGGCGGAGGCCGGTATCTGGAACCATTGCATGGGCTTCTTCGGTTTTCCAGGCGAGACGAAGGAGGAGGCTTGGCAGTCGGTGCAGTTCCTCGAGCAGAACAAGAACCATGTCCATTCGTTGGGGTTCGGCACGTTCGACTTGGGCCGGCACAACCCGGTGGCGAAGCATCCGGAGAAGTGGGGCGTGACGGCCTACAAGAACCCCGAGTGGGACCTGGCGCTCGACTACTACTACACCGTGAAGAACGGCATGAGCATCGAGGAAGCCGAGCGGGTGTTTCAGGAATTCGAGCGGAACCATAATCCGGGCTGGGATTTGCGGCTGTACATCAGGGAATACATCTTCCTCTACATCTGTAAGTTCGGGCTCGCGAAGCTACCTGACTTGCAGTATCAGGCGATGAAGACTGCCGGCGTGATACCGACGCTGGCGGGGAAAATGTAATTCGAATAGTTTTGAGTGTTTAGTTGTAAGTTTTTAGTTGGGGAAAACTCCGAAAGGAAGTGGTGAGTTTTTAGTGTTTAGTTTTTAGTTGTACCGGATGACAACAAACAACTCACAACTAAGAACTCAACACTTATGCGGCAATGAGTGAACTCGTCCAAATAGACGGCCTCACCCAGCGCGAAGCCGCAGTTTTGAGCGTTTAATTTTTAGTCGTGAGTTGGGCAGGCCGATAACTAAAAACTCACAACTAATAACTAACAACTTGTATCTCTAGGTTATGACAGAACTCGTTCAAATCGATGGGTTGATACCCATAAAGAAGGGGGAACGGAAGCAGTCGAAGGTGATGCTGCTGTTTCCGCCCGAGTGGGTGCCGACGGCGCCGTATCTCGCGCTGCCCTCGTTGACCGCCGTGCTGCGGGCGGCAGGCCATACCGTCATCCAGCGCGACGTGAACATCGAGATGTACGACCACTTCTTCACGACCGAGTTCCTGGTCTGGATCAGGGCGAGACAAACGATGCAGCTCCGGGCGCTGCAGATGAAAGAGAAGCGGGTCGAGCTGACGGAGCGAGAGTCCGGTCAATTGGCTCTGTTGGAACAGGCGATGACCATCGACGTCTTCGATCTCGCGGCGCGCGCCGAGGATGCCAAGCGCGTCGTCAGGGGCGAACGGTTCTACGAGGCAGAGCAACTCGAAGTTGCGCTCAATTGCTTCCGCGAAGCAATGCAATTCATCTCCGCCGCCTACTATCCGGCCTCGCTCGTCTTCTACCCGATGGAAAGCAATCTGGGCTATCGCCCCGGCGTTTCCAAGGAAGTCTTCGCCTGTCTCGACGACGAACAGGTGAACGTCTACCGCGACATCTGCAGCCAGCTGGTGCTGCCGGCTGTGGCCAAGGAGAAACCGGATGTGGTCGGCATCTCCATCGGCACGCAGATGCAGCTCTTGGCCGGGTTCACGTTTTGCAAGATGATCAAGGAGACCTTCCCGAACATCCACGTGGTGGTCGGCGGCAACGTGATTACCCGGCTTCAGGAAGAGCTGCCGAGGCAGGAGCGGTTCTTCACCGAGGTGTTCGACGCGGCGATTCTCTATGAAGGTGAGCATGCGCTGCTCTGGTATATCGAGGCGCTGAACGGCCAGCGCGACATCTCGACCGTGCCCAATCTGCTCTATCGCGACGCGAGCGGCCATGTGCATCAGAACAAAGAGGTCTACACCGAGAAGACCACCGCGCTGCCGCTCCCGGATTTCGACGGGTTCCCGCTCGATACCTACTTCGTGCCGGAGCGGATCATTCCGTACTTGGCGACGCGCGGCTGTTATTGGGGCCGCTGCACCTTCTGCGATCACGGGCAGGGCTACTTCGATCAATATCGCGGGATGACGGCGCAGCATGTGGTTGAGCAGGTAAAGGCGCTCAAGGACAAGTACCAGTGCCGGCACTTTCTATTCAGCGACGAGAGCTACCCGCCGGCCCTGTTCAAGAAGGTCTCACAGTTGCTGGTGGATCAACAGGTCGGCATCAAGTGGACGACGCTGATCCGATTTGAAGAGACATTGCAGGATCAGGCGGTCTGGGACCTGGCCGCGAAGGCCGGCTGTTGCACGCTCTATTACGGGATGGAGTCGGCGAACGAGCGGGTGCTCAATCTGATGGACAAGCACGCGAAGAAGAGCGTGATCCAGAACAATCTGCACCAGGCGGCGAAGGCGGGGATCTGGAACCACGTGATGGCCTTTTACGGCTTCCCCGGCGAGACGCGCGACGAAGCGCTGGAGACGCGCCAATTCGTCATCGACAACCAGCCGGTCATCCACTCGGTCGAGCTGTTCTATTTCGTGGCCTACCGGCACACGCCGATGGTCCGCAATCCGGAAAAGTTCGGTATTACGATCCACAAGCAGGAAGAATACGACCTCCCGCTGGACTACTACTACACCCTGAACGAGCCGGTGGGAATTTCTTGTCTCGACGCGATGCAGCTCTGCGAGGAGTTTTATAAAAACGACTTCCACCCCTGGGCCGTGCGCGTGAACGCGCGCGAGCACGTGTTTCTATACATTTCGAAGTTCGGCACGAACAAGCTGCCGCAGATTTATGCGAAGCAGGCGGCGGCGGGGGAAGGGGTCTCAGGGTTGGTCACCTGGCCGGTGGCGCACTCGGAGGGGGATGAAGGGATGGCGCGGGTGACGAGCCACGAGATTTCGTGAAGCGTCGTTCGTGAAGCGTGAAGCGCGAACGGGACGTTTCTGCGAGAGACGAGATACGCTTCACGAGGAACGAGAATCATTCGGTTCGTCGTCGGGCACAAGGACCGCCGAGAGGAGCGCGTAAGCCGCATTGATGCGTTTGGTCATCTCCTCGGCCTTCTTGAATGACTGCGTGTAGGCCTTCGGGTTGTTGGTGAGGTTGGCGTAGCGGGCCGGTTCCCAATTGTAGAGTTGGACTCGTTTGGCCCGCTCAAGATCTTCCTTGGTTGTGGGGAGCGTGAGTTCCAGGAGCTCCAGCGCATGGAGGATTTCTTTCGGAATGGCTTCCTCGCTCATGGCTCCACTGTGACAAAGCTGTAGCTGCCTGTCAAACGATGCCGACGCCGATTCCCATCCTCCAGCCGACTCCCATCTTTACCAAGAAAGACTACCGCGACGTGCTGCGCCGCGAGATGGACGCGGGCAAGATTCCGCTCAGCCTCGGCCGCGATTGCCCGGTGAAGTGCGAGTTCTGCTACGAGCTGGATCATTCGTACCGCGAAACGCTCGATCCCCCGAAAACGACCGACGAAGACTGGAAGTACATTCTCGACTACATCAGCAAGAAGCCGACCGACCCGAAGCAGTTCTGGTGCCTGGGCGGGAACGAGTACATGGAATGGACCGACCTGTTCCTGCATCCGAAGGCGATGGAGTGGGTGGAAGATTTTCTGAAGTACACGGACAAGAGCATTCAGTTCTTCACGGTCGGCTTCGTGCACGTCCCGAAGATCCATCAGCTTGCCGCAAAGTACCCGGGTCGTATCAACTTCGAGCTGTCGGTCATCACCCTGAGCGACTACCGCAAGCGGCTCATGCCCCATGCGCCGTCGATTTCGCATCTCATGAAGGTGCTGGACGGACCGGCCGTGTCGTCGGCGAACTTCTACTCGTTCGACGCGCACACGATGTCGAAGGATGCGGCCGCGATTTCGGCGATCAACAAACAATGCGTGCTGTGGATGGGCACGCTGACGCCGGTCCGCGGTCTGAAGGAAGAGACAGCCGATCTGATGCGGCAGGGGCGGAAGCATTTGGCCGACGAGGCGGTACGGACCTACGATCTTGGGCTGCCGAATTTGCAGACGATCCACACAGAAGCGTACATTACGGCCTTCCTGAGCAGGAGACGGATCGTGAGCCTGTTCGATTCGCTCGAACTGGAAAAGAAGGATACGCTCGTCACGGCATGGAGCGTCTACAAGATCTTGACGACCTATCGGAAAAACCGGGCCAAATTCCTGTACGTGCCGAACGCGATGTTGAGCGGCGATTCGGATTGCACGGTCCTGCTGACGTTCGACGACATCGCCAGGCGGCTGACGAACCAAAAAGTGATTCACATTCCCAAGTGCATCATGCAGTCCGGCCGCGGCCCCTACACCGACATCACGGGCGTGACGCTGGAGCAGTTCATGAAGAAGACCGGCGTCAAGGTGAAGGTGTTGCACAAGATCGACACGCGGTTCGCCAATGAGCAGCTCTACAAGAACGGTTCGCTCAAGAATTATGTCGAGAACTACGTGCGCAACCCGATGACGCAGTCGTACGAATCCTTGCCTAAGCCCGCTTAGCAAGGATTCACAATCGCTCTTGTCGCGTGAAGCGTGAAGCGTAAAGCGCGAAAAAGATCGTTAGTAGTGTCTCGTCGATCGTGAAGCGCTGGCGAAGAGCGGCGCGAGTCGTCGTTCGTATTTTCCGAACTACGCTTCACGAACGACGCGTGACGGTTTTGGAGGCCCATGACTGAGCGAAGATCGCTCAAGTTCTACCAAGCCGATGTCTTTACCTCCGAACCCTTCGGAGGCAATCCGGTCGCGATCTTCCCCGAAGCCCAAGGCCTCAACGACGATCAGTTGCAGCAGATCGCCCGCGAGATGAACTTGTCGGAGACGGTGTTCGTGTTTCCGCCGACCGATCCTGCGGCGGTCGTCCGGCTGAGAATTTTCACTCCGACCCAGGAAATCCCCTTCGCCGGCCATCCGGTTGTGGGGACGATGTACGTATTGGCGCAGCTGGGTTTGATCGCCCTGCCGGAGCCGGTGACGCGTGTGGTGCAGGAGTGCAACATCGGTCTGTTCCCGGTCGAACTTCATTCACTGAAGGGCCAGATCCTGCGCGTGGTGATGACGCAGCCGGCCCCGCAGTTCCTTGAACGGGTGGAGGAGACGGAGGATCTGTATAAGATCGCGAGCGCGCTCGGCATATCCAAGCTGGTCATTAGCGAATCCAAGTGGCCGATCGAGGTGGTGTCGACCGGGTTGCCCGTACTGATCGTACCCGTGCGGACGTTGACGGCGGTGCGGTCGATTACGCCTGATCCCGCCGCCATCGTCGAGTTGTGCCGCAGATTCGGGGCGAACGGGTTGATGGTGTTTACGACCGTCACGGTGGAGCCCTATGCCCATGTCCATGCGCGGATGTTCGCTCCCTCAATCGGCATTCCTGAAGACCCGGCCACCGGAAGCGCCGGCGGGGCCTTGGGAGCGTATCTCGTGCAGAACGGCGTCGTGGAAGTCGGCCCGATGACCGAGGTGATCATCGAGCAGGGTTACGAGATTGAACGCCCCTCCCGCATTCTGGTCCAGGTGGAGTCGGACGACGATGCGATCCAGACCGTGAAAGTCGGCGGGCAGTGTGTGATGGTGGTGGAGGGGAGTTTGAATTTTTGAGGTGGTGCGCTTTGTTGATACGTGGATGGAAGGCTGCATGCTCCTGGCGCCTCCGTTCGACCGTGCCACGCTTTGCCGCTGCTCGGCTGCGCAACTTGGTCCGTTCGAACCAGAGGTGAACGGACCTTCGAACAGTGCTCGCCGTCGTGCTGCACGACCGCATCGTCTCAGCGGGACGGTCCCCGAACTTC
>JBBIQV010000053.1:0-12466 GCA_037442105.1 Nitrospiraceae bacterium | reverse complement strand
CGGCAAGGGGCAGCTGGGGATGGCGCTTGCGGCGATGCGCGATCTCGGGATCGGTCATGATCGTGGCAGGATTGCTGTTGATCAGAACGACGCGATAGCCTTCTTCCTTGAGCGCCTTACAAGCTTGGGTGCCGGAGTAATCGAACTCGCAGGCCTGCCCGATAATGATCGGGCCTGAGCCGATGAGGAGGATTGTGCGGATATCTTCGCGTTTAGGCATTCGGACCTCTGGGTGTGGTGATAGAGCCAGTCTGAGGCATGGGGCCGATCGGTGGACGATAAGGGTGGACCGGTTGTTCCGGCACAGAAGCCGGGGCGCTACCGTCAGGGCGGTAGAACTGCAACGCATCGGGCAGCCAGGCTTCAATTTGATTGATCCGAGTTACATCCGAAGGGTGAGTCGAGAGGAATTCGGGAATCGCCTGTTGTGACCGGAAGCACAGCTTACCGATCATGCTGCGTGGGCAACCGCTCATCCGTTCCCAAAACAGAACCGCTTCGTGCGGATCGTATCCGGCCTGGGACATCAGGCGAAGGCCGACATAATCCGCCTCCGATTCCTGTTTACGGTTAAAGGGTAGCGAGACGCCGACTCCATAGGCGCCCAAGGCTCCCTGGATAAGGCCAGGATTCACATGCCCGGTGGCGGCTCCCGCAATGGCTCCGACTTGGGCGATTTGTTCGAGCAAGCCTCGGCTCATGCGCTCTGCCCCGTGGCGCTGAAGGGCATGGGCGACCTCATGCCCCATCACGGTGGCAAGTCCGGCTTCGTTTTGTGTTACTTTCAAGATGCCGGTGAATACTGCGACCTTTCCTCCCGGCAAAGCGAAGGCGTTGATCGTGCGATCGTCCTGGATGACGGCGAACTCCCAGTGGTATTCCGGCTTGTGGGCCGCCTCGGCAATGCGCTCGCCCACCCGGTGCACCAGCTCGTTAATCTCCGGGTTCGGGCTGAGAGGAGCCTGGCGGAGCACTTCGCGGAAGGCACTAATGCCCATCGCGATTTCTTTCTCCTCCGAGAAGAAAATGAGCTGATCTCGGGCGGTTCCCGGCGCCCGGTAGCAGCCGGCCAACGTCTGGAGCAGGCCGACAGCGGCTCCAGCCCCTAGTGCAGCATAGAGACCGGCAAAGCCTCGCGCGCACCAATACAGCGCGGCGCGCCGGCCGATAGGTGTTGCGAAGAATCCGTTCATTTCGTCATGGGCAGATTGAGCCATTCGTTTCTCAATGAATCGATCGACGAATTCAGGTTACGGCATCCACAAATACATGAATTGCGGCGTACCGCCTCTCACCAACGAAAGCAGATCCAAGTTGGCTATACCGGCAAGGCCCGCCCCTGATCCGAACAAGCGCGAGTAGATGTTGTTCCGGTAGTCGCCCGGCCTGCGATAGGTCACGACGCGGGCTTCGGTGATGTTGGCCTTTTTCTTGGCCATCTCGATCGCTTCCTCCAAATACCCGATGTTGTCGACAAGTCCTGCTTCCTTGGCCTGCTCGCCTGAATAGATCCGTCCGTCAGCGAGCTTCTTGATCTGTTCGGCCGGCAAACCGGGTCGGCCCTCTTGTACGACTTGAAGAAACCGATGATAGAAGGAATCGATGACGCTTTGAAAGATCGCTCGTTCTTCCTGCGTCATGGGACGGAACGGCGAGCCCATGTCCTTGCGCGGTCCTGACGTCACGGCAGTGGCCTCGACCCCCACTTTCTCCAAGAGCCCGCGCGCGTTGACCGTGAGCATGATGACGCCGATGCTGCCCGTCACCGAAGATGGATGGGCCAGGATTGAGTCCGCGGCCGATGCGATGTAGTAGCCGCCGGAAGCGCCCACGTCCATGATCGACGCCACCACAGGAATGTTCTTCGTATTTTTGAACGTCCGCAGTTCGTGATAGAGGATGTCCGAGGCCGTGACCGTCCCGCCAGGGCTGTTGATGCGGATGACAAGGGCCTTGATCTTCTCATCCTTTGCTGCGCGTGTCAGCTCTTCTTTCAGCGTTGCAATCATGCTGGGCTTGGAGATGAAGCCATCGGTCTCCTGAGAGCTGATGATGCCGGACAGATCGATCAGCAGGACTTTCCCGTCTCCGGCGCCGCTGAGCTGGACCTCTTCCAGCGGGCCCGGAGGGGGAGGAATGTTGATCGTGATACAGCCGAACTGAAGGGCAGCCGCAGTGATGGTCCACAGGATCAGAGCGGCGCGATGCAGACTAGGCATGATGCTTCTCCATCATCTGCACGAATTCCTCGAACAGATAGGCTGAGTCATGAGGTCCCGGAGAGGCTTCCGGGTGATATTGCACCGAAAACACCGGCTGATCCAAGCAGGCCATCCCCTCAATCGACTGATCGTTCAGGCTCAAGTGAGTAATCGCGACGCGACCGAACTGCGTGTCCACAACCGGAGTGCTGTCCGGTACCGTCCCAGCCGGCAATGAAATCTGAACCGCAAAGTTATGATTCTGGGAGGTGATCTCCACTTTCTTAGTGCGGAGGGCTATCACGGGATGGTTTGCGCCGTGATGTCCGAATTTCAGCTTGTAGGTCTGCAGACCCAATGCGAGGCCCAGGATTTGATGGCCGAGGCATATCCCGAAAATCGGACGACGGCCGATCAATTGGCGCACAGCTTCGATCGCATAGGATACCCCTTCAGGATCGCCGGGGCCATTCGAGAGGAACACCCCATCCGGCCTCATCGCAAGGACGCGCTCTGCAGTAGTGGACGCCGGAACGACGGTCACCTCACAGCCCACATCGATCAGACGGCGTAAGATATTCTGCTTCACCCCGAAATCATAGGCGACCACCTGCCAGGGTTTCCTTCCAGCTTGTCCTCGATGACCGGCGGCCGGCCCATTGTTGAGATGGGGCACCCATGATCCTGACCCGGTAAGCCACTGGTAGGACTTGTTGCAGGTCACTTCTGCGGCGAGATCGCGTCCGATAATGCTCGGCGCGTTGCGCGCTTTTTCAACCGCCCGTCGATGGTCCAGCTCCACATGCGAGATGAGGCCTTGCTGCGCCCCCTCTTCTCGCAGATGCCTGGTCAGTTTGCGCGTATCCAGTCCCTCGATCGCGACCACCCTGGCCTCGCGCAAATACTCATGGAGTGTCTGCTTGCTCCGCCAATTGCTGGCTTGCATGCTGGACTCTTTGACGACAAATCCTTCCGCCCAAATGCGTCTCGACTCGACATCCTCAGGTGTCACGCCGTAATTACCGATGTGCGGGCAGGTCATGGTGATGATCTGTCCTTTGTACGACGGATCGGTGAGGATTTCCTGATACCCGGTCATGGCGGTGTTGAACACGACTTCCCCCAGGGTCTCACCTTCATACCCCAGAGCACGGCCCTCGAAGACCGTGCCGTCGGCCAGCGCGAGCACTGCTTTCTTCATGCTGATGTACTCCGTGGATTTACCCAGCCTCGGACTTTCACGGACATCAGTCCGATGCCCAGCCCAAGATTGGCGACATACAGATATCGCACGAGTTTGTGACCGCGGAAGAACGCTTCATGAGCGGTCTTGCGGGCAACTTCTCCCTGCGTGGCGAAGGCCTGTTCTTGGAGGGTGACCGATTCGGGGACGAGAATCAGCACCAAGAGTAGTTGAATAGCGATCATCAGGCCCAAGATCACCCACTCCACAGGCAGCAAGGCCGCCGCGCGGAACCCCTTTCCAAGATATAGCCACTGGCGATAGAAAGAGATAACTAACAGAGCCCCCATCGCACCGAACACAAGCGTGTTATACCGTCCGAATACGCGGGTAAGTAAGCGTCCTCCCGGCTCCATACCGATGTTGAAGACTTCGGGGATAACTGTCACGAGGATGGCGATCAGCCCTCCGACCCACACCGACAACCCGAGCAGCTCCACCGTATGGCCGACCGTAGCTCCTCTCCAGCCTCGCTGTGTGCCTGCCTCATCCATAGACTCAGGCGCACCTAGCTGGATTGGAACACAACCCTACCGGAAACAATGGTTATTGTTACCCGACTTTTGACTTTCCATCCAGCAAAAGGTGTGTTCCGACTCTTCGAGCGGAATCGCGTCGGGTCCACTTCCCAGGACTCGTCCGGATCGACGACCACCACATCGGCATCCGCGCCAGGCCTCAACGTGCCTTTATCAAGCCCGAACGCCTTCGCCGGCTCCGTGGCAAGTTTCGCCACAGCCGTTTCCACCGTCAGGATACCTTCTTCGACGAGGGCGAACGTGAGGGGAAGAGCCGTTTCGAGACCGACAATTCCAAACGGCGCTTCTGAAAACTCCTGCTGCTTCTCCTGAGTCGCATGAGGAGCATGATCGGTGGCGATCACGTCGATGGTCCCGTCACGCAACCCTTCTTTGATCGCCTGCACATCTTGCCAGGTGCGGAGCGGCGGGTTCATCTTCGCATGCGTGTTATAGCCGCGGCAGACTTCTTCAGTAAGCGAAAAGTGATGCGGGCAGGCCTCCGCCGTCACCTTGATGCCACGCGATTTCGCCTCCCGAACCATGCGGACGGACCCAGCCGTGCTGATGTGTGCAAGATGCAGCCTGGCGCCGGTGAGTTCCGCCAAGGCGAGGTTCCGGGCGACCATCACGTCCTCCGCCGCGGCGGGGATGCCGGGCAATCCCAGCTCGGTTGATACGAGACCTTCATTCATGCAACCGCCTTCCGCGAGGTGCAGATCCTCGCAATGATCCACGACCGGCATGTCGAAGGCCAAGGCGTATTCCATCGCCCGGCGCATCACCAGACTGTTCATCACCGGCTTGCCGTCATCGGAAATCGCCACGCAACCGGCACGATGGAGATCGCCGATCTCAGCCAGCTCTTTTCCTTCCGATCCTTTCGTGATCGCGCCGATGGGAAATACATGGGCATGCCCGGCAGCTTTGGCCCGGTCAAGAATGAACTCCGTAATGGATTGGTTGTCGTTCACAGGACTGGTGTTGGGCATGCAGCAGACGGAGGTAAAGCCTCCAGCGGCGGCAGCGGCCGTTCCCGACTCGATCGTCTCTTTGTACTCGAAACCCGGTTCCCTGAAGTGGACATGAAGGTCGACAAATCCTGGTACCACCAACCGCCCCTTGGCCTGAATCACGGTTGCAGACGCCGGTACCGGCAGATTGCGTCCGACCGCCGCGATCTTGCCGTTCTCGATCAATACATCGGCCTGGCCATTAACCCGACCGGGATCGATGACGTGACCGTCTTTAATGAGAATGGTCATTGTTCCTTGTTTATCCTGTTCCGGACATAAGGTACAGGATGCCCATGCGCACGGCGACGCCGTTGGCGACTTGATCGAGGATCACTGAAGAGAGGCTGTCCGCTACCTCCGGCGCGATTTCAACTCCACGATTGATCGGGCCCGGGTGCATCACGATGGCACCGGAGTCCGCAAGCTTCACACGTTCAGCAGTCAGACCGTAGAGGCGGGAATATTCGCGAATCGTCGGGAACAAGGCACGCCCCTGCCGCTCTAACTGAAGCCGCAGCATCATAATGACCTGGACCCCGCGCAGGGCTTCATCCAAATCATAGAAGACCTTGACCCCGAATCGCTCGATATCCTTGGGCATCATCGTAGCCGGTCCCGCCAATCGCACTTCGGCACCGAGCTTCGTCAAGGCATGGATGTTCGACCGAGCCACTCGGCTGTGGGCCACGTCTCCGACGATCGCCACGCGCAACCCTTGAAACTGAAAACCCCGCTCGCGCAGCGTGTATAGATCCAGCAGCGCCTGCGTTGGATGCTCGTGCCATCCATCCCCCGCATTGATGACCGAGGACTTCACACCCCGCGCCAGCGTTTCCGCTGCGCCGCCGGCGGGATGGCGGAGCACGATGATGTCCGCCTGCATCGCTTCGATATTGCGGGCCGTATCCAACAACGTTTCCCCCTTCACGACGCTGCTGGCGGAGGGGGAAAAGTTGATCACATCCGCGCTGAGCCGCTTGGCCGCCAATTCGAAAGAGGTGCGAGTCCTGGTGCTCGGCTCGAAAAACAGGTTGACGACGGTCTTGCCGCGAAGGGCCGGGACTTTCTTGATTTCCCGGCCGCTGACCTCTTTGAAGGAGTCCGAGGTCTCGAGGATGAGTTTGATTTCCTCCACCGAGAGCGTGGCGAGGCTCAGCAAATCTTTACGTTTAAGGGTCACGGTTTCTTTCCGTTTCATGCGTTCAGGATGACGACCCGATCGTCTTCCCCTTCCTCTTCGAGGTGAACCTGAATATTTTCCCCTCGCGAAGTGGGAATATTTTTTCCGATATAGGTGGCCTTGATCGGTAACTGCCGGTGGCCGCGATCCACAAGCACCGCCAGTTGAATTTCCGCCGGCCGACCCAGATCGATCAAGCCGTCCATGGCCGCGCGGATCGTCCGGCCGGTGAACAGCACGTCATCCACGAGGACGATCTTGAGGTCGGACACGTTAAACGGCACCGAGGTTCTCTTCAGTACCGGCTGATCCTTGCGCAAACTCAAGTCGTCGCGATAGAGGGTGATGTCCAGTTCGCCGATCGGGACATGCGTGCCTTCGATGTCCAGAATGCGCCGCGCGAGACGATGGGCCAGGTATACGCCTCCGGTGCGAATCCCCACCAGCGCCAACTCTTTGGTCCCTTTGTTGCGCTCGAGAATTTCGTGGGCGATCCGCGTCAGCGCCCGCGTGATATCGCCGGCGTCCATCACCAGCCGTTCGTCTGCCTGCTCGACCTTTTTCGCCATCATGTCCGGTTTCAAGACGTAAAAAAACCTCCCCACCCGACTGGATGAGAAGGTTGCCTGTGTTCGGACGGCGTCGTTCGCCGTGCCATCATGCCACTCCTTGCTCACCTCACAGGATGAGCATTAAAGGCAACGACATCATAACGAGTGCTCGCGATCCTGTCAAGGCTGGGAAGAAGGCGAAGTCTCACTGCCGAGATCATTCGTGATCAGGCGGAATTGTTCGATGGCGGTTTCAAGGTCGTCGACGATTTCTTGGGCGATCACGTCGGGGTCGGGGAGGTTGTCGGAGGCTTCGAGGGATTCGTCTTTGAGCCAGAAGATGTCGAGGCTGGCTTTGTCGCGGGCCACTAACTCATCATACTGATAAGCGCGCCAGCGGCCGTCTGGTTTCTTCTCAGACCAGGTCGCCTTCCGTTCGTGGCGGTTCGCCGGGTTATAACATTTCACGAACTCGTCCAAATCCTCGCGCTTGAGGGGATTGGTCTTGAGCGTGAAGTGCTGGTTGGTGCGGAGGTCGTAGATCCAGAGCTTCTTAGTCCAGGGCGTTTCGCTGGCCGGCTTCTTGTCGAAGAAGAGGACGTTGGCCTTCACCCCCTGGGCATAGAACAGGCCGGTTGGGAGGCGCAGCAGCGTGTGCACGTCGCAGTCATGAAGCAGCTTGCGGCGAACTGTCTCCCCTGCTCCGCCTTCGAAGAGGACATTGTCCGGCACAACGACGGCAGCACGGCCATTGACCGCGAGAATTGTCTTCACATGCTGGACGAAATTCAGTTGTTTGTTTGAAGTCGTCGCCCAGAAGTCGTCTCGCTCATAGGTCTCGCGTTCCTTCGAGACTTCTCCCTCCTGCCCCACCACGGTGTAGCTGCTCTTCTTCCCGAATGGCGGGTTCGTGAGCACGATATTGAACCGTTCGCCGGGATCGGACGCGAGGGAATCCGCGGCCTCGACTGGTTCAAAGTCCTGGGAACCGATGCCGTGGAGAAGTAGATTCATGGCACAGAGGCGGACGACACTCTGGACAAGCTCATAGCCTTTGAGTGTTTCTTCCTTGAGCTTCTTCTTTTCGGCTTTAGTCAGGTTGGGATTGTGCTTCACGATGTAATCGTGCGCGGCGAGCAGGAAACCACCAGTCCCGCAGGCCGGGTCACAGATCGTTTCACTGGGCTTGGGCGCGACGGCATCCACCATCGCTTGGATGAGTGGACGTGGCGTGAAGTACTGGCCGGCCCCGCCCTTCACGTCTTCGGCGTTCTTTTGGAGCAGCCCTTCGTAGGCATCGCCCTTCACGTCGGCGCTCATCGCCGACCAATCTTCCTTATCGATTAAGTCCACTATGAGACGACGCAGTTTGGCGGGGTCTTGGAATTTGTTCTGAGACTTGTTGAAGATCAGCCCGAGGAGGCCCTTCTCGTTACCGAGTTTCTCAAGGCTATGGCGGTAATGATCGAACAATTCATCACCGTCTTTCTTGAGCAAGCTCTGCCAACTGTATTTGTCTGGAATCGGACTTGGCTGGTTGTACGGCGGTTTCGTCCGCTCATCCGCCATCTTCAGGAATAGCAGATACGTCAACTGCTCGACGTAGTCGCCGTAGCTCATTCCATCGTCGCGGAGGACGTTGCAGTAGTTCCAGAGCTTTTGAACGATGGCCGATGGACTCATTTTGTGATGGTCTCACTCCACGTCATGAGGTACAATCGCACTCAAGCCAAGAGGCTACAGCCGTGAAGAATAAGTCGCTGATTGAAACCAATCCGCACCTCAAGAACCCGGCGAAATACCGGAAGGCTCTTGTGGCCAACGTCGCCAGTTCGACCGCAGTGGAAACCGGCGCATCCATTGAATCCATCGCCCGTATCCTCGCCGAGCCAACGAAGAGGCCGGCGCTTAAGAAGACAGGCCGCTCCGCTCGATAATCTCTTCCAACAGTTGTTCCATCGGCGCATAGTTCTTGTCGAGGCCCGCCTGGATCGCGGCAATGTGCGCGTGCTTGCCCTTCCCCGTCATCGCACCGAAATCCAACAGGGGCAGTCCTGCCTGGAGCGCCATCAACGTAGACAACGCTCGGGCGAGGCGTCCATTCCCATCACGGAACGGATGGATCAGCACCAGTTCGACATGTGTTTCGGCCAGCGCACGAACAACTTCCGCACGATCAGCAAACCTGCACGGAGTCCGGCGCCGTAACACATCCCGCTCAAACTGAACCATCAAGGCAGGCACCTGCGCGGCGCCCGCGAAGGGAAAGCCGTCTTTACTGACATTCACGCGCCGATAGTGTCCAGCCCATTCATAGATATCGCCAAGCCAAAGACGGTGACACTCACAGAGATCGGCGGCTGTGAAGCAATGCGTCTCCCCGTAGGTCCTGACCAGGACATCCATCGCCTGCTCAAGCGCTCTCGCCTCCACCGCATCCATCTCCTGCATCGAGGTGATGCCAAGGCGATTCTTGAGCACCTGGTCATTCGAACCGGGCTGAAATTGGGCTTCAGGCAGATCGGACACATCGTATCGATCATCTGGTGTCACAGATGCCTCAAGTCAGGCAGCGGCTTGGTTCGCTCGTCGGCCATCTTGAGGAAGAGCAAATACGTCAACTGCTCGACGTAGTCGCCGTAGCTCATCCCATCGTCTCTCAGGACATTGCAATAATTCCAAAGCTTACTAACGATAGTAGACGTAGTCATGGCACTCGCTAGTCGTCGCGCCTGCCTGCCGCGCGCTGCTTGGCGCAGGCAGGGAGGACATTGCAGTAGTTCCAGGGCTTTTGGACGATGGCTGAAGGGCCCATAGAGCGGTGCCTAATTCAGAGAACAGAATAGGGGCTGAAGTCCGGGAACAGATAGAGAAACCAAGAGGAAACTGATTTCAGAAGAATCAAGCTGCTATGTCTCTAACCTGTCGGCAATCGTCGAGCATGTTGCGACGACGCTCGGCTTCCTTTGGTTTCCATCGCTTGGCCCAGCCGGCTTTGTGTGGTTTACAGAGTGCACAGGAGCGCCGATTTTGCTTGTAGGCTTTTCGCATCTTATCCTGTTCGTCTTTCTACAATAGGCTACGCGCGCAACACTTCCGGCCTGGTTGAAAGATAAGCCAAGATCTCTTGTTGCCGGTCCTGAATCTGAAGCAGGTATGGGGCGGCAAGGCGTTCATAGTCCGTGCGTGCGTGCGTCTGCCTCGCCTGTTCAAGAAACCGCCAGAGTTTCTGCACGGCTGTTTCAGCCTGATGGAGTTCGTCGTCGTTGGCAATCACAGAATCACCTCGACAATGGGTTGAGAGCAAAAATGCCGGTCACGCGAGAACACCGCCAATGCATCTGCAATAGGCTCAGCGCCGATCGACTCGGTGACCCAAAAAACATCGACATTATAGCGGATTCGACAGGAATCGTGCACAAAGACGGCGAGGAGTTCATTGGGGAGCCCGGTGGTGTGAAAATCAGCGGACATCACAACGAACAGATCGACATCATTCGGCAGTGCAGCCTCAGTGGGAAAGCTGCCGAAGAGGTAAATGTGCTTGACCTGCCCCGTCTCATGAAGCCGCGTCACCACCGCGCGGAGGCGCTCATACAGAAACTGCCGCCTCGGCGTACTGATCCCAAACCGTTCTCTGACTGTGACGAGGGAGAGGACCTCTATCATGCTGCGACTCTCTCAACATTCATTTTTGGTATGTCGCAACGATTTTCGAAATGCGCAAGGAAGCCCGTAGCTCATCCCGCCTGCCTGCGCCAAGCAACGCGCGGCAGGCAGGGAGGACGTTGCAGTAGTTCCAGAGTTTTTGGACGATCTGGGTTGCGGGAGACATTCCGCTACTTCCTCATGCGAATTGGTCGTGGGGAACGAAGCCTCTGCAAATCGGGAACTTGGAACTCTATATCAATGACACCTTCCTTTTTCAGCCTTGAGAGGACTGGTCTAGCATGTTGCCGTTTCACACCATGCTCGAAACAAACCTTCATGACATCGACTTCACTCGAAAGGCGCCTACTCCTGAGCAGATTCTCAAGCTCGCTTTCGAAAGCTGTAAGCTTGCGCGTCTGCACTTCGGTCATTGGTAAAAGCATCTGTCCTGGACGAATGTTCTCGCGATCGATCGGAAAGTCAGCTTCCCCGCTGAATTCATCCTTACGCCACGCCACCTCAAGAAACTTATCGATGCCAAGCGGATGGGCAGATCCGAAGATGAGGCCGTAAATGTTTGCCCCCTTCTTTATTGAAAACGGAGCAAGGTAGTACTCTTGGCCACGTGGAAGCAGCCCTCTATAGTACTCAAGTGCTTCACGATGAACGTGGTAGTAATCTTCCGGTCGATCTATTTTCTGCCAGATGGCTGGATGGTCTCGAAATCGGTGGAGCGTCGAAGACGAGAGAAAGAACAAAAAGTCACATGTTGGCGAATTAACCAACTTGCGAAACACCTCAGGTGTGACGTGCGCAACACCGGTTTGGTCGATAAACACTAGTTTGGCCGCATGTGAGTCCGCTAGCGTTGACTCCGCCGCCCGAAAAGCGTCCTCGAACCGCAACGGCCGGATATCGAAGTTTACGCTAGGGAGCTGTGGATTGTGACTAGCGATGTTCTCTTTGAGCCGCGCAATCTTGTCCGAGTCTTCGTCATAAAAGTGCGCGTGGATATGAACTTTCCCCCAACCTTGAGTCCCCTGATACTCCTGAAGTTGTCGTAACAGACGCAGCGGACTGCCGTGTACATTTTGGCAATCCGTTCCAGGCCCAGCGAAAAAGTCGAAAAGATGAATGGCTGCGCGCGGAGAATTCGCCGATGCTAAGAACACCGGGAACCATTCTCGTGCATAGAGTTCAAAGATGTGAAGCTTGGTGAGGGTCCCCTCATTGAACGGCTTATTGTGAAAGTCGTCAGGCGACATGAAGCCTATGCAAGTTCGAGTTCTTCTCGAATACTTATTAGCTCTTCCATGGATGGGACAGGAGCAATACTTCGAGCAGGAAATTCGCTGTAGGTTCTTCCATTGAGGGTTCGCCCCGTTTCACTCTTCCGGACTCCGCCCCACTGCTTGAAGAAAAACGGCACGTGATCCCTCTTGCACAAATCACGGATCGAAAGCACCCACTCCTTGGCCATGGGCCTTGCGCCCGGACCACTTTCTCCCCCTACAATGACCCAACGAATCCCCTCAAGGCTGAAATCCCCCAGGTCTTCAAGAAGCGGCTCGATCGACAAGAATCTGATGTGTGCCGGAGCTTCACGCAGATGGTCGATGCGCGAAAGGCCATGCTTTCTATTTTCGACACTCACCCCCCACCAGATATTGGGCTGCGTGGAGGCAAATTGTAGTTTCCCGTTAAGCAGGTCCCTCATCCGTTCCGAACGCTTGGTCAAAACCTGATAAGTGTGCCAGTTGGCCAATCGCATTACACGGGCAACGTTGACGATAAATTCGTCAGGAACCTGTTCGTGGAACAAGTCGCTCATTGAATTAACGAAAATCATTTTAGGGGTCCGCCAACGCAACGGCTCGGAAAGCTTCTCTGGAACTAAGCGCAAATCAAACCCCTGTTCGAATGGATGGCCGGGCACACCACGAAAACGCTCTGCAAACGTCTCAGCATAGCAATTCATACAGCCAGGACTAACCTTGGAACACCCTCGAACTGGGTTCCACGTTGCATCTGTCCATTCGATTTTAGAATTATCGCTCACGATGCAAATCCTTTTGACTGACTATGCCAATTCTAGGCTCTTGCCTT
>JBBIQV010000052.1:3015-13426 GCA_037442105.1 Nitrospiraceae bacterium | reverse complement strand
ATCCGAGATCTCCGGCCGATCCTTCACGTAGTAGAGAAAATCGTGCCGGCGCATCTCCTTCCTCAGCCGTTCGATGCGTTGTTGGGCTTCTGCTCGTGAGACCATAGTCATGGTCGATTCTGCTTATACGAGTAACCGGCAATAGGCTATAGGCGATAGGCTATGGGGAAGAAATCGCTGCTCAGCCTCAGGCCCATTGCCCCTAGCCTATAGCCTTCTCTAGCGAATGAACCGCGCCGCATAGCTTCTGATCTCATGCCCGTTGAGGACGTGGAACCGTCGCAATCGATCGACGGTCTGTCCGGAGAACCGCGCGAGAGGAATACAGACCAGCTTCCTGCCGAACTGCCTTGCAATCAATCGCCAACTGGCCCGCGGAGGGATCGGCGCCACCAGGGCGATATGAGGTTCCCGTGAATGCACCGCTGCCGCCGCGATGAGTCGTTCCTCGAGAGACTTCGCAAAAGCCAACCCTGGATCGTTCCAAATGTCGGGAATCGGACGGGGCGGAAAGAGAAACAGGGCCCCGCCATAGCTGGACTGACCGATGCCGGGACCTACCAGATTGTCCAGAAAAGGAGTTGCGTAGAAGCACAAGGTGGATTCTTCCGCATGCTCGGCATACCACGTTGCCTGCCAGGAATACCGATCGGGATCAGCCGGGGTCTCGAACAGAAAGATAACCGCCTCGACACTGCCTCGCGCCGGCGGGATGTCCTTCACATAGATGTCCATGCGGCGGGGACTGTCCCCCTTCGGCACGGGGACTGTCCCCGCCGCGGGGCGCAGCGAGACAGGCACCGGCTTCGCCGGAGCCAGTCTCTGGCACCATTGGCGGAGACTCTCCCGCAGGTCGATCCCGTCTTTGATGGAAGTGCTGAATTTTTCGACGCGGGCCAGATCAGCTCCCACGAGGGCCTTGGCCTGCTCCCGCACATGAGTATTGAAGCTTTCGATCTTCTGATCCTCCGGAGGCCATGAACATTGCCGGTAAGGATTCCACAGCAGTGACCAGCGTCGATTTGCCCGCCTTGTCGGCCGGGGACGCAGCGAGAGCGTTCGCCAGACTTGTGGTGGTCCTTGCAGGCGATTCTTTGCCGGCGCCACACGGCCGTCCGGAAGCTCCAGCTTGCCGATACCTGCTTCGATCGTTCTGTCATATCCGCCCTCGAACGTCGGTTGAAAGGAATAGGACTTCGCGGTTTCCAGAAGCGCGATGGCGAACTCATCGCCCGCGGTTTGTTTTGCCGCCAGCACGAGCGTGTAAAGATCAGGCGTCAGGCGATGGTCCAGCAAGGCCAAGTTTCGGACATACTGGAGGTACGTTTGGAGAAGCTGCGGGGTTACCCAGTTCCGAATCGAATAGGTATCGGTGTCGTGTGCCTGCCTCCACCGTTGCCTCGTTTCGAGGAGCAGCTCCTTGATCCCGTCTATCGACAGGTGGCGGTCCGAGCGGAGTTCCGCACGTCGCCTTTCATAGAGCTCGGTAATGAACGGGAGTTCGCCCAACACGAAGTAGAGGGTCGATATTTCAATGAGGTGGCGTTCCGGCGCTCCCCCCGGCTTTTCAGGACTCCTGTACTCGCTCCGATCCCGATAGGCCAGGCGAAGCCACGGCCAATCAGTCAGATGGCACAGACACAGGATGGACTCGTACTCCAACTCCAGCTCATGGAGGCGAAAGGCCATCCACGCGATCCTCTCCCATCGCTGGGTCCCCTTGTCGGGAGCTGGACAGAAAGGAATCATGGAGGCAGAGAAGGCTTCCAAGGACACGCGTTTCAGGGCAAAGGAGTCCGATGCGCTGAAGGCAAGGGACTCGAACACGGAGACCTCGCGGTCGATGTATGCGCGGGGAATGCCTTCACCCATCGCCACACGGATGCCCATGATGACGGCTTGGCAGGGATCGACCGGTACGTAACTGACGGCCGCCCCTTCCTCACTCTCCGGTTCAGGGATCGTAACCACACTGATATGGGGGAGGTCATCGATAGCTCGCTCAAGCTCATCCTCAACCGAAGGCGGCAGCGGAACAGCCAGGCAATCGAACGGCCGGCTGATCAACCGTTCACGGACTTCCTGGGCTACATCGCCGCTGGCATGGAGAACCGGCAGGACTTCGGTCCGTGGCGAGATGCGGAAGACGGAATCGGCTGTCTTAGTCATAAGGTCGCAAAGTCAGAAAGTCATCAAGTCCCTCGCCGTCGCGACTTTGTGACTTGAAGGCGTTCACACTTTCAGACTGTGATTTACCGGTCTGGATGGAGTGGATCATCGCTTTCGAAGAAAAAGTCGCCAAGCCCCTGTGGCAGCGGTTGGTTACCGAGAGCTCGCTTTCGACGCCGGGACTGCCCTTCGAGGTCGAGCGATTCTTCACCCAGGACCTTCACCAGCGCCTCACGCCAAGCGTCATCTTTGGCCAGGGGGTGGGCAGGGTCCTGCGCGCACCGTTTCAGAGCGTATTGCAGGACGTGAATGCCGTCGCGGACGGAGTACTCGAGGTTCAGTTGATGGGCCTCCTGGAGAAAGTCGACCGTGATGGCCAGCATCTCGGCCGGGGCGAAGGGCAGATGGTACTGGAGAATGGCCAATTCATCTTCCCGGTTCGGAAAGCTCATGCCCAAGGTCGGTTGCAGGCGTGAGAGGATGTAATCGGGCACTTCGTAAGTCGATGCGTCCTCATTCATCGTCACGCAGCAACGAAAGTCCGGATGGGCCTGGATCAGAATCCCCGCCACGATGGACTCCACGCACCGCCGGTGATCGAGTAGCGGGGCTAAGGAGGCCCAGCTTTTTTCATTCATCCGGTTCCCTTCGTCCAGCACGCAGATTCCTCCGGTCAGCACCGCTGTGACCAGGGGAGAGGCATGGTAGGCAATGCTGCCGGACTCGGCCAGGACCGGTGTCACCAGGAGATCCTCCGGCCGCGTGTCGGCCGTGCACTGATAAATGTAGAGCCCCTGCTTCCGTTCGCCGGCTCCCGCCATAGCGAGGGTGGTCTTGCCGATTCCCGGTGGTCCGGTAATTCGCGGGGACAGCGGCAGGTCCCGTTCATCGATGACCAGCCAGCAGGCGAGCAGTTGTTTCAACAACTCGTGGCTGCCGATCCACGAGTAAGATGCCGTGATCGGCTGTGCCAAATGCAGCGTGACCCCATCGATCACGACGGTCCGGGTGGCTGGAGAAGGCGAGGTGGCGGCCATGGGCAACAAGAGACTCGTCGGGTTTCAGCTCACATCGGCGGAGCGTGAAAAAAACCGTAGCACAGGGGCAGTGAAGGGGTCAAACCGCCGGTGTGCTTCCTTTCGCTTTGACTTTCGCATCGGTGCTCTCTATTCTAACTTAGATTATTCATGATCGCTTCTGCTGCGACCGCCTGCCTGTGCCGAGCACGGCAGACAGGTGGATGTTCAGGCGAGGGAGGATCGGAAGGACATGGAGACACGGATGGTGGATTGTCCGGATAGGGGGTTTATAAGAAGGACGTTGCCTGTGCTTATGGGTTGCCTCCTCCTCAGTGGCTGTGTGATGGCCGAGAAATATGAGGCGGAAAAAGCGCGCAGCCTCAACTTCCAGCGTTTGTTGGCCCAGGAGGAGAAACGCACTGCGGAGTTGGACAGCGAGGTCAAGCGCACCAAACGGGAATTTGCAGAGATGGAAGCCCGCAATCGCGAACTGACCGCACAGATTCAAGCTGTCCGTGAACAGATGGGTCGCGCGCAGGAAGAGGCCCAAGCCATGAAGGAGGCGGCGCTTCTCGAACGTAAAGCCAAGGAGCAGATGAAGGGGACATCGGAGCTTTTGCTCAAAGCCAAGAAGCCTGACCTGACGCCGGAGCTTCCCGCTGAGGCTCCCCAAACCGAGACGCCGGTGGCGGCTGCGGCTCCGCTACCGGAAAAGTCGCCGCCCACCATCCATATCGTGCGACCGGGCGAAACCTTGTTCCGCATCGGCCGCAAGTATGGAGTCGATGTCGACAAGATTAGAAAGTGGAACAAACTGCCGGACGACATTATCGAAGTCGGGCAAAAACTGATTGTTGGGCATGAATAATCCAGTATGAAGTCGTCGTATTCACTCAACTTGGACGAGTTCCGGACGTTGGCGAAAGAAGGGAACCTGATCCCCCTCTACCGCGAAATCCTCGCCGACTATGAGACGCCGGTGTCCGCCTTCACCAAGATCGATCATGGTCCCTCCGCGTATCTCCTGGAAAGCGTGGAAGGCGGTGAGAACTGGGCTAGATATTCTTTTCTGGGAAGCGGCTCGCCGGTGGTGATTCGAGAAGACTGCGGGGATCTGCTGATCACGCGAGGCTCGCGCGAGAAGCGGGTTTCCAGTCGCGGCAATCCCCTGGAGCGGCTGCGCGAGTTGATGCAGGAGTATCGGCCTGTGACGGTGCCCGGCCTTCCCCGCTTTGTCGGCGGCGCGGTGGGGTACTTGGGTTACGACATCGTCCGTACCTTTGAAGACCTGCCGGTACGGCGAAAGGACGGTCTCGGAGTGCCGGATTTTGCGTTTCTTCTGACGGATACCTTACTCATTTTCGACAACGTGTCCCAGAAGATCAGAGTCGTCGCCAATGCTCACGTCAGGTCCTTACGCGATCGGGATGTCCGCAAAGCCTATACCGATGCGACCGCCCGCATCGAAACGATGATCGCTCGGCTGAAGCGCCCGCTCCGCCGTGCGCGCCAGAAGCGGCGCCACACGCCCCTCTCATTTACCCCGAACATGAGCCGCGCGGATTTCGAGAAGATGGTCGTGCGCACGAAGGACTACATCCGGGCCGGCGACATCTTCCAAGGCGTGCTCTCGCAACGGTGGGAAACGAGAATCCAGACCAAGTCGTTCGAGCTCTACCGCGCTCTTCGCGTCATCAATCCCTCGCCGTACATGTACTATTTGCGCGTGGCAGGCGTGGAATTGGTCGGATCTTCGCCGGAGATTTTGGTTCGGTGCGAGGAAGGCAAGATTTCGGTGCGCCCCATCGCGGGAACACGCCGGCGTGGCCAGACGGCGGAGCAGGATCAGCAGATGGAGCAGGAGTTGCTCGCCGACAAAAAGGAACGCGCTGAGCACATCATGCTGGTCGATCTCGGGCGAAACGATGTAGGCCGGGTAGCGAAAAAGGGGTCGGTCAAGGTCGATGCGCTTATGCAGATCGAACGCTACTCTCACGTCATGCATATCGTGTCCCACGTGACAGGCGATCTCGAAGAGGGCCGGACCTCCTACGACGTGCTCCAAGCCTGTTTCCCGGCTGGTACGGTTTCGGGCGCGCCCAAGATTCGCGCCATGGAGATTATTGAGGAGTTGGAGCCGACTCGACGAGGTCCTTACGCCGGTGCCGTCGGCTACTTCAGTTTCTCCGGCAATATGGACATGTGCATCAACATCCGGACGGTGGTGATCCACGGCCGCCGCGCTTACATCCAAGCCGGCGCCGGCATCGTGGCCGACAGTGATCCGGAACGGGAATACGAAGAGACCTGCAACAAAGCCCGCGCGATGTTGAATGCGATCGAATTGGCGGAACGGGGACTGGAATAGGGGCGTCGAAAGTCATAAAGTCATCAAGTCTTCAAGTCAAAGAAATTTCTGTTTGAAGAATTCGACTGTATGACTTTGGACATGAAGACCTTAGAGACTGGTGCCATGCTTCTAATGATCGACAACTACGACTCGTTTACCTACAACCTGGTTCAGTATTTGGGAGAATTGGGTGAGGATGTGCGGGTGTACCGTAATAACAAGATCACTGTCGAGGAGATCGAAACGCTGCGTCCCGACCGCATTGTGATTTCTCCTGGTCCCTGCACGCCGAAGGAAGCCGGTGTCTCGGTGAACACGATCCTTACGTTTGCCGGCCGCATCCCGATCCTCGGGGTGTGCCTGGGCCATCAGTCGTTGGCTGCTGCCTTCGGCGGGGAAGTCGTCCGCGCACCGCGCTTGATGCATGGCAAGACCTCCATGATTCGGCACGACGGCAAGACGATCTTTCACAATCTCCCGAATCCGTTCGAAGCCACCCGCTACCATTCGCTCATTGTGCAGCGAGACACGTTGCCGAGCTGCCTGGAAATCTCAGCAGAGACAGCGGAGGGAGAGATCATGGGATTGCGCCATCGGACCCTGGGCGTCGAGGGCGTACAGTTCCATCCGGAGTCGATTCTCACCGTGGCGGGAAAGGATTTGCTGAGGAATTTCCTGAAACTCTAGCGAATAGCGAGCAGCGAATAGCTATGAAAAGCTAACAGCGAATAGCGGGTAGCTAGCAGCTATCGGCACGGACTTCTGAGCTATGCGCTGTTGGCTTCGGCTCTTCGCTGTTCGCTATTGGCTGTTCGCACCTTTTCGGAAGCTGTTCGCTGCTAGCTGATTTCCATGATCAAACACGCCATTGCCAAACTCGCCGACAGGACCGATCTCTCGGAGAAGGACGCCGAAGAGGTCATGCTCCAGATCATGGATGGGAAAGCCACCCCGTCTCAGATTGCCGCCTATCTGATGGGGCTACGGATGAAGGGCGAGACCGTCGATGAGATAGCGGGGTCCGTGAGGGCCATGCGGTCCAAGGCGACGAAGATCAGAGTCGGCGATCCGATGGTTCTCGACACGTGCGGCACGGGAGGCGATCGCGCCAATACGTTTAACATCTCTACGACGGCGGCGTTCGTCGTGGCAGGGGCAGGCTTGACGGTAGCGAAACACGGAAACCGCTCGGTGTCGTCGAAGTCGGGCAGTGCGGATGTGTTGGCCGCCCTTGGCGTGAAGATCGACCTCGATCCGGAACGTGTCGCGGACTGTGTCAACGAGGTCGGCATCGGTTTCCTCTTTGCCCCGCTCTATCACGGCGCCATGAAACACTGCGCGGTACCGCGTCAAGAAATGGGCATCCGCACGCTCCTGAATGTCCTTGGTCCCCTCACGAATCCGGCCGGTGCGACGCATCAAGTCATCGGTGTATACGACGCGGGATTAACCGAACTGTTAGCCAAGGTTTTGGTGCATCTGGGGGCACAACATTGCTTCATCGTGCACGGGATGGACGGCTTGGACGAAATCACTTTGACGGACCGTACGCGCGTGTCCGAGGGAAAGGCCGGCGTCGTGTCGAGTTACTACATGAGTCCTGAAGAATTCGGCTTGCACCGTGTGAACATCAAGCAACTCGTGGGAGGCACGGCACAGGAGAATGCGCAGATCACCCGAGACATTCTTCAGGGACACAAGGGGCCCAAGCGCGACATCGTCTGCTTGAACGCGGCACCGGCTTTGGTTGCAGGGCGAAAGGCCAAGACCTTGCAAGAAGGTCTGCATCTGGCCGGCCGCGTCATCGACCAGGGAGCGGCTGCAGAAAAGTTGGAGCGGCTGATCGCGTTTACGAACAAGTAGCGTCAATCGTCATGCGGACGAGGAGTTTTGATAGATCATTCAGTCACGGTTGACGAATGACGGGTGACGGATCACGATGATCCTCGATCGCATCATCGAACACAAGAAGGCGGAGTTGCGGCACAAGCAGAGTCGCGGCTATCTGGCCGAGCTCAAGGCGAGGATTCGCGATGTCGGCCCCCCCCTTGGATTTGCCGTCACGCTCGATGCAACGCGATCGCCGTCCACGCCCGCGTTAATTGCGGAGGTGAAGAAGGCATCTCCCAGCTTGGGGTTCTTGCGCGAGGAGTTTGAAGAGCGCTTTGACTATATCGGGATTGCCCAGGCCTATAGTGAACATGGCGCCTCGGCCCTGTCGGTCCTGACCGATAAAGACTTCTTCCAAGGGAGCCTCGATTACCTGCGCGAGATCAAGCAAAAGGTCGGACTGCCGGCGTTGAATAAAGAATTCATGGTGGGGGAGATTCAATTCTATGAAGCCAGAGCCAACGGTGCAGATGCGGTCCTGCTGATTGTCGCCGCGTTGGAACGACGACAGCTTGTCGATTTTGCCGCCTTGGCGAAAGAACTGTCGCTGGACGTACTCGTGGAAACACATCACGAACGGGAGCTCGACAGGGTTCTCGACTGGCTGCCCGATGTCCGGCTCATCGGCATCAACAACCGGGACCTGAAAACATTTTCAACCGATCTGGGCGTGACCTTGCGCCTGGCCAAGCGAATTCCGTCCGACAAGCTGATCGTCAGCGAAAGCGGCATTCACAAGCGGGACGATGTCCTTCGTTTGATCGAAGCAGGAGTGCACGCCATGTTGATCGGGGAATCGCTGATCCGTGCCCAGGACATTGGGGCAAAGATTCGCGAACTGCTCGGCGTTCCTGGGCAACCGGCCATCTCATAGGAGCAATGGGAAGCACGCTCAAGATCAAGATTTGTGGCATCACGAATATCGAAGATGCCACCGCCGCGGTGGATGCCGGCGCCGATGCGCTGGGGTTCGTGTTCTATCGACGCAGCCCGCGCTATGTGGAACCAACGGTGGCGAAGGGGATCGTCGCAAGTCTTCCGCCTTTTGTGGTCCCGGTGGGCGTCTTCGTGAACGAAGAGGCGAAGGTGGTGCGTGACCTGATGGATGTGTGTGGCCTGGCAATGGCGCAGTTACACGGGGATGAGACCGCCTCATACTGCGAAACCTTGGGACGACCGGCCTTGAAAGCGATCCGTCTCCGTGATCGAGCCTCGTTGCCGGCACTGGCCGAGTATCAAGGACGCGCAGGCGTGCGCGGATTTGTCGTCGATGCCTTCTCGACCGAGGCCTATGGCGGGACCGGTCAAGTCGTGGATTGGGGACTGGCGGCAGAGGTTGCGAGGGCGTCCAGGATTCTCTTGGCCGGCGGACTGACTCCTGAGAATGTCGGAGAGGCAGTGCAAAAAGTCCGGCCTTATGGGGTGGACGTCAGTAGCGGGGTCGAGGCAGGTCCCGGCAAGAAAGACCACGAGAAAATCCGGTCCTTCATCCGAGCGGTCAGGCTTGTGTCCTCGTAGGTCGCCCGTCTATACTGCCCCAAAACTGCCAAGCGCTATCAGCCATCAGCTTTCAGCATGAAGACCCTGAGCTGACGGCTGATAGCTGATAGCTAATAGCGACAATGACCTCATTACCCGACAAACGCGGACGTTTCGGCCAGTATGGCGGCCGCTATGTGCCTGAGACGCTCATGCCGGCCCTGCTCGAGCTGGAACAGGCCTATCTGGCGATCCGCCAGGATCGCCGGTTTCAGGCGGAACTGAATTATTACCTGAAACAGTATGTCGGCCGCCCGACCCCGCTCTACTTCGCCGAACGACTCACCCGCAAGCTCGGCGGCGCCAAGATTTATCTGAAACGCGAAGACCTCTGTCACACGGGTGCACATAAGATCAACAACTCCATCGGGCAGGCGCTGCTTGCGCGGCGCATGAAGAAGCCTCGGATCATCGCCGAAACGGGTGCCGGCCAGCACGGCGTGGCCTGCGCGACAGTGGCGGCCATGTTCGGTCTCCAATGCGAGATCTATATGGGCACGGAGGACATGCAGCGCCAGGCGCTGAACGTCTTCCGCATGCGACTCCTCGGTTCGACCGTGACGGGCGTCGATGCCGGCAGCCGCACGTTGAAAGACGCGATCAGCGAAGCGATGCGGGACTGGACGACGAATGTGCGCACAACCCATTACGTGCTCGGTTCCGTGCTCGGCGCCCATCCCTATCCCATGATGATCCGGGACTTTCAGGCGGTGATCGGACGCGAGGCCAGACGGCAGGTGCTCGGCGCAGAGGGAAAGCTGCCGGATTATCTCGTGGCTTGTGTCGGCGGCGGCAGCAATTCCATCGGCCTCTTCCATGCCTTCATCGGAGACCACAAGGTCAAGATGATCGGAGTAGAAGCCGGAGGCCTCGGGATCGCCAGCGGGAAACATGCGGCCCGCTTCTCAGGAGGGAAACCAGGCGTGCTCCAGGGCACGATGACGTATCTCCTCCAAGATGAGAACGGCCAGGTCAATCTGACCCATTCTGTCTCCGCCGGCTTGGACTATGCCGCCGTCGGGCCGGAACACAGCTACTACAAAGAAATCGGACGAATTCAATATACTTCGGCCACGGACGAGGAATCGCTGGCGGCCTTCGACCTGTTGGCGCGTGAAGAGGGAATCACGCCGGCACTCGAAAGCGCCCACGCAATCGCCGAAGTCGTGAAGCTCGCGCCAACCTTGAGAAAGAATCAGGTCGTGATCGTGAATCTCTCCGGCCGCGGGGACAAGGATGTCCAACAGGTAGCCAGAATCCGAGGGGTCACCCTGTGACCCCTCGGCCGTGAGGCGTGAAACGTGAGGCGTGAGGCGAAACCCCTCGGAGAACTGGCAGCCAGAATCGAGCATCGCATCGATGCGAGGTTCGAGCAGTTGCGTGCCCACGGCGAAAAGGCCTTGATCGCCTATATCATGGCCGGTGATCCGACCCTTCAGGAGAC
>JBBIQV010000052.1:0-2915 GCA_037442105.1 Nitrospiraceae bacterium | reverse complement strand
ACCGGAGCGAAGCTGAGCAACGTGCAGGATGTCGGCCACAATGTGGCGAAAATCCGGCGTGTGACGACTGTGCCTGTCGCGGTCGGATTCGGCGTCGCAACTCCCGACGATGCTGCGCGCGTGGCGCAGATGGCCGATGGCGTGATCGTCGGCAGCGCGATCGTGCGGCAGATTGCAGACTACCAGCAGGACTCGTCGTTGGCAGCGCGGGTGGGGGACTTCGTGCGCTCGCTGAAAACGGCTATGAGAACGACTCCGGCTAGCAAGTAGCCGGCAGCGAACAGCGAGTAGCCGGTAGCAAGAACTCTAAGCTATTCGCTGTTCGCTATCAGCTACTCGCTTCTGTTCGAGAGCTATCAGCTATTCGCTTTGCCTCTCGTCACTTCGGCATATATTTCAGCATTTCTTCGGCGAGATCCGACGCAACATCCTTAAGACTGGGCTTGAAGAACATGTAGCTCTTGGTTCGTTGGTGCCTGCCCTTCCACACCACGGCGCCGGACTTGGCGTCGATCAAGCGGAATCCCAGCCCGACCTTCGCGAGATTGTCGCCCTCCACGCGGATATGTTGCCAGGAGTTCACCTTCACGGCAAGCAAGGCATCGGCATTGAGCGCCTGCCCCAGCTTGACGGCCGCCTCCTTGTCCGGTTGGCCGGTGGTGTCCAGTTTGCCGTTGAAGGCGATCAATGAGTCGAATGCTTCCTTCGAGGATTGAAACGTCGTGGTGATTTGCTCGGGGCTCACCACTCGTTCATAGTGGGCCCTCTTGCTGAGCATCGCGGCCAAGACGTCCTGAACTTCATCTCGTGCCGCTTCATACTCGCCCACATTGGGCGGGAGAACGGCGATCGACTTAGGATGGAAGGATTCGGCCCCCGGTCCCTCCCACATTTCCTGCAAGCCACCGCATCCGGAAAGCACAACCGCAAGAAGTAGCACAGAACGTGATAGATGTTTCATCGTTCCCCTCATGTGTTGATCGCCAAAAGCCCATGACAATTCAGAACGTCATCGAAACCGATCCCGATGCCAGGGCGCCGCGCTCGCGGAAGTCATACCCGCCGCCAAGATCGACGCGTAAGGCAAAGACTCGCAAGCCGAAACCGGCTGTCGGCGTCCAAATAGAGTTGGCATCCGCCGTGTTCTTCAACGCTCCGATGCGGAGCGAAAGAAATTCTGACAAAATGGTCTGTTCCGCTCCGGCGCTGATCATGCGGCTCTTGATGTCGGGGATCAGCGTTTGGTTCTTGGTGATGTCCCCGTCCACAGTGATGGTTAACGACTCATAAGGGTTCACTGCGATACCACCGCGCACCTGCGGCAGGAGCTTAAATTGGCTACCATCCGGAGCGTCAAACGTCGGTTGGTTGATGTCCTTCGCGACGACGCCGACCCGCAACCAGGAAGACGGGCGATAGAGTGCGCCGAGATCGATGCCCAACGCTGTGGTGGTTTTCGATTTACCGAGGTCGCTGGTGAAGCCCAGGTCACCCTCCGATCCTTGAACGGACACACGGTTTGTGTACGCCACGCCTTGAATGAGCTTTGCCGTCGCTCCGATGGCGAACGTACGATCGGCGAACGCATAGGCATAGGAGAAGCCGGCCTGGCGGGCTTCCAACGCATTGGCTGCAAGCGAGCCGTTAACTGTGAGGGATTCCGACGTGCCAACAGAACATATCCCATTGGTAGCGACGCGAGCTTGACATCCTGCAGTCAAACGAGTCGGGACAAAGAGTCCACCGGTCGCCACGTCCGAGACGTTAAAACCAAAGGCATGGTCGCCCCAGTAGCCCTTGAAGTAGAGGCCGGCAGTGCCCGCTGCAGAGATCGAGGCCCCCGGCTGGTTGATCCGTGCGACCAATGCATCGAGCTTGGCTTTCGCGGCGAGCACCTGATCGCGAGCAGTGGTGGGATTATTGAGATCAAAAGTTGTGTTCAGGACGTCATTCGTGTCTTTCAGCGTGTCGGCGATGCCCAGGCGATCCGTCAACTGGACGGCGCCTTGCACCCGGATGTCGATGGTCTTGGTCATGGCTAAGCCGGCCGGGTTCCAGTAGGTGGCATAGGCATCGGTCGTCACGGCCACACCGGCGCCGCCCATGCCGACTGCCCGCGCGCCGACAACGGCGAATTCCACGGCGGAAGCCGGAAACGAAGTCGCCGCAATACACAGCAACGTGAGACCAAATACACAAGCAGTCTTCTTCATAATTCCCCCGTGAGCCAATAAGAATAGACCGGATCGTGTGCGCGGAAGATAATGAAATGTTCCTAACTTGTCAATGGTTCCATGCAAAAGATGCGGCGGCCGGGCGCCCCCTGTGAGGGGGCGCCAAGCCAGACGCGGCGCAGCCCAGTTACGACGGAACTGTCAGCATTCCCATTCCTATCAGAATCTCTCTCTTGCTCATCCACAGACAGGGCCGGTTCTATGGAGCGATAGGAACCCACGTCTTAAATGCTCGCCCAAAAGAGTCTTGCGTTTCCAGGCTGAGCCCCGTGCTCTGCACGGTCCGTCCAGTGCCAGGAGGCGAAACCGCAAAGGATGTTGTTGTTGCTGTCGTCTCGAGATCGACATTGACGTAATCAAAAGTGGTACTCCCGCCGCTTGTGGGGACCGTCCCCCGAACAAACTCGACATCGTTAGCCAGTTGGCCAGCCGGAAGGGTCCATGCGACGGTAAGATTGCCACCGTTGAGGCCCACATTCGTCAAAGTGGCAGAGTTCGGGCTGGTGATGGTCGGGAAGGTAGCAGCGGTCAGCTCAGTCGACAGGTAGGGGCGTTTCCGGAGCGTGATCTGGTAGCCGGAGCCGTTCATAGGGATATCGTCTGCAAAATTAGTTGGGGTATTGTTGGGTCAAGTCCTTTTTTTCCTGTAAAAGTGATCCTGGCGTCGATCGCTCCGGCTCT
>JBBIQV010000051.1:0-13875 GCA_037442105.1 Nitrospiraceae bacterium | reverse complement strand
GCGTCTGCCAGTTCCGCCACTTCGGCATTAAGGCACGCTGAAAATGGCCTTCAACTTCGTTCTCGGTCGCCTACTTCACTGCGACGTAACAACATCGTACGCCTCGTTCGCAGGCTCCCTGCGGCCTTGTTCAAGGCCATTTTGAGCGTGCCGTGGAAAAATCTCTCGACCACTGTTCTCGCTTCATTCAAGCCGCCGACGTACTAACCAAAGAGTACGCTACCGGCTCTCGCTTGCCGCGGCCCAGGTGGAAGCCCTCTTGAGCAGCCCAAAATTCTGGCGCACGCCGATGAGACAACAGAGAGCCGGATTATCCTGAATTCACGGACAGTCCGTCAAGCTGCATATGCCGGCTGGTGTTGGTTTACCCGGTAGCCGGCGAAGCTTGCCCCGCTTGTTCCCACCAAGGCATGTGCGCGGAATGGTTCCGCGCACGTGCCGATGCCATGTCGCGCGGATCGCCGCTGAGGATAATCCGCTCGTTCACGATCCCGGCTGCGGCGATGAGGAAAGGACCGTGGATCAAGGGCGCTTCGTCAACCAGCAGGACATCGAACCGGATGCGGGCGAAGAGCGGATCTGTCACCACGCGAGATGCGGTGGTCGCCACGAGCCGCCGATTCTGGATAAACGCTTGCCGGTTCGTCCCTTCTTCTGCTGCCAGCAGCTCCCGGATTTTCTTGGTGCCGCCCAGCCGCTTTACCTCCGTCTTGAGTTCCTCGAACTCCGGGCGCAGATCTTTCGGGACGGCTGCCTCCGGTGCCAGTTCCTCGATGCGTTTCTTGGCTACCTCCAGCTCACTCATCAGTTCGCTTGCGCGCTGCTTGTACAGGACTCGATATTGCTGGAGTGTCTCGGCATTCTTGCCCAGTGTCTGCATGCCCAGCCGTTTCCAGAGGGGAAGGTTGTTGTATTCGGCCAGCGTTGTGTCGACCTCCTTCATCTTACCTTGGAGTTCGCTCAATTGGGTCAACAGCCGCCACTCGAGTAAGCGGACTTCGTCCAGATCCCGTTGCTTCTGCGCCTTGTGGGCCAGTAACGGAGTCAGCTCACGGAAGCGATCGTACTTGCGACGGAGCGCCGCTTTCTCGGCTCTAGACTTGGCGTAGAACTGGTGCATTTGGGCTTCGAAGCCCAGTTCCTGCAGGGCGATGCCTGCTACCTGGTTCGCCATTGCTAGTTCGTATCGGCTGAGCCAACTTTTGAACGACATCCCCGCGGCTTTCATCGCACGGGCGATCAGGCCAAGCGCGTCGTCCGCCGCCTGATGATCGGGGCTGATAAGCAAAACTCGCTTATTGGTCCGGATGAGCTCGGTCGCCAGCCCTGCCAACTTCTGCCGTCTGGCTGCGATGCCTTCCTGCCATAGCATCGTGAGCACCGACGAGCCGGAGTCGGGTAACGCGCTGCTGGTTCCAGACTGCGCAGACGTGAGCCATGGCACGAGCCGCTCCGCCGGACCCATGGAATAGCGATCCGCCTTCAGCGCCATTTCAGCGAGGCGCTTCGACGCCGTTGACAGAAAGCCGGTGGTGTCTGGGACGAGGGTCGCGGACGGAACCATCTGCCCGATAGCATCACACGTTTGGACCGTCAGGCTGTGCTCGCTCTGTCCCAAAACGACTCCCTCCGTCGGCTCCATGTCGTCGGGGGGCAGAATCGTTACGGGGACGTCCAGCCCCACGGCCGAGGCAGGTGGCAACTCGAATTCGTAGAGGTGGAGGGTGCCGAGCGTCGCGATCAGACGCCCTTTCGAGAGTGTGATAGGCGCGTCCAGTCCACCGGCCGAGATATGATCCCGCGCGGTTTCCAGCCTTGCTGCAAACGTTTCGATCAGCTTCTGGATGGTCATTTGTCGAAGCGGCTCTTTCTCACGATGCGCACATCGCCGCCCGTATCTTAATGGCCTCGTAAAGCACCTGTCTAGCGGTGCGGGCTCGTCCGAGCTTCCAAATATCGTGGTCCCGACCACCGGGAAATTCTGAAAAGCCGTCATACTCCGGCCACAGTGTCGGCACAAAGCCCTGACAGGCTCAATAGAGGACATTTCTAAAGTGGGTTGATACTGACTCCCCCTCAGCTTGCCTGCGGCTGGTGGTTATGGCATCATGTCCCCTCTCGGAGGCGGGAATGGCCGATCTGTTGGAATACGTGGGCTGTATCCACATCTACCTAGGTCCCTATCGCGGGAACCCCATCGCCCTCTATCTGAAGCGGACGACCACTGGCTGCCAGATAGGCCCCAAGGCCTATCCCTGGAACAACATCGTGGGGATTGGCGAGACTCCAAACAAGGCGGCGGCGGATTTCGAGGAGAAGTGGAAAACCAAAGGACTTTTGGCTGAAGTCTATTCAGGGCCTGCGTGGGAAGGGGGAATCAAACCCGAGAAGCCTGCGCCGCCGAAGCCACCGGCTCCCCCTAAACCGGCTGCGCCTGCCGCCGAGGCCCCCGCCAGTACTCCTCCTGCCGCGGCTCTGCCAGCCGCAGCTCCCACTCAAGCTGCCTCCCCGGCTCAACCTGAGGCTGCGGCTCCGGCTCCGGCTTCGGCTGAAACCTCTTCGTCTTAACCCACCGACTACCACATCACGCGTGTTCGGACTGTGTGATCCGTTGCACGCCTGCCGTGGCGGTGGTCTCAGTCTCCAACCGGCTGTGCTTTATGCCGTACCACATGTAAGCCAGGACCCCGATAACGGTCCAGACACCGAAGCGGATCCAGGTGAGCAGGGGGAGGAACGCCATCAAGCCGAGACAGGCGAGCATGCCGAGGATGGGAACCCACGGCATGAGGGGAAGGCGGAAGGGGCGGGGCAAGTTAGGTTTCGTGTACCGGAGCACGACCACGCCGATGCACACGAGCACAAAGGCAAACAGGGTCCCGATGTTGGTCATGTCCGCCGCGTCGCCGATGGGCACTAATGCAGAAAGGATTGCCACGCCGATGCCGGTCACCAAGGTTGCATGATGTGGGGTGCCGAACGTGGGATGGACCGCAGACAACCACGGGCCGAGCAGACGATCACGGGACATTGCGAAGAACACTCGAATCTGTCCGATCATCATGACGACGAGGACGCTGGTGATGCCCGCTACTGCGCCGGTCGCGACAACTGCCGCGCCCCACTGAAAGCCGGCAACGCGCAACGCTTCCGCGACTGGTGCATGGACGTCGATTTTTGTGTAGGGGACCAGCCCGGTTAGAACGGCGGCGACGGTGATATAGAGGACCGTGCAAATGCCGAGCGATGCGATGATCCCGATCGGAATGTCCCGCTGCGGGTTGCGCGCTTCCTCGGCCGTTGTCGAGACGGCATCGAATCCGATATACGCGAAAAAGACGATGGCGGCTGCGGCTCCGACTCCCGAGAACCCGTAAGGCATGAAGGGGACCCAGTTGGCTGGCTCGATCGACGAGGAGCCCACCGCGATGAAGAACAGAATCACGGCGATCTTCACTGTGACGATCACGCCGGTGGTGCGGGCGCTTTCCTTGACGCCCAGGATCAGAATGCCGGTCACGAGCAGGACGATGATTGCCGCCGGAAAGTTCGCGATTCCCCCGTCCGGCCCGCCGGGCGGATGGGTTGCCCAGTGAGGCAGTTCGATGCCGGCAAGCTTCAGAATGTTGTTGAAGTACCCTGACCATCCGATGGCTACCGCCACGCAGGCCACCCCGTATTCGAGAATCAGATTCCAGCCGGTGAGCCAGGCCAGGAACTCTCCGAGCGTCGCATATGAATAGGTATAGGCCGATCCTGCCACGGGTATCATAGCGGCGAATTCAGCGTAGCAAAGCGCGGCGAACGCACAGGTCAATCCAGAAAGCACGAACGAGAGGACGATCCCCGGTCCGGCGCCGGGCCGATGGGAATCCCCGACAATGGCCGTCCCGATCAGGACGAAAATTCCGGTGCCGATAATCGCGCCGATGCCGAGTGCCGTCAGATCCCAGGCGGTGAGCGTTTTCTTCAGGCGGTGTTCCGGCCGATCCGCATCGGCAAGAATCTGGTCGATGGATTTGGTACGGAACAGGCGACTAGTCACTTAGTCTCCGGACGTGTTAAGGACCAGGATGAAACGCGTGCCGCGCAGGATCGCGCGAAACCTACCCGAAAGTATAGCAGGTTCGGCAGAGAAACCTGCCTCTCCCCGGCCAGCTCTGTCGCACAAGCAACGTGCCCGGGCGGACAGTAAGGGCATCTTATGGCCTCAGGTCCGCCGACCTGCAGCCTTAAGAAAGGCTTGAAAGAGACGACGATGGAGGGCATGGCGATCGAACAGAAATTCGGGATGCCACTGAATCCCGAGAAAGAAGCGATGAGTGGGCAACTCGATCGCTTCGATGACTCCATCGGGCGCGGTGGCGGTGGCCAGGAGCGACGGGGCCACCGCTTTGACCGATTGGTGATGGGAGCTGTTCACGCGCAAACGGGCCTGGCGAATGATCCGCTGCAACAAACTCCCTGGCTTGACCTCGACGGAATGGGAGAGGTTGGTGGCGGGGGTTGGCTGCCGGTGCTGCAACGCGTCACGGATTTGGGAAGGAATGTCCTGGAACAGGCTCCCGCCGCAGGCGACGTTGATACTCTGCATCCCTCCGCAGATTCCTAAGGTCGGCAGACCTGAGTCGGCCGCCAGGCGGACGACCTCTAACTCGAAGTCGGCCCGGCGCTTGCTGACGGTCCGAAACTTGTACTGTTGCCGTTCGCCGTACAACCGGGGATCGAGATCGGGGCCGCTGCCGGTCAGCAGAAGCCCATCGAGACCTTTTAGCAGCCGGCGCCTGGCACGAGAATCGGCAATGAGTGGAAGCACCAGCGGGATGCCGCCTAGCTCCTCAACCGCGCGGACATAGCGAGCTCTCAGGAAATAAGTCGGCTCGCGTCCTCCCATGTCCTCCCGATCACCTGCATTAAAGTCCGGCGTAATCCCGATGAGGGGCTTCATGCCTACCGAGCTGGCTCAGCGATTGCGGGCGCTACGCTGTCTGTTTGGGCAGGGACACCGAGGAAACGAACAGGCTTGTCGCCGCTCAGATGTTCCGGCGTGATGATATAGGTGCCGTATACACTGGTCTGCCAGATGCTTTTTGCGGCCGTCTCGTTTCCACCCGAAAAGGCGTACGCGAGACCACCCACAATCCCTCCTCCGATCGCGAACGCGGCCTTAAACGGAAAGTACACAACCGTGGCCAGCACGGATGCCGCTTGTATGCCGGCGCCGGAAGCCGTTCCTTGCGAGGTATCGGTCGAAGACGGGGTGGTCGTTTGAGGAGAAGCCGGTGATGTGCCGTCTTGCGCCTGGGCGACCGGTGCGATCAGGAACGCACCGAAACAGAAGGCGACTATCATTGCGGTCGCGGTGAAGACTCTCCTCGAAGGCTGGCTCGAACCTGGTTTCGTGATGGCGTTCACGTGGCGCACCTCCTTGTTGTTCAAGTGAATAGCGTTCGTTGCCGGAATCCGCGGGCGTGTATCCGAAAACTCATCGCGTCTTTCGCTTGCCCTTATAACAAATTCACCTGCGAATGCAAACCCCTGAAGAGCGCGACGTGCGTTACAGGGAGCCGGCAGGGTTCGATGCGTCGGCGAGATCGAGTTCTCGTAGGACGTAGGCCACGATCGACGTGCGATTGTCAGCCAGCTTCTTTTCCAGCTCATCCTCAAACCTGCCACCAGGGATCCGTTGATTTTCTTGGGTCAGCCCGGCAACCAATGCACAATCCAGCTTGCATCTACAGACGGCTTGCGTGAGCAGCTCATCCGCCCGGGTGACGTACGGTGCCTGCTCATCCGGCGGTACGCCAGCCAGCGCCTTGGTGAGCGCATCTGACAGAGCAAGCACCTGCCGGGCATGCTCGATCTGCTTGTCTCTGACCTCGACGGCTACTTGGATGCCCCCTTTCCAACTCCGTTTCTTGACGTTGAACACGCAACTCACGTTGTCAGGCTGGTCGGCCACCGGTTCCGGACCGAAAAAGAAGGTGATTCGGTACTGGGCTTGTTCTGAGGCAGCAGTGAACCACATCACGGTATACGGTATAAGGGGCGACTCCGACAATCGCGGCGGCATTCTAGCACGCCATCTATACCGTTCCTACCCGCGAATTGACGGCCCCTCGGCCCGGCGATAAGATGCGCCGTAATGAACGAATCGACCGCGCACGAGCAACGAGTAGCGGAGATCCAGCGGGCGTTCGCAGAACAGGCGGGGCTGGATGGCTGGCTGTTCTATGATTTCCGCGGCAGCGACCCCTTGGCCTACCGTGTGCTCAAGCTCGACCCTCCCGCGCATGTGACCCGCCGGTGGTACTACTGGATTCCTCGGCAGGGTCGTCCCATCAAGCTGCTTCACTGCATCGAATCTCACGTGCTCGACGTGCTGCCGGGTGAAACGGTCTCGTATATTTCGTGGACAGAACAGCGGGCGGCCTTGGCGGCGCTCTTGCGCGGTGCGGTGCGGATCGCGATGCAATATTCTCCGAAGAACGCCATTCCCTACATCTCGCGCGTCGATGCCGGAACCATTGAGTTGATCCGCAGCTTTGGAGTGGAGGTGACGACCTCTGCCGATCTTGTCCAGCGGTTCGAAGCGGTATGGAACGAGCGGCAATTGGAATCGCACCGCGTGGCCGCTGAGGTGTTGCGCCGGATCGTCGATGAAGCCTTTTCGTATGTGCGAGCGTTGCTCCTCGCCGGGCAGGCCCTGACCGAATATGATTTGCAGCAGTTCATATTGTCGCGCATGCAGGCGCATGGGGTGGTGACCGGCAGTCCTCCGATCGTGGCGGTGAACGAACATAGCGCCGATCCGCATTATGGGCCTGGTCCTGAAAGGGCCGCGACGATCCGTCATGGTGACTTGATTCTGATCGACCTCTGGGCCAAACAGCCGGCACCCGGTTCGGTATACGCCGACATTACCTGGACCGGCTATGTTGGCGCGACGGTGCCCGCCAGCCAGCAAGCCGTGTTTCACATCGTCCGACAAGCGCGCGATGCCGCATTCGCCTTCGTACATAAGCGCGTCGGGGCTGGATCGTTCCCCTGCGGCTGGGAAGTGGATGATGTATGCCGGACCGTGATCCGTGAGGCGGGATACGGGGACAGGTTTCTTCATCGCACGGGCCACTCGATCGGCGAGGAGGTTCACGGAAACGGAGCCAACATCGACAACCTCGAAACACAGGATAGCCGCCGCCTTCTTCCGGGTACCTGCTTCTCCATCGAGCCGGGGATCTATTTGGCCGGTGAATTCGGCATCAGAAGCGAGCTGGACGTGTATCTCACCGACCAGGATGCCCACATCTATGGTCTACCCCTTCAAACCGAAATCGTGCCGATCCTGGGCGCGGGGCACGAGGCATGAGGCTAGCCTGTGTTCCCTGCTTGACAGTGCTCGTAACCACCGGATAGAGTCACTGCAAGTTTTAGTCCGAAAGGAATTACGCGATGTTCGGCACCCTGGGATTTTCTGAATTGATCATCATCCTGGTGATCGTTTTGATCATATTCGGAGCTGGCAAGCTCCCGCAGATCGGTGAAGGGCTTGGTAAGGCGCTGAAAGGATTTAAGAAAGAGGTGCACGACGTTCCTCCGCTTGACACGGCGTCTCCACCCGCTGACCGGGGAACAGCCCAAGCGGCAGCCAGGCCGGCGACCGATGAAGCACAAGTGGTTCCACCCGTGCAAGCTCAGGCTCAAGCAGCTCCGAAACCGACAGCTCCCTATACGCCAGGACCGGAACTGACGCCCGGGACTACCGCTGCAACTATGGCCAACCTCGGGCCTCAGGCTCCGAAGACGAGGACGGTTGCTCCTTCGCAAGGTGCTGGTCAAACAGCGGCTCAGGCGAATCAGACGTTGAACATGGAGGAGCGGATGACCACCCCAACTCCGGTGGCCAGGGCGCAATATCCACCGCTCCCTCCTAGCGCCCAGCCAAAGCCCGTTGCCAAGCGGCCGTCAGCCGTTGTGAACAAGGATGCGGTGGCGCGTGTGCAGGCCGCACAGGCGGCTCTGAAGACAAAGGCTCAACAGCAACAGTCCGGTGTGACTCCGCAGGATATGCAAAGTCTCGGCGAAGGCATTGGCGATGCACTGCGGACCTTTCGCCAGGCGGTGGCGGATGTGCGCAGTACGGTAGACCCTGAGATGCGGACGATCCAAGCGGAGATGGATGCGGCGCAGAAGGAAATCGAACAATCCATCGAAGCCGCGAAAGAATTGCCGGCCGCACATGAAGAACCGCCCAAGCCGGCGTAATTCAATCGAGCCTCTCTGACTCCCTTCAAAGCTCGTGCAAGTCAGCGCAAAGATCGTTTGTCACCTGAGAGGATTCCTTCTCCTTCTCCTTCTCGCTTTGAGCGGCCTCGCCGCCTGCTATCTCGACTCTCCGCCATCGAGCCTTGAGCATCTCGTTGCTCGCTTGACTGCCTCGCTCAAGGATCAGGACCCCGAAATCCGTCATTCAGCGGCGGAGGCGCTGGGAAAAGTCGGCCAGCCCGGCGGGAGCGCCGCATTGCTGGAAGCTCTAGGAGACCCTGACCACCGGGTGCGTGCAGCCAGCGTTTGGGCCATCGGCCGAGTAGCGGCCGGGGAGGTACAGGTCGGAATTCGTGTGGCCGGACTGCTGGACGATTCTTCTGAGGAAGTCAAGCAGGTGGCGGCACAGACATTGGGGGATTTCCAGAGTACGCCTGTTTTGGTGGAACGGCTTATCGCTTCGCTACAGAGCGCCGATGTCTCAACGCGACGCGCGGCGGTGTCGGCGCTGGCATCGATCGAAGCCTCGGCTGCCTATCCCGCCTTGGTAGCGGTGTTGCATGACGAGGATGTGGCGGTACGTCAGGGTGCGGTATCGGCTTTGGGGGAACTCGCCGACAGCCGAGCGATCCCTTTTCTACGTGAAAGAGGGCTGACCGATCCGGCAAGCGGGGTAAGAAGCGAAGCAGCGTTTCGGCTGGGGAAAATGGGGGACCGAGGAGCGATGGAGGCCCTGCAGATTATGGCGAAGAACGACCAGGATGCGGCAGTGCGCCGGTGGGCTCAGTGGGCGAGCCGTCAAATTACGTCGTCGCTCGGTTCCGATTGAGGGCATTAACGAACTCCACAAGTTGCTCTCGATCCCCTGGTGCGATATCAGTAAACTGGACGCCCATCCCGGGGAAAAGTAGGTAGCGCTCCGGTTTGTTGCGAGTCCAAGCCACCTTGGCCTTTGCCTTGAGTTTCTCCCATGGACGGTCCGGGAGAGCAAACTCGATTGCCAATTCGGTTCCTGGTCGTAGCGGCGCGCTGCTTTCGATGAACAGCCCTCCTCCGCCGATTCCTCCAGTCAGGCTGTCAAACTGCTTCCCTTCCGGTGTCGTATACCGCACCTTCACAGCAAGTGGGGCCCGTGGATGCGATCGGGCATGGGCAAACCGGCTTTCTTCATCGCTCGAAAGGATGCGTTCTATGATCGCACTCCAAGGGATTGCGCCGAGCAGTTCTCCTTGTGGGCCCAATAACATGACCGTCTCCCGGTCGCAATCGACCTGTAGCGCTTTACCTTCGTGTCCCTGCGTCACCGTCACCGGAAATTTCATCAAGTCATTCTCTCATAGGACATTGAACGGGAGAACAATCTGAAACGCCTGGAACATGCGAGGTGCATAGGTCAAGCCGGCTGGCCGATGCTTTTGAGCGATCTGACGAGTTCCAGAATGCGGTTTCGCGCCTCCGGCGCGATGTCCGTGAACTGGACTCCCATCCCCGGGCTGAAGGTATATTGATCGGCTTTGGGACAAACCCATGCGACCACGCCCTTCGCGTGCAACCACTCCGATGGGTTATCGAGCAAGGCAAACTGGACGGCCAGCTTTGTGCCGACCGGAAGCGGCTCCGGACTTTCGATGAAGAGCCCGCCGCCGCCGATGCCATTGGCACGGCTGTCGAACTGAGTGCCCTCCGGCGTGTTGTACTTCACCCGTACGGACAAAGAGACCCGCGGCTCGCTTCGCGCATCGCACGGAACGCCGGGAGTCCGATAGGTCAAAATTTGGTCGATGACGAACTCCCAGGAGAGGTTGCCGAGCGGTTCACCATGCACTCCAAGCAACGTCACTACTTCGCGCGCCGCGTCGAGATCGAGTGTCTTGCCCTTGTGTCGCTGGCTGGAAGAAACAGGAAACTTCACACGGCCTCCCTCTGATGATTTGCGTCGCTCGTTAGAAGTATAGCGCAGAGCTCGAAAATGTCGAAATAAAAGGCGAGGATTGATACAACTGGCGGGGATGATTCGAGGAGCGCCAAGGCGCGGGATGCCTCCGACGATCGGGAACCACCGGAAAATCGCTGAAGGGCGTCCCTACCAAGGAGGTTTTCCTGGGGATAAGACAACGCCCCCGGCGAATTCACAACCAGGGGCGACTCACAAGACAGAGCGCCGGAGAGAATCAGGCACTCTTCACTTCTTTATCCTGCTCGTAGATACGAAGCGGGGGATGCTTACCCAGGATGACGTCTTCAGTAATCACCACTTCCTTGATCTGCTTTTGGGAAGGCGCATCGTACATGACATCCAGCATCACTTCTTCCAAGATGGCGCGCAAGCCGCGGGCGCCCGTTTTCTGGGTGAGGGCCTTCCGCGCGATGGCTCCCAGCGAACCCTCGGTGAATTTCAGCTTCACTTTCTCGAAGGAGAGCAACTTCTCGTACTGCTTGGTGAGCGCATTCCGCGGTTCTGTCAAGATTCTGATCAGAGCCTTTTCGTCCAGTTCGTCGAGCGTGGCGACCACGGGGAGTCGGCCGATAAACTCCGGGATAAGACCGTATTTCAAGAAGTCTTCCGGTTGGACCCGTGCGAGGAGTTCCCCTAGCCGTGCCTCGTTTCGACTCCGCACGTCGGCGCCAAAGCCCATCGCTTTTCGGTTCAGTCGTTGTTCGATAATCGCATCCAGCCCGACAAAGGCCCCGCCGCAAACGAAGAGGATATTGCTGGTATTGACCTGGATAAATTCCTGATGAGGATGTTTGCGCCCGCCCTGCGGCGGCACGTTCGCAACGGTCCCCTCGATCAGCTTCAGAAGCGCTTGCTGTACACCTTCGCCGGAAACGTCCCGTGTGATCGACGGGCTATCGCTTTTCCGACTGATCTTGTCGATTTCATCGATGTAGACGATGCCGCGCTCCGCCCGTTCGACATCGTAATCGGCCGCCTGCAAAAGTTTGAGGATAATGTTCTCGACATCTTCGCCCACATACCCCGCTTCGGTTAACGTTGTCGCGTCGGCGAGCGTAAATGGGACGTCAAGGTACTTGGCCAGGGTCTGCGCCAGCAGCGTCTTGCCGGTGCCCGTCGGCCCGACCATGAGGATGTTGCCCTTTTGGAGCTCGACATCATCGACTTCCTTTTCCTTGGACGAGATGCGTTTGTAGTGGTTATGGACTGCGACGGAGAGAATTCTCTTCGCCCGCTCTTGTCCCACGACGTACTGGTCGAGATGATGTTTGATTTCTGAGGGCTTCTTGAGCTTAGAGGAGATCTCTTCTTTGGCCTCTTCCCAGTCCTCGGCGATGATATCGTTGCAGAGATTGACGCACTCGTCGCAAATGTACACGGTGGGCCCGGCGATGAGCTTACGGACTTCATCCCGGCTTTTGCCGCAGAAGGAACAACGAAGGTGCCGATCCATCTTCTCCTGCTTGGCCATGCCACCTCCTGTGTTACTTGTTCTTAGCTACGTCTTTTACCAAATCGGTCTGCGCAAGGTCTTTCAACATCTTGGGCGGACGAGTAATGACCTCGTCGATGATCCCGTACTCTTTCGCTTCGTGGGCCGACATGAAATAGTCGCGCTCGGTATCAAGAGCGATCTTGTCGATCGGCTGGCCCGTATGTTTCGCCAGGATATCGTTAAGCCGCTCGCGGATTTTCAGGATTTCTCGTGCGTGAATGTCGATCTCTGTCGCTTGCCCCTGGAATCCGCCCATCGGCTGGTGAATCATGACCCGGGCATTGGGGAGCGCAAACCGCTTCCCCTTTGTCCCGCCGGCGAGCAAAAGAGCGCCCATGCTGGCGGCTTGTCCCAGGCAAATGGTGGTAATAGGCGGCTTCACGTATTGCATGGTGTCGTAGATGCCGAGACCAGCGGTCACGCTTCCACCAGGTGAGTTGACGTAGAGATTAATGTCCTTCTCCGGGTCTTCGGCCTCAAGAAACAGGAGCTGGGCGATCACCAGGTTGGCAAATACGTCGTCAATCGGGGCCCCTAGAAAAATGATCCGATCCTTCAATAGGCGCGAATAAATATCGTACGCGCGCTCACCTCGATTTGTCTGCTCGACTACGATCGGAACCAACATGCAAAATTTTCCTTTCCGCTAGAGAACTAGCTCCAGCACCCCCGTGCCCTCGCACGACACCGCTCTCCTGCTGTTGCCACTCTACCGCATCTACCCCTGAATCACCGCGTGCCGATACACGAAGTCCAGCGCCTTATCGGCCAGAATACGACTTCTCAACTCATCGAGCGATTCTTGTCCGCCGGCTTGGATCATGCGGCTGAGGTCGTCGACCGACAATTTGAGCTCGGCCGCCAAACGCTGAATTTCGGTTTGGACATCGGCTTGCTCTACCGTCAGCCCTTCCTTTTCCGCAATCCGTTCGAGAATCAACCCCACTTTGACGCGGCGCGACGCTTCGGAGAGGTTCTCTTCGCGCAGTTTTTTAAGTTCCTCCGGCGTCGCGGCAGGCTGGTTAGGGTCGCCCTGGGCTCCCCGCTGGCGCTGCCGACTTTGCACCTGCTGGCGGACCATCGCTGACAACTCTCGCTCCACCAATGTCTCCGGCAACTCGAAGTGGTGGGTTTCGACCAGACGTTTGAGAATCGTGTCCTTGTACGTCTCTTCGATATCTTTCTTCAGCGCCCGTTCCATCTCGCTACGGAACCGGTCCTTGAGCGCTTGAAGGGAATTGTAGGGGCCGCAATCCTTGGCGAACTCGTCGTCGAGCACGGGCAATTTCTTCTGCTTGATCGATCGCACGGTGAAGCGAAACAGGACGGTCTTCCCTGCAACACGCTGGTCTGGATGTGTCGGGGGATAGGGCTGCTGAAGTTCCAGCACATCCCCTTCCTTCTTGCTCACAAGCTGGGTATCCACATCGACACCGAGGATAGGAGTCTTTGAGCCTAGGCGATGAAGATGGCCCTCTTTCTTCGTGCCGTCGAGCGACGCTCCCTCCAGCAATCCTTCAATGTCAAGGACGACGTAGTCCCCTTCCGCCAGACTCGCACCGGCAGGGGCCGGGTGGAGCTGGGCATGCTGCTCCCGCAATACGTCCAATGCGCGGTCGACCTGCTCGTCTGTCACGGTCCGCTTGTCGGGTTTGAGGGAAATCGGATTGGGCGCCTTGTAGTCGCGAAGTTCTATCGTGGGCTTGATCTCGACCGTGGCCGTGAAGGTAAAGGCGGAGCCCTTCTTGATCTTCACGCGCTCCACCGGGGGAACCTCCACCAGAACGGGAACGATCCCTGCTTGCCGGACGGCGCGATCGTAATAATCAGGCACCAAGCTGCGGATCACGTCTTCTTCCACGGCGCGCGCGTATCGCTTCTCCAACAACGCGATCGGAGCTTTTCCTGGTCGGAACCCGGGGATTTGAACCTGGCGATTCAATTCCGCATAGGCCTGCACAAACCGCTTGTCCACGTCCTCAGCGGGTACTTCGATCTTGAGGGCGCGCTTCATAGGCCCCAGTTCCGTCACTTCCATTTTCATATGTGCCTTTGCCGCTCCTGCCGTCGTTCCGGATCGTATACGACTCGTTGCCGGCCCTCCGTGGTGCGAGAGGGGGGACTTGAACCCCCACGGTTGCCCACGAGATCCTAAGTC
>JBBIQV010000050.1:0-15390 GCA_037442105.1 Nitrospiraceae bacterium | reverse complement strand
GTGGTCGCCGGTCTATGCCTCATTGCGACCATCGTATATTACAACGTCCATCACAAGAACAACCCGCTTGGACCGGTGATCATGGGCCTCTGTCGCGCTCAGGTGTACCTGACGACGGCGCTGGCAATCGCGCCGACGTTGCCCGACAAAGTGTGGTGGGGAGCAGGCCTGGTCATCGCCTACGTCATCGGTCTGAGTTCCATGGCACGGCAGGAAGCGCTGGCAGCACCGACCAACCTTTGGCCGCTGGCTTTCCTTGCTACGCCGTTTGTCTACGGAGCGTCCGGAATGATGCGCGGCATTAGTCCGATGCTGGTCTACGTGGTATTCCTCGCGTGGGTGGGGCATGCGGCCTGGCGACTGGTCACAGGTTCCCGGTCCGACATTCGCGAGGAAGTCTCGACACTCATCGCAGCCATCGCTCTCCTCGATGCACTGCTCATCGCGCTCGCAGGCGGAACATGGCTCGCCGCACTTGCCGTTGGGGGCGCTCTTCTCACCCGCCTGGCTCACCGGGTGATTCCTGGAACCTGATCTCCAAACAGATGGCGCAGGATCAGCCGCTTGACGTCCGCGGCAGGCACGGTTTCCGCAGGCAGATACGCCGGTTCCGATGTGATGAACAACGGCCCCTGCTCGGGTTTGTCCGTCACCCGCCCGTGTGACCCTTTTGGCAGCGTGGCATCCAAGCTGATCACGTCCATGAGCATCCGAAACCCGAGCCTCTTCTGGACGAGGCGCCAAGCGATGTGCAGCTTCGGCACGCGCAGCCTTGGATCGACGAACAACTCCACCGGGTCATAGCCGGGCTTGCGATGGATGTCCACGGTACGCGCGAAGTCCGGTGCTCGTTCGTCCTCTTGCCAATAGTAATAGGTAAACCAGCGTTCCGTCTGTGACAGGGCGACCAACTCACCCGAGCGGGGATGGTCGAGCCCGCAGCGCCGCTTTCCTTCTTCGTCGAGCACCAGCTCGATCCCCGGCGCCTGTTCGAGCAATCGCTTGACCTCAGGAATCCTCTCGGGCGACTTCACATAGACGTGCGCGATCTGATGGTCGGCCACGGCGAATGCCTCGCACGCTCCCGGATCCAGCAGCTCGCGGCCCAACTCCTCACGCACTGTGAGCAGACCCGCACCGCGCAAGATCCGATTCAGATGCACCGGCCCGCCCACCTCCGTGATGCCATACTCGGACAACACGATTACGCGAGTCCCGTCCTTCTGCACCGTCTCGATCAACTCGCCGCACAAGGCGTCGATCCGGCGCAGGTCCTGTCGGATGGCCGGATGCCTGGGACCGAGACGTTGCAGGTTGTAATCGAGGTGCGGCAGGTACACTAAAGTAAGTGTGGGCTTGCGAGTGTCGTACACATGCCGTGCACAGTCCGTGATCCACCGGCTGGAAAGGATGTCCGCCGCCGGGCCCCAGAATCGAATTAAGGGAAACATGCCGAGCCTCTGATTGAGTTCTTCCCGGAGTTCCGGCGGCTGCGTATAAATGTCCGGAAATTTCCCTCCATCAGCGAGATAGATGGGGCGAGGCGTGACCGTGTAATCCGCCGTCGAGTGCATGTTATACCACCAGAACAGTTTCGCGCAGGTGAAGTGAGGGTCGATCTTCCTGGCCATGTCCCAGATTTTTTCACCCCTCACAAGCCGGTTGGATTGCCGCCACAGAAAGACTTCCTCCAGATCGCGAAAGTACCAGCCGTTGGCAACGATCCCGTGCTCTCTCGGCAGAAGGCCGGTCGTGAAGGTGGCCTGAACGGAACAGGTCACGGCAGGCGTGATGGTCGAGAGGGAGCGCATCCCGCCGCGCTGCGCCAACGCCGAAAGGTGCGGCGTGTCTTGGCCGAGCAGGTCGAGAGTGAGTCCGACGACGTTAAGAACGAGGGTGCGGTGCATGAGGATCGCGGGATGGATCGACGATCGGAGTCTGTCCACGGAGGACGGAATTACCCTCCCACAACTGGCGCTGGTCGATGTTGGGCCGAGCCTCAGCCATGCCGAGATCGAGGCGGCCGGATCGGCTGAAAAAGGCGACCGGGTTCTCCCACACAATCCGAGCGATCGTGTGCGCTGGAATGCCCCCCTCCACCATGGCCTGTACCGTCTTCGGAACTTTGAGGGGATCGCTCACTCCCCAATCGGCCGCACTGTTGAAGAGAATCCGCTCTCCGCCATACCGCATGACGAGCTGAACCATCCGTTGTTCGTCCATCTTGGTCTGGGGATAGATCGAATGCCCAGCCCAGCAGCCGCTCCCCAATACCAAGGGAAGCGTTTCTTCGTTATTGTGGTCGATCAGCACCCGCTCCGGCGCGATTCCAGACTCGCGCACAAGCGCCAGAGTCCGTTCCGTGCCGCGCTTCTTATCCCGGTGCGGCGTATGGACGAGTACGGGCAAATTGAACTCCTCCGCCAACTCAATCTGGGCTGAGAAATACCTCGCTTCCGCCTCGGTCTGATCATCGAAGCCTACCTCGCCGACCGCCACCACACCATCTTTCTCCAAGTAGCGCGGAAGCAACTCGATCACACCCGGCGCCACCCTGGGATTGTTGGCTTCCTTCGGATTCAACCCAAGCGCGCAGAAATGGCGCACCCCAAATTGGCTTGCGCGAAAACGCTCCCATCCCAGCAATGAAAGAAAATAGTCCTCGAAAGTCCCCACGTGCGTGCGCGGCTGGCCGACCCAGAACGCCGGCTCCACGACGGCCACGATCTCGGCCGACGCCATCGCAGCGTAGTCGTCCGTGGTGCGGGATGTCATGTGAATATGCGGATCGAAGAGCTGCATCGCGCGTCATCCCGCACTCGCGATCAGTCCAATATCTTCGGGGACCGGGCGACCGGCAGCAATTCGCTCTCGCGCGTAGTCCTTTGCCATCCTCATGAGGGCGGGCGTGATTCGGGCAGGCAGTCCCACAATACGCCGCAGAGACATACCGGTAAATATCGCTTTCATGACCATTTGGTTAAAGTTTAACTCCGGGAAATAATGACCGGGGTAGGGATTCTCGCAGACAATCGCTTCAAAGACCGTCTGCACATTCGTCCGGCAGGCCTCCACCGCCGTTGAAAGAAAGCGGCCCGGCTCCGGCAGAAGTGACAATGTGCGCAGGAGCGCCTCGCGTTCTGCGTTCTCGCCCCGCACAAAGAGTTCGTCGATGAACTCAGCATGGTCTTCGGATGGAAGATGTGTCGTGGCGCACAGCAAGAGAGCCGTTCGTCCAAATTCATGGAGCGGGCGCCCCCGCATCGGTTGAATCCCGGTAGCGGACAGAGCTTCCGCCTCATCCTGGGTCAGATCAACCGGAACGTTGCCGAGCAGACGAGCGGCCTTCGTGTAGGCTTTGGCAAAATCGTCTCTCGCAGATGGCATCCGCAGCCAGGAGAACACAGAGTCCCACCATCGGCTTGCAGGGGGCGGACAACGCCTCCGCACGATTTCGATCCAAAGAGCAGAGTGGGCGTTCAACGGCGTGACCACGTCACGGAAGCTCTGATGCCGCCATCCAACCAATGGGACCCATAATACCCAAAAGCTCCTAGGCTGGAAAGACGCCACGTCCGGTTGTCATAGCCTGCCGGACGACTCCGGTTGTGCTAAGGTAAGGGCCCTGCCGTGGAAGGTACCGGCAGTGCGTTTGCGTTGTGTCTTGGAAAAATGTTATCCAACCGTAGTCACCGCACAGGAATCCATCCGGCTGAGGATCATATTGGCTGCTCGTTCGATGGTGTTGCCGATGTGCTTTGTGCTCACGGCGACCCTCTCATATTGGCCTGGCACCGCCACCGCCGAGCCGCCCTGCGACCGCTATCCCGTCACCAAGCAAGCCCGGTGCGCTGCCATCTGGAAGGAACTCAATAACGAGGACGCCAACGTCGTCGCGCAATTCGGACTGGCCCAACAGAAGCGGCGCGACGAAGGAAAGATCAACGCCGAGCAACATCTCGCCGAGAACATGGCCTTCATCAAGCAGTCAACGGAGAAGCGATTAGGGCGGCTGCGTGAGAGGATGGCCAAAGAATAGGAATCCCTCCCGGTATCATAACGTCTCCGGCTTGGCCTTCTCCGGCGACTTCCCCGCAGATTCCAGCAAATCCCGCCCTACGATGATCGGCGCCTTGAAATGAACGGCAAGGGCGATCGAGTCCGACGACCGGCTATCGAACACCTTCATGTCGTCCTTGAATACAACCGTCAGCGCACCGTAGTAGGTGCCCCCTTTCAAGGTGATGACGGTTTGGGTCACCTTCCCTCCGTAGGCCTCGAGGATCGAGTGCATCAAATCGTGCGACATCGGCCTCGACAACTTTTCCCCGCTTAGTGCGCCTTGGATCGACGCAGCGACCGTGAGATCGACGAAGATCGGGATGACCTTCCCTTCCGCCAAGAGGAGCACGACCGGCCCAACTTCCGACATGCGGACCTTGACGTCCGATATAACGACCTGTGAGGCTGGAGGCCCGCCGGGCTTAGTCTCGGCTTGAGACAGCGCATTGGGGAGCCCCACCATCACCACCACCATCAAGACGCGCATCAACCGGCAGAGCTGTATCATGGTTTCCTCCTTCGGCTGAATCTCTGGGTCTTCGCTGCCCCATCCCTAACACAACAATTATGCTCTTACGAACGGATTCATCTCCCGCTCGATCCCGATCTGCGTCGCAGGCCCGTGACCGGTGATCACGAGGGTATCTTCCTTCAATGTATAGAGGCGCTCGCGAATGGAACGTTCTATCGCCTCGTAGTCTCCACCCCACAAGTCGGTTCGGCCGATCCCGCCTTGGAACAGGGTATCCCCGGCGAGCAGAAGTTGCTCGGCGGGAAAGTGAAAACTCATCGACCCCGGCGTATGGCCGGGTGTGTGGAGCGCCACGCCCTCGATGCCTCCGAGCACGATCTTCTCACCGTCCGCCAGCCAATACTCCGGCAGCGGCACCGGCCGGTAGGACACCCCGAACATGCGGCACTGCATCTCCAGCATCTTCCACAGATCCAAGTCGTCACGATGCAGGCACAAGGTCGCGCCGGTGGCTTTCTTCATTTCGCCCGAAGCGAGGAAATGATCGAAATGGGCGTGAGTGTGGAGAATGCTCACCACGGTGAGCCCCATCTCCCGCACCATCCGTAAAATGTGGTCATGAGCCCCGCCCGGATCGACCACCATCGCCTGTTTGGTCAGGGGATCACCGAGGATGGAACAGTTACAGTCCAGCGGCGGGACCGGGAACGTTTTCAGAATCAGGGAATTCGTCATTCCTCTTCTTTCTCCTCGTGCTTCACGTTTGAGGCCTCACGCTTCACGTTCTTCCCGCCCTATGCTAGCCCCTCACCAAATCGCGCCGCAACTACCCCTCTCCCGGAATGCGCCGGCGGGCGGTCCACACAACTTCCGTGTCGAAGATGGCCCAGTCTTTTCCTGTGCGGCGCAACCACACCAGGAACCCCGCTCCGGTTCCGTCTGGCCGGTTGTTCTCCACGTATACCAACGCGTGGTCGTTCCGGAGCGTGAAGGCCACACGCGAGAAGGCCAGACGATCGACGACCGGCGGCGCCTTTTGCAATGGCGCTTCCTGCATCGGGACGGCTCGTGAGAACAGGGCCGGAACCGGCGCAAGCGACACTTCCGGTTCTTCGGCCTCTCCGCCGGAGACAAATCGATACCGCACCCCGATGCTGAAACGCGCCTCTAATCGTGCCGGTTTCTGATTCTTGAAGACGAATTCCCGAACTAATTCGGGCGGGAGCCGGCCTTCGAAATATTCGTTCTCACGGAATGTCTCAACACTCACCGTCCCTTCCTGCTCCGGATACAGCCGCATCACCGTCAGACGTTCGATGATCACCAGCTTCGTTTCGGACGTAAGAAACTTCTTGTCGATCACTTGATCGTAGAGCGGATATTCCTCCGCCGGCACCGGCTCCGGCTTCCCCTCTGTTTGTTCAAGCACAGCGGCATAGCCCAGAGAGAGCACGCTCAAGAGGGTCAGGAGCCTGATGGCCGGGGAAAGTATCCGCATGTTTGCACAATAGCTTGGCCCGGACAGAACGGTCAAATGAGGCGGCGAAATGCATGATGGACAAGAGCGCGTGAAGATCGGATAATCCCCCTCACTTGTGAGACACACACCGCTCAAAACAACGCCGAAGCAGCGCTGGGCCTGTGCCCTGTGCATTCCGCTCACCGGCCTCTTCATGATTTCGCCCGGCTGCAAACCCGACGAGTCGCCGTTGAAGGCTGAGAACGAGGCCCTCCGTAAGCAGGTGGCCAAGCAGGAATCCGTGGTCGTGTCGCTGCAAGACGGGAACAAGGTCATGCAGCAGCAGATCGATTTGCTGAATCGCGAGTTGCGCGACGCAAAGAAGGAAACGGAGAAGGCGCAGGCCGACGCGAAGGCTCTGAGCCAGCAACTCCAGTCGCAGCTCGCTCACACGAAGAAGCTGAGCGCGGAAGTCCAGCGCACGGCGGCCACGAACGCCCAAGTCTCGCAAAGCCTGCACATTGAAGAGAAAGGCGCGCAGACGGAGGAACTGTCGCACCCGTTGAACGCCGTGGCCAAGACCATCGAAGAAGCGCTTGCGCGCCACGGCTACACCATCAAAGTCAGCGTGAAGACGGACCAGAAAGCGGCCTTCGTGACGGAGCGAAAGGTCTCCTCGCCCACATCGTTGGAAATGTCCGGCTTCCGGAATCAGTACCTCGTATCGTTGCAGGCGCTACCCAATGGCACGCGCCTCCGCGTGAAGGCCGAGTTCGAGAAACTCGCCCAAGGCGGCCGCATCATGAGCGTCACTCCGGAGGAGACGGCCGAAATCGAGCGCCGCCTCATCGGGGAAATCAGCAAGGCGCTTACTGCGCCGAGCAAGACGTAACGCGATGCTGAACAAGATCTCCGGCGTCGGCCTTGCGGCGCTTCTCGTCGTGTTCTTCTCAGGTCCGGCCGGTTCGCTCGCCGGCTCCAAGCCTTCGCCTGAACTTGCCCGCCACCTGGCTTCTGTTGCCGCGCTCGCGCAATCCTCGCCGACCGTGACGATCCCGGAGGGCTCGTTTCTCATGGGCAGCATCCGCATCGACGACGACCCCTACGGACTGCGGACTCAATACGACGACACCGAACTGCCGCAGCAAAAGGTCTGGCTTGATGCCTACGAGATGGATCGGGACGAAACCAGCCTCGGCGAGTATCTGGCCTATCTCCAGCAACGCAAGCTCCATCCCCCCGATGAGCTACAGAAGCTGATCTGGCACGTCATCACCGTGCACTCGGTCTCGGACCAGACCTTGACTCGCTGGCCGGCTCTCTATGTCACCTGGTCGGAGGCAGACGACTTCTGCAAAGTGAAGGGGAAACGGCTCCCGACGGAAGCGGAGTGGGAAAAGGCGGCTCGTGGTCCGGAAGGCAATTTGTTTCCTTGGGGCCAGGCCGCACCTGACGGAAAGCTCGCAATGTTCGGCCAACACCATGTCCACGAGATTCCCATCCTTGCCGCGGTCGACGCCCTCGATGAAGGAAAGAGTCCTTACGGCCTCCACCACATGGCGGGCAACGTCGCCGAATGGGTGCAAGACTGGTTCGGCTTCGACTACTATGCGTACCTGCCGGAGCGCAACCCGCCTGGTCCACTATCAGGCCGCTATAAAAGCGTGCGAGGCGGCTCGTGGAAAAGCAAGCCGAACATGCTGCGGGCTGCCACACGCGGGGGCTCAGCTTCCGATCAGCGTGCCGCCACCATCGGCTTCCGTTGCGCGAAGTCTCTCGGCACGCGCTGAACCGGCTTTAATGGACCTTCCTCCCGCCAAGGAGACCGGCCACCGCAACACATTCCAACCCGAACGGCAGATAGCCCGCATAGCCGAGCAGCGGCATCTCAAACAGATGAAACCGTTGCACGAACGGCACGGCATATTCCCAATGGGCCAGGCTCTTGGAGTTCCACAATTCCCAGAAGAAGCCGCAGAGAAGAGCGGCCAGGGCTGCTTGCCAGATCGGTCGCCAGTCACCGCGGGTGATAGGTGCGAAGATCGTCTCGTCTCCCGCAATCATTTGGATCGCCGTGATCACCAACAACGGCGCAATCCAGACCAAGGGGAACAGATAGTTCGGCCAGATCCCGATCCCCGCGAGTCCACACCCCGAGATCAGGAGCAATCCCCACCCCGCGAGCTTCGGATTCGTCATCTCCCACGCGTGCCATCGCGTCAGTCTGAAGTCGAGTCGTGCGAACGACGCCAGCAGCTCCTTCGTGCCGAGCACGGCCGGCAGCACGGTGGAAAACGAGATCGTTGCATGGAAGAGATACTCGATCGGGGTGAACTCGCCGACCCCGGCGTAAGACCAGTTCTGGACAAAGCGGTTCAGATACTCGAAGAACCACCAGAAGACCGAGCTGAGGGGGAACAGCATCAGAAAATGCCGCGGCTCGTCCAGCATCAGACATCGCCCTGTGCGAGCGAAGGTCCAGGCCTGCACGACGAGGATGTAGCCGACCCACACGGGTGTGAACGTATACGGTTGCAGCAACTCGAACCAGGGGAATCGTGTCCAAGCCAGCACCCAGGCGACAGCAGTCCACCCAACCCCAGCCCAACCCCACCAAGGGAGGAAGACGTGAGGGGTGAGCGGTGAGGGGTGAGGGGTAAAAGGTATGGGGGGAAGATCGGGCTGATGGCTGACGGCATGAGACAGAGGACGAGAGAAACAGACACGGATCATGAACGGACTCACAAAGCCCATGATGAAGATCGCAAGGCTTATGAACACCGGCCAGGAAAACGGTTCATGGTCGACGTACCGAGTTCGGGGAGGAAATTCGAGGTAGAGTTCTAACGGCTTGCCGGCCAGGCCGACGCCGGCGAGCGGAAGCCCGACGAGCAGGGCGAGCATGATGGCCGGCCGGACTCCGGTCCGTTTCACGTTTTCTTCCGCCCTTCGACCAATGTTCTCAAGGTGCGGGCGTTCTCCACCGCATGCCCTTCGGCATCGTTGTTGAAGTAGGCAAACACATCGAGCCCCTCGCGCAGATACCGCTTGATCTTCTTCGCCTCTTCGGCCAACTCAGCGTCCGAGTATTTCGAGGCGAACAACTGGGTGCGGCCATGAAATCGGAGATAGGTGAAATCCGCCGTGATCACATCCTCGCGCGGGTACCGTGGCGAATCGGCAATGCAGAGAGCCGCATGGTACTGCCGGAGGAGAGCATAGATCTCCTCGGTAAACCAGGAGTCATGTCGAAACTCGAAAACCAGCCTTAGAGGATGAGATTTCGGATCCCGCTGCTGTGCGCCTCTGAGAAAGGCTGCCAGCCTCTTTCGGTCGGCACGAAATGACGGCGGGAACTGGAAGAGAATCGGGCCGAGGTGGAAACCCAACGGGCGCGCATTCTCGAAAAACGTGTGCCAAGGCTCCTCGACATCCACGAGTCGTTTGATGTGCGTGATAAAGCGACTACCCTTAAGCGCAAAGACAAAGCCGCCGGGAACCTGTGCCGCCCATTTCTCATAGGTGCTGGGGCGCGGCAGATGATAGAAGGAGTAATTGACTTCGGTCGTGGGAAACTCGCGGGCGTAGAATTCCAGATACTGCCGGCTCGGCAGGTCTTCCGGATAGAAGGTGCCTTTCCAACTTGGGTAGGTCCAGCCGGACGTGCCGATGAGCGGACGTGCCATCGTTCCCCTTTACAACGATCGCAAGGCGAGAGCGACATTGTACACGAAGAGACAGGGCCAGGCTGTTACATGCGCCCTTCGTCGAGTTCGATGACATCCGCCCACGTTGAGACAAGCGGAAGAGCGCCGACCGGCACGCCGCGTTTCGCGGCAATCTCTTTTAGTCGTCCTTGGAACCGCTGGCGTGCCGCATCGTCGTTCGGGCCACGTCCAAGTAAGGCCTGGCTCCATTGCGTGATTTCTTGTTCTGAGGACTTGCAGCCATGCGCGCGCACCCAGGCAAGTAATTCTTCGTCCGACCCGCCGGCCAGCACCCGCTGCTCGAAGGCCTTCGGATCGATCTGGAGAAAGTCGATGAGATACTTATCGAACCCCACCGTGATGTAGTTGTAGTCCTGAATCTGGCCTGCGTTCCGCAGCCGAATCTTGTCGATAAACCGCCCCAGGTGGGCGATGCCACCAAGGAGCACTTTGGGGCTGCGGGGATACCTTTCAGGCGCCATCGCTACTTTTCGTCCTCTCTCGATCCGCGCGCATTACCTTCAAACCTCATCCTTCCTCGTAATCGACGAATCCCTACCTGCCCCTTAACTTTGAGAAGCAACCGCAGCCCTTCCTCAATCACCGCACTCTTATTCGCAAGACCGCTCGCCTTCAATGCCCTCCGCAAGAGAGCACCATTGATGTCGATCATGGAGCGCATGCCATTCCCCCTCCGCTCCACCCCATCTCGACAGCGGTTTTATGGTATGTGCGGGAAGCGACTGACGGAGACGGCGGGGAACCGATTCGTCACGCAGCAGGCGCAAGAGCGAAGAGACGCTCCTTCGCCACTTCGAGCACAGCGATGGCTGCTTCACGAGAGACCGAAGGACAATCCTCAAGAAAACCCTCAAGAGAGGAACTGCCTTCCAGGTAATCGAACAAGGTCTGAACCAGCACGCGTGTTCCCTTGAAACACAGGGCGCCGCTCATGATCTTCGGATCACGGCTGAGATATTGGGTTTCCACAAGCACCTCCGATAGCGTCCCGTGGAGGCAAGTCTACTGGCTCACACAATAGAAGTCCATACACAGGCCGGAACCCATCTTGTCCAGCTTCTATCTCCTCGGCCACGCCTCGGCGGATCCCCGTTCCTCCGGCAAGGTCGCACGTCAGCATGCCAGCGGTCTCTGTAGGTCACTTGCCAAGAAAAGACTCCCGGTACATTTTCCCTGGTCCCGGTGAAATTGGTCTCTGACCCTAATATCATCTTCGGCAATCCTGAATTCAGGAGCCTCGATGTGCTCCTCCACGCATTAGGGTTCCGCCTCGCCGTGACCGCGAATCGTTAGACGTAGACCGAACGGGCTAAGAGAGAAGCGTCGCCGCGCGCAGGGAAACGGGCCGGTCGGAAAAGATTCCCGACCCCTTAAGTTTCCGTTCGCGCCGGGAAACTACGTCATGTGTGATGGCAAGACCCCATTTCCCCTGCTGCGTGTCTTCGCCAAGTGCAAAGTCAAGAACTGACCCCATTTTTCATGCGCGCACAGGAAATGGATCACGGCTCTTTTGTTTGCCGTCGCCAAATGCGAGCGAAAAGATGTGAGTTCGGACGCCACGGGCAGCGGGCGGGAATGGATCGATCAGAAAAGCAGCCTGTCCCTATTTCTTACATGTCCCTATTTCTTACACGACCGGTATCTCTTTCCACAAAGCGTCCGGGTAGCATTTACAGAAATCGCTGAGTCACGTCGTAGTCCGCAAGTGCTCCTCGCCCATTGACTGGCCTTTTTCATAGGTGGCATCATTTCCATGACATCCAGCAGCGTGCTGCCGGTACAGATTCCCGTTGCTCATAAGTCAATACTCATGTCTGACCCCAGTATCGGTCCCGGCTGTTTCACGAAATGCTTCGCCAAGCGGGGCTGACGCTCGAAGAATTTCGGACGCTGCTCGATTCTTGAAAGCAAGAGCCCGAGAAGAAGTCATCGCCGCCGGCGCGATCATCATCAGGACAGTGATGGAGACCTTGGGGATGGCCGATGTGCTGGTCAGCGACTTGGGGTTGAGAGAAGGAGTATTGATTAACTTGGCGAAGCGAGCACGGGCGAGTGCGTGGACCTAACAGGCACGAGAGTAGGAATGAATGTGGGATTGCAAGACTTGACCCCCCTACCTTTATAGATCGGCATGTGTTCGTAACGGGCCATAGCAAGCTTTCAGCGATCAGCATTCAGCCGTCAGCACGACGCTGATGCCCGGGAGTCCTAGGGACTGTCGCCCTTCCGACCGGCGACTGTCCCCCTTCCGACTTGTCGGACTGCCGTTTTGAGCAGCCTTCGAAAAACGTACTCGCCGCAACAACTATGGTCTTGCACCGGCGAAAAAAAAGATCCCACCGGTCGCACAGCTTGACCCGAAATTTTGTGAGGCGTAGCATTCGAGAACTATGCAACGATCCTTCCTGTCGATCCTGGCCTCTCTATTCCTACTCGTTGCTCCTCTTCTCGCTCACGCTGAAACCAAAATCCTGACCGCCGAAGCCACCTACACGATGGGCGACGGCGAAACGCCGTCCTTCGCTGAGGCTATGGCTCTGCAGAAAGCCAAACAGATGGCGCTGGAACAGGCGGGCACCTATGTCGAGAGTTATACAAAAATCCATAACCTCGATTTAACCATTGAGGAGATACAAGTCATTGCGGGCGGAGTTCTTCAAGCTGAGGTACTGGAGAAAACCCGCGCGCTGGTGGGCGATGGTCTTCGTTTCTACGTAAAGATTAGGGCCACTGTGACTACCGACAAGATGGAAGAGCTGGCTCAGCGCATCAAAGGCAAGAACGTCGCAGAGGAGTACAAGAGTCTGAAGGGAGAATTCACCCGACTCAGCAATGAAATTGAGAGCCTCAAGCGGCTTATCGCCAGGACCCCAACTGGTCCAGATCGCGAGGCTGCACTTCTTCAAATTTTGGAACGTGAAAAGGCTTTCAATGCGGCCCGAAAGTCAGAGGCGGCTTTCTTCGCGAGTCTGATCTCAGGGGAAGCACTGGTCCGCGCGGCGACCGACGAAAAGGCGGAAATCGACAATCTTATCAATACAATCAGGGATAGCGGATTTGTCATAGAGATCGGGAAGATGGCCGCGCATCCAGTGTCAGACTCGCCCAAAGATCTAATTCTTACTGTTCCACTCACCCTGAAAATTACCAAAACTCTCCTGCCCACTCTTGTCGAAGCGGCGCGGCGCTATGGTGGTACCGCAGAAGATGTTGTTCGTCCCATCAAACGTTGGCTGGTCGGCTCGGAGCTCCGTGACGATGCAGAGGGAATCCTCCTTAACCTATCTAAAGACCCCAACTTGGACCGCTACTTCCGAGATGAAACCGGATATCTCGACCTGGTACTAGAGCTTCTCTATGCGGATGGGAAGATCGGAACTTGCATGTGGAGCAACGATTGGTTGAACGATAGGAGCAGGCGCTTGTTTCCAGCAAAGCGCGAGTACAACGGTATCGAGTATGCCTACTCGAAGAAGGACGCGGAATACGTTGCAGTTCTCTCTGATGAAGCGATCTTTCATGTCGAATTCCGGTTGCCTGCTAAGGTAGCCGAGAAGTTGGAGAAGATCCAGGCAAGAGTGGGCGCGGCAGGTGCGCGGCCCAGTGCGGCAAGATCTGCGACATGCAGAGTTGTTCTGGGCAAGGAGACCGAGTAGCGGCCATGGTCACTGTGACCCTTGACACCAACCTGTTTTATGACGCAGCCCATGACCGAGAGGGTTGCTCTGATTTCTGGAAGGTCCTCGATCTCGCCAGGGGGAGTGAGATTGCAGTGTGTTACACGGCCACCACAGATTTCGAAGTGCAGGACGATGACGTCATGCGCCTGATTACCAGATTAAGAATGGAAGGGATTCTGCATGAAGACCCCAACGCAGGGACGCAGCGAGACTATATGCCAGGAGGACCCGGTCTCCGTCCTCTAAATGACGGCGAAATAGATGCATATGTGGAGAAGGTCTGGCCCAACGCTACCGTGCTTGGATTCAGCTATGAGAGCAAGCGGCAGGACGTCTGCCACCTGGTCGCCCACCAACGAAACGGCCGCGACATCTTTCTGACCAGAGACGGAGAACTGCTCAGCAAGAGAAATTTAATCAAGAAACTCCTCGGGATCACCATCGTGAGCCCGCCGGAACTCTTAGCGTCGTTACGTGAAGGGGGCGCCAAAATAATCTGCGGCTAACAGAAGAGCACGGCCCAGCATGTCTCGGCCATCCGGGGTCATTGCTTGATTTGGCACAGCAGTCTCTTCAGCATCACTTCCCCAGCACAGACGATTGATGCATCAGTGCCAAGTCAAGCAATGACCCCCGGCTTTTCCTCAATTGTGTAGCAGAAGTAGGCTCTCGGCTGGTCCCAGGTGGATCAGCGACGAACTGTAACAACGGAGGGCGCAGTGAGCTTATCCGACATTCTTTCGTCTATTCATCTACCCGATGATGAACCCTCAAGTAGACGAGAAGAAGAGCAAGCTGAGCTTCGGCGTCTTCGAGCCAGGCTTCAGGACGATCCGATGAATGTGTCAGAAGAGGACATCCTCGGTGGAATAGCGCAGAAGTTTGACCTGGAGTGCTGTAGTGACTTTCTCGATGATGCCGACTGGTTAATGGAAGCGTTGAAATTCACGAAAGAACCGGTCCCACCAGTTCCCGCTGAGACTCAAGTCACATGGGAGCGCTATCTGAATTCGGCGGACTCTCGCCTGACGTATCACGAATATCCGATCATAGAAGGTATGGCGGACTGGTATTACGGAAGGTCTGATGATCTGGATATGGCGGCTCGTGCTGTGTCGGTCTACGAGTATCTGTTTTCAGCTGTGCACGATCGGACGGTCGAATTTGAACCCTCGGACTACGTGCGCCGGATGATTCGACTGTGGAAGCAATTGAAGAATTTCTCCCGTGCCAAGTTCTTGGTCCAGTGGTCGGAGGATCGATACCATAAGGGTCTGTTGGGTCACGAGGAGTACCTCGATCTAGCGCGAATCTGGGCTGAACTGGTCGTCGAAGAAAGGGGCGAAGACCTTACTGAATGTGAAAGGGATCTCAACAAGATTCTGCGCATTGCTTGGGACACTATTTCTCGTCAAGCTCGCACAATAGAAGAACAGAGCGAGCGCAGCCTGCGCTTGTCCGAGGAGATCGCCAGAGCGAGAGATGGAACCTACCCACAAGCGGCACGGCGGCGACTTGAAGCTAAATTTGGGACGATCTGGACCAGGCTTCATGAGGCTACACGCCGGGAGTTGGAACTCGGCGAAACTTATTTGCATCCGCCCTACTCCAATCACAGGCCCGGTGTTGTTCCCACAGCGTTCTTTCAAGCGGTCAAGGCTGAAATCATGGCTCGAGTGTTCGAACCGAATGGACGCAGGAACCCGGTGCTTCTTGCTCGCATTCGTGATTCAGGTGCCAATCCAGTTAAGATGCTCATTGATTATGCAAGAAAAACCTTGAGAGATCCTGCTGACCGGAAAGCCATCCGTGAAGCTTTGACCGAGGCTGCCTGTAAGCCAGGGTTCCTTTCCGAAGATTATGTGAAGAAACTTAAACGGCTCTGTGAGCATCGCGATCAGGCGCAACATCCAGAGGATAATCCGCCGTACGATGAGGCCCGCCTTGAAGAGTTGCTTCAAGGGGTCTGGCACAATAACTGGATCGTCG
>JBBIQV010000049.1:0-16258 GCA_037442105.1 Nitrospiraceae bacterium | reverse complement strand
GCGTGACCTCGTCCTTACCAAGGACGTGCTCTACCAACTGAGCTACGTGGGCCTCACCGTTCGTCATTCGTCAATCGTGAACCATCAACCGCTCGACCACACCGTTTCCTTTAGTTCATTCTTCACATATCACGAATGACATTTGACGCTTCACGTCTTCAAATGGAGCGGGCGACGGGATTTGAACCCGTGACAGCCAGCTTGGAAGGCTGGGACTCTACCACTGAGCTACGCCCGCACCCTGAAACCACTGTCGGCGTTATCCCGTCTCGCCAATCACTCGCGCTCCGGGTCGAACAAGCATTGACACAAACCCCAATACAAACTCAGCAGCGGCGTTTCTCCGGTCGCCTGGAACAATCACAAGGGCTCCCGGTCGAGCAAGCTCGGGTTGGTGGGCAGGCAAGGATTCGAACCTTGGAAGCCGATGGCAACAGATTTACAGTCTGCCCCCTTTGTCCACTTGGGTACCTGCCCCTAGTTATTCACTATTCAAGCAAATCCAAATTCAAGTCAATTCCTGAGGTTTGAGCGAGACAACTCTCAGGCAAGAATGAAAGTAAGCCTCCCCGCGCACAGCTTCCGCCGAGGATTGGAAACGGTCGGAGTGCTGAAGAGATGGACTCGGTCTTGTTTAGGAAACACCGGATTCTATTGGCGAAATAGTGCGATGTCAAGGGCAAATTTGCAAAAAACTTTGCGCGCCCACTTTTGGGACGCCGTGTACTATATTCAAGCAGCAAAAAGCAGCGCACATTCACACACAGCGGAAACAAGAGAGAAATCGAGTTCGCCAAAAGCCGAAATACTATAAGACTTTTGATGCCTTATGGAGATGTAGTGCAGCCGTTCACTCCTTTGATTGGCGAGGGATTGTGCTCTAATGCTTCGACCGATCTGCGGACCAGCTCGGTGGGATATCCCAAAACATCCCTGAGCAAGGCTCCGACTTCTTTCGATGAAATGCGATATTGCGGAGCCAGAAACCGTTTCTGAGCGACCGTTCGCTCGCCTGGATCTTCCGGCTGGTAGTACCCACGGAGATCCGCGCCCTTATCAGACTGTCTCAGTCGCTGAAGCCACGCTCTCGAGAAGTCCGAGCTTTTTTTCCCCACACCACCCTTTCCTTGAACTTCGAGTTGAGTCCAGACCGTCCAGCCGACAAACACCGCCCAGGTTTCATTGAGGACTTCCCAGGACTCCTGCTCGCTTAAATAACGCTGCTCGGTCTCCGTCCTGCGTTGTGCAACCGGCGTGATAAGTACATCTTGATAGCGACATTGTTGGTAAGTTCGCGCAAGCTGAAGCAGAGCACGACCCTCTGTTTGTTCGGCTATTGCTGCAGGATCAAATGCGAGGAAGTCGAGGTAGGCATGAAAGAACTCATGAAACAGGGTCGCAAGCTCCTTGTGCGTCATCCGGTTAAGTGGTTGGAGAGTGGCGCCGGCTCCGTTAAAAGAAAGCGTGCGATTCAGCACCATGCGGTGTTCACCAGGGTGGTATTCAGCCGCATAGGTACGGAGATCTTCAAACTCGAACCGGACAAACTCCGGCGGAATCGTCTTGAGAAACCTCGTCGGAAGCCCTAACTCAGCAGCTTGATCGATGAGAGTCTTCCAGGTTTGTTGGTCACCGTCACTGACCGTCGCCACCTCGTGGCCGTTGGGACTCAGTGGGGCTGCAACTGTTTCCTTATCGGAGAGCACGGAGAGCACCAGAGCGACCAGGAGAACGGCCAGGACCAGGAGCAGAATCGCTCGGTTCATGTCGCAATGGGCGTGTAGAGAAGGCGAAAAGTGAGTGGATGCTATAACATTCTACAAGAAAATGGCGTCGCCATGCCTAAGCATACCGATCGGGATCGGCACCCCATTCGAGGGGTCTGCCTTCCTCGACCAATGCAAACGTTTCGACAAGAGACGGCGGGACCCGATCGAGGAATCGCGTGGGTTTCGAAAGCAACATGCCGCTGGTCTTATCGTACACATTGATCGGATACGTCAGATAGAGGTGCCGCTTCGCTCGCGTGATGGCCACGTAAAAGAGACGTCGCTCTTCCTCCAACTCCTCATCGGTCATGAACGAATAGACCGATGGAAACTTCCCGTCAACAACCCAAATGACAAACACACACTGCCACTCGAGTCCTTTGGCGGAATGAATCGTCGAGAGAACAAGCCGTTCGTCATCCCGATCCGGTCCTTCGACATCCAGCACGCTTCCGTCCGGCGGTTCCAGCGCCAAATCCGCGAGGAAGTCTTCCAGCCCCGGATACCCTTCGGCAATCGTGTAGAGGTGTTCCAGGTCTCTCATGCGTTTCGGATAATCGTCGTAGTGGTTCTTCAGGATCGGGAGATAATATTCATAAATATGATTTACCTGCTCCGCTGGGCGCAGCCTCTGCTCGTTCGTCAGGCCCTCGAGCGTGTACGCCAGGTCCTTCAATCCCTTGCCGGATCGGCCGCTCACTTCGCGCAACGCCGCATAGGGATGATCAGCTTTTACAAGAGCCGCGATCAGGTCCTGCGCCTTCTTGGGACCAACACCTTCGACCAGCATCAGCACCCGATGCCAACTGACGGCATCCAGTGGATTGGCCATGACACGCAAATGGGCGAGCAGATCCTTTACATGGGCCGTCTCAACAAATTTCACACCGCCGCGTTTAAGGAACGGCAGCCCGCGCCGTGAGAGCTCGATTTCCAAATCAAACGCATGAAAGCTGGACCGGAACAGGACCGCCATCTCACTGAGCGGTACGCCCTCTTCGCGCAGCTCGAGAATCTTCTGCGCAACGAAGCGCGACTGTGCATTCTCCCCTGCCGCCTCAACCAAGCCTGGCAGCGGCCCGTCCAGTTTCCTCGTAAAGAGCTGCTTGGTATACTTCTCTGCCGCAGCCGCGATAATTTCATTGGCGAGGCTCAAGATGGGTTGCGTGCTTCGGTAATTCTCCTCCAACTTGTAAATCTTTGCGCCGGGAAACAACGTCGGAAACTCCATGATGTTCCGGAATGTCGCCCCGCGGAACGCATAGATCGACTGCGAATCGTCTCCCACCACCATCACGTTGTCATGCGTCGCCGCCATCCGCCGAATGACGTCCGCCTGGAGTCGGTTGGTATCCTGATATTCATCCACGAGAATGTATCGGTAAAGCCGGGAAATCGACAGGCGGGCGGTCTCATCCCGCGTGAGCAGCTCTCGCAGCTTCACGAGGAGATCGTCGTAATCCAGGAGCTGCCGCTGTCGTTTCGCGGCCTGGTAGGCACGCTGCAATCGCCCCAGATCCTCCAGATGGTCGGCAAAATGACCGAACTCCTCGATCACAATCTCATCCACACTCCGCAGTGTGTTCTCGCATTTGCTGAACACCTCCGCGATCGTACCCTTGCGCGGGAACCGCTTATCTTTCTCGTTCAGCCCCAGTTGCGACCGGACAAGCGCGATCAAGTCCTCCGCGTCGCCGCGATCCAGAATCGTAAACCCCGGCTCAATGCCGATCGAACGACCATAGCGACGGAGTAGTACGTTGGCCACGGAATGGAATGTACCGCCGAACACTCGTTCGCTGCGCGATCCAATCAGCGCCCCAGCCCGTTCGATCATTTCCTGGGCCGCCTTGCGCGTAAAGGTCACCAGTAGAATATTGGAAGGATCGATGCCCGCATCAATCAGGTAGGCAACACGATAGACCAGCGTGCGCGTCTTCCCGCTCCCCGCCCCGGCAATAACCAGCGCGGGGCCTTCACCGGCTGTCACCGCGGCAAATTGTTGCGGGTTCAGCGCCTTGGCGTAGTCCAGACTCAGTGCGCGCGGAGCCGCATCCTCCGCTGTCCGCTTGAGCACGTAAGGCTTCATGTCTCGTTCCATTTCGGGGAAACGTGTGAATGGAAAATTCCGAACGGGTGGCGCTGTATAACATACCGACTGTGCGCTTGCAACGAGCACCGGCCCAACTCGACCGACGCTTGAAACGCGAACGTGATTTATGGCTCTCCAATGTCATCACCCTTGGAGGCATCAGGGGACTTGTATATAATGACACACTCTGAAAGGACGTCCGATGGGCATTGCCAACAGTCTCTATCAGTCACAGCTCCGAACTCTTGCGGAACTGATGCTGGCCGTAGCCGGCGAATCCGTAAGCATGGTAAAACGCAACGCGCCCGAACAGGCTTTAAAACTCAAGCGGCAGGACGAATGGGGCGTTTACCTCGAGTTTCTTAAAATCATGTTCAACCTGACGGATCGGCTCTCCGCGCTACACGTCCCGGCTAAAGAACAGCCTTTGTTTATGGACAGCCTGGCCGACGCCGTGACGACCCAGCTTAAAAGAGCCCTTGAGCCAGCGTTCGGGTCCGGTGCAGACCAGATGGAAATCGTGCTGACAATCGACGGAGCGGTCGCGGAAAGCCGGCAAATTTATGAGTCTTATCGCTTCCTGATCACTGAAGAAAGCAAACTAAAGCACGATATGTTTCGCGCTTTCGGCGAGAGGGTCGCGGAATTGATCGGCGCGGCGGGCAATACCCAGGTTATCTCGGCGGCCACCCTGTGCGCCGATGCGGTCGTTCCAGCGATTCAGGCAATCCTCAAAGGGCAGGTCCCTCCGCAGGTGACGGCCGAAACGCTCGCCCCTCCTACATCCGGCAGGCCGGCAGGGGAAGCGGCGGAAGCACCCCTTCAGAAAGCCGCCGATGAGATCAAATTGATCAGCGTGATGGCGAGCACCAAGGGAGAAGAAGTTGAAACGCGCTGGGGCCTCCACCCGCGCTTCAGGCAAGACCTCAAGCCCAATGAAGTCCAAGACCTGACAAGGCTCATGAACCGTGTCACGAAAATCCTTGGCGAACGCTATGCTGCCGTGGCATTCTCAAACAAATGGGCCACATGGCATCAAACAGGCCACGCCTGAAACGTCAAACATCGCGATGGTGCGGTGCGCCGATGCCGCGATCCTCTGAGCGCCGGCCAACCCATTCCTCGCATCATTTGGAGGTACAGTGAACACCAGCCAACCGACGAACGAATCAGACACTCAGGTGCCACGCGGTCTCAGCCGCCTACAAGAACTCGCCAACAACTTGTGGTGGAGCTGGAACCCCGAGGCGCGGCTCCTCTTCGAGCGAATCGACCCAACACTGTGGCACCTCACCCATCACAATCCTGTGAAGCTGCTCATGGATGTCAAACCCGGCCGCCTTAGCAGGCTCGCGCAGGATGCAACCTTCGTCCGGCAATACTCAGCGGTCCTGCGGACCTTCGATCAATATCACAACGATGACAAAACGTGGTTCGCCACGCAATATCCGCAACTGAATAAGATTCAGATTGCCTACTTCTCGGCCGAGTTCGGTCTGCACAATTCCATCCCCATCTATAGCGGAGGCTTAGGCATCCTGGCGGGTGATCACTGCAAGGAGGCCAGCGACTTGGGAATCCCGCTCATCGGGGTGGGCTTCATGTATCCGCAGGGGTATTTCAAGCAGCGGATCACGCCGGAGGGCTGGCAAGACGCAACCTACACGGCCTTCAATAGGTCGGAGTCCCCTATCCACCAGGCCATGACAGCGGCGGGCGTGCCATGTCAGATTCGTGTCGAACTGGACCGTCGGCCTGTCACGGTGCTGGTCTGGCAGGTCTGCGTCGGCCGTGTGACCCTGTTCCTCCTGGACACGGACGTTTCAGAAAACAGCCCGGAGGACCGCGCCCTTTCGGCCAGGCTCTATGGCGGCAATCAAGAAACGCGCCTCTGCCAGGAGATCATCCTTGGCATCGGAGGGGTCAAGGCGCTGCGCGCATTGGGGATCGCCCCGATCGTCTGGCATGCCAACGAGGGCCATTCCGCATTCCTGACTCTCGAACGGACGCGCGAGTTAGTGCAATCGGGGCTCACGCACGCTGAAGCCTGCGAGCGCATACGGCAGAGTACGGTGTTCACCACGCACACCCCGGTGCCGGCCGGACATGACGTGTTTCCTTTCGATCTGATCAACCGGTACTTTTACGGCTACTGGGACCAGCTCGGAATCTCCAAGGAGGAATTCCTTCGATTGGGGGAGACACCGGAATCCAGAGGGTATGGGTTCAACATGACGGCGCTCGCTATCAGAATGGCAGCACACATTAACGGCGTCAGCCGCGAACACGGGCGTGTCTCACGCAACATGTGGCAATATCTCTGGCCCGGCCTAGAGGAAGACCTTGTGCCGATCCGGAGCTTGACCAATGGTATCCATGCGCCGACCTGGATTGCCCCCGAGCTGAATCAACTGTACAGCAAATCCCTGAGCCCCGATTGGGCCAATCGCTGTGACGATCTAGCCTTGTGGCAACGGGTGCTGGACATTCCCGATGGGGAATTATGGGCCGTGCGGCAAGCCATGAAACGCAAGCTGATAAGTTTCATTCGCGAGCGGGCGCGCGATGGATGGATGAAGGGACAACTCCAAGCCTCGCAGGTGATCGCGCGCGGCACCCTCCTCGATCCCGAAGCCCTCACCATCGGCTTCGCTCGCCGATTCGCAACCTACAAACGCGCCACACTCCTGTTTCGCGACATCGACCGCCTCAAACGTCTACTCCATAACCACTGGCGGCCGGTACAGATCATTTTTGCCGGCAAAGCCCATCCTGCCGATGAACCGGGACGCGCCTTCATCCATGAAGTCATCCGCTTCTGCAATGACCACCAACTGGGCGGGCATATCGCATTCCTGGAAGATTACGACATGCATTCCGCCAAGTTCCTGGTCCAGGGCGTGGACGTCTGGCTCAACACCCCGAGGGCTCCGATGGAGGCCAGCGGGACGAGCGGACAGAAAGCCACGCTCAACGGGGTGCTGCACCTCAGCGTCCTCGACGGCTGGTGGCAGGAGGGCTACAACGGCGCGAACGGATGGGGCATTCAACCTTCATCGCATCTAAAGGATCCCCAAGCCGAAGACGCGCGCGACACCGAAGAATTGTACCGCCTCCTGGAGCAAGAGCTCACCCCGCTCTTCTACCAGCGCGACATGGATGGCGTCCCGCGGGGCTGGCTCCACATGGTCAAAGAGAGTATCCGCACCACCGCCCCCAAGTTCTGTACGAAACGGATGGTGAAGGAGTACGCCTCGCTCATGTACGTCCCCGCAACCACCCCAGCCCCATCCTCATGGTAAACGCGATGGCCCACCACTCTGCTCCACGGCGGAGACACCTCTGACTCATGCGCCAGCTTTCTCTCGTGTGGGTCCTGCTGCTCACGCTGTTTGCAACCACGCCGCAGAGTGAATTGAACGCCACCCCAGCATCTCCGCCCCGCACGGATCAGGACGCCGCCACGGCATTCAAGAACGGCGAATATGACAAGATCATCCGGCTACTGCAGGCGGTCCCACCGAACCGGACGCCGAAGCGAGACCTGCTCCGCCTTGGCTTTCTGAGCTACCTCCGTCTGGGTCGCCCAGACGACGCCTTGAAGCTCTACCCACAATTGGTCCCCGCCGGCCAGCCGGACGACCCTGCCTTGCTTCGCCAGTTAGCTCTGAGTCTGATCACCAGTCGAGTCCGCGACTCCCAGGAACACATCCGTATTGCCGCTTACACCGCGCTTGCTGAGATCGGCGTCCCGGATACCGGCCCCTTATTGGAAGACGGACTTCTGGATAGTTCCGTCCTCGTGCGAGCGCGCGCGGCGGAGGCCATCGGCAAAGCGGGGTTGGCCGGGCGGTCCGGCGCTCTCAAACGCGCCTTGCAAGACGAGGCACCATCCGTCCGGATCGCCGCGATCAATGCCCTGGCGGAGGCGAATGTAAGAGAGAGCCGGGATCAGTTAGTTGAAATCGCCCGCGTCGATGTCGGCCCGGAATCGATTTTCGCCACTGCTGCGCTCGTCAAGTTTGGCAAGAGCGATCTATTGGTCGATCTCATGAATGCGGCGACGTTGCCGGATCCGGACGTGAGAATGGCTGCCCTTGGTGTCCTCGGCCGTCTGAAGCGCCCGTCGAGCCTCGCGGTTCTGAGTCAGGCAGTGTATGACCCTGAACCCGCCGTTCGCGCTTTCGCTGCGGGAGCGCTCGGTGAACTCGGACAAGCCGGGGCAGTTGCGCCGCTCACCCATGCGCTGGGCGACGACAGCGCGCGCGTGCGCGGAGTGGCCGTGGCGAGCTTCGGAAAATTGGCGCTCCCTGACACCCGTCCGCTGATCATCCCGCTGACGCGTGATCCGGTCGAGCATGTGCGTGTCAATGCCGTCGAGGCATTACTTCGGTTCGGCGATTCTTCGGCCATAATGCTTGCCGCCGATCTTTCACGCAGCTCTGATCCGTCCGTCCGAGGAGCCTCGGCACAGGCATTGGCCGTAACCTCCGATCCGAAGGCACTTGCGATCCTGGACACCTTGCTCCGCGATCAACAACCGCTTCCTCGCTTGATGGCGGCGCGAGCGCTCGGGAAGGTCCCGCTTCCGAAGGCGGTCTCCAGCCTGAAAAAAGGGTTGCAGGACACGGACGCGGCTGTCAGGATCGCCGCTGCAGCCAGCATAATCCAGGTACTTGCGCACGGTAAGGCCCCGTCACGCAACCTTCAACGTCAACCGTAGAGGAACCGTATATGCTGAAGTTTCTCGGAATCTTGATTTTGACGGCGAGCGCGTTTGCCCTGGGCTACTTTCTTGGGCAACGACCTGCAGGAACTTCCCAACAGATGGTGAAAGAACTATCGCGGAACGTCATGGACACGGCGCTGGGGATCGAGCGGGACCTGAGACGGCGGCAGGGACTGGTTGATGCCAAAGCGCGGGTGATTCAGGCCAAAGCCGACATGTTCGACAAAAACTTCGGCGACGCGGCGAAGGAACTGGCCGAGGCGGTAGACTCCCTTGAAAACGCAACTACCGGCAATCGGCAACCGGATCCAACGGCTACGGTCAAAGAGTTAACGGGGAGGATTCGCGAACTACGCCTGGAAGTATCGATGGGAAAGAAAGTGCCCTTGAACCAACTGGATGAAATTCAAAAGGAAATCGACAAGCTTCTGAACAAGTAAGAAAGTAGGGTGCCTTGCTCAGGCGTTGGACGGCTGCTTTTTCCACTTTGCGAGAATCCGCTCGACGCGCATCCGCACCACGAGGTCCGGATCTTTCAGCAACGGTTTGATGGAATCTCGACCACGACTATCGCCAATTGCTTCCAGTGCCGCCGCAGCCGTGAGCCGTGTGAACCAGTCCTGATCCGCCAGCATTTCGATCAACGGGTCGACCGCCGACGAATCCTTGATCTGCCCCAGAGCCAGAACGGCTTGTTTTCTGACGCCCTCATCCTTGTCCCTGAGAGCCTGGATCAACCTTGGAACGGCAGGTTCGCCTACCTCAACCAGCGCCGTTGTCGCGTCTTCTTTGAATTCGTCGCTTCGGAGTTGCTGAACGAGCGGTTCCAGGACACGCTCGTCCCGAATTTTCCCCAACGCCAGGATCGCCGACTTTCTGACATCCCAGTCGCGTAGGAGCTTCAGCAAAACATCGACAGCCGGCGAACCCACCTGGCTCAACGCATCAACTGCAGCCTCACGGACCTGCCAATCCCCATCGCGCAGAGCCCCTGCAAGGGGTTCGACACAGCGCTCATCCCCCATCTCACCCAGGGTAATAACCGCTTCGCGGCGAACGACCCAGTCGGGGTCTTTAAGAAGATCGATCTGAATGTCGATCTCGTCCTTAACCTGCTCTTCCTCAAGAACAATGTCTTCAGTTGCCTCAGCAACTGGCGCATCCCCCCCTTGGATCCCGGCCTCTTGAGCGATCTCATCAGACACCCGATCCGTCAGTTCATCCGTGGCTTGAGACGCAGCGCTCACCGGCTCATCCTGTTTCTTGTTTTGTTCTTCCGCCATGATCATAATCCTAATCGAATTACCACGCCGAGATTGTCGTTCTTGGTCGCACTGTTGCAAGCTACGCTTGAGCTGGTGCCTCCGCCTTCTTACCAGCCGCCCGCTTCTTTCTGAGTGCATGTGCACGCCGCTTCCGCTGAATCCGCTTCAAGCGTTTACGCAGCTTGCGGATCCCGGGATCCCCTTTGGAGCTGTCATGCCCCGACAGCTTCTCACCCAGTTTCTTCTTGAGCCGTGCCTCATCCATTCCTGTAGCCGCCTGCTTTGCCATCCTCCGCCACTCCTCTGTGGTGATCTACTCACACAATTCTGTCGAATAGGGCACTTAGTCTAGTAGAGAACTTCGTGCAGTGTCAACACAAGGAGGGAACGGGAGAAGCGGAAAGAGCGCCGATCAGATTAAGACCAAAGCTGCGACCGCGGTGTACACCGAATGGTCCAGAGCAAGAATTGTCGTCACGCGTCTGACACGGCGTTCATGAAGAACATCGGTAGGGAGAAAACGCATCCCACGGCCTTGCGAGGCTCCCTGTTGAACCAGAGCAGGCCTGGGTTCGTATATTCTTCCCAGACGAGAAATCGGGATAGCCTGAAGGGCGCTGACGAGTGACGCGCCTGCAGACCGTTCGTCCGAGGCTAAGAAATGAGGACGGTGATCCCCGATCACCTCGAGCTGAATGACCGAAGTGCCCCTTTCAACCATCTCAAGTTCCGCGGCAGCCGCATACGAAAGGTCCAGGATACGCCCATGAGCGTAGGGGCCTCGGTCGTTGATCCTGACTCGTACATGCTTCCCGTTGATCAGATTGACTACTCGGACCATGCTTCCCAAGGGAATGGTGCGGTGAGCGGCAGTCATCGCCTCCATATCGAATATTTCGCCGTTAGCCGCTGTCTTCCCGTGAAACGCCTCGCCGTACCAGGAAGCTATGCCTCTATCTTCAATGCCGACATCGAGACCTACCTCACCCTTGGGCAAGCACGTGCATGCGCCCAAGAGCATAGAAGCCGTTAATAATACGAGGGTTCGCGTCATGCTCATCTTGGAAACACCATCTTTTTCCTATCCATCCCATCCTCCCCCTACATCCGCATCTTCGAAAGTAGCCGCTTGTGCTGTGTTAGCCTTGGTCCCCACGGTACAACGTCAAGTTCCAGACGACAATACCGAAGGTGTAGGCCTCTCCCCTACCTTGGCACGAGAAAGAGGGGTAACAAACAAGGCACGAGGGAAACTGAATAACCGGTAAACTAGACGGGATGGCAGAGCTTTATATAAGAGTGCCGACAGATCCGTCAAGCTTCGGACAGGATCGTCCTCGCTTCTCTTGACTGCTCTTGCCCCTCTGAGTATGATGCGCGCGAGATTTGCCGCTCGAGAGGTTGCAGGTCCAACCACCGGCAGCCCCCAGCCTGATCCGTACTGATTACACATTCATGATCGACGTTCAGAACATTACCAAACGGTATGGGCACCTTACGGCCATCGACCGGGTATCGTTCCGGGTGGACAAGGGAGAGGTCCTCGCCTTTCTGGGTCCCAACGGGGCCGGCAAAACGACGACCATGCGGATCCTCACATGCTTTATGCCAGCCACCGAAGGCACGGCGCGGGTTGCCGGCTACGACTGCACTGATCAGCCGACAGAAGTCAAACGTCGAATCGGATACTTGCCGGAGACCCCGCCGGTGCACCAAGAACTGACCGTGACCGAGTACTTGACCTTCGCCGGCCGGCTCCGAGGCATGAACGGGAAAAGTCTGGTCGAGGGAATGGACCGCGTGATCGAACGATTGTCTCTCGGCCACGTCCGCCAGCGGCTCATCGGGAACCTTTCTCGCGGCTATCGGCAGCGCGTCGGATTGGCCCAAGCACTGCTGCATGATCCTCCGATCCTCATCCTCGACGAGCCCACAGTGGGTCTTGATCCCAAGCAGATCATCGAAATTCGCGAATTGATCAAGAGTCTGGCCGGGTCACACTCAGTGATTCTCAGCACCCATATTCTCCCCGAGGCCACGGCCGTCTGTCAGCGCGTCGTCATCATCAGCGGGGGCCGGATCGTGGCGGAAGACACGCCGGAACAACTCTCTGCGCGACTGCGGCATTCCGAGAAAATCAGCGTTACCCTCCGTACGCCGCCGCCAGACTGTACGGATCAATTCTCTCGACTGCCGGGCATCCTGAACGTCTTTCCCTCCGGCGAGGCGGGAGCCTTCCTGGTCGAATGCCAACTCGGTCAAGACATGCGGGAGGAGATCGCCCGATTCGTCGTGGCACAGGGATGGGGTCTTCTGGAGTTGAAGACTATCGCGATGACGCTGGAAGATGTGTTCCTCAAACTGACACAACATGAGGAAGGCTTGGAACAAAACGGTGCGGCGGTGGAACCATCAGCCTTCGCCGACACCTCGCCCTCCTCTTCAACAGGGGCCGTCACGTAGCGGGAAGACGACGCATGGCCCCAGTACATGCCATCATTGCCAAAGAATTGCGCTCCTATTTCGTATCGCCGGTTGTGTACGTCGTCGGCGCGGTTTTCCTGCTCATCTTTGGTGTGCTGTCGTACCTTGCCGTGCTCAACGCCGGCAATCAGGCCATCCGATTCATGCAGATACAGGGCGCGACCGCTCAGATCAATCTGAACGACTTGGTGTTCCGCCCCACGTTCTACAGCCTCGCAATCGTGCTCCTGCTCATCCTGCCGATCTTGACCATGCGGCTCTTCGCCGAGGAACGCAAGTTGCGGACGTTCGAACTGCTGATGACCTCGCCTGTAGGCATCAACGAAATCGTCGCGGGTAAGTTTCTCAGTGTCTATCTGGTTTTCCTGGCGCTTCTGGCCTTAACCGGTTTCGTGCCCCTCACCCTCGACGCTTACAGCAGTTTCGACTGGAACCCGGTGCTCACCGGCTATCTCGGCCTCGCTCTCATGGGAGCCCTCTTCCTCGCCACCGGTGTCTTCGCCTCCGCCCTGACCGAAAACCAGATCGTAGCGGCATTCTTGAGCTTCGGTCTGCTGATTCTCTTCTGGCTATTAGGGGCACTCGGCTCCGTCCTGGGCGATACGGCGACCGGGAATTTCTTCTCCTACTTGTCGTTCATTGAGCACTACGACCACCTGGTACGGGGACTCATCGACACGAAAGACCTCGTCTATTACTTCAGCGGGACGGTGTTGATGCTGTTCCTCGCGCACCGCGTGGTGGAGTCGACCAGATGGAAGTAGCCCGTTCTTCATTCCCTGTCGGCATCATGGGCGCCGTGCTCGCCGTCGGCGGAGTAATCGCGTATAGCCTCGCACCGGACAAGTTGTGGCTGATGACTCTCTGTGAGGGTTTGGCACTGGTCTGCCTGATCATCTTTTTCGTGATCCACTTCGAGGCTCTCAAGGCGTTTTCGGTCCGGCGCTCGACGCGCATGGGCGCCAACAGCGTATTAATGGTCGTCTTATTCGCCGGCATCTTGGCTATCGTCAACTTCCTGGGCGCGCGGCACTCCCAACGATGGGACTTCTCGGAAACTCAACACTTCACCCTCGCCCCGCAAACCCATCGCGTGTTGCGGAGCCTGAACCGCGACGTCAAGATCACCGTGTTCGCTCAAGACAGGAGCCAGGCATTCAACACCTATCGCGATCTACTGGACACCTACCGCCAGGTAACGAACAAAATCACGGTGCAGTTTGTGGACCCCGAACGGCAACCCAACATCGCACGCGAATACGGCATCACGCGGATCGACACTGCTGTCCTAGAGAGCGGCCCACAGACCGTCCGGATCAACGCCCCGTCCGAAGTGGAACTCACCGGCGCGATCATCCGCGTCTCCAAAGAAACCAAGAAGCGCATCGTCTTTCTCGAAGGACACGGCGAGCGCAGCATCGAGGATCGAGAGCGCGGGGGCTTCGCCCTCGCCAAAGACGCGCTTATCAAACAAGGCTACGATGTCGGCACGGTCATGCTCCTCCAAGAGACCGCTGTGCCCCAGAATGCATCCGTCCTGGTCGTGGCCGGCCCTCGTCGCCCGGTCACTGCGGAAGAGAAAGAACGGATTCACACCTACGTCGCCGACGGCGGCCACGTGCTGGTCCTCGTCGATCCCGATACGCAAGCGGCGTTGGATGACCTGCTCAAACGGTGGGGCATGGAACTCGGGGCAGGCGTGCTGGTGGATTTACAAGATCGGCTGGCACAGGGCGACTTGACGGCTTTGCTGGTGCGGACGTTTACGGAGCATGAGATCACGCAGGACCTCACGTCGGCCGTCCTTTTCCCCCTTGCCCGGCATGTCGCCTTCCAGGAAGAATCGGCACAGGAATGGGACTACGTGCCGCTCGCCCGCACGTCGCCCCGTAGCTGGGCGGAAACGGACATAAAAGGCCGTGTGGTCAGTTATAGCGAGAAAGAAGACGTGCAAGGCCCCCTGGCGTTGGCCGCAGCCATCACGCCAAAGAAAGCCCCGGAAGAAGGCAAGCAACGTCCGGCGATCGTTGTGGTCGGCAATTCGACATTTGCGAGTAACGCGTATCTCAACTTTCCCGGCAACACGGACTTTTTTCTCCACACCGCTGGATGGCTTGCGGAAGAACGGGACCTGATCTCGATCACCCCGAAAGAGCCGGCGCTCCGTCCGTTTATCCCCAATCCCGCTCAGGACCGCGTGCTGCTCTATGTCCAGGTGCTCTTCTTCCCCACGGCAACGCTCATCTGGGGCATGCTCGTCTGGCGGAAACGGCGGCGTCTGTAGCCAGAAATGATCGAGTGGGAAAGCAAAACCATTTCCAATCACCGCAGCACCAATCACTGACCACTGGTTTTGTATGATGCGACATTGGCCCACGTTGCTGATGGCCCTCATCCTTGCCGGACTGGGGGCGTACCTCTATTACGTCGAGATCCCCGCCCAACGTACCGAAGAACAGACAAAGGTCCAGCACACGAAGTTGCTTCCATTCGAGGAGCGAGAGATCACTGGCCTGACCGTAAACAGTGACGGCCAGGAGATCACCCTGGCACCGGGAAGCGGCCAGAACTGGGTCATGACGGCTCCGCTGCGGGCCGATGCCGACACGCGCGAAGTCCAAGCCATGATCCGCGCCTTGGTCACAGGCAAAGTGACGAGGGTCGTAGAGGAACAGGCCACCGCCCTGGCGCCCTTCGGTCTCGAGAAACCATCCGGACAAATCACGGTCACCGCTGGAACGCGGCATGAAACCTTTGCGATCGGTGACATCGGACCGCTCTCGTCCACCCTCTACGTCTTACGGGGATCAGACCGAAAGGTCCTCCTCACAGACATGGCGCCGAAGGATGTTCTTAACAAAACCGTGATGACATTCCGGCGTAAGGAGATCCTCCGATTCGACCAGGCGGGTATCGACCGGATTAGGCTGACCTATCCCACCACGGAAATTGTGCTCTACGGAGCAGACGAGAAACCGAAGCGGAAATGGAAGATCCGGTATCCGATCGAAGCCGAAGCGGACCAGACCGAGGTCCGGACGCTCTTGTTCCGGCTCGAAGACTTGAAGGCGATAGGGATCATCGATCCCGGCCCGGAGCGGGAGGCTGCCGCAAGGAAGCTCACGGCGCCGAAAGTAAAAGTGACCGTTCATGCCGGCGGCGCGGACCAGGTCGTCAAGCTCTACCAGCCCGATCCGTCATCCGGCGAAGCCTTTGCCGAAACGACACCGGACGCGCCGATCTACCGCATCAACCCCACGGCCATTAGGGATTTAACGAAAGACCTCTTCGCCTTACAAGATAAACGCTTGCTCGGCATCGAGTTCGCGGATATCGCGTTACTTTCGGTTAAGACGCGAGAGGACCAGTATGTCCTGATTCACGACAACAACGAGTGGATACTCGAGGACCAACCGACCGAGAAGCTCAACCAAGAGGTGGCGGATCTTTTTGTGAGTCGAGTCGTAAACCTCCCCGCCGAGGAGCAAGTCATCAAGCACTCCGCCCCGCTCGCACCGTACGGGCTAGTGGCACCAGCAGCAGAATTCGTCGCAACCGGTCGCGACGGCAAAGTCGGGGGCAAGCTCGCATTAGGCAACCAAGTGGGTGGCTTGGTCTATGCCACCGGCCTGCGGCTGCGGGGGCTCTTTCAGGCTCGGGCCGACCTCCTCACGCAGATTCCGACCAAACGAGACCTTTTAGCAAAATCATCAGAAACAAGTACACCATCAACCCCATGACAGCCACTCCCGATCGAAACAGAGAGAGCTCTTCCGAAGGACTCCCCGCAGAGCAACGCTTGGTTGCCGAGGAGAGTTGCGAGCGCTGGCTGGACTTTGCACCTCCCATTCAGTATCGTAAGTCCCACGCCCCCGTAGCTCAGTTGGATAGAGCAGCGGTTTCCTAAACCGCGGGTCGC
>JBBIQV010000048.1:3087-17413 GCA_037442105.1 Nitrospiraceae bacterium | reverse complement strand
CGGCGCAACAGCCGAACCTGTCCCGGATCCCCATCCACATGAAGACCTCGCTGGCGGAGGACGATGCCCAGATCTGCGCCGTGCCGAACGTGGCGTGGGCGGCGGTCAAAGCCGGGCACAAGGTCACGATTCTGGTGGATGCCAGCGCGGTGACCTCAGTGACGAAGGGCTTCGGGTGGTTCAGGAGGCTCACCGGATCCGATACGACTGCGCTGGACCGAGCCGCCTTGCCCGAATGGAAACGGCAGAGCCTCTCCGAGCAGATGGCTGTGCCCGTGGACCAGATCCCGCACAATTACGGTGAGTATTTCGACTTCCTCAAGAAGATGGGCGTCGAGATCTATGGGAACCGCACGATGATGCTCCTCTACAAGATCGATCCGGCCCGCGAGGCCCCGGCCGTCACGCCCATCGGGCTCGATCGGATGGTTCAGCTCTTCTCCGAAGCGGACCGGATCATCGTCTATTAGCGCGTGCTCAAAACGTAATGACCTGATAGCCCTGCGACACCAGTGTTTTGAAGCTCGGATGGCCGTCATACTCCCCTGCCAGCTTCACGCCGCACGCCACTACCTTGTCCTTGACGCCGAACGCTCCCGCGCAGAACTCGCACGCGCCGCCGATCCGATCCTTCACCGCCTTGTAGAGCCCATGCAGCTTATGATCAGGCTTCTCCAATTCAACGATCCACTTGGGCCCGGCGCCGTCAAAGATGAGCTGGACGTCGTCGTGAGCATCCTTGAACTCCTTCACCGCCTCTAGCGCGTTCACAACGCGCCCGAGTCCTTCATGCGTCTCCGTATCCGCGAGCACAACGATCGCGACTTTGGCCATGTGCAACCTCCTTCTTGGAACTCATCACGCATCACTGTCTCATGTTCCGCACTTCGGCGCCGGAGTCGGCATGAAGTTCATGGCGGTGCCGGGCTTGAAGTGCATCCCCATCATGTCGAACTCGCTCACCGCGATGTGCTTCAGCCGGCACAAGCCCACAGAACACTCGCAACCATCGCTGTTCCAACGATCCCCTTGAGCGATATCTGTCTCATCACACACCTCCCATGAGTAAAAGATTGTTCGGCTCCTGGAAGATAGGCTACTCCGAAGCAGACACTCGTTCTGTGAACTGGCTTACAAGTCGGCGCCTCGCGTATTCATTCTGTTCTTGTGAGCCACCTTACGGTGAGGGTGAGAGCTTTCGGGTATTGTTGTATGTGAGGGAAAGCCCGTTGGTGCACCAAGGGGAAGGAGAGTCTATATGGATTGCCCGCGATGTCACGGTCTGATGATCGTGGAACAGTGTCGTGACGTTCTGGAGAGCAGTGCCACATTTTGCGTTGACGGCTACCGTTGTCTCTTGTGCGGAGAAATCCTGGATCAGGCCATTCTCGACAATAGGAGGCGGACGTGTGATCCCATTCTCCCGAACAAAAAGAAACGGAGGATTCGTCACGTTTCATTAGCTGTTGGACGACGCATGCGAGGAACCGGCCGTGCCGAGTGCACATCCTGAATCAGACGAGCAGATCGAAACGAAGCAAGCCCTTGCCACGTTCGCCCTGGTCCACCTTTCGGGAAGCCGGCGAGGGCAGACACAAGAGTATGCCGTAAACCGCCTGAGGATCGGGACGGACCCCAGCAATGACCTTGCCTTTGATCCTCTCGATGACGCGGCGGTGTCACTGTTTCATGCCGAGATTACGGTGGAGAACTGTGAGGTCGTGCTCCGGCATAAGGGGAATCAACGGAGTACGTTCGTCAACCACCAGTGTGTCACCGAGATCATTCTTCAGGACAATGACCTGTTGAGGTTCGGAATCGGCGGGCCTCAGGTCCGCATTCGGATCAGGCCCGAAGCCTATGCGAGTTGCAAACCGATCTGGGATATCTTTTGCGACTGTCGCGATATCGCGATCCATGCTCAGCGGGGATGGGTGGTCGGCACCGCCCTCTTCTTCCGACATCTCCTGAGCGATCTTGTCTTCCATGCGACGAAGCCCGTCAGGCTGCTTGCGGGAGCTCTTGTGCTGCTGCCGCTCGCGCTGGTCCTCGGTCTGTTCTCCTACCAGTACACGGCGCGACAGGCCGATGAACGCCAGATCTACCACCTGCTGGAGCAGATTGAGACCAGCCGGGTTTCCCAACGGGAGTTAGAAAAGAGAGTTCAGGAGGAGCGGCAGCGGGCGACCGAATTGCTCGACGAGCACAAAAAACAGGCCGACACGCTGACCGCCCTTGTGCGCCGTAAAGAAACAGAAACGGGAACAGAGGCCGAGGTCGCGGCACTCAAGCAGCAACTCCGCGCGGTCGAGAGCGGTCATGTGGCGGCAGAGCGGATCATTCGGATCTTTGGCGGCAGCGTGGCTTTCCTTCAAGGAACGTTTGGTTTTGTGGAAATCAGCTCCGGCCGCCCCCTCCGTTTTCAGGGAGTGCAGGCTAACGGAGAGCCTCTACGGGACGCAGATGGCTCTCCGCTCTTCACATTCGGCGGCGACACCCCGCCGGTGACGGTGAGTTTCACCGGAACGGGATTCTTGGTGCATGCCCGCGGTGTCCTTCTGACCAACCGCCACCTGGCCCATCCCTGGGAGATGGATCCAGCGACCCGGCAGCTTATCGGACCGGACCTTGCACCGAGGCTTCTCAGGTTCCGAGCCTTCTTCCCCGGTGTGCCCGCTCCGTTTGACCTCACCGTCGTGTCGGTCTCGGAGAACGCTGATCTGGCGCTGCTGCAATTCGATCCTCGCGGCCTGAAGCTACCGGCGCTCCGATTGGCTTCGCAAGCCGACGGGGCTGCGGTCGGAGAGTCGATTCTCGTGCTGGGGTATCCGACAGGATTCGATGCGCTCTTAGCCCGAGCAGACCCCGCAACCAGTTCGGACATCATGCAGCGAGCCGGCACGGACGCCGATCGCCTGGCACAAGACCTGGCAGACCACAAACTGATTCGCCCGCTAGCGACCCAAGGACATGTGGGCGACGTGCTCCCAGATCGGCTGCTGTACGATGCCCAAACCACACAGGGTGGCAGTGGAGGACCGGTATTCAATCTGCAGGGCGAGGTCATCGCGATCAACAGCATGATCCTCCGGCGATTCGGGGGTGCGAACATCGGGGTGCCGGTCCAATTTGGCATTGAGCTGCTGGAACAGAATCAACAGCCGAATTGACTGGCGGTGTGACGAGTCATCGAATTGAGTCACGCAGTATCAGGCACGGCGCCGTCGACAGATGTCCTGTGGACAGGTGATGACGAAGTGATTCAGCAGCGCGTGGCGTTCGTAGCTCATCAGATACAAGTCCAAAAGAGAAGGATCGTCGGTGTCCCAGTGCACGAACAGGCATCGACACCGATGGCATGCATGCGGAAGTCGCTCGCCTTTTTCAACGCGATGGTGAAGAGGGGACTGTTGGGATAGGTGATGGCCGCTCGGTTGGCCTGATTCTGAGGAAGGTTGCCGACATCGCGTTCTTCTAATCTTTGTCTTGTCCAAGTTCTCTCATCGTGGGGGTGCATCAAGCTCGTTGTCGTAGGTAATTCGAAACACCGTATCGGTCAGCCAGCGTTTGAATGAGTCGTTGTCCATGAATTGCTTGAACAGCTCCGTGTCGTCCTTGAGCACGGCGGTCATCACTCTAGCCAGCGCCTTGTCGTGCTCGATTCTGGCGTTCTGTTTGTCCGAGTTCTGCTTCGCGTTCTGATAAGCACTATCAGCCGCCACACGGTTGGGGATGTCTTCTGTAATGAGTTTGTGCACCCGGTCGGTGTCGGTCCAGGGGATATTCCCGAATTGGTCATTGAAGGTCTTGAGGATGTTGGAGAGCCGATCAAGCTCTGGCTCGGACTTACTCCCTCCACCGGTCATTGGCACCGGCTCGATCTCGGCATTCTCGTCAGGTAACTGAATCTTCATCGCTGCCTTCTTTTCAACGCGATAGCTGTCCATGTCGATGGCGTCCAGAATGCCCTTGGACAGATCTTCTTCCTTCGGTGCCGGCAACTTGGGGACCAGGAAGTTGAGGAAGATCGACAATCTTTCCCACTGAGCATTGGTGTAGGGCAGAATTGATGAGAGGAAGCCGTAGGCGCGTAGGAACGCCTTGCCTTTACCCTTGAAGTCCACCTGCCCATCCTCGTTGAGCTGCTCCTTGTAAATAGCAACGCACGCGTCGAGGATCGGATCAAGCTTGTCACGGTCAGCCCCTCCAAGGTACAGCGCCACGAGCTGATCGATCTGCGCCGAAGCATACACTTGATAGCCATCGAGCGCGGCCTTCAAGTCATGGAGCTTGTTGGGATCGGTCTCTTCTGCAAGGATCGTCGTACGGTAGTAGTCGGCGAACGCCTCCTGGATCATGTCACTGTCGTTCATAAAATCGAGCACGAACACGTCATGCTTTTGCGGATGGGCGCGATTCAAGCGCGAGAGCGTTTGGACGGCCTTGATCCCGGAGAGAATCTTGTCCACATACATCGTGTGGAGGAGCGGTTCGTCGTAGCCGGTTTGGAATTTATCGGCGCAGATCAGAAACCGGTACGGGTCTTCCTGGATCTTGTCCGCAATCTGACTCGATGGGAAGCCGTTGAGCGAGCCCTCCGTGACCTTTGCGCCGCCATACTCATGTTCGCCTGAGAAGGCGACGATGGGCTTGTGTGGACTCTTGCGCTCAGCGAGATAATCGCGGAAAGCGTGGAAGTACTGGATGGCTCGCTCGATGCCACTGGTCACGACCATGGCCCGCGCCCGTCCGCCGATCTTGTTCAGCCCCAGCACTTGCTCATGGAAATGGTCCACCATGATTTCGGCCTTGAGGCGAATCGCGTGATCGTGACTCTCCACGTATCGACGCAGCTTCTTCTTCGCCCGCTTGGTGTCGAACTCCGGATCGCCCTCCACCTTCTTGACCAATTTGTAGTAGCTCCCGACCGGCGTATAGTGCTTGAGGACGTCGAGAATGAACCCCTCCTGAATCGCCTGCTTCATCGTATAGCTGTGAAAGGGGCGGTGGCGAACCTTGCCCTCAGCATCCAGTAGGAGCGCCTCACCAAAGATCTCCAACGTCTTGTTCTTGGGCGTGGCGGTAAAGGCAAAATAGCTCGCGTTCGGCAGCAGCTTCTTGGCTTCCATCAGCCGATTGATCTTGTCCTCGATGGTTTCATCATCCTCCTCAGCCCCGGTAGTCGAGAGCGTCATGCTCAACGCGGCGGAAGTGCGCCCTCCCTGGCTCGAATGAGCCTCGTCGATGATAATGGCGAACTTCTTACTGCGCTGTTCAGTGCTGATCTCGTCGAGGATGAACGGGAACTTCTGAACGGTCGAGATGATGATCTTCTTCCCCTCGGCAATGAATTTCCGCAAATCACCGGAGTGCTCGGCATGGCCAACCGTGGCGCCCACCTGGGCAAACTGTTTGATCGTGTCGCGGATTTGTTTGTCAAGTATTCGCCGGTCGGTCACCACGATGATCGAGTCGAACGCCGGTGTGTCGTCCTTGCGCAGCCCGATGAGCTGATGCCCGAGCCAGGCGATGGAATTGGATTTCCCGCTGCCTGCTGAGTGTTGGATGAGATAGCGTCGGCCAACCCCATGCTCTCGGGCATCGGTGAGAAGCTTTCTCACAACATCGAGTTGATGGAACCGCGGCCAGATCTGCACCGCCTTCATGCGGCCAGTCTTTTCATTCTTCTCCTCCACGATCTGCGCATAGTTCTCCAGGATGTCAGTCAGTCCCTCACGGATGAGAAGCCGCCGCCACAGATAATCGGTCTTGATGCCATGCGGATTCGGAGGATTGCCTGCGCCATCGTTCCATCCTTGATTGAACGGAAGAAACCACGACCCTTTCCCCTTCAGATGAGTGCAGAAGCGCACCTCGTGATCATCTAATGCAAAGTGCACCACGCAGCGCCCAAACTCGAACAGCTTCTCCCGAGGGTCGCGGTCGCGCTTGTACTGCTCGACAGCGTCCTCGACCGTCTGCTTCGTGAGGCTGTTCTTCAGCTCGAACGTCGCGATTGGGAGGCCGTTGATGAACAGGCCGAGGTCCAACGCTCGTTGCGTCTCATCACGGCTATAGCGAAGTTGGCGCGTGACCGTGAAGCGGTTCGTGGCATGGAGCGCAGCGGCTTTCTCATTGCCAGGCGAGGGTGTCCCATAGAACACCTCGATATGGTGCGGGCCATCCTTAACGCCATGCCGCAGCACGTCGATGACACCGCGTTTGGAAATCTCCCCTTGGAGCCGAGCGAGGAACCTGCGCCGAGCGGGGCTATCGTTGTTAAGGTCCAGCGCTTCGGCTATTTTCGGCTGGGTGGTTTGGAGGAAGGCGCGAAGCTGCGGAAGGTCCAGACAGAACTCGCGGTCGTAGTCTTCGGCTTGGCCAAGAAGCCATCCGGTGCCGCCGTATCGTTCCCGAATGAGGCTAATGCCCTCGCCAGGGGGCGGCGCTTCGCCAGAGGCACGACCCACCATGGCCTCGACGATCAGACTCTCAAGGCCCCGTTCGCTGGTGTCGGTCTTCACAAGGAGCCTCTAATCAAATACCCATCAAACAAAAGTGGAGCCCTTACCTATTGATTTCAAAGGAAACGTACGCGAGGATCCGCCTATGACACCCTCTCTAATCAAGCAACCGTCAAGCAATGCAAGGAAGCACACATCACGGTATATCAACATGTTATGAAGAACGATGGATCTAAATCTAGCCAGAAGGAGGTCAAGCATCAAGCAGTCCCTTCCTTCACTGCGCTCGCTCCCACCCAGAATGGTAAATAGGTCCGATTACGTGTCCCAGCCTCGGGATCGCGCACCAGAATCACGCCCGCCTCGACTGCCTCAGTAAGCAGGCGAGAGGCCAGGGCCGCGTTCTTCTCACCGATCCCAAAACGCTCCCGGAGCGAGGTATTGGTCATAGGCTCACGGGTCACATAGCGCAGACACGCATGCAGGTAGCACGCCCGTATGCGATCCGCCTTCTCCATATCCTTCAACGTGCGATGGCCGAAGAGCACAACACGCATGAAGTCACCTGGAACCTCAAACAAGGGCGCAGGGAGCTGAAATAGTTCGATCTGGAACACGACCTTGTCGATCCCGCTGCCGCGCTCCTCACAAATACCAAACCGTCGCATCAGCGAGGCCAGTTTCTCATTGCGCGAACGCGGCGGCTGATCGAGCAGGCGATCGGTAGGAACCAACGGCCGGCCAGGATTTGTGATCTCCACGCGATCGTCAAATACTTCGACCATTGGCCCCGCACCTGTGATGGAGAAATCTTGATGGATGAGCGCATTCGCGACTACTTCTCGGATAACAAGCGGGGGAAACATTGGCACAACCTTACGCAGGGCCTGCTCGATCACCTCGTTCGTGGGAAGCAGCGCAATCACACTTTGGATGAGCGCCTCAAAGCCCACGGCATAGCCGGGCGCAAACGATTGTTCTTTCGTCGTGAGGATGCGCCCCTTCCCGGCATACTGAATGACCCGCACAACCTTCCGCCGAAGGCCGTCGAACCTCGAAAGGTCCTTGGCGAACAGGATCGCTCCGAGGTTGGTGATGCTCCACATGCCACCCTGGGACCGCTGAACCAGGCCATCACCTTCTAAGGCAGCGAGGATACCAGATTGATTAGGCGGGAGTGGAACCTGGAGAAGGTCGAAATACGACGGGAACGCCAGCAGTTGAAGGACCTCCTCACCGCTCAATCGCTGCGCGGCCATTCCATCCTCAAAGGCGGTCGCCGTGAAGCGCTTCCAGAGTGCGCGCTCCTTCTCCGGATGATCCTTGAGCTTCTTCTTGTATGAGCCAACCCGAATGTACTCCTCCCCGTTGAAGCGAACAGGCTGATGCAGCGCGCTGTCGATCTCTAGGAGTACGACACGTGCACCATCCACCTCACACGTATGGAACCGGAAGGGGACCTGGGGTTGCAGCAGGCGTGTAAGCCAGTGCTCCAGATCTTCGTTGCCCTGCTTGACTGTCGCAGGTTCGAATGAAGTGCCGACTATTCTCCTCGTGCCGTCCTCGACGCCCCATAAGACATAAGCCCGAGGCTCGCCGAGCAACACAGCCGAGTTCGCCAGCGCAGAGATCAATTCGCCGATCTCAATGGGGTTCGCATTGTTGACCTTGAACTCGACCAACTCGGTCTCCCGAGGTAACGCGGTTAATTCGCGTACCATTCCAACGAGATGGTCATTGGTTCGGTCTGCAGTCACGCCTCGGCCTCATCGGTAGCAGCATCGAGGTCAGCACCCTCCACGTCTTCCTCATCTTCGATAGGCGATTCGGCCACGTCGAGCAGTTCAGGCTCATCAATCTCATCCGGCAACTTGGCTGCTGCCTCTCGCACATCGAGCTTGCCGGTGACCACGTCGGCGATCAGACGGGTGCGGTATTCACGGAGAAGGGAGATTTCGCGCTGGGCGCCTGCGACCGCTCTGTCGAGCCATTCAGATGCATTCTCGACTCCCGCGACAATTGCATCCTGCTCGCCGACGGGGGGCACAGCCACTTCGACTTCATAGAGATCTTTCCGGTCAACCCCCGGTACTGCTGACTTGCCAGAGTGGTCGGCTTTCGAGATAGTGCGCAACATGAAGTAGCACCAGCGGGGGCGGTTTCCCTGGAAGTCTGTGACGAACAATGCAGTGTTGTGAGGCCAGAAGTCTGACTCGATGAAAAATACCGCGTCAGTTGAGCCATAGCGACCCATCACAACCCCTGGACCATTCGACTGCGACTCAGAATGCGTGCCTATAATTCCACCGGATGACACGACTGGGAACGGACCAGGAATCCGTTGCTCAGCGGGGAGGTCGTAGCCACGCTGAAGCCTAGTGACCCACTTGAGTCTCTTTACCTCCCAATGCTCTGGTACGTCACCAAGCCATTCGACGCCGGAGGACTTGAGGCGGACATTGGGGGTCGCCTGCCCTGAGCTTGTCGAAGGGAGGCCCCGGGTAACGGCGCGGTGGATGATAGCCTGCTTCTGCTCTTCAAGCAGCTTGATGAGCTTCTGCTTTGCACGGATGTAGCGCTTAACTCCACGGTCCGCGTGGTCGAGGAAGCGAACGATGGCGGATTGTTCCTCCTTGGTTGGAAGCGAGCAATAGATCATTTTGAAGTGCTCGGGCCGCAAGCTCCACATGTCCGAAGTTATACCGTAGGACCATCGCTCGGCTTCTTTTGCGAATGCCGAAGTTCGCAGCAGATAGTGGAGATAGCGCGAATCAGCTCCTTCGCACGGTCGCTGTACGACATAGGCAGGGCTGACTATTCCTTTGTGGTCAGAAGCTCCGATTGCACCCTGCCACGCCCGCATCTTGTTATATGCGATGTCTCCAGGAAGGACGAGTTTATAGGCGGATTTGTCTTGATTCGAACTATCCTTTTTAGAGCTGTCCGCGAGCAAAGCCCGCTGATGAATGACACCGCTCTTGATCGTCACGGACAACATCTGTTCGTCGGGATGATCACGCTGTTTAACTTCGGTGAAGACTGCCCTATTCGGCAACACTTCCCAATGCTCCGGCACCTCGCCCAGCCACGGTACGCCGGAATCCTTGTAAACGGGATAGGGTTTGAGATCGGCGATCATGGGTATCGGCCATTGTCCGTGGGTAGGGGCGAAATATGTTTCGCCCCTGCGGGGATTGGGAATCGGCCGTCTGCCCCTGCATCTTCCCAATGATCCTCGCTGGCCGGCCCAATGTGATCGGGATTCTCGGCATCATCTGCCCAAGAGGCTGGATTATTGGCAATGTATTCCCTGATACGGCTCAGGGAGGATTCGTCCCGAATGATGTGGTCATGATAATTACGTTGCCACACGTCGTGGACATCCGTGTTCGCCCGCATCCATCTGGTTATGCCGATTTTGAACCCTCGGATGACAGACCCGGTCGTGTTTGATGTGCCAGGCCGCCGTGCCCGTAGGGGCGAAACATCTTTCGCCCCTGCGGCGTCCATAATCCTCAAAATTCCGTGAATGTGGTTCGGCATAACGACAAATTTGCCCAATTCAACCTGGGGGAAATGTGAAGGAATGTCCTTCCAACATCCATCCACCACCCGTCCTGCCTCATTCAACACCATAAGGCCGTGAACGATGTCGCCGAATAAACATGCTCGGCCCTTCGTACATACAGTCACGAAATATGCTCCGGCGCGGCCGTAATCGTATCCATTCAATCGAATGGAACGCCGATGATGGTGTTGAGGATCATACGGGATCATGCCTTGTCGCTCCCGATAATCTCACCGAGCAGCCCCTCTGTTTCCTTTTCAAGCGCGAGGATATCGGCTCGAATCTCCTCTAGCGTTCGCAGCGGCTGCGGCTTGTAGAAGTAGCGCGTGAAGCTGATCTCGTAGCCGGTCTTGACACTCTCCGCGTCATACCACGCATCAGGCACATGGGGCAGCACTTCGCGACGGAGAAAGGCTTCGATGCCGCCTTCTTCCAGCAGCGGAATCTGCTCAGTATCGCGCAGTTCCGTGTCGGCTTCGTATTCGACGACACAGGCCTTGCTATCAATAGTTGCCTCGAACAGACCGCGTAGCGGATCGGGCTTTGTCCCTTTCTTATGAACCTTCTTGATGACCGGCGGCGCTTTCTCGTCTCGCTCGGCGGTCTCCCTCAGCGCTTTAATCTCCTTGGGAGTATAGGGACGGTTCGGGTCAATTCCCTTGAGCCGTAAAGGTCGTTCGACCGTTACTTTCCAATAGCCGAATGCCGCATTGGGAAATATCTTCGATTGCTCGGACTCTTTGAAGTCGAGAAAGGACTGACAGATCCGCTGGATGTCTTCATCCGACAGTTCGCAATTCTTCTTGCCGAGGTTCTTGCGGAGCGGCTTGAACCACTGGGTGGCATCGATGAGCTGCACCTTGCCCTTGCGATGGGCTGGTTTTCTGTTGCTGAGCACCCAGATATAGGTCGCGATGCCGGTGTTGTAGAACATGTTGAGCGGCAGCGCGACGATGGCTTCGAGCCAATCGTTCTCAATGATCCAGCGGCGGATGTTACTCTCGCCCTGGCCGGCATCGCCCGTGAAGAGCGACGAGCCGTTGTGCACCTCGGCGATCCGGCTGCCGAGCTTTGTCTTGTGTTTCATCTTCGAGAGCATATTGGCCAGGAACAGCATCTGACCGTCGCTGGAGCGCGTGACCAGCGAATATTCAGCCTCCCCTGCATGCTGAATCACGAAGCGCGAGTCTTTGATGCCATCTTTCCCACCCATTCGTTCGAGGTCGCTCTTCCAGCTCTTGCCGTAAGGGGGATTGGAGAGCATGAAGTCAAATTCACGGGAGGGGAACGCATCGTTCGAAAGCGTGGAGTGCTCCGGCCCACCGACAATGTTGTCCGCCGCTTCGCCTTCGCCTTTCAGCAACAGGTCGGCCTTGGCAATGGCATAGGTCTCGGCGTTAATCTCTTGCCCATAGAGATGCGTGGCCACCTTTTTCTTATGTTCGCTTGCCAGTTGTTGCAGCGTTTCTTCCGCCACCGTGAGCATGCCGCCTGTCCCGCAGGCTCCGTCATAGAGCAGGTATGTGCCCGACTGAATCTGATCGGCGATCGGCAAGAAGATCAGTTTGGCCATCAGCTTGACGGCATCGCGCGGTGTCCAGTGCTCGCCGGCCTCTTCATTGTTCTCTTCGTTGAACCGGCGGACCAGTTCCTCGAAGATCGTCCCCATCGCGTGGTTGTCGAGTCCCGGGTGCTTCACGGAGCCATCGTTGTTCTTCACGGGATTGGGACTGAGGTTGATATCCGGCGAGAGGAACTTATTGATCAGCGTGCCGAGCGCGTCGGCTTTGGACAGGCGCGGAATCTGATTGCGAAACTCGAACTTTTCGAGGATGTCCTGTACGTTCGGCGAGAAGCCGTCCAGGTACGCCTCGAAGTCGGCCTTGAGCTGCTGCTGACTCGCTCGCGCCTTGAGGTCGCGCAGCGTGAACTCCGAGGTGTTGTAGAAGTCCTGTCCAGCCGCCTGACGCAACGCCGGATCTTGGTGAACGACCTTGGCCTTATCGAGTGAGGCTTTCATGCCCAGCACAGCTTGCTTGGTGGGCTCCAGCACAGCATCGAGCCGGCGTAGGACCGTCATCGGCAGAATGACATCCCGGTACTTCCCCCGCACGTAGAGGTCGCGCAAGACATCGTCCGCGATCCCCCAAATGAAGTTTGCAATCCAGTTCAGATCGCCATTGCTCATCTCGTTGGCGTTGCTCCAGAGTTTTATGTTTAAGCCGCCAGAAGCTTACCCGTTTATGGTAGAGAAATCACGCCCTCTGCAAAGAGCCCCGTTCATTCCCGCTTATCGTGGTGAGTGTGTGTGAAATCCCAGCGGCATACTCAACACGAAGTGGTTCAACAGTGCATGGCGTTCATAACTGAGGAGGTAGAGATGCAATAAGGATGAGTCATCGGAGTCCCAGTGCAAGAGCGGTCCATCCACGCCGACGGCGTGATGGTCGAGCCAGCGGTTCTGCGCGTCGAGATGGAAGCCGTAGAATGTGCGTTGGACCGGAGGATTGTCCAAGACCTGCTCGTAGGATTCGAAAAAACTCGGATTGCCAATGCCGAGTGGCGCCTGCCAGCCACGAACATACTGCTCCGGAGACGCCGCTGGAATTGTCTTCAGATCCAGTCCGCCCACAATCAGCCGAGTGGCTTCCTGAGTCTTGTTACTGCGAAAGGCGAGCTCAATCTCGAAGAGTGACTCGGCTCCTCCGGAAAGCTTTACCTGCCGCAGGGTAGCCCCGGCGAGTTCTGCGAGATAGTGCAGTGCGGTGTCACGGGGATGCGACCGCGAGTATCGCCCCGGCGGAATAAAGCTCGCAAACTGAACCGGTCCTTGGTACCAGTCGTGATAGGTGGCGGCGACGGGCGTTAGGATGTTCTTTCGTTTCCGGATCTGCTCGCCTGAGGCCGCGACAGGCTCGTCCCACTGCGCCGTCGCCTGGATGGTCCACTGCTGCTCGACAGATCTCAGCCGTTCGAGACGGATCGGCGTCCCTGATGGATCGACCCAATGTTCCAGTTTCCACCAGTACGACCAGTAGGACAGGCCGTTGACCTCTTCGAAGAGCTGCTTGTAGAGTCCGAGCGGGAAGGTGAACCAGAGGTGTTCATACACTCGCTCCTCGCCGTCTTCCATTGTGAAGAGCAAGAGTTCCCACAGGCCTGCATTTAAGCAGTTGCGCGCGAGGTCCACTCGGCTCAGCACCCGCTGCTCAAATCCGTCCCCGCCATCGCGCACCTGCACGTGGGGTGATGTCCTCGGAAACCGCACCTGCTGCCGGTTCCATTCGCGATCGATCAATCCGATCTTCGTGAGATCGGCGTCCCTCTTCACCCAGAGAGGCACAGCCGCCACGAAGTGGGCGAGATCCACATCGGTGAGTTCAATCGCCGACGCGTGTGGTGAGGTAGGTTCCAGAAGAAAACGAAAACGGGTACCGTCGAGGCGTTCAATGATGAGCCGTCGATGAGGATAGGTACCAAAGCGGTGGCTTGTCAGCTCAGGGTCTTCCGGATACTCCTCTTTGGCAAAAGCGGTCAGCGACACAGCTTGGTGAGGCCGGCCGTCGTAGCGATCGGCGAACCAGGCGAAGCCCCCGAGGGCGAGAAGCGACAAAACGCCCAGAGATGCGAAGACGGTCCGCGCCATGGCTCCTCTTTTGAACTGTCAGTGACCTCACAGTTTCTGTAATATCTCTCCGGATAGTCAATGATAGGAGATGAGTCGCTGTGGCATTGTCTTCTCTCTCTACCCTCAGGTAATCTACAAGCCTCTCAAGTGAACGGGACTATGGAACGTGTGCCGTCGGCTCCCAGCAAACTCTGGTACCTCAAGCACATCCGGTTGTTCGATGGTATGACTCCGTCCGAGATGCAGGAGATGGAGCGGATCACGCGCATGCAGGAAGTGAAAAAACGCCAGCCCCTCTACCTGCCAGGCGATCCGAGCAGCAATGTCTACCTGCTCAAACAAGGCCGAGTGAAACTGGCCAATACCGACACCAGCGGGAAGGAAGTGACCTTCGAAATCCTGGAACCGGGAGAAGTATTCGGGGAGATGGAAGTGCTGGAAGGCTCTCCCCGCGAAACGGCAGCCGAAGCGCTGGACGACACGCTGATCTGCGTCATCCGGCGCGAAGATTTTGATCGGTATTTAGCAGCCCACCCCGATGTGACGGTCAAGCTCACGAAACTGATCGGATTACGCCTGAGAAAGATCCAGAGCCGAGTGGAGGACTTGGTCTTCAGGGACGTGCCGGCGCGGTTGGCCCATTTGCTCGTCGAACTGAGCAAGAGC
>JBBIQV010000048.1:0-3047 GCA_037442105.1 Nitrospiraceae bacterium | reverse complement strand
GGCCAAGTTGACCCATCAGGAAATGGCCAACCTGATCGGCTGCAGCCGCGAAACAGTCAGCACGACCCTCGGCCAGTTCCGCGACGATGGCCTCATTCACATGGACGGTCGAGCCATCGTGATCCTCAAGTTTGACGCGCTGTCGCGCCTGGTGTCGTAATCCATCGCTTGCGCGGTCCGGAGTCGACCGCGCCATCACCCTGACCCGTAGGCCGCAATCAGTTCGCGCTCCGTCTCCGTGAAATCCACGGACATCGTATCAGCTGCGGGGTACGCTCGTGAGGCGGCTTCGTGAATTCGTGAGAGGCCCAAAACGCAGCCGCGGGATGAGAAAAAGACGTTCATGAAGAAGAGAACAGACAAGAACTATCGAGAGGGCTCACGCAACGGTGCCCCGCAGGAGTCGCAGGTCTGGACTGGTTCCACGGCACCCATGGATGCAGATGCGGAAGAAGCCTGCTTCTGTGTCGGGACCGGCGTGTCGCCGCGCAGGAGGCGTACCCAACGCGCTCTCGGATATCGCACGACCAATTTCGGCAGAAGGAGCAGCAAGGCCACCATGACGAAGCCGAGGACTATCAACACCCCCTCTCCTGAGATCACTTGGCTCCCAGCGTAGGTGAGCAGAAAGGTGGGTCCGATCATCCCCAGCAGCGTCGCCACCGCGAACGCTCGAAGCGACATGTTGGTCAGTCCTGCTCCATAGCTCACGAGGTCGAACGAAAAGATCGGGAGAAGCCGCGCCAAAAACACAAAGAGGACCAAGTGACGGTCTGAGCAGCGCCTGCAAAATGTAATCTCGGTTCGCAGGATCTTGTTCAAGGCTTCACGGCCCAGCACGCGGCCGATCAGAAAACTGAGAATCGCGCCGATCTCCGCACCGATAACGGCATAGACGGTTCCCTGTGTCACTCCGAATGTCGCTCCCGCCGCGAGATCTAGTGGCAAACTCGGAATCGGGCTGATAACAACTGCCATCGCCATCAGGAGCATGAACAGGAGCGGTCCGAAAGGACCGGCGGCCTGCAGATGTGCGGCAATCTTCTCCGGATGTAAGAGTTTGCCGATGTCGAGCCAGGATGCCGCAGCATAGACCACCAGGATCAGCGCCAGAAGCAGGACAAGCTTAAGCAGACGCAGGCTGGCGAAAGTTCGTGATGGAATGGCAGTATCGATTCGGGCCTCGGACATCGGTCTTCGTCAAAGTGTATCAGGTAGGAACCACGACAAGCCAACATAGGTCAGCACCGCATTGATGCCCGTATTCCGGTCACCCAGGTTTGCATTCGAAACATGATGCAGGCGGATGCCCATTGTCCAGGTGAGACGTTCAGTCACAAAATACTGCACACCCGGACCTGTCTGGAGGACAAATTCAAATTGGGTGCTTTGTTCGGGAATCCGTGGCGCCAAGTTCGTCCAGATAATCCCGGCCCCTGCATCCCAAAACGGCATCCATCGCCCATATGTAAGCAAGTTATATTTCAACAGCACGGTCCCTCCTGCCGCCTCGGACGCGAAGGGTTTCACGATTCGAGCGAAGAGCGGCTGCACCAGAACCTCCACATTGCCTTGCCACCACTCCGTCCCAATCGGATCGGTGACCACCATTCCCACACGCGGCAGCACGAACACTGCGCTTCGGTTGGCTGACTGAGCGTTTCCGATCACCGTGGTAGCTTGCGCGAATCCTGCGACTACCCCGATTTCGGTCGTACCTTTCTTGACAGCATCGCGAGCCTCAAAGGTGGATTGTGCCATGGCGGCGGCGCCTGTTCCGAGCATCGTGCACAGGGAGACTGCTATGAGGCATGCCACACGAAGATGACGGCGTTGTCCAATTGTTAGGCAATGAATGGTTCTCGGTACTGATCGACCCGGAGAGTGGTTCGCTGATTGCTGTTCCGTATGCACAGCTTTGCATCGTCGCCTTTCTATCCATCATGGATGGAGCCATGCTACGGCACCTCCTGCAGCGGGTCTGTAACGTATCTTACAAGGGATGTGAAAAGATGGTCGCCGATCCGACAATACTGCCCGAACAGTCGCAAGACGGGAGAGGGTTTCCGCGCTCAGTGGAAGCGCAGCGGTTCCTCTCTGTGGATCGCGCATGCGGACGAAACCTGATGGGATGGCATCAGCGCGCTTCATGATTACCTTCACCGGCGTTCTTTGAGCCTCTCCAGTAGCCAGTCTTTTCGTGGGAGCCCCGTTGCCAAAACTTGGCCGTCCACGAGAAAAGCCGGGAAGGCAAGAATGGCATCGCAGTCCGTATGTTCCTCCGCCGGCTGGACCTCTATCTTCCAATCAGGCAGTTCCTCCTGGATCTCTTCTGCCAGTTTCCGAATGGACATCTCAGAAAGGCACCCTCGATGAACCACGATGCTGAGACGCGCCATATCGCCAGCTTAGAAGATGGGCACAGGATGATCTGTCAGGAAGATTACAACACGTGATAAATGGAAGAAGGCGGCAATTTCTTGGAGTGGCAGTGAACGGATAGTGGCGACGCTGCCCCTCCGATGTGCAGGGCGTTCTGTCCGAACCCGGCTCAGAAAATATTCATCGAACTAATCGACGCAATACGGCTGAAGAACAAACGGCCTTTGTCCATGTATCAAGAGGACAGCAAGTGCGTGAACAGCCTCTGATCCATCGCACACAACGGATCCGCCGCCGCTCCGAGTCACGGAAGAGTGGGACTTGAAGGCATGCCATCGTGGGTTTCCGTATCCGCCAGAACAACGATCGCCACTTTGGACATGATGCACTCCTTTCTGAAGACGGTAGGTGAATGCAGAGACCGCCTCCGCCTCCCTCACTGGGCGCAGTCGGCATGACTGTCATGACGAGTCCGCACGCTCGCGCTCCTCCCACCCCACATCTGTGGTCTGGCTTACAAACACACACAGTGCATTTTCTTTTGCAACTCGTGAGGCGCCTTACAGATGGATCACGCGCCAGTAAGTAGGATCGCGATCAGGATGCGACAACACAGATCAATGACGCAGAAGGGAGGCTCTCATGCGAATCCATGATGTGATGTC
>JBBIQV010000047.1:0-17711 GCA_037442105.1 Nitrospiraceae bacterium | reverse complement strand
ATCCCACAGGAGGTTGCCGCCTGATTCCATTTACACACCTATTGACAAGACCTCTCTTTCCCTACCCACCTTGCTCATCTACCCCAAAATCTCCTCCATCCTCTTCTCTCCCCTCGCTGGCTCTCCACTGAAGAGGACTCGCGCGCAATAGCCGCAGCTTTGCTTCGTCTGGCTCAACGTGCAGTTCCCGACATCTCCGGACCGACATTTGATCTGTCGGACACTCCCGTGATTTTCGCTTGTGATCTCGCGCGCTTGATTGACATGCGAAAAATAGAAGTGTTAGATTGTGTTGGTTTCGGCGCTTTACTTGCCTCTTTGCTTCGCGGGAAAGAGGAGCGTATTCTTACCATGATTTCTCAGATGCGTGTGCGGGGCCTGATGTTTGACCCCTATAACAACGCTTATATCGTGATTCTTCGGGACGAGGACAACTCGGACATGTTGCCGATTTGGGTCGGGAAGTCAGAGGCCAGTGCGATCAGTTTGGCGCTCGAAAACGTCGCGGCGCCGCGGCCGATGACGCATGACCTCATGAAGTCCCTTCTGGATTCCTTCGACGCGAAGGTGATCAGCGTCGTCATTACGGACCTGACCGAAAACACCTATTTTGCAAAGATTCATCTTATGTATGACGACTCCGAATACACGGTCGATTCGCGTCCCAGCGATGCGATCGCTCTCGCGCTTCGAGCGAATGCGCCGATCTTCGCCAGCGAGACGGTGCTCCGCAAGCAGACGTCCGAAGAACTTGAGCAATGGCTCGAAAACCTTAAGCCCGAAGACTTCGGCAAGCTGGACTCCTGAGGCCATCACATCATGGAACACACGCAATCGACCGATACCCCCAAGTTGATGGAATTCAGGGTACAACAGGTCGTTGAGGATAAGGGAACCGATACACGAATTGTGGTGTTGCAACATCATCAGGGTAATGACGTGTTACCCATTTGGGTTGGAGCTGCCGAGGGGACGGCCATCCAGTGGGCGATGGACAGCGTGGTTACTCCAAGACCCATGAGTCACGACCTGATCCGCAGCTTTGCGACCCACCTGAACCTGAAAATCCAGCGCGTAGTGATTACGGACGTGAAGAACAGCACCTTCTACGCAGCGATCTACCTGGCCTCAAAGGGGGTCGAACGATCCATCGACGCGCGTCCCAGCGATGCGATCGCCCTCGCGCTACGGAGCCACTGCCCGATTTATGTCGTCTCGGATGTGTTGAAACGCCGAAGCAGCCACAACCTCGATGCGTGGCTCGCGAAGCACGAACCCAAAAACATCGATACGCAGGAAGTGTAACCGACGGACCGTTCACTCGTAACGAGGAGTCGAAAGATCACCATGCCCACCTATCTCGAGAAACCAGCGGATGTAACGCGCAAGTGGCATCTTGTCGATGCCGAAGGCAAAACCTTGGGACGGCTGGCCGCTCGCGTCGCCATCCTGCTCAGGGGCAAACACAAGCCGACATTCACTCCCAATGTGGATACGGGCGACCATGTTGTGATCATCAACGCCGACAAGGTACGTCTCACCGGGGACAAGATGCGGACCAAGATGTATCGCCATCACTCAGGGTTTCCCGGTGGATTAAAGTCCGTGAACGCCGAGCACGTACATGCCAAGGATCCCACGCTCTTGCTGACCAAAGCGATTCACGGCATGCTCCCCAAAAACCCGCTGGGCAAACATATGGCTAAGAAGCTGCGCATTTATGCAGGAACCGCGCATCCCCACCAGGCTCAGGGACCGGAACCAGTATCGCTAGTGACGCAATAGATAAATAGATATAGGAGGCGTGCAGCATGGCAGTTGTGACACAATACGCGACCGGCAAACGCAAGTGCGCGATCGCGCGTGCATGGGTTTCAGCGACAGCCGGCGACATCGTCGTCAACGAAAAACCGCTGGATCAGGCGTTTCCCCGGTCCACCCTCAGAACCATTATCCAATTCCCCCTGGAACTCGCCGGCGTGAACGGGAAGTATTCCGTTCGAGCCACTGTCCGGGGCGGAGGACCGACCGGCCAGGCGGGCGCCCTGCGGCACGCCATCTCCAAGGCGCTGGTGACCTTGAGCCCCACCCTGCGCCAGCCGCTGAAGAAAGAAGGATTGCTCACACGCGATTCGCGCGTCAAAGAGCGCAAGAAGTACGGCCAGAAAGGCGCCCGCAAACGCTTCCAGTACTCGAAGCGCTAACGGTTGGAGCATTCGACAGAGAAAAGGGAAGGCTCCAAGCCTTCCCTTTTCTCTATGGGGCACTGGCTGTGAGCAGGCCCCCCATCAATTAAGCATCTCCCTATGCCAAGGATTCGGGTTGCAGTCGCAGGAGCCAGCGGCTATGCCGGAGCGGAATTGCTTCGGCTCATTGCTGCGCATCCACAGTTGGAGTTGACGGCGGTCACATCTGAAAAGTCGGCCGGCGCCATGGTGGCCTCTGTTTTCCCAAGCCTGGCGAGCGTGGTTTCCCTCTCGTTTGAAGCGTTGGCGCCGGAAGCTCTGATCGACCGAGCCGACATCATCTTTCTCGCGCTTCCCCATACCAAATCTCTCGCACCCGTCGCCACCTGCCTGGCGGCCGGAAAGCGAACGGTCGACCTGAGCGCCGACTACCGCCTGAAGGACCCTGCGGCCTATGCGCGGTGGTACGGTACCCCGCACACACAGCCTGCGCTGCTGAAGGAAGCTGTATACGGGCTGCCGGAATTGCACCGCACACAGATCGGTCAGGCTCGGCTCGTCGCCTCTCCCGGCTGTTACCCGACAGCGGCGATTCTCCAACTGGCGCCACTCATCGCACACGGGCTCGTTCAGCCTGACACGGTGGTCATCGACGCCAAGTCAGGTATCTCAGGGGCGGGACGCAGCCCGGCACTCGCCTATCACTTTCCGGAAGCCCACGAATCATTGGAGCCCTACAAGATCGGTCAGCACCGTCACATTCCGGAGATCGAACAGGAGCTGGCAGGTCTGTTGCAGACACCGCGCCACGCTTCCACCGCAGGACAGCCCGGTGCGCAATCGAGGCTCACTGTTGCCTTTACGCCGCATCTCGTCCCAATGAACCGCGGCATCCTCAGCACAGCCTACTGCCGCCTAACCATCGCGATCGACCTGAAGGAATTGCGGGCGCTCTATCGCGATTTCTACAAAGGAGAGAAGTTCGTTCGCCTGCATGAGGATACGCCACCCAACCCCCGCAACATCCGGGGCTCGAATTACTGCGACATCGGCGTATTCGCCGATAGCAGGGCCGGCTGGGTCATCACAGTGGCAGCCCTTGATAATCTGGTGAAAGGGGCAGCCGGCCAGGCCATTCAAGCGATGAACCTGATGGTCGGCCTGCCGGAAGAGACCGGTCTGACCGCACCGGGCATCTTCCCGTAATCCTTCCTCCTCCTTCAACCCACATGAACAAGGATTCCAGTCGATGAAAGTGATAGCGGGAGGCATTACGTCCCCCAAGGGATTTCGGGCCGCCGGCATCCATTGCGGTATCAAGAAAAAGAATCTGCTCGACCTTGCTCTCGTCGTGTCGGAGCGGGATGGCCCCATCGCCGGGGTGTTCACGAACAATCGCGTGGCAGCCGCGCCGGTTGTACTCGATCGCTTGCACCTCCAGCAGGGAATCGGCCGCGCCATCATCATCAACAGCGGCAACGCCAACGCCTGCACCGGCGCAGAAGGTCTGGCTGCATCGGAGGAGATCGCCACGCTCGTCGCGCGGCGGCTGGACACAGCCACCCACAAGGTGTTTGTCGGGTCCACCGGCGTCATCGGACAACCCCTACCCATCGAATGTATCCGTGCAGGCATCCCGGCCCTCATGCAACGAATCAGACGGGCCGGCGGCTCAGAAGCCGCGCGGGCCATCCTGACGACGGACCTGCGGGTGAAACAAATAGCGATGCGCGATACGATCGCCGGACGCACCGTAACCATCGGAGGCATGGCCAAGGGTTCCGGAATGATCCACCCGAACATGGCTACGATGTTGGCATATCTCACGACGGACGCGGCGATTTCTCGATCAGCACTGCAGCAGGCCCTGTCCGCAGCAGTCAATCAATCATTCAACTGTATCTCGGTGGACGGGGACACCAGCACCAATGACACCGTGCTTTGTCTCGCCAATGGCTTGGCCGGCAATGCCTCCCTTCAAGAAGGCACCGCAGCCTTTGCCGCATTCCAACGCATGTTGGAGCAGGTTTGCCTAGCTCTGGCGCTGCGCGTCTGCCGGGATGGAGAAGGAGTCACGAAGATCGTGAAGATTCACGTGACCGGCGCCGACACGGCAGCGGCGGCCAAGCAGGTGGCCAATACGGTCGCGACATCCAACCTGGTCAAGACCGCCCTCTTCGGAGAGGATGCCAACTGGGGGCGCGTGATGGCGGCGATCGGGCGATCGGGCGTGCTCATCGATCAATCGAGAATCACCTTGTCCTTCGACAAGATAGCCATGGTCAAAAACGGGGTGGGGCTCGGCACACAGGCCGAGCGCCGGATTGCCGCGGTGTTCCGCAAGAAAGAATTCACGATCCACATCGATCTTGGGCAGGGATCGGCCCACAGCTATGTCTGGACCACCGACCTTTCCTACGACTACGTGAAGATCAATGCGAGCTACCGTTCGTGAGTATCGCCAACCGCGCCGTAGGCTTGAAAACAGCGGCCAACTGTGTTAGCGTTTCTCCGCTTTTAGGCTGAGTTTCCAGCCGTCTGTCCGACACGGAGCGCCCCTTCGCATCGGACGATTATTATTACAAATTCGCATCGGCGTGACGAGCACGCCGCACGGCTTGAGAATAAGAGGGCGATCCCCTCTCGTTCACGTTCGTGAGCGCTCTGCAAGCCACGGAGGGAGGTGAAGGCATGGGAGTTACTGCAATCAAAGAATTGTTGGAAGCCGGAGTCCACTTCGGACATCAAACCAATCGCTGGAATCCGAAGATGAAGCGGTTCCTCTTCGGCGAGCGGAACGGGATTTATATCATCGATCTTGAGCAAACACTCGAACGGCTGGAGCAGGCCTGTGCCTTCGTGCGGGACATCGTGGCATCCGGAGAGTCGGTCCTGTTCGTCGGAACGAAACGCCAGGCGGCCGAGATTCTCGAGGAAGAAGCCAAACGGTCCAATATGTTTTTCGTGAACCAGCGCTGGCTCGGCGGCATGTTGACGAATTTCCAGACCATCCGGCGCAGCATCGACAAGATGAAAAAGATGGAGGCCATCCTGGCCGACGAGCACCATCAGGGTCATACGAAGAAGGAGCTCGGCCAGATACAGAAGGAAGTCGTCAAGCTGCAGAAATACCTCACCGGCATCAAGAACCTGCGGGCCCTGCCGGGAGCCATCTTCGTGCTGGACACCCGCATCGAACGGATTGCGGTGCAGGAAGCCAACCGGCTGGAAATTCCCGTCATCGCCATCGTGGATACCAATTGCGATCCCGAAGACATCGACTATCCCATCCCCGGCAACGACGACGCCATCCGGTCGATCAAATTGATCACGTCCAAGATCGCCGAGGCTTGCATCGAAGGGACCCATCTCAAAGCACAACGGGAAGAGGCCGCTATGGGGGCCGCTCCGGCTCAGGTGGAAGAGAAACACGCCGGCATGAGCTTCGCCAGTATTCCCGCATCATAAGCCCCGGCCCGTTTGTATACACCGGAATCAGTTCGATTGAGGAGCACAACTGGAATGGCTGGACAAACTATGTTGGTGAAAGAGCTGCGAGAAAAGACCGGCGCCGGCATCCTTGATTGCCAGAAGGCGCTGACAGAATCAGGCAACGATGTCGAAAAGGCGGTTGACTATCTTCGCCAGAAGGGCCTCGCCGCCGCCCAGAAAAAGGCCGGACGGGAAACCAACCAAGGGCTGGTTCACGCTTATATCCACGCGGGCGGAAAGATCGGCGTGCTGATCGAGGTCAACTGCGAGACCGACTTCGTCGCCCGGAATGAAGAATTCAAGACATTCGTCAACGATCTTGCCCTGCAAGTGGCGGCCTCCAGTCCTTCGTACGTGAAGCGCGAGGACGTTCCCGCCGAGGTCATCGACAAAGAAAAGAGCATCTATCAAGCTCAGGCTCAGGAAATGGGTAAGCCCCCGGGCGCATGGCCCAAGATCGTCGAAGGGAAGATCGAGCGATTTTTCCAAGAAAGTTGCTTGCTCGAACAATCGTTCATCAAGGACCCTGCCATTACCATTAAAGACCTGGTGGCGCAGAAAATCGCCAAGATCGGCGAGAATATGAACGTCCGCCGGTTCACACGCTATCAATTAGGCCAAGCATGAGCTCTGCCAAATACCGGCGCATCCTCCTTAAAGTCAGCGGAGAGATGCTGGCCGGTGAGCAGGGATACGGGATCCAGCCGTCCATCCTCGAAGGGCTGGCCGAGGAAATCGCCGCCGTCGTGGCCCTGGATGTGGAAGTGGCCATCGTCATCGGCGGAGGCAATATCTTCCGGGGGATCGCCGCCAGCGCATCCGGCATGGAGAGGGCCTCCGCCGACTACATGGGGATGCTCGCCACCGTGCTCAACGCGCTCGCGTTGCAGAACTCCTTGGAACGCAAGGGCATCATGACACGGGTGCAGTCCGCGATCGAGATGCGGCAACTCGCGGAGGGCTATATCCGTCGGCGCGCCATTCGGCACTTGGAAAAGAAGCGGGTGGTCATCTTCGCGGGCGGAACCGGCAATCCCTATTTCTCGACCGACACGGCCGCTGCGCTCAGAGCCATGGAGATCGGCGCCCAGGTGATCATGAAAGGCACGAAGGTCGACGGCGTTTATGAAGCGGACCCGGTGAAGAACCCGACCGCCAAGAAGTACGCCGAAATTCCTTTCATGGCCATCCTGAATCAGAATTTGAAGGTCATGGATTCGACCGCCATCAGCCTCTGCATGGATAACAACCTGCCGCTGATCGTGTTCAACCTGAAGGACAAGGGCAACTTCAAACGGGTCGTTCAGGGCGAGCCGATCGGCACCCTCGTGACGGTGGGGAACCGGTAGGAGGAATCACGCCATGTCGAACCCACAAACTGTTCGTCAACGTGTCATCGAACGAATGGAAGGGGCGCTGGAGCATTTGAAGCGCGATCTGGCCGGGCTCCGAACGGGACGCGCGTCGGTCGCCCTCCTCGACGGAGTCAAGGTAGACTATTACGGAACGCCCACGCAGCTTAAGCAAGTCGCGAACCTGGCGACGCCGGAGAGCCGGCTCATCACGATCCAACCCTGGGAGCCGAATCTGATCAAGGAAATCGAGAAAGCCCTGATGTCTTCCGACCTGGGACTTTCCCCGTCCAACGACGGCAAAATGATTCGAGTCCCCCTCCCGCCCTTGAATGAGGAACGCCGCAAGGAACTGATCAAGGTGTGCAAGAAGCATGGTGAGGAGACCAAGGTTCAAATCCGCGGATTCCGACGGGATGGGAACGAAGAGCTGAAGAAGCTCCAAAAGGACGCAAAGCTGACCGAAGACGATCTGCGGAAATCAGAAAACGAGATCCAGAAGCTCACGGACCAATACATCCAGAAAGTCGACCAGGCTCTCAAGAAAAAAGAAGAAGAGATTCTCGAAGTCTGATCGTCTCGATCCGATTACCCTTCACTACAGCCCCGCGCGTGCCGACGTCGTCCAGGTTCTCACCCACGGTTGCCGCCATCGACCTGTCGGCGCTTGCCCATAACGTCGCGCAGGTTCGCCGCTGCGTGCCTCCTCGGTGTGAGCTCATCGCTGTCGTCAAGGCCAACGCCTACGGCCATGGGTCGGTTGACATCACACAGGCCCTTCAGCGCCTCGGCATCGCCCGCTTCGGCGTCGCGACGCTGGAGGAAGGGCTCGCCTTGCGCGCAGCCGGCATTCAGGCCTCCATTGTGCTGCTTGGCGCGGTCTTCCCCCAGCAGCTCTCCGACCTGATCGCTCACAACCTCACTCCGATCATCCACGAACCTACCATCGCCATAGCTCTGGCCAAGCAGCTACCATCATCCATACAGCCCTATGCGGTGCACCTCAAAGTCGAAACCGGCATGGGACGCCTGGGACTCACGCTTGCTGAGCTCACGACGCTGCTCGGTTCGACGGAAGTCAAAGGGCCGCTTCGTGTGGAGGGGCTTATGACGCACCTCGCCGATGCCGATGGCGATGACCACTCGTTCTCCGACCAGCAACTTGCGCGGTTCCGCGCAGCCGTGGAGACGGTCCACCAAGCCGGCTTCACAGTTCCGCTGATCCACGCCGCCAATAGCTCAGCTATCGTGCGCTATCCGGCTGCACACTTCTCCGCCGTCCGCCCTGGTCTTATGCTCTACGGGTACCACACGCTTCCGCCCCTGGTCTCCACGCCTGAGCTGAGACCCGTCCTCTCCCTTTCGACCACGGTCGCCCAAGTTCGCACCCTAAGCCCCGGTGCCAGCATCAGCTACAACCGGACCTTTACCGCGAAGCGTCCCACGCGCATCGCGGTGTTGCCGATCGGATATGCAGACGGGTTCAATCGCCTCCTCTCCAACCGGGGAGCCGTGCTTGTGCGAGGCCGGCGGGCGCCCGTGGCCGGCAGCGTCTGCATGGACATGACGATGGTGGATGTGACGGAGATTGCAGATGTACAGGCAGGCGATCAGGCTGTCGTGATCGGGCAGCAAGGTTCTCTCGCGATCCGTGCGGATGACATTGCGGAGTCGCTGGGCACGATCCCCTATGAGGTCCTGTGCGCTATCGGCCCGCGCGTAACACGGCAATATCTTCCCGCCTGACGGCCAGTTTCTCTGCGGTAAATTGATCGCTCATTGTGTGAATCTGGCCGCTGCCCTATAATGGGCCCACGCTGACGTGTCGCCCGGTTCAGCCGGACGACGACGCGACGGATCCCTCTCCCGCCGTTCATGACGAATACGTTGAACCTCAAACAGAATCTCATCGGATACATCCTCGTCGTGCAGGAATTCAGCGAGCTCTGCGCGCGCACGCTGATAAATGTGTTTCGCCCCCCCTTCTACGCCCGGGAAACGATCGTGCAGATGGACCGGATCGGCGTCGGCTCGCTCTTTATTGTGGTGCTCACCGGCCTTTTCACGGGAATGGTCCTAGCGCTGCACGGATCCATACAACTCGAACCGTACGGAGCGAGCATCTATGTGTCCCGCTTCATCAGCACATCCGTCGTTCCGGAACTAGGCCCCGTGCTCGCCGCGATTATGGTCGCAGGCCGGGTTGGAACAGGCATCGCGTCCGAACTCGCCTCGATGACCGTCACCGAACAGATCGACGCTCTGCGCGCCGAAGGGACCGATCCCGTTCATAAGCTCGCCACCACGCGTCTCCTCGCCTGCATAGCCATGATTCCGCTGCTTACCGTCATCACGGACGGCATAGCCATCCTGGGCGGCTGGCTGGTTGCCAGGCTCTATTTAGGGATCGACTCCTACTTCTATTGGACCTGGGCCTTCGAGGCCATTCGCCAGCGTGATCTCGTCCTAGGCCTGGTCAAACCGGCCGTGTTCGGCTTTCTCATCGCAATGGTCGGGTGCTATGCCGGCTTCACGACCAAAGGCGGGACGGTCGGTGTCGGCGCCTCGACGACGCAATCGATGGTGTCCTCATCCATCCTGATATTGGCCAGCGACTTCTTGTTGACCAAGATCTACATGGCGTTTCCATGAGCGAGACTTCACCCCCGATAATTACACTGCACGACATAGACCTCACGCTAAGTGGGCAACCGATCCTCCATGACATTGCCTTCGGCGTCGCGGCGGGAGAGACCAAAGTCATCCTGGGCGGCAGCGGCTCAGGCAAGACCACCATCCTCAGGCTCGTCCTCGGATTGTACAAGCCCGATCGAGGGTCTATCCGCGTGAATGGAGAAGAGATCACCGCCTTGCCCGAGCCGGAACTCCCACGGATCAGGCAGAACATGGCGATGGTTTTCCAGAGCGCCGCGCTCTTCGACTCCCTCACAGTACGGGAGAACGTCGGCTATCGCTTATGGGAACAGGGACGGTTGACCGACGAGGCAATCGAGGAGACCGTCCGGCAGAGTTTGCAGTTCGTCGGGCTCGATGGCACAATTAATAAAATGCCCAACGACCTGAGCGGAGGCATGCGCAAGCGAGTCGGAATCGCGCGGGCCTTAGCCAGCGGCGCACAGATCCTCCTCTATGATGAGCCGACTGCGGGGCTCGATCCGGTAAATGCCTTTGCGATAGGACACCTGATCGTCCAGCTCAAGTCCAAAGGCGTCACGCAGGTCGTCGTTACCCATGACCTCGACCTCGCATTCCGCGTGGCTGATCGCATTGTCATGATCCAGCATGGTCGGATCGTGTTCCAAGGCACGCCACAAGATTTAGCCGGGCGACAGGAAAAAGCCATCCGAGGATTTCTGGACCCCTCTACCCTACCTGCAGAAGACTGGGAATCGCTGACCGGCCGAAACACCGCCTGACGGCCCATCGCGCCGAACTGGAGCAAGAAAGCGGAGACGAACCTCATGACACGACGAGAGCAAATAGGCTGGGCACAGGTGAAAATCGGACTGCTCGTGATGGCGGCGCTGAGTTTCCTCATCATCATGATCATGAACCTTGAAGAAGGGCTGGGCCTCTTCAGCCGGCAGACGAAGTTCAGAGCGATGGTGAGTCACACGCAAGGACTTAAAGTAGGCGGACCGGTACGCATGAACGGCGTAGACATCGGCAACGTGCACAGGATTACCATCGCCGGAGAAACGCCGCACGTCGAGATCACCTTCACGGTCAAAAGCGATGTAGCGCCCCACATCCGCGAGGACGCGTCTATCAGCATCCGTGCCCTCGGATTGCTGGGAGACAAATTTCTGGAAGTTTCCCCCGGCACAATCTCCAAGCCGTCACTGCATCCAGGCAGCGTGCTGATGGGCAAGGCCGAGATGGATATAGGCGGCCTCGCCGGTGGCGCATCGAGCCTGATCGAAAAAGTGAACACCGCCTTGGAAGAAGTGCAACAGACACTCGCCGCCATCACGAAGGGTCAAGGGACGACGGGCAAACTCGTGAACGATCCGGAACTCTACAACCGGTCCAGAGAGGTTCTGGAGAAACTGAACCAAGCCTCGGAGAAAAGCCTGGCACTGCTCGACAAAGTGGAACGAGGCGAAGGAACGGTCGGGAAGCTGGTCACAGACAAGGAACTGTATGCTCGGGCGACCCAGGCCGTCAAAGAACTGAACGACCTCGCCAGGAAGTTGAGCAATGAAAACGGCACGCTGGCCAAGCTGGCCGATCCGACCCTCTATGCAAAGCTGGACAACCTGACGGCACGCGGCGAGCAATTGCTGAATAGGGTCGAGCGCGGGGAAGGAACCGTGGGGAAGCTCGTGACCAGCGACCAGCTCTACGCCCGCGCCGACAAGCTGCTCACGGAAGTGGAACAGTTCGTGGCCGATGTGAAAACGAATCCCACCAAGTATTTCAAGTTCTCGGTGTTCTGAATTGCTTCCCTCTCCAGAATTCTTGAACAAATCGGCTACGACTCATCAGGAGCAGGTGGCCTGCCCTCCCTATGATTTCCTGAGAGTCCGCCCCAGCCGCTTTTCCACGCTGGCGACTTTGCTGCCAAGCCGGCCGGAGTGGCCTTTGCGGTAGTCCACCTTAATGATGCAGGAGATGCGGTTGCAATCCTTGCTCATGCGCTCGTAGCAACGGCGGACGACATCGAACACCTCGCTCCACTCTCCTTCGAGTACGGTTCCCATCGGATTGAGCCGATAGTCCAGTCCGCTCTTGTCGATGATATCGAGCGAGCGGGAGACATACTTGCCGACGCTTTCGCCTTTGCCGAGGGGAGACATGCTGAATTCGAGGAGTACCATCTTGCGTTCGCCTTCCTTTCCAGCCGTCAGCCTTCAGCTATCAGCTCTAACCCACATTATTCATGAGCGCTTCTGCTGCAACTGCCGGGGAGCGAATAGCGAATAGCTGATAGCGAATGGCTCTGAGCTACTCGCTGCTCGCTACTGGCTATTGGCTGCATGCCATTCTGATTTCGCGACGAACCGTCATGAATAATGTGGGCTAAGCTTTCTGTTTCGCCCGCTCGTCCAGCCACACTTTGGGATACCGCACCTGGCCAACGAGTTGAAACCCGTCCAGGGCTTCCCGCAAGAGGGCCCGGCGTTTCTCCGCATCAGGCTCGTTCGTCTTGGCTTGCTCGCGCAATTGCCCTAGCCATTCGACGAAGGCGGCAAACTCATCGTCGAATATTTTTTCCATGTCCTCCCGCAGAAAACCCGAAAGCCCTGGGGCGACGCCGCTGGTACTGACCGCGATGCGAAAATGGCCACGGTTGAGGACGGCCGGCATGATGACGGTGGAGGCTTCCGGCTGGTCGACCGACCACAGTAGAAATCGCTTTTCTCGCGCCACTTCCAGCAAGGACCGGGAGACATCACGATCCCGCGTGAGGTTCAGCACCAAAATCATGCTGTCGAGATCGGTTGTCCGCAACGTGCGCGGACGATGGATGACTTTGGCCGACGCCGCAAGATTCCGCAGCGTTTCGTTGAGCGTGGGGCTCACCACCGTGACCTTCGCGCCGGCCTCAAGCAGCCGGAGCGTTTTTTCGGCTGCCTCCTCGTCTCCGCCTAGAACCAAACAGGGCCAGCCTCTGACGTCCAGCGACAGAGGGAATCCTGGATTTGCAAGCATAACACCTCCACAGAATCAACCCGTCCAAAGTCAGAAAGCCTGTAGCGTCATCGCGTCCGGGACTTTGGACTTGAAGACCTTGTGACTTTCAGATCATGAATCGCCGCATATCATACAATAGCCTCTCGCCGGGCGTAAACCGGACCCTCCCCTTTTTCGATCGACCTCTGTATAATGCGCGCGCTTAACCCGCAGTATTCATGAACCTTCTGCTGCAAGCGCGGATACGCGGCTGCAACGGGCAGTCTCGGCGCTCAGCCCTTCAACATACTGCACGAGTATGCTTCAGGGCTTCACACCTCCGAGTGCCCGTCTCGCTTCGCGTCTGCGCGCTTTCGCGACGAACCTTCATGAATACTCCGGGTTAAGAGCATGCAGGGATAACGAATGGCAGCCTACACAGCAAAGTCTTTGGGCATGGCGGCCGGCATCATCGGTCTTGCGGCCTTTGCCGCTTATCTCGGTCTCGCCCATAGCTGCGAGCCACAAGGCGGCGCCGGAGTCGTCGCCGGCCAGGTGACGATTGCGCCGGCACTCGCCGATCAGGTAAAGCCAACTGATGTGCTCTTCGTGATTGTGCGACGACCTGGAGGCATGCCGCGTCCGTTAGCGGTCAAACGGATCGACAGTCCAAACTTCCCGGTTGTGTATGAAATCACAAATGCGGACGTGATGGTGCAGGGAAGTGAATTGCGGGGGATGGTGGACGTGGTGGCGCGGCTCGATCGAGACGGCCAAGCCGGACCGGCTCAGCCAGGAGACATGGAGGGGAAATACGACAAGAACCCCACCCTTCCCGGCGGGCGTGACATCAACATTACGATCGATACGGTGCGCTGACCGGCAAGACGCGAACAGAAGATCTACGTGTCGGCAGGATCGGTATCCAACTCCATATTCCAATACAGGTAGTCGCGCCAGCTTTCCGGCGTGTTCCGGATGCCGATTGTAATGGTAACCACGGGACTCCATCGCGGCTTGACCGGCCTCTTGACAAGCTTCATGTTGGCTTCTTCCGGCGTCCGCCCGCTCTTGCGATTGTTGCACCGCCAGCAGGCCGTCACGATGTTCTCCCATGTCTTCCTGCCACCCTTTGCGATCGGCACGACGTGGTCAAACGTCAACTCCTCGGTCCGGTGTTTATGATTGCAATATTGGCAGGTATACCCATCGCGAGTGAAGATGTTGATACGGGAAAACTTGACGGCCCGGTGGCTGTCTTTGAGCCGCACGAGCTTCAGGAGACGCATCACCGCCGGCAGCTTGATGGAGATCGAGATGCCATGGATCTCCCGGTCGTAAACTTCGAGCACCTCGACCTTTCCCTGCCACAGCAGAGAAATCGCCTTCTGCCAATGCACCACGCGCAGAGGCTCGTAGGTCGAGTTGAGCAGTAAGGTCATTTCCATAGTGAGTCCTCATTCCCAACCGCGGCTCCTCTGTGAAAGGTGTTCCGTCGGTCTTGGGATACTCCGCTACTTCTATGCCACAACCTTATCATGAAATCAAGCCACGGAGTGCTGTCGTCTTATGCCAGGACGGAGAGGCTATGAGGAGTTCGATCCGATGGCCGATTTTGTGACAGTGGCAAAGATCGAAGATATTCCTCCGGGGAATAGCCTGACGGTGGACGTGAACGGAATACTGCTGGCCCTCTTCAACGTCAACGGTGCCTTCTACGCGCTGGACAACACCTGCCCTCATGCAGGCGGTCCGTTGGGAGAAGGGACGCTCGCCGGTGACATCGTGGAATGTCCGTGGCACGGTTGGCGGTTCAACGTGCGAACCGGTGAGCGGCCGGAGAATCCGGATTTTACAGTGGCGTGCCGCCCCGTGCGGATCGAGGGCGACATGGTTCAGGTTGCCGTGCCGCTTAACTTCTAGCGGGCGCCGCTGGAGGCAAGGCAGGAAGTCCGGGCGGGAGAGCCGGCCCTGACTCCGGCCCCTCCGGCATCAAGCCATCGGCAGGAAGCGATGCTGCGTTGATCCGTTTCGTCGTAAGATCGACGTGCCAGATGAACTCGCGCTCGAACCACTGATTCGTCCCCTCCTCGCGCAAGTTGACCCGCACCTCGTATCGATCCTGCTCAAGCTTCATAACTCGCCACTCGCCCAGTTTGACGCCCTTGCCTTGCTCGTTTTTCACACGGACGTGTTCGTTGAACGCCTGCAAGATGGAGGGATAGCCGGCCGCTCGATGGGTTTGTACCAGCGCGAGCGCCTGCGCGGCGAGCGGATCGACGACGGGATTGATCGTCGGCGGTTTCAGCCACACATACGCCAACCCGCCGATCACCAGCACGAGCAGCGCGCCATAATGAAGAATCTTCGTGATCGTGGAAGGCAAAGCAGCCTGACTTCCTGACGACGTGTCGTTGGTCATGGCGCAGCTCCCGAATGACGGCGCGGTCGTGCCGGTGAAGAACGATCGCTCACGTAAATCTCGCGCTTAACATCGACGGTATCACGCAAATCTTAGGTAGCCGAACGACCGAAGTCAATGAACGATCGCGCAGAATCCGCGTCCCTGTTGAATAAATCGCCTCCGAACGCAGGCGCGTCCCCTTGACAATCGTGCGCGCACTTGTGTTACAAGTACGACGCTCGATGCGCGTCACGTCACACGTAGCACACTGAGCCAAAGCATGAAATTCTTTTTCTACGCGGATAATCTGAATCCGACCCAACTGAAACGGCGGGCGCCCGAACACAAGTTTCTCTGCAAAGCGTCGTTGGCGGATCACACCATTCGATTCTGCCGGTGGTCGTCTCAATGGCGATGCGGCTTGGCCAGCATCGTGCCCTCACCGGGAGAGAAGGTCTGGGGAGCGGTGTTCGAGGTTACGGACGAGGACCTGAAAATTCTTGACGAATTTGAAGGTGACCTTCCTGAAGGAGCCTTCCGCCATCTTTCCGTCACCGTCGTCACGGAAGAGGGCGAAAAAATCCTTGTCACCACCCATGCCGCAACCCCGATCGGCAAGTTCAAGCCCAAGGAACACTATCTCGATTGGGTGATCAAGGGCATCAAGCACTGGAAGTTGCCGGATGAATGTCTCGAACAGTGGCAGGCGTACCGGCCGAAGTGAGACAGCGATCAGCGCTCAGCTTTCAGCTATTTTCTGAGAACGGCTGAGAGCTGACGACTGAAAGCTGACCGCTTGGTTGTCAACCGAAGGAGACTGCATGCCGAAGCCGACATATCACATTCTCGTATGCACGAATGCTCGACCCCCCGGCCATCCGAAACCCTCATGCGGCAGCGCAGGATCGGCTGCCCTACTGATGGCATTCAACATGGGCTTGATGCAGCGGGGCGTTCAACCGGGCCAAGTTCTCGTCACCGGCTCCTCCTGCCTGGGTCCTTGCGAACAAGGCCCGACAGTCGTGATCTATCCGGACGGCACCTGGTATTCCAAGGTGACGGAGGCCGATGTCACGACGATTCTCGACGAACACATCGGGAAGGGTACGCCGGCCCAGAAACTGAATCCCGACGCCATCTGGAAGTAAACTGTGCACCAGCCGTGAGCAGTCCTACCCATCATCAGCACAAGGCCCATGCGCCGACCAGGGTCGGCTGCATGGTCATCACGTGCAGCGACACACGAACACCTGAGACCGACACGAGCGGCCAACTCATCATGCGCCTACTCAAAGAACAGGGGCACGACGTGGCCGCCTATCATCTGGTCAAGGACGACCCGGCACAGATTCGGGAACGCATCACTGCCGGATGCGGAGACGCCGCGGTGCAAGCGATCATCATCAACGGGGGAACGGGCATCTCTCGCCGTGATTCGACGTTCGAAGCCGTGGATGCGATGCTGGAAAAGCGGCTTGACGGGTTCGGCGAAGTCTTCCGTTACTTGACCTACCAAGAAATCGGCTCACCGGCGATCATGAGCCGAGCGACAGCGGGCATCGTCAAAGGCCGGGTCCTCTTCTCCACACCAGGCTCCGAAAACGCTGTTCGGCTTGCCATGCAGAGGCTGATCCTTCCTGAACTCGGACACCTCGTCAGAGAGCTCACCAAGTGATTGCTCAATTACCAATCACTCTTTTTCAGTCCTGCATAATCTTCGGCTCCGAAATCCTCTGATAGAAAACCAATAGATCCCGTACTGAAATCACCCCGACGATGGTTCCCCCATCCGTCACGCCCAAGTGGCGGACGCCGAGGTCGCCCATCATATCGTGCGCATCCTGCGCTGTTCTGGTGCTCTCGATCGTGGCGATCGGGGTCGTCATAATGGCCTCGACGGTCATCTTATTGAGATCTTTGTTCGTCGCAACCGCCCGGCGAACGAGGTCCGTGTCCGTCACGATGCCGATGAACTGGCTCCCCTTCTTGACAAACAGCGAGCCGATTCGTTCATCCCGCATGTGCTTGGCCGCACTGCGCACCGAGGTCCTAGGACCAACCGTCTTGGGATTTTTTCGCATGATATGGGCTACCGTTGACACAAAGTACCTCCCTCATAAGGACATGATAAGACGTGACAAATGGTTCCCTTGCGCACCCTTTCATCCAACCGAGAGCACAATCTTACCAAAGATGCTTCGACTAATCATCTGTTCCTGCGCCGCGCGCGCCTCTGCTAGGGGATAGACCCGGTCGATCACGGGCCGGAGTTTGCCCTGTCCTATCAACCGAGCTGCCTTGACCAGTTCGGCCCTTGTCCCCACGTACGAGCCTTTCACCGTGAGTTGACGGGAAAACAGGAACCGTATATCCATCTTGACCTCGCCGCCGGTGGTGGCACCGCAGGTCACCAACCGTCCGCCCTTCGCCAGCGAATGCAGGCAGAAATCCCAGACTTGAGGGCCGATGTGTTCAATGACGACGTCGACGCCACGCCCTGCCGTGAACGCCTTCACCCGTTCGATCACATTGTCCCGCGCGTGATTGACGACATCGTCAGCCCCCAGCATCGTGGCCTTTGGAATCTTGTCTTCCGTTCCAACCGTCGTGATGACCCGCGCGCCGGCCAGCTTCGCCATT
>JBBIQV010000046.1:0-18538 GCA_037442105.1 Nitrospiraceae bacterium | reverse complement strand
CTTTATGCTTTACGAGTAACCTTTTCCGCAGTTCAAGGTGAAGCGGGATCGACGCTGATAGCTATGGATCGTTACCCGCCGCACAAAGGCCGATATTGGACAGGTTCCCCGCCCCGTCGCATTGCAGAGAGAAGCTGAAGTAGGATACAAGCATACCATTACTCATACGATAAGGAGTGTCATCGTCATGCACGCACGTCTGTTTTCGGCGCAGAAACTCGGGGGCTTCATGATACTCGGCCTCTTCTCATTCGCCTCATGCACGCACGATATTTACCAGCAGCGCGCCGACCAGATAAAGAACCATACCGAAACCTTTTACGGGCACTTGAAGGCCAGCCGGGTTGAGGCTGCAATCAGGGAAAACGAGCAGATCGAGGCGATGGCGAGTCAAATGGGCGACACGGTAAAGAAGCAGGCCGTCAAACAAGGAACGACCCATGTGGAGCGTGAATTTGCGTTGATGAAAACCGCCAGCGAAACGGCAGGATCGAATTGGCTTGCCCTCGGACAATACTTCGCCATCAAGAAGCAGTACGCCCAGGCGCGTGCCACCTATCAGCGCGTGGTCAACACGTACACCAACGCCACGGATCGGTCGATTCGTGAGCAGGCCACCCGTGCCCTCAAGGATTTGGACATGCTCAACCCGACTCCCGCTGCCTCCGCGAACCCGTGAGCAACCGTGGTGCAGCCGGGTCGGTGACGCGTCTGCTATTCGCTCTCGGTCTGTTGATCTCCGCGATAGGCTGCGTGCACAAGATCCATGTGTCACCGGTCCCGCCGCAGACGTCCAGCCGACACATTCCCCGTACCGTCCACGTCTTGATACCGTTTCTCTCGCTCCAGGGTGCCGACCATATGCCGGGCATTGCGATGTTTGAATGGCCGGCACAGGATCTTCAGACCGCGGCGATCGCCTATCTTCGTCAGCGTCAAACCTTCAAGGAGGCCGGGGCCTTACCAGGCGATCTGACCTTGACTATCAAGGCCTGGCTGGCAATGAGGTCACGTGGAGAGTATCGCTATGCGCTCCGGTTGGAGTCGGATCTCGGCCTCCCCGGCAAACCGCCGATAAAATCATATGTCGTGGAGGAAGAGGAAACGGGCTCCCAGATCCGCTGGACGACTTCATCGGACCAGGACCCCATCGAGCGTGCGGTTCAAAGGGCCCTCGATGAGCTAGCGACGAAGATCGAGAGCGATGCGTCTCTATTTCAATAGACCCGGCTTCGCGAGCTTATGAGCGACGGGACTGCGAGAATAACACCGCCGCGCCTCCCACTGCCGCCCCGATTAAGAACAACGCGCCGGCAGCCAGGGGAAGGACGGAGCTCCAATTTCGTTTCGCGCGCCGGCGGAGCTGGGCATTAAGGGCGGGCAGGTGGGATTCTGCGCCAAGCCATTCGTTCGAGTTGGATGCATGGGATCGCTGAGGAACGAGTGCCATCGGTCTCCTTTTTCTGATCGTCCGGTCCTGAGTCATATGAACCGTCCGTCCTCGCTGTTTTCTCGGCAGTCCGCTAACCGTTTGCTGCGCGACTCTCTGAAAATGCTGCCCACGCCTCCCTTGCTTGCGAGACCGATGCCGGTCCGTAGTCCGGGCAATCGATTCGCAGCGCTCCATCCCCGAAGGGCGCGTCGACGAAAGCACAATGGTGCGGGCGGTCTCGATCTTTGTGCTGAGCCGGCCTGAAATACTGGCAGGAGATGCACATTCGCGCGACCGAAATCTCTCCTCGTTCCTGCAACAATCGAATCACCTTGAGCATGGTTCTCAACAGCGCCTGCTGCTCATCACGGGGGAGTTCATCGATAGCTCCAGCCAGGTGATCCGATCTGCCGTCTGATGGACCGGCAGCCTTACGGCCACGCACGGTCAGTTCCACCGTCACGATCCGCCCATCCCGGTTCGTTCTCTTCCGGCGCACCAGATGCTTTCGTTCAAGCGTCGCCACGGCTTCCGAGGCCGTCGGTAGTCTCACAACCAACTCGCCGGCAATCTCAGATACCTGAGCCGTCTGCCCCGACTTGGAGCGAAGGAGGATGAGTACCTGCCGCTGCAAAGGACCGAGCCCCGCGCGACCTTCCCGTCGCCAGCTTCGGCTTTTCAGCGCCAAGCCGATCTTCTCAAAACCCGTCGCCAACTGCGCAACAGTAGAGCCGATCGTACCTGCTTGCCGATTCACCTGGTTAATCATCTTCAGCTCGACCATGCGATCCTCCTGAAAATCACGGGATTTTTAGTCTAGTTGTAATCCTACTCTCTCGTCAAGTCGCGGCGTAGCGGAAGCATGTGTTGATCAGAAGTAGAGCCGGACGGCCTTACCAAAGAGGGCGCCTTTATTCAACGATCGCGAAACCGGGCGCGATCGTTTAGTACCAACTCTGAGCGATGCTGAATCGCAATCGAAACAACTCTGGCCTGACCGTCAGATCGCAACGGTCACCGTGATCTCGTGCAAGCCTGACGCCCCATCGGGGGCTGGGTCCTGCTCGATGGACGTCTGCAGCGTCCCGGTGCCGTCGGTCGCGCGGACGCGCAGGCTATACCGTCCAGGTTTTTGGACCATCCAGTCGTACCGCCAAAACACCCATGACGCAGGCGAAAGGGGCTGCTCCACGGTCGCGGATTCCCAACGATCCTCCCCGTCGGTACTGATCTCGACTCGCTCGATCCCCCTGATTCCGGCAAAGGCCAGCCCTTCGATCCTTTGGGTGAGTCCGCGAACCGTCGAGCCGTGTCCCGGCAGATCGATCCGGGACGTCGTCTTAATAATTGCCTCGTCGGTCCAGCCCTTCTGCGCGTAATAGCCTTTATAGTCTTCCGGCACGACCTCAACTTCTGTGAGCCATTGCACACTCTTCATACCGTAGTGACCGGGCACGATGATGCGGGCGGGGAACCCATGGCCAAGCGGTAGTGGAACGCCGTTCATCTGATGCGCAATCAGAACGTCGCCGGCCATCGCCCGCTCCAGACGAATACTGTCCGAATAGCCGTCGGCGGCGCGAAAGACGACGTCGTAGGCGCCCGACTTGACGCCGGCGTCGTCCAACAATTGTTTAAGCCGAACCCCTTCCCAGGCAGCCGTGCTGAGAAACTCTCCCGCCACCGTGTTCCCGACGCATTCGAGCGTGACGATCTGCGAGACGGTGGGCTTCACGATTAGTTGATCATAGGTCAGCGTGATCGGCCGATCCACAAGGCCTTTGACGGACAGCGACCATTCGTTGAGGCGGATCGTGGGAGGGCTGCGATATGAGGTGATGTAGAATTCGTCGTTCGGCGTGATGGGCTTGGTGGCCTTGGCTTCATGCTGGCCGAAGACGCGATCGAGTAAGCCGGCGAGGCCCGGCGCGGGAACGGCGGCGGTGAGGAGCAAACCCCCGGCGGCCTTCAGGAATGTTCTTCGAGTCGGCCGTGGCATCAGGGCCGGTTACGACCGCTCGGCGAGCAATGTCGTGATGAGCTGCTCGGTCTCCTGGTACCCGCCTTCGCCGACGCGCACATGTCGGATCACGCCCTGCTTGTCTATCAGGTACATCGCCGGCCAGTAGCGATTACCGTACTTGTTCCAGGTCGAAAAATCGTTGTCGATCGGCACGGCAAAGCGGATGTCGTGTTCCTTGATGTAACGCCGCACGTTCTCGATCTCGCGTTCATGCGAAAACTCCGGCGAGTGGACGCCGATTACGACGAAGCCCTGGTCGACATATTTCTGATGCCACTGTTTTACATAAGGCTCGACATTCCGGCAGTTGTAGCAACCGAACGTCCAGAACTCAACCATCACGACCTTGCCTTTCAGATCGGCCAGGCGCAACGGTTCGCTGTTGAGCCAGGTTGGATTAGTGATGTCCGGGGCCTTCATGCCGACTCCCGCGTTCACCACGACCCAGGTAAAGAGAATCCCTGCCAGGATCACCATCACTCCGGTCATAATTCGATCCAACATAGCGCCCTCCTTCCCTCTCTTACGTTCGTCGGTTCACAACCGGATTCATTTCAATGGTCACTCGCAGGATGCTCATGCGGATTAGAGGGACAGGCGCCGGCTGTGCCGCGGCCTATTCACGGGCTTTCTCCCTGGTCCATCCTTCGCTTCACGCTTCACGAGATACGTTTCACGCGCTTCAAAGCGATGCAAGAACGAAGCTAGCTGCCATTTTCAACCGCCTCCTATTTGGCGATGGCGATCGCCGGCGTCGGATACTTTGTCAGATCCGTGACCGTCATCTGAAACAGATTCGACAGCACGGCAAACGCCTCCTGGTTCCAGCTCGGCACCATGCCCTGGCTCACGGGAAACTTCCTGATGGAATAGTAACGATTGTCGAATTGGACCGAGAATTCATATCCCTCCGGTTTCGAGGTTGATTCGTCGATCTCCAGGGTCTTGGCCGGGTTGCGGACGACCGTCTTGGTGCGAGGATCGGGCGACACCGGCATCTCCGGCTCCTCTTCGATGCTGCGGGCCACGAATCCGATGATCGCGTTCATGCTGCGGAGCAAGATCGACCCATGCAACGGATAGTCGCCCCCTGGAAAGCCGGGCCGAATATCCACCATTACATAATCCGGCGGGTAGCGCTGGGCTTCTTCGTGCAGCTTGCGTCGTTCCTCGTTGGACAGGCGCTTGGGATCGTAGTTCGCGATGAGCAGCCGGCCGACGGCCTTCCGGCGGACCGTGTGGACCTTGCCCTCGGCGTCGCCTTCCCACCGGAATCCTTTTTCCAGCGCCGCGACGACCTCATCAGGATTCGGGGCGCGGTTCGTCTTCACAGTCTGCGACTCTTCGAACAGAATCGGCTCGACGAACAATTGGCGCTCCCTGTCCAACCCGGCTAAATGGAGGAGCCTCCGCCGAAATTCGACATACCCTTCTCCTTGCGACGGCTGGTTGAACAGCACGCGAGGGCCCGCTTCGGTCTCGATGGCGATACCTCGTGCCATCAGGCGCAGCACCATGTTGATGTCGTAGCCTTGTCGAACCAGAAACTCGAATTTGTCCTCGTCCAGCGGGCGCAGCACGCGCTTGGTGAATTCTTCGCCGGTGATCGGCACGATCGTGACGGTCGGATTCTCCGCCACGCTGGCGCTGTATTCCAGGTTGATGGCCCGCTCCGCCGCTTCCGGCGCGCGACCGAGCCCTCCGGAGATGCCGGCGCTCGTTCGAAAATCGAATGTGGCCGCCACGCTGGAGACTGCCGTGAAATGCACGGGCCGGTGGTAGCGTGCCCGGGCAATGTTCAAGAGCAAGAGATCGGCTTCGACATAGCTAACCGTCCGGTCATACTCGATCACCGCCCGGTGCATGGCGATGGGCGACAAACAGCCGGTCAGCAGGAAGGCTGAGGTCAAGGCTAAGGTTGAGGCTGAGGAAGCTCTCGACAGGTTCCTGTGCAGATTCCGCATTGTCTCCCCTCGACCTTGGCCTTAGCCTCGACCTTAACCTCAACCTTCTCTAAATTCCTGCGTACCACTCGTACCCTTGGTCCTCCCAATATCCCCCCTTGCCTCCGCCGATGCCGTCGAGCGACTCCACCAACTCGATGCGCTCCACGTATTTTGCCTGTTTGTAACCCAGCTGGCGTTCGAAGCGGAGTCTGAGCGGAGCGCCATGCGGCACGTCAAGCGGTTTGCCGTTCAGCTCGTAGGCCAGGATCGTCTGGGGGTGATAACAATCGGCCACAGCCATGCTTTCATAGTAGGAGATGCCTTCGTCGTCCACATCGGCGCAGTGGAAGACGGCGTACTTCGCGGTCGGCAACGGCTGCGCCTGACGAAGCAGATCGGCGAGCGGCACGCCGGTCCATTTGCCGATCGCGCTCCAGCCTTCGACGCAGTCGTGCCTGGTGATCTGTGTGCGGGCCGGCATCTCTTTAATCGCCGCCAACGAAAACATCATGGGTGTCGTCACCAGCCCATCCACCATCACATCCCAGTCGGCAAAATTGTCCTGAGCCATTTCGGCGTAGTCTTGCGTGCCGGGATCGGTGTTGCCGTTGGCAGGGAAGACTTTCGAGATCTCGGATTCGCTGTATTCTCTAGCCAGCGCGTTCGCCGGCGTGATCGCACGTTGGACCCGTTCGGTGAGCTTTTCCGCCTTCTGGAGAATCGATGGAAACCAGCTGCTCTGCGTCAGGTTGTCGCAACCGGCGAGCGCCATGAGGCTGGCCGCGCCGACCGTACCCTTCAAGAATCCTCGCCGTTCTATTGCACGCTTATGCTCCATGGCTCGCTCCTTCATGTTTGACGACGAAATAGCCGGTGATCATCGACCGGATATTGTTGAAGAACCCCGTCAGCATCACCTGCGAGACGTGGATCACGATAAATCCAACAAACGAAAAGCAGGCGATGAAGTGGATCGTGCGCGCCGCCTGTCTCCCGCCGAACATGGTCAGGAGCCAGGGGAAGGCCGTGTCGATCGTCGGCGACATAGTCAGGCCGGTCAGCACGATCAATGGGGCGAGTCCAAAAATCACACCGATGTAGGCCAGCTTCTGGAGCACGTTGTAATGCTTCGCTTCATCTCCCTTGGGATGGCGCAGTACGATGTGATCCTTCACCGCTTGGGGAATCTGCTTCAGATCGTGGCTGGTCGGCAGCAGGTCTTTCTCGAAGTGGCGACTCAGGAAGATATAGCTCGAAAAGATCAAACCGTTGATGACGAAGACCCACGCAAAGAACAGATGCCATTGCCGTCCCGCCGCGAGCCATTTCGCACTAGGAACCGTGGCCCATGCCGGGAACGCGCGGCCAGAGCCGTTCGAGTAGCCGAGCACGCCGGTCGTATCGAATCGGTGGCCTAACACTGTCGTGATGCCGCGCATCTCTCCACTGTCCGTTCGCATCGGCCGGATCGAGAGTAAGGGCTGATCGCGATCCGATCGGTCGCCCCAATAGAGCGCCGGATGCGCATTGAAAATCTGGAGTCCGCTCATGATCAGAATGAACAGGCAAGGGACGTTGAGCCAATGGCTGATCCGCACCAGCAACCGATGACGATAGACGCGTTCGATTTTTTCCATGGGTCTGGGCTCCTGGTCGGACGTGATGTTCGCGGGGAGAAGGGGAGACTCTGTTCGGCCAAGACTATGAACGATGGTCGTGGGCGATTCAATCAGATTGGCCATGGCGATTCTCCCGATAGCAATGGAAGGTTCTGTCGGATTCAGAGCTTCGATGGGAATGTGTCGAACTGAAAGGCGGTTTCTTACTGGAAGAGGGAGGTAGGTTATTGAGTCACGTTCGTGGTTTTTCGCACCTCCGGCCAATTCTGGTCGGCCTTTCTCACATAGCCGGGGATATCGAGCACCCACAGGGCGCGGACGGTGCCGCCATAGTTAAGGTACAGCTTGTTGCCCACGACGGTGAAGGCAGCTGGATCGATCGCGGCCTTGTAGCCCTTGGCCATGCCGAAGGCGCAGAAGCCGCCATATTGCGGCGCGTATTTCGCCGGATCAGGCGCAAAGGTATCCCGATGGGCCGCGGAGGCGAAGTAGAAGGTTGAGCCTTGGTAGGAGGCATGAAACTCCGGCGAGCCCTTCACCGGTTTCATCTCCGTGAAGTAGGCGACCGGATCATAGCCGCCGATCGCCGCCCCATCATTTTCGAAGTACTCGCCGGCTGATACTGGAGCCGCAATCAAGAGACTCAAGCACACTCCCAGCCACAATCTAGGAACTCGTTGTGTGATGTGCTCCTTACTCATAGGCCACGTTCACATAGACCTTAATCGCGCTCTTCTCCATGGTCAGCGTCCGCATCATCTGCTGATAGTTCTCCAAGCCCGTCACCGGATGGGTCAGGAGCTTGGGCAGCCAGCCGGGGAATTCCAGCTCGGCTCGCGCGAAGTCGTAGACGCCGGCTTCGAAATACTCGCGGTTCGCGTTGACGGTGCCAACGACGAGTTTGTTGCCGAGCACGAAATCCAAGTTGATCTTGTCGGCCGGGATCGGATGTTCCCGGTCGCCGCCCGTCACGCTCGCCAAGACCAGCACGCCGTTCTTACCGAGACATTCCATCGCCTCGAAGACGACCGGTGAATAGCCGGTCGCTTCGAACATGAGATCGAACGGGCCATAACGTTTCGCGGCTTCACGAATCGACAGATCGTCGGTCGAGATGTACCGCACACCCAGTTGCGCCAAGAGGTCGAGATTCCTCGACGGGCCGGTTTGTTTTCCGAAGCTGGTGACGTCGAACCCCTTCATCTTGAGCGAGAGCGCGGCGAGCAAACCCACAGTCCCGGCGCCCAAGACCGCAGCTTTGCGCGGCCGCCAGATCTTGAACCGCCGTTGCGCTTCATAGGCCTGGATGATGCCTTTCTCGATAATCGAGGTCGGTTCCAGTAGCACGGCAACGTCCTTGAGGCCTTTCGGGATCTTCACCAGATATTCCGGGTCATCGACGAACAACTCGGTCAAATAGCCATGGCGGAGATTGATGCCGCGCTCGTAGTAGGTGTCTTCCAGCGTCATGTCATACTGGCCGATTTGGTCATAGAAGCTGCCGCCGGGGCGACGAACCGTTGGCACCACATAGTCGCCCGGCGCGAGCTCGGTCACGTTCGGGCCAACCTCGACCACACGGCCGAAACATTCATGGCCGATCACGAGAAAGTCATAACCGGGAGGCGCCTGACCGTATTCGGCCGCGTTGATCTCTTTGTCGGTGCCATCTACGCCCACGCGCAAGACTTGCACGAGCACGCCCCGCCCGTTCGGCACTTCATGGACCGACGGCTTGGGCAGTTCAGCGAGATGGATCGAGTCGGCTTGTCCGGGAATGACGGCCACGGCTTTCATAGCAGCTCCTTCTTAGACGAAGCGGGCCATCCCCAGCTTCATCATGCTCTCGTTCTTGTGAACCCGTTCATCGTAGCCGATTTGTCTGATCACATCGGCCATCGTGGCAAAGTTCCCATAGTCCTTCTTGAAGGCGCTCTCGAACGGGACCTGTTCCAACTCCGGATGCTCCTGCGCGAACAGCATGTACTCGTGTTCGGCATGATTCTCGAAATCGACGTTCAGCCGGTAGCTCCACTCCGGCTTCATGACATAGAGCAGCCAGCTGATCTGGTAATAGAAGAAAGCGATGACCTGAGGCGCGAGCCGGTGCACGAGGAAATTCTCTTTCACTTGATTCCGGTGAATCCATTCTTCCAGGATCAACAGATGCCACTGTTCATTGTCTTGCTGATGCCGGGCCTCTTTGACGCGATCGAACACGCGACGCGCGAAGTCCTCGTGTTCATATTGCTGCGTAATCGCGATATAGGCCACGTGTTCCCACGCCTGATAGGGCACGCGGGCGATCACTTCGAGCACCTTAAATTTACTCCAGCTGCGGGCGCGCCCGTACAGCAGATCCATGACGAGAAACAACATCTTTGCCAGTAGCCCATAGCGTCGTTCAGGCTGCGCGAGCGTCGTCGCTTCCTCCACGCGCAGCTGCTCCGGACTCAACATCGTCATGGTGGCTGGTTCTGTCATGGCCATCAGTCGGGTTAAGGACCGATCTCTTACAACATCCGGTCGCGTTTTCAGCAGGCGTGCCTCGCGGCGAAGTGTTGTCGCAACCGCAGGCGCTGGATCGGCGAAGGGTACTGCTTGTGCAGCGAGGCCACGGCCTCCGAGACCAGGGCCGTCTGTTTCACATAGGTTCGGCAATGGGCACAGGAAGCGAGATGCAGGCCGACGCGGACCGTGGGGAACATCGGCAGACGATCATCGAAGTACTCAGCCACGCGATCCGTGACATCGCGGCAGGTCAGTCCGCTGTGGATCCATTGTGAGGGATGGTCTTTCATCGAAGGAGTCTCCGGGGTGAGATTTGTCTCACCCCTAAGTCTCCCTGTTCCATGAGTTCTTACCTGGTGGAAGGGTAGTTCTGAGGCTGAGGTCAAAGGTACCCGGAGTTGGTTGGAGGTAGGTAGTAGGTAGTTATCGCATTGCGCCTCAGCCCTCCAACCTCAAACGTCTCGGCCTCAACCTCAGCCTTCTTCCTATCCAAGCGCCTTCTCCACTGCGACCCGCACTCGCTCCCGCGCGCGATGCAAGCGCACGTACAGGTTCGTTTCGGTGATCTTGAGCAATTCACAGACTTCTTTCGCTTCGACGCCTTCCACATCGCGGAGGATCAAGACTTCTTTCAGCGTCGTTGGCAGCGCCTCGATCGCCTGGTTCATCGCGCTCACGGCTTGCTGACTTGCCAAGAGTTTCTCTGGTGTCTGATCGTCCCAGGGCTGCGGCGGGAAGGCCCAGTGGCCTGCCCATTCGCCCGACTCTTGGAACCGGGAAGGATCGACCGCTTCGTCCTGGTCATCGTCATGGGATTCGAACGCCGAGAAGGTCGTGTGCCGCTTTTCGCGCACGCCGCGGTCCTTCGCCTTGTGGATCAGAATGCCGAAGATCCAGGTGCGCAGCGATGAGCGGCCTTCGAAGCGATCGAGGCTCTCGATCACCGCCATCCAGGTGTCCTGCACGACCTCTTCGGCCACCTCCCGGTCCGCCACATAGCCCATGGCCATCCGGATCAACGCGCCGTGATGTTGGTTCACCAATTCATCGAAGGCGCCTTCGTCGCCTCGTCGAAGCCTGGCGATCAGTTGGTCCTCTTCCTTCGTCAGGCTTGGTGCCTTGGCAGACTGTGCCTTCCGGCTTGTGGAGCGAGCCGGACGGATGGACTCAGTATAGGTGGTGGCATCTGCGTTCATGATTGGCCTCCGACGCGCAACAACTCCGTGACGAAACCGGGCGTGCTCATGAGGGTGACGAGTTTGTGAGGGAGGTTGTTCAAGACCTCAACCCCCCTGCCATCGATGTAATCCACGCGCGAACAGTCCAAGTAGACGGCTTTCTTCCGTCTCAAGTACGAGCGGCATTCGCCGTCGAGCAGGGCCGCCCACTGGTTCATGATCTTTCCTTCCAGCTTCAGGAGAACATCGTTTCCGCTTTCCTGGACCTTTGTGATTTTCAGCATCGCCTTATCTCCCGTTCGATGGTCAGCCTACTCAGCAATGGCGATGCCAAGTCGAAATTCCTGTGTCGAGGTCGTCCTAACTTGTTGATATGGCGATGGGATATGGCGTTCTGCTATGGAGAAATGCAGAACAAAGGGAGGAGGGCTATTCCTAAGATATTGGGAGCGTCCCAATTAGTTGGGAGTGAATCCCGTCGTTCGTCGACCGTGATGGGTATCTCGTTGAAGGGAAAGGTGGCCTAGCTATGAAACGTAGATGGCCAGTGTAACGAGAGGAAAGGGAGAACAGGATGTTGTTGTTCTGGCAGCCATCCTACGAACAACGCTTCATGCTTCACGCTTCATGCGAGAGATGCCCAGTTTCTTCATGCGGGCTTCGAGCGTGGTGGGCTTCAAACCGAGAATAGCGGCCGCGCCCTTGTCGCCGCTGACGCGCCAGTTGGTCTGGTCGAGAATATCGATGATGTGTTGCCGTTCCATTTCTTCGAGCGTAAGAGTTTTACCGTTGCCGGCCTTGGCAGTCGGCGGCGTGAGCCAGTCGATCGGTTCCAGTTCGGTGCCCTCGCTCAAGATGACCGCGCGCTCGATGACGTGTTCCAGCTCGCGGATATTGCCCGGCCACTGGTAGCGCGTGAGGGCCGTCATCATCCGTTCCGGGATCCGGTCGATCTTTTTGCCGAGGCTTGCGGAAAATTTCCGCACAAAATATTGCGCAAGCATCGGAATGTCGCCTTCTCGCTCGCGTAGCGGCGGGAGGTGAATCGGAAACACGTTCAGCCGGTAATAGAGATCCGGCCGATACTGTCCGTTCTTCGACAGCTGCTCAAGGTTGCGGTTCGTGGCGGCGATGACCCGCACATTCACTTTGAACGTCTGGGTACCGCCGACCCGCTCGAATTCCCCTTCCTGCAGCACGCGCAAGAGCTTCGATTGCAGATCCAGCGGCAACTCGCCGATTTCATCGAGGAAGATCGTGCCCTTGTCGGCCACTTCGAAGCGGCCCATCTTCTTCGCGAGCGCGCCGGTGAAGGCGCCCTTCTCATGGCCGAAGAATTCGCTTTCGATCAGGCCGGACGGAATGGCGGCGCAGTTCACCTTCACCAGCGCATGGTCCTTGCGCGGGCTCAGATTATGGATGGCCCGCGCGATCAATTCCTTGCCGGTGCCGGTTTCGCCGGTAATCAGGACGGTCGAGTCCGTCGGGGCGACTCGTTCGACGCTTTTCAAGACCTTCTTGAGCGAGCCGGATGAGCCGATCAGCTCTTCAAAGTTGTGCCTGCCTTTGATTTCTTCCTGGAGGTAGACGGCCTGCGCTTCCAGCCTGGCTTTCTCGCGCTCCATCAACACCTGCTCGGTGATGTCGAGGAACATCGTGCGGGTATAGGTGCCACTCGGATCCGGCCGCGACCACCATCTGATAAACAGCGGGTGCCCATTGTCCTTGCGGCGGAGTTCGAGCACCACACCGGCCGTGTCGATGCCCTTGCCGATGGAATCAAACGCTTCTTTCAGCCGCCGCTGCGCATCCGGCGTGTCCGGGATGAAAGAGAAGCCGTAGGTTCCTTCGACTTGGTCCGGCGTGATGCCCAACGTCTTCAATGCCGTCTTGTTGGCCTTAATGAATTTCGAGTCAAGGCCTTCATTGACGTAGGCAATCGGCGCTTCGTCGAATAGATCCAGAAGCCGGGCTTCGTTCTGCTTCAATGCGGCTTCCATCTCCAGACGTTCAATCTCCGCAGCTGCGCGCCCTGCAAAGATCGTCAGCACCGAGGTCACGCGCGATTCGTCGGTCAGGGGTTTGGAGTCCATGACGGCGAGGTGTCCCAGCACACGGCCGGTCGAGTCGACCACCGGCACACCGCAGTAGCTGATGACGCCGATGTCCTGGATCAACTGCACATGCGGATAGAGATCAGGAAGTCCGTCCGCATGATGCACGCACCGCTTAGTAAGCACCGTTTCGCAGGGTCCTCCCGACGGTACGTCGAAGGGCGGCAGCTTCTGCCCCTTCCCCCAGGCGGCCTTGGATTGGAAACGGGATCCGTCCGGCTTCAGCTCCGAGATGTACGCATAATCCACGCCCAATGCGGTCGCGAGGTGCCGGACCAGGGAATCGAAAAACTCTCTCCCCACCGTCGCGGAGGTAGCCTCTACGATCGCGCGCAGCGTCGTCTCCCGTTCTTGTAGCGACCACTCGATCACTTGGCGGTAGATCTCAACCCCGGCGCGCTCGCCGAACAGTTTGAAGACGTCGATCTCTTCGGTGGTCAGGACCATCGGCTTGACGTCCATCGCGACGAGATGGCCAAGGACTTCGCCTTTTGGATCTTTTAACGGGACGGCAAGATAGCTCGATACGTTCAACTTCACCAGGTCTTCATCGCGCGGGAAGAGTTTCTGCACATCCTGCGCGTAGTGGCAGGCTTCCCCATTGATCACCTTCGTACAAGGCGTGCCTTCCAGGCTGTACTCGAGCTGATCCATATACCCGTCGCCTTTCCAAAAGGCGAGCGTGCGGATGCGTGATTCGGGGAGCAAGTAGCCCACGAAGGCGTAGCGAATGCCTAGGGCCGCTGCGACGTGCTTCACGAGTTCACGAAGGAAATCGCCGCCGGTCGAGGCGACCGTCCCTTCGACAAGCGAGCGCAGAAATTCATCGGCCTTGTACCGGGCTCCAAGCACCGGATCCTGGCGGAACGTGCCCGCTTCCAGCTGCTTGCGCGTCCGACGTAATTCCAACTCCGTGACGACTTCACTGCCGAGCACCCAGAGAGCATCTCGTTGTTCCTTGGTCAGCTCGCGCGGCATCCGATCAAGCACGCAAAGCGTGCCAAGAAGGTGCCCTTCCACACTTTTCAACGGAATGCCGGCATAGAACCGCACTTGGGACGATCCTGTGACCAGCGGATGGCTCTTGAATCGTTCGTCCTTGGTGGCGTCAGGCACGAGAAAGAGATCAGACTGGCCGGCTGCCTGGCAACAGAAATCCGGGGCATCCGGCGCGTCGACCTCGGTGAATCCGACTCTGGCTTTGAGGAATTTTCTGGTGCCGTCGAGAAAGGTGATGGCGGCGTAGGGGGCTCCACAGAGTTGCGCGGCCAGCTTGGCGAGGCGGTCGAATGCGGGCTCCGGCGGCGTATCGAGAATCTCGTAGGAGCGAAGAGCACTCAGCCGCTCAGGGTGAGCCAACACGGAGAGGTGATCCGCCATCGTACCCTTTCCTACCGAGACCAGCTTACATTCTGTTGCCTGCTAGATGAACGGCAAACTGCGGAAAGGAAGTCTAGCATCGGCACGGAAAAGCCCGCAATAGCCGGGAGATACGCCAGAGCTACGGAGATCCCGTTTCGGTCACGTTGCCCCGGGAGGACGAAGATCAGCATAGGCAGGCTCAAGTCCGGCATGGGACTTGATGCTCTCAGGCAGAAATCCGGCCTCCCTCGAGAATACGTTGTTTGTAGCGTGATTGCGCTCTTCGAAGGAAGAGTCCGTGTTTGCAATGGTGTTCCCGGACGCCCGATGAAAGAGAATACCCAGCGGAACATTTTCCAGCACATTATTCGTCACCGCGATCTCGCTGCTTCCTTCATCCAGATAAATCGCTGCGATAGGAAACTCCCCTGCCCAAGGAGAACGGACGAGATCGTGCACGTAGTTTTCACCGATCACGGTTCCAGGCTGTTTTGACAGCGTGTAGATACCGCCGCCATCGGCCATGAAATTCATTACGCGGCCGATCTTGTTAGCCACAATGCGGTTGTCACCTAAGCTCGTCCGCTCGTCCGTCCATCCCCATCCCACGCTGATTCCGGTATACGGAGCATCGGAGATGTCATTGTGTTCGATCCTAACGCGATGCGCGTACCCCGCGAATATCCCTACGCTGGATCGATACTCTCTGCCGATGTCATGGACCAGATTATTCGCGATGAGGATGTCGTGGCAGACCAGGCGCGGATCAAGCGGGCGCGATTCAAGTAGCGTATCCACCACGATCGCTCCGGCCGAGAGATCTTCGAAGCGGTTGCCTACGATCTCGATTTGATGGACGCCGGTGTGCAGCCCTAACGCCGTCCCGCCGAGATGTCGAAACTCATTGCGCTCGAACCGAACGTGGTGGGCATGAACCAACGAAACAGCGACAGCGACACGACCACCATTCGGTTCGAGCGGGTCAAGTAGTTTGTCTGCCTGTCCGGTGGCAAAACCCTCCTCACTCGGCCCTTGCCAGCCTCCATATTCAAATGACAGACCCGCGAAGGTCAGGTGATGCACCGGCGCCCCGCCCTTCCCTTGGACTACTAGGAGTTGTTCCAGTCGCGGCGCCACGACGTCACTTTCCCCCAACGTCTCCCCTGTCCGCGGGCGATAGAAGACCTCCTCGGTGGAAGGCCTCAAGTACCACTCACCGGGTGAATCGAGCGCTTCGAGTGCATTCTCGATATAGAAGCTCTGGGTGTCCTTTCGAAGATAACGATGCCCCATGAAGGCTTTTTGCCTATCAGGTTCCTGAACTAGAAGAGACAGCCCCCCTTCCCCTTCACGGACCGAGCTGAGTCGAAGGATATCCTGCGTCCACTCTTTGAAGATCACGAGTTCCACCGAGGAAAGATTAGACCATGAGGCGACGGGAACAGGAGGAATCTCGATGCGCTGGTCCTCATCATCCCAACGGATAAGACGCAGATAGTCAGGAGCATTCGGGGTGCGCGCCCTCGTGGCTCGGACACCTCGTACATACAGTTGCCGAAACCTCGACGGGCCCACATCTGCCCGTAACCGGACTTCCCGATCTTGTTTCCAGCCCGTAATGATCTGTCCTCCGCTGAGGATAGGATGCTCGCCTGGGTAGGCTCGATACAGAACGTGAAATCCGTTCTGCCCAGAATCCTGCGCCTCAAACCGCAGGGGGTTGACCAACGCGTAGGTCCCCCCTCGCAGCAATACCGTAATGTCGCCGGACTGGGTCGCGGTGAGGCGACGAACGGCAGCTTGAGCGCGCTTGATCGTGCGGAACGGCGCGTCCATGGTACCTGGATTATCATCATTTCCATCCGGTGACACCAAGAAGGTCACGGATACTTCCGCCCGAGCCGACAGGCTACTTCCTGCGACGCTGAGCAGGATTATCACTACCAGCCATACGCCGCCCATTCGTCTCCTTTCCAGTCCTTCCACTGACCACGCATTACTCGGTCCCGGTTTCCTAACACAGCCGGAATCATGAAATCGAGAGATCGGGACTGGGGATCGCTGCGCCGCAGCCGGTGCAGCGGATTTGGAGGGGAATTTCCGTTCTGACTCCTACGGGGGCCGATTCGACCCTGCTCAACACAGGCGGCGGGGGACCGAGGAACAAACGCGCGAAGCGGCTGTTGCGATGCTTCGTGAGGATCTTCGGCATCGCGAGGAAAAACGCGACCATGACGACGCCCCCGGCGATCAAGGGCCATTGGGCGCTGACGACGCTGCTGCCCAGATACGTAAAGGCGAAGGTCGGAGGCGCCATGCCGAACAGGGTCGCGAGCGCGAAGGTCTTGAGCGAGATGTTCGTGAGGCCTGCGCCGTAGCTCACCACGTCGAACGAAAAGATCGGGATGAACCGCGCAATGAACATGGCGCCCATCAGCTGATGGTCCGTGCACATCTGGCAAAAGGTATTCTCAGTCTTCATGAAGCGGGAGAGCGCGTCGCGTCCAAGCGATCGCGCGATGAGAAAGCAGACGACCGCGCCGATTTCCGCGCCGATCACCGCGTAGAGCGCGCCGTAGAAGGGCCCGAAGGCGGCGCCGGCCGCCAGATCCAACGGCAAACTCGGAATGGGTGGAATGATGACCGCCCCGACCATACTGCCGATCAGGAGCAGCGGCGCCAGCGGCCCGGCATCGTTCAGCCATCGCGCGATGGCGTCAGGCGAGAGATACCGCTCATAGTCAATGGAGGCGAGGCCCCACCAGCCGGCGACTATCGCCGCCGCGGCAAGACCCAGCTTGATCCACATCGACATCGTACGTGGCGTTCCCGTTGCGGCAATCGTCGCGGTGCTCATGGTGACACAAGTTGGATCGCATGACCATCGGGGTCACGAACGAGAACCGCCTTCTTGAATCCCAAGCTTCCGTCGGGGACCGACACCGCACCGGAGGACACAAGCTGCGCGGTCTCTTTCAGCGTCGCCGCGGCTGCCTCCACATCCGAGACCACCAGCGTGGTTTGCCAATGCCAGAGATCGGTCGGGTGGGAATCGGCGGGAAAGGGCCGGCCCGCCGTCGGCAATTCGTATTCGAGAAACTCTAAGCCGGGTGGACCTGTTTGTGCAGCGAGGCCGGTCACGCGCGTGCGGGCGCCGGGCAAACTGTCGAGATACTGTTGAGTCTGGCCCATGTTGAGCGTACCCCCTGCCACCGTCATGCCCAACAGATCCCGATAGAATTTCGCGCTGCTCTCCGTGCTGCGCACGGTCATCGCCGTGTGGTCGATACCGAGGAATAGGTCCGTCCCTCCCCGCTTCCACACAGGGTTCCCCTTCCCTTCTGGAAACCAAAGCAGTTCGAGGTTATGGCCGTCGGGATCGCGGAACTTGATCGCCTTGATGCCGGCGGCAGGTACATTCGAAGCAGGAATCGTCTGCGGTCTCGGTGAAATTTGGCGAACGTGATGCCGGCGCAGCTGTGCCCAGGCCGCCTCCATGTCCCGCACCACGATGGCGAAGTGCTGGAACCACAGATCGTGGCTGTAGGAGGGCACGGGAATCGGCCGCAGATCCGGGGGCGAGATGAACTGTGTCATTTCGATCTGTTGCTCGCCGAGTTGCATGCGGACCACACGGGCCCGCACGCCGAAGATGCCATAGAGCTTGTCGTACTCAGGCCCATCCACTTCGACGTCGCTGACTTGTTTGAACGTCAGCACGTCGCGATAGAAGGAAACGGATCGGTCCATGTCGGAGACGGTAAACCCGACAGACGCGACGGATTGAACGACAGTGCGCGGCTCAGCGCCGGCCAGTGATGGGTGATGAGTGATGAGTGATAAGCAAAGGGCAGCAACTCGAAACCACCGTGCGTTGAGGAGTGTACGCATCATGATTTCCTTCATGCGCTTCACGCTTCACGGATGACGCTTCACGAGAGCCTTGAGAGTAGGTGATCTCCGACTCGCAGCGCATTTGCAATGATCGTCAGTGACGGATTCACCGCTGAACTCGACACGAAGAAGCTGGCATCGACGACGTAGAGATTGTCCAGGTCGTGCGCCTTGCAGTTCACGTCGAGCACGCTGGTCTTCGGATCGAGCCCGAACCGGACCGTGCCGCACTGGTGCGCTGTCCCCGCAATCGGAATCTTCTTTCCCAGGTAGAGATGCGTCGGCAACAGATGATCTTCGCAGCCGATGTGATTGAGCATGCTTTTGAGTTTCGCGGCCAACCGGCGATGGGCCTCCAGATTATTTTCGGTATAGGCCAGGGTGATCGCTCCGTCCCTGCCGACCAGCACACGGTTGTTGGGATCGGGCAGATCTTCCGAAGTCATCCAGAAGTCGAGC
>JBBIQV010000045.1:0-18884 GCA_037442105.1 Nitrospiraceae bacterium | reverse complement strand
GTGTGCTCAGCATGTTAGCGAGATACAGGGCATCAACGTTGGGACACTACTGATAAGGAACGAAACTTCATTGACGATTTTTGCCTCAGGGGTTTCGAGCAAAGTCTTGCTCACCCACCTGAACACCGCGCTTTCTTCTAGAAAACGACTCGGGCATGTGGTGACAGGAGAACTGGAAACGGTAACCTTTCCATCATTTCCCCTCTCATATAAGGCCAGTGAGCACACACCTCCTTTTTTGTGGCATTTGGCGTGGTCGGGTTTGAAAGGGCAATTAATGTTTCGGATTTCGGTAGACGACAGACTTCGCAATTCTTTTGGCGCGATTCCTACCAACGAACGCCCAAACAGTTCGGCTGCACCATATCGTTTGCTTGGCCGTTGGTGGTGTTGCTTTCGGCTTTGCATCGCGGAAGGATAACTTGGTTGGTTTCTGAGGTCAAATTCCCAAGTCGTTGCTGTCAATTGTGCGGGGAAGGAATGCTGAAACTGTCTCAAAAGAAAAGGCCACCTCGACGGTGGCCTTCTGTTGCTGCCATTCTCCCCTAGCGGAGAGGGCGAGTGGGCAGCTAGGCTGGTCCAATTGCGGCCGTCGAACGACCGCTTTCTGAAGCGGGGGTTCCGGGAGCACAGGACCTGCCTAGCTGCCCACTCGCCCTAGGTCCCCATCTCCCATGACGCCAAATACTTCTTTTGCTCCGCCGTCAGCTTGTCGATCTGCATCCCCATACCGGCCAGCTTGAGCCTGGCGATCTCTTTGTCGATGGCGGCCGGTACCGGGTACACCTTCTTCTCCAGCATCTTGTGATTCTTCACAATGTACTCTGCGCCCAGAGCCTGATTGGCAAAGCTCATGTCCATGACGCTAGAGGGGTGACCTTCTGCCGTGGCGAGGTTCACCAGCCGTCCTTCACCCAGCAGGCTAACGCGCCGGCCATTCTTTAAGGTGAACTGCTCCACGCCGGGACGGATGATGCGACGCTTGCTGCTCAATTTCTCCAACGCTGGAATGTCCAGCTCGACATTGAAATGCCCTGAGTTGCAGACGATGGCGCCGTCCTTCATCTTGGCGAAATGCTCGCCGCGCACGACCTTGAGGTTGCCGGTGACGGTGACGAAGAAGTCGCCGACCGGCGCAGCCTGTTCCATCGGCATGACGCGGAAGCCGTCCATGACGGCCTCTAAACCCTTCAACGGATCGACTTCAGTGACAATCACGTCCGCCCCCATTCCTCTCGCGCGCATTGCGATGCCGCGCCCGCACCAACCGTATCCGGCGACCACCACTGTTGATCCGCAGACTAAACGGTTGGTCGCACGGATGATTCCGTCCATCGTACTCTGGCCTGTGCCATAGCGGTTGTCGAACATGTGTTTCGTGTCCGCGTCGTTGACGGAAATCACCGGGAAGCGCAGCACTTTCTTCTCGGCCATGCTCCGTAGCCGGATGACGCCGGTGGTGGTTTCTTCGGTCCCGCCGATGACGTGTTTGAGCAGATCTTTGCGCTTTGAATGTAAGGTAGAGACGACATCAGCCCCATCGTCCATGGAAATCTGCGGCTTGTGGGCGATGGCCGATTCAATATGCTGATAATAGGTCTTGTTGTCCTCGCCTTTGATGGCAAAGACGGGGATGCCGTCGTGTTTCACCAGCGCCGCCGCCACGTCATCCTGGGTGCTGAGTGGGTTGGAAGCGCAGAGCCGCACATCGGCTCCACCGGCCTGGAGGGTTTTCATGAGGTTGGCGGTCTCGGTCGTTACGTGCAGGCAGGCTGTGACTCTCATGCCCTTGAGTGGCTGTTCTCGTTGAAAGCGTTTCTTGATGAGGCGCAGCACCGGCATGGTGGCTTCGGCCCATTCGATCTTGAGATGGCCTTGGTCTGCTAATTGGATATCCTTCACATCGTAGTCCACGGTTCCTCCTTCAGAAGAGCTGATAGCTGATGGCTAATAGCTGATAGCCAGTCAGATGGTCGTTCGTGGGGGCAAAAGAAAGGGGACGGATCACAAGGTCCGTCCCCCACGAGAGGTTCACGCCAACGCACTCGCTACAGGCCGGCTTCCTTGCGGAGCACCTTGGCCTTGTCGATCTTCTCCCAGGTGAACTCCGGTTCGTTCCGACCGAAGTGTCCGTACGCCGCCGTCTTCCTGAAGATCGGGCGACGGAGTTTGAGATGGTCGATAATGCCACGCGGAGTCATCGGGAAATGTTTGCGGACGAGCTTGTCGAGGTTTTCCACCGACACGTGCTCCGTGTTCTTGGTATCGACAAGGATCGAGACCGGATCAGCGACGCCGATCGCATAGGCGAGCTGGACTTCGCACTTGTCCGCTAAGCCGGATGCGACGATGTTCTTGGCGATATAGCGTGCCATGTAGGAGGCCGAGCGGTCTACCTTTGTGGGATCTTTGCCGGAGAAGGCGCCACCGCCATGGCTGCCATGGCCTCCATACGTGTCTACGATGATCTTGCGGCCGGTGAGTCCCGTATCGCCCATGGGGCCGCCCACAACGAACCGACCGGTGGGGTTGATGTAATGTTTCACGCTGGTCTGGTCATACAGTCCCTTCGGCATAACGGGCTTGATCACTTGCTCCAAGATGTCGCGTTCAATCTGTTTATTGGTGACGTCTGGGTCATGCTGGGAGGAGACGACGATGGTATCGATCCGAGCCGGCTTGCCGTTCTTGTACTCAATGGTCACTTGGGATTTTCCGTCTGGGCGGACCCAGGAAAGGATCTTCTTTTTGCGCACTTCTGCCAGCCGGCGCGTCAAACGGTGGGCGAGCACAATCGGCATCGGCATCAACTCTTCGGTTTCATTCGTGGCGTAGCCGAACATCAACCCTTGGTCGCCGGCGCCACCGGAGTCCACGCCCATGGCGATGTCGTTCGACTGGTTATGGATCGATGTGAGCACCGAGCAGGTATGGTAGTCGAAGCCCCAGCGGGCGTCCGTGTACCCGACGTCCTTGATCACGTCGCGAATGATGTCGGGAATTTCAACATAAGCTTTTGTGGAAATCTCGCCGGCGACGAAGGCGATTCCGGTCGTCAGGATCGTCTCACACGCGACTCGACAGTGCTTGTCTTGAGCGATAATGGCATCGAGGATGCCGTCGGATATCTGATCGGCAATTTTGTCCGGATGGCCTTCGGTGACTGATTCCGATGTGAACAGGTAGTTATTTCTCATTGCCCCCTCAAATGGTTACGGTCTGACTGCATTAAGACTCATGCAAGCACGTTCCGAAGCTGAGCGAATATAATTGAAGATGCCCCGACTTGTCCATCCATAATTAATGGATGAATGCCGGTCTCCCCCGCTGTCGGTTGCTTGACAGTGCTTTGAAGCGACTTGTAAGATAGCTTGTCTTGCCGATGTGTTGCGGGTTTCTTGCCTGTTTCACCCCCACTTCCCTCGCCAGTGATCGTCACGAGGCGGGTCTACGCTGTGGGGCTAAGTGTCCGTTTCTATGCGTTCTACGTATGTCATGTGCGCGAACGCTGCCTCCGAGCGCGAGCGTTGAGATCCCATGAATGGGAAGCCTGACGTCCTGACCGAACAAGGCACGACCAAACCTTCCGCTCCCGGGTTGGGATGGGAGGAGTTCTCGCGCGAGTTGGTCGAATTCTTTGCTTCGATCAAGCTGGCGATGTTCTTATTTCTCGTGCTGGCCATGACGGCAACGATCGGGACCGTGATCCAGCAGGGCGAACGACCGGAAACCTACATCAGTGAGTATGGCGAGGAGGCCTATCGTTGGTTTCTCCGTCTCGGCTTCACCGACGTCTATCACACCTGGTGGTTCACGAGCCTTCTGGGGCTGCTCTGCATCAATTCCCTCACCTGCTTTTATAAACGATTCCCGGCTGTTTGGCGCTCCACTCGTCAGGATAAGCTCGGCGTGTCCCTCGCGTTTGTGAAGGGGATGAAGCAGCGGACTGAAGTCTCGGTGGCTGCCTCCAAAGAAGCCGTGGCGGAACACATGGTCCAGATGTTCGCTGAGAAAGGCTATCGCGTGCTCGCGAAGAATGAGCCGGGCGAGGTCACGCTCTATGCGACCAAAGGCATCATGGGACGAATCGGCGCCCATATGGCGCATCTGAGCGCGACCGTCATTGTGCTCGGGGGGCTGATCGGCAGCTACTATGGATTTCAGGAATTTGGTGTGTGCCTGGAGGGGCAAACCTATCACATCCCTCGCGGCAACTTCGACCTTCGCGTGGATAAATTCTGGATCGACTACCACGACAATGGCGCAGTGAAGTCGTACAACAGCACCTTGACCGTCATCGAACAGGGTGAGCCCGTGACCACCAAAACGATTACGGTGAACGACCCGCTGGTCTACAAGGGCATCTGGTTTTATCAGTCCAGCTATGGCGACGCCTGGGATCGGATCGAGGTTGCCCGCCTCAACATCAAAGACAAAGCGACGGACAAGGTGCTCAAAACGATCGATCTGGAGTGGCAAAAAGAAGCCACTGTGCAAGACCTTGATCTGAAACTGTCCATGACGGATTTCGTCGCGGATTTCGCGTTCAATTCGACGGAGAAGAAAGTATTCTCGAAAACCGTCGAACATGCGAATCCGGCCATTCGCCTGGCGATCAACGAACGGAATTCTGTGCAGGCGACGCCGTGGATCTTTTACCAGTACCCCGATCTGTTTGAAATTCAAGGGTCGAAGTACCAGTTTGAGCTGGTCGGCTACAAGCCGAAGCAGTTCACAGGTCTGCAGATCGCGAAGAACCCCGGGATCAACGTCGTCTGGATCGGTTCGACCATGATCGTCGTGGGTATTACCTTGTCCTCATTCATCTACCATCGCCGGCTATGGGCCAAGATCGTTCCTGGTCCGGCCGGGGTGACCGTGCACGTCGGCGGGACTACCCACAAGAGCCAGATTGATTTCCAAAAGGAATTCCGGAAGCTGACGCAACGGATTGAACACATGAAAGCATAAGCCTTCAGTCATCGGCGGTCAGCTTTCGGACAAAGCTGACCGCTGACCGCTGATCGCTCAGGAGGTTTTTTATGGCACGCTCGCTTTTCTTGTTCGATATGACGTTCTGGCTCTACCTAGCCGCCCTTGTGCTCTACGTGGCGTATCTCTTCGCGCGGCGTCCGGCGATGCAGTTCGCCGCGGCAGGACATCTCACCGAGAGTTTTGACGAGCGGGACGGGGCCTGGGCCGCGCAGCTCGGTCAAGTCGCTACCCTCGTCACAATCTTCGGATGGTTGATGAATACACTCGCTCTCGGTACGCGCGCGTACGAGCGGATGCAGCATTCAGGGACGTTTGCTCCCTGGTCGAACCAGTTTGAGGCCATGGCGTATGTGTCATGGGCGATCATCTTAGGGTATGTGCTCCTGGAGCTTCGCTACAAGATTAGGGCTATCGGGGCCTTCGTGGTGGGCATCGGGTTTATCGCGATGGGCGCGGCCTCGTTGTTGCCCTATCGCTATCAAACCGCCGAACCACTGGTTCCGGCGTTGAACAGTTACTGGATCTATATTCACGTCTCCATCACGTTGACCAGCTATGCGGCCTTTGCCATGGCGGGCGGATTAGGCATGATGTATCTGTTGAAGGAGCGCGCCGAACGGGCCGGGAGCCGGTCACGCTTCTTCGAGGCCTTCCCGGATTTAGAAACCATCGACGAACTTGGCTATAAGGCCATCATGGTGGGGTTTCCACTCTTGGCGTTCGGCATCATCCTCGGCGCCATGTGGGCGAACTATGCTTGGGGTGGGTACTGGAGTTGGGATCCCAAGGAGACCTGGTCGCTGATCGTATGGCTGATCTACGGCGCTTACATCCACGCGCGGATGACCCGCGGGTGGGAGGGACGACGCGCGGCCGTCTATGCGATTTTCGGATTTCTTATGGTCATATTCTGTTTCTGGGGTGTAAATTTTCTCTTGTCCGGTTTGCATGCATACGCATAAAGTGGTGAGGGGCTAGCCAGGCTTTCCCTATGACTGAACACACCGTCACGACCTCGGTTCCTGCCTCGCAACGGCCCGGCCTGTCTCGCCTCGTTATTCTTCTTGCTGCGGCTGCGATCCTGGGATTGGTCTTTTTAGTCGTCTGGTCGCAGAGCGCGAAATACGAGCCACTCATGGTCGGCAAGGCAGCTCCCGACTTCCGACTGCCCGATCTCAATGACAAGGAAGTCCGTCTGTCGGATTTTCGCGGCAAGGTCGTCTTCCTGAATTTCTGGGCAACCTGGTGTAAGCCCTGCCGGGAAGAGATGCCGTCTATGGAGATCTTGCACAAGAATTTCGAGAAGGACGGCCTGGTCGTCTTGGCCGTCAGCATCGACCGGGTGACGACTAAGAAGGACATCCCGCCTTTTGTCAAAGGCCTGAACCTGACCTTTCCGGTTTTGGTTGATTCCTGGGGGCAGACCGACAAGCGGTATAAGCTGATGGGCGTCCCTGAGACCTACATTATCGATCAAGAGGGCGTCCTCCGGGAGAAAGTCATCGGGCCCAGGGATTGGACCAGGTTGGACAACTTGCAGGTCGTCACGCAATTGCTCAAGGTTGCGCTGAAGCCTGCGCAACCTCCGGTGTAGTCTGCGGATCGGCCGTTGTAACCCACGATCATGATGCACCTGCGAGAGTTCTCGATTTTCATGAGCGCGCTCTTCCTCACCAGCGCAACCGCCGATGCCACCTTGTTGCTGGTTCTCCCCACCCATCCAGCCGGGTTGCTCCGCGTTGCCGAACGTGTAGGCGTGAAGCTGGGAGAGGAGGCGCCGAATTTCCAGCTCCGCGATCTCGACGGCAATGTCGTTTCTCTCGCTCAACTTCGCGGCAAGATCGTGCTGATCAATTTTTGGGCGACATGGTGCGGCCCTTGTCGGGTCGAGATGCCGGCGATGGAGCAGTTGTATCGAACCTTCAGCCGGAAGGACTTCGAGATCCTCGCTGTGTCTACGGATCTGCAAGGCGCCGCCGTCACCAGACCGTTCCAGCAAGAGATCGGGCTCACCTTCCCCATCTTGCACGATTCCGATTTCCGCACGGGGTTAGCTTACGGAGCGCGGACGCTTCCGATGACGTTCCTGGTGGATCGACATGGCATCATCAGGAACCGGATCTTTGGCGCACGGGATTGGCAGAGTCCGGAAGCGCGGCAGATCGTTGAGTCCATGATCCGAGCGTCCTGAGATGCAATCTATCCAACAGATTTCTCTGGTGGCCGCGTTCACCGCCGGGTTGTTGTCCTTCGTATCGCCCTGCGTGTTACCGCTTGTTCCTTCCTATATTTCCTATATCACCGGGCTGTCGGTTGAGCAGTTGATGGATGCGGCTGAACGCACGAGGTTCAGGAAAGCCATCGTGCTCAACTCGCTGCTCTTCATTGCCGGGTTCACCGCGGTGTTCGTGGCGTTCGGCGCCTCAGCAAGCCTGGTCGGCCAGGCGCTCATCGTTTACCAGGAGCACATTCGCCGCATCGGCGGGATCGTGATCATCGTGTTCGGCTTGTACCTGCTGGGGGTCCTGAACATCGGTTTTCTCAAGATGGAACATCGCTTCCAATTCCGGAGCCGACCGGCCGGCTATCTTGGATCGTTCCTCATCGGTGTGGCGTTCGCTGCGGGGTGGACCCCCTGTGTGGGCCCGGTCCTCGGCACGATCCTGCTGTATGCCAGCACGACCGAGTCGCTCTTCAGCGGCGTGATCCTGCTTACCTGCTATTCGTTCGGATTGGCGCTACCGCTGTTCCTGACGGCGCTGGGCGTGGATCGTTTTCTGGGTTACTTCAAGGAAGTTCGTGCCTACCTGTGGGGCGTGTCAACCGTGAGCGGCGTGCTGCTTATCGTGGTGGGCATGATGATCTATGCCAACTCTTTGACCATGATTACGAGTTTTCTTGAGCGGTATGGGATTGGGTGGTACGTTGGCCAGTAAGCATTCAGCTATCATCAGCTCCCATAGCTCCCATGCTCGCCTCACCTGACCCCCAACTGCACGACGTTCTCGTGGTCGGTATGGGACCCGCCGGAGCGACCGCCGCATACGAGTTGAGCCGTGCAGGTCTCTCCGTGCTCGCCCTCGATAAGCAATCTCATCCTCGCTACAAGGTCTGCGGCGGCGGATTGTCCGTCCGCATCGACCAAATCCTGGATGCCGACTTCAAATCAGTGGTGGAACATACGATTTACGGGGTGCAATTCGCCTATCGCGGTGAAGCTCCCTTCCTCATCGAATCATCCATGCCTATCGCATACATGGTGATGCGAGATCGGTTCGACTCTCTTTTGGTGGAAAAAGCCAGGCGAACCGGAACGGAGATTCATGAAGGAGAGCAGGCGGTCGCGTTCCAGCAACTCTCTGATGGGATCGAAGTGACGACGGACAAGGGCCGGTATCGGGCCCGCGTACTCATCGGTGCCGACGGCGCGAACAGTGTGGTGGCCCAGCGACTGTTCCCGGGCCGCCAGATGAAACGCATGCCGACACTGGAGAGCGAAGTGGCGATCGGGAGGGATCCGCATTATCCGGGCGAGGGCAGGGTTCTCATCGATCTGGGTGCGACAGCGAGAGGCTATGCCTGGATATTTCCGAAACGAGAACGGCTGTCGATCGGGGTGGCTGAATTCCGCGGCAAAGCTTCCAGCCCGAAACGGATCTTCCAGCGATTCATTCGCGATGAGAAAGGCCTTGCCAGTTGGAATGTGCCTCAGCCGGCCGGCCACCCCTTACCGTTGTTTCGTGGGAGCTATGGCCTGTTCACCGGGTCGAGCGCCTCGAAACTCGTGGAGGGACGCGCGATGCTGGTGGGCGACGCCGGCCACCTCGTCGATCCATTGTTCGGCGAGGGCATCTACTATGCCGTACGCTCAGGACAGATGGCTGCCGTCACCGTGCTCAACACGTTTCGCGACCAGCATTGCGCCTTGACCGACTACGAACTCGCCGTGGGAAAGGAAATCTACTCGGAGTTTCGAGTCGCGTCCCGCCTTGCCCGGATCGTGTATTCTTTCCCCCGGCTCTGCCATCGACTCATGCATCGTTATGAGGAAGTGATCAATCTCTACTACGACGTGCTGCGTGGCCGGCAAACCTATGAAGGTTTCTTGCGGCAGGCCAAGGGATTGGTGAAGTCTTCCTTCCGCGAACTGCTGCTCGAAGCGATTCCGCTCCGCTAAACGCCATGTTCAGCACCAGGCGCCGAGACGGCACGAAATGAACGACTGGCTGAGGGAACCGGCGGATGGCACGTTCAGACTCAACGGCGGCTGGTCCGGGAGAAGGGATTGGATAGGCGAGGGAAGGTTGTCGGCAAGCTGAGTCTGTTGAGATTCTTTGCGATGCGAGGTCTCCTCTGATTTTGCTGTCAGGGTAGTTGCCGGCTTGGCGCCTCCGCGCTTCGCCAAGATCTTCCTCCCGTCCGATGCGTATTTGCTGTCCGGGTACTTCTCGGCGAGCAGAACCAAGTGATCGTCAGCCCAGTCCTGCGCTCCCATTTCTTTATAGCTCATGGCCAGGAAATAGAGCGCGTCCGGCGCGACGGACTTATCGGGGTATTGCTTGATGATCTGCTCGAACCTGTGTGCGGCTGCGAGGTATGATCCGCGTCGGTAATAGAATTCTCCGACGAACAAATGGGTCTGGGCCAGCCAGTCATGGCACTCTTGAATCTTTTGGACGGCCTGCGCGTCGTAGCGACTTCCCGGGAACTCTCTGCGAAGTCTTTCAAACGCCGCGATCGCCTTGCGGATCGGTTCCGGATCGCGGTCGATCGATTTCGCCATTTTGAAATGGGTTTCGCCAAGCCGGTACTGTGCATAAGGGGCTAAGACATGAACCCGATGTAGATCGAGAAAGTGTTGATACTCCACGAGGGCTTCCGCGTACTCTTCCTTTTCAAAAAAGGCCTCACCTCGCTTCATGATGACGTTCGGGTCGTAGTTCTTCTCGATAGAGTCTCCGATGAAAATCTGTTCATCCGTCCCGCTGACGGCCTTGCCCCCCGTTGGCGAGGTTTTCGGCGTGCTGGAGCAGCCCGGTGCGGCGATCAGACACACCCCCAGTGTGAAGCTCCATGCAAACACCGCCACGCGTCCCGGAAGGACAGGAGAATCGAATGCTGTCTTGTGTACACGCTTCATAGTGGAAATGTGTAGCAGAGACGGTCTTAAAATGCAATCTAAACGGACCTGTGGTTGACCCTCCGGGTGGAGGGACCTATAATCCCGCTGGCTTGCTGGGAGTCGCCAGACAGGAGGAAATCGGTGCGACGAAGTCGGATTGTCGGAACTGGGTCCTGTCTTCCGGAGCGAGTGGTGGGCAACGACGAGGTCGCGTCTCCCCTCGGGCTTGTACCGGCAAAAGTCCACCGGCTCACCGGCATTCGGACCCGCCGGTGGGTCGATGAACGGCAAAGCACATCGGATCTTGCGGCCTCAGCCGCAGTACAGGCGCTCCAGGCGGCCGGGATCGCTAAGGCGTCAGTCGACATGGTTGTGGTGTCAACCACATCTCCGGATACTGTGTTTCCGTCTACGGCCTGTCATGTGCAGCGCGTGCTGGGACTATCGCACGCCGCCGCCTTCGATGTCCAAGCCTCTTGCTCAGGGTTTCTGTATGGGCTGTCGATGGCGGATGCGAAGATTCGCAGCGGGCAGGCCCACACCTGTCTGGTAATCGGGGCGGAAGTGAAGTCGCGTTTTCTCGACCGGAAGGATCTTGCGACGGCCATTCTGTTCGGCGACGGAGCTGGAGCGGCGGTACTCGTCGGAGAGATGGCGCAGAGTCCGCCGGCGAGCGGGATACTCGGAATCCGGCTCTATGCGGATGGGGCCGGAGTTCACCTGATAGAGATGCCGGCAGGAGGCTCAAGGCGACCGACATCCGCCGAAACCGTCGGTACCCTGCAGCATGTGATTCGGATGCGGGGAGCCTCATTGTTCCGGCTGGCGACCCGGCGGCTCGAGCGGGCCGTCCAGGATCTTCTCAAAGAGTTCGGCGTCACAAAAGAGGAGATCCGGCAGGTCATCCTGCATCAAGCCAATGCGCGGATCTTGCGCCGTCTCAGAGAACGGCTGGGGATACCGTCCGAACGTATGTACACGGTGATCGAAGGGTTCGGCAACACCTCGTCGGCGTCCCTCCCCATCGCTCTCGACCACGCGGTTCGTGAAGGGCGTGTGGCTTCAGGCGATCTGATACTGCTGGGAGCGTTCGGCGGAGGGCTGACCTGGGCGACGGGATTAGTCCGGTGGTAACAAAGAGAAAGGATGCCCGTGTCGACTCCTGTGCTCCCGCACCCCGCACGCATGGGTGCGGGAGGGGAATTAGTTTGGGCCCCCTCCCGTGTCGGGCGCAGCTCGACTTCATGGAAGGTGCTCGGTGAACGTGCGCAGTAGGAGTCAACACGGGCATCCCTTAGAAGATGAAATGAGGAAGAAACAAGTGAGCCTATGATGTTTGGTCTGATCCCCCGCGAAGAAGCGTTTTTCGAACTCTTTAAGCAAGCGGCCCACAACATGATCGAGGGGAGTCGCCTGCTGAAAGACTTCATGGAGGATTTCCGGCATCCCGCCGAGAAGGCTAAGCGCATCAAGGAGGTCGAGCATGTCGGGGACGGTTTGACGCACGACATCGCGCGCCGATTGAACCAGACCTTCATCACACCGATCGATCGAGAGGACATTCATGGGCTAGCCAGCGCTCTGGACGACATTCTGGATGTCATCGAGGCGATCGCGGATCGGTTTGTAATTTATAAGGTGGTCAAACCGACGGAGGCGGCGATCAAGTTGTCGAACATTCTGTATCAGGCGGCGGTGGCGGTGGGTGCGGCAGTCGATCTCTTGGGCAAGCCGCATCCCGATGTGACGGAATGCTGCGTGAGGGTGAACAGCCTCGAGAATGAGGCCGACCGGGTCGCCCGCGATGCCATCTCGGCCTTGTTCGAGAAAGAAACCGATCCGATCGCGGTGATTAAGTGGAAGGAAATTTACGAAGGCTTTGAGGCGGGGACAGACCGCTGTGAGGATGTCGCAAACATTCTCGAGCGCATTGCCTTGAAACACATCTGACGAACCGTGAGGCGTCACGCGTGAAACGTAAAATGATCTCCAGCCCCTTACCCCTTACTCCTTACCCCTCACCCCTCACGATCCTCCATGCCTGATCTCAACGGCTTCTTGTTCCTCGTCGTCGTGCTGGCGCTGTTATTCGATTTCTCGAACGGCTGGCACGACAGTGCGAATGCGATTGCCACCGTCGTGTCCACGCGGGTCATCAGCCCCTTTGTCGCCGTGGTGATGGCTGGAGCGCTGAACATCGCAGGAGCCTTCATGTCCACCGCCGTTGCCAAGATGGTTGGTTCGGGCATCGTCGATCCGGCAGTGGTCACGCAGCAGATGGTGGCGTCGGCGCTGGCAGGGGCGATCATCTGGAACTTGTTTACGTTGTTGTTGGGGCTGCCGACAAGCTCGTCACATGCGTTGATCGGCGGGTTGGTCGGGGCTGCGGTGACACACGGGGGTTGGGCTGCAGTGAAGGTATCCGGCTTGCGGTCGGTCTTGGAGGCGATGGTGTTGTCTCCCTTTTTCGGGTTCGCGACGGGGTTGACCCTCATGGTGGTGATTAGTTGGGTTTTCTTTCGTGTCCCTCGGAGGATGGCCGCGCGGCTGTTTTCGCGCCTACAACTCCTCTCGGCCAGCTTTATGGCATTCAGCCACGGGGCAAACGATGCCCAAAAGGCCATGGGCATCATCACGCTGGCCTTGCTCTCTGCTGGTCAGATTTCGAGCACGGAGGTTCCGGCCTGGGTTATCGGTTCCTGTGCGGTGGCGATGGGGTTGGGAACGGCAGTGGGTGGCTGGAAAATCGTGCGGACGTTGGGGATGCGGATCGTCAAGCTTGAACCTGTACACGGCTTTGCCGCAGAGACCGGTGCCGCCGCCGTGTTGCTGGCGACCGCACACATTGGCCTGCCGGTCAGCACCACACACACCATCACGTCGTCGGTGATGGGCGTCGGTGCCATTAAGCGACTCTCGGCCGTGCGGTGGGGTGTCACGGCCAGAATCCTCTATGCGTGGGTGTTCACCCTTCCGGGCGCGGCGATCCTCTCCACGGTGATCTATCTCCTCATGGCGAAGCTGGCGTAGGGGCAGCCGGCAGCCGGACGACGAATCGACTGCCCTGTGGATGGTTCCCCTCCACCCAGACGCGTCCCTCGTGTCCCTCCACAATATGTTTCACGATAGCCAAGCCGAGTCCCGTTCCACCAAGCTCGCGCGCGCGGGCCTTATCGACCCGATAGAACCGTTCGAAGACCCGTGGCCGGTCTGCTTCCGGAATGCCGATACCGCTATCCGCGACGACGATGTCGACGACCCGGCAAGCGCCTGCTCCAGCGGGGGAAACACTCAGCATGTACGCCTCGATCGTGATGGTACCCTGGTCCGGTGTGTACTTCACCGCATTGTCCAACAGGTTTGAGAACACCTGGCATAACCGATCTTCATCGCCCGTCACGAGCGGAAGGTCCGGCTCGATCGCCACGGTGATCCGATGCCCTTTCTTTTCGGCCAGCGGCTGAATAATCGCTAACGTGCGGTCGAGCAGCGCGGAAAGTCGGACGGGCTCGCGCTTAAAGAGGACCTGTCCCGACTCGATCTGGGACAGTTGGAGCAAATCGTCGAGGATCAAGTTGAGCCGGTCGCTTTGCTTCAGGATGATCTCGAGAAAGCGTGCCGCCGTGGAGGGGTCGTTATTGCCGCCGTCCAACAAGGCTTCGACGTAGCCCTTGATCGACGTCAGGGGTGTACGGAGCTCGTGCGAGACATTTGCGACGAAATCTTTGCGGACCTTTTCGAGACGGCGCAAGTCGGTGATGTCGTGAAATACCAACACGGCACAGGCTTCGTTTTCTCGTTCCCCTCCGGCGACCGATGCTTCCACGTGCAGGCAGTGTCCGCTCGGCTGCAGGGTGATTTCTCCACCGCGGTTTGCGCGCACGGAGAGAATGCTTGAGATCAGCTCTCCGAGTTGGTCATGTCGAATCACGTCGGAATATCGCCGCCCTCTCGCATCGATCCCCCCTAAGGCAAACATGCGCTCAAGCGCCGGATTGACCTGGAGGATGGTCCCCCGATAATCGAGCACCATCACCCCTTCGACCATCGCGGTCAGCATGGCGAGGAGCTGCGCTCGGTCGTCGGAAATCTCTCGTATCTTCGTTTCGAGCTGTTCCGTCATGTGATTGAGGGTGTCGGCCAGAAGCCCTACCTCATCGCGAGAGGGCGCTTTCAAACGGATGTTGGTGGTACCACCGGCCAGTTGTTGCGCCATGCTCGCTATTTCCGAGAGGGGTCTGGTCAAACTCCGAGCCAACCAGATACTGAGCCCGACCGCGATACAGAACGCGACGCCGAAGGCGATCGCCAGGCTACGCTGGAGTTTCGCGATTTGTTGCTCGATGGTGAGCAGCGGCAGTCCGAGTCGCAGGATGGCGGCGGGGCCGGTGTGACCCTTCGGGGTGACGGCTAAGGCCAGGTAGAGCGTCCGTTGTCCTGTGGTCTGGCTGGCACGGAGATCGGTTCCCCGGCCCGATGTCAGGGCCTGGGCCACTTCAAGCCGCGACCGATGGTTCTCAAGTCCCTTGAGATCGTTCTCGGCCACCGCGCTGTCTGCGGCGACGGTGCCATCGAGTCCGATGATGGTGACACGGGACTGGGCGCGGAGGCTGATGTCGCGTGCGATGGCCTGCAGGTTAGGACGGGGAGAAACGCCGTCCGATGCAGCAAGATACGATTGGAGAGCGAGGGCGGCAAGGCCGGCTCGGGCCTCCAACGTTTCCGTGAGCTGTGTTACTTCTTGCCGTTCGAGAGCGCGTACGGCGAGCCATCCGGCGATGCCCAGTCCGCACACGACGGCGAGGAGCGTGCTGAGAGTGACTTTCCAGCGAATGGAGAGCGTCATCACACGCACTTGTCACGGTTCTTTGAGTTTATAGCCGAGCGATTTGACGGAGACGATGGCCTCGTTCAGCAACGGAATCTTTTGTTTCAGACGGCGCACGTGGACATCGACCGTCCGCGTGGTGCCGAAGTAATCGTAGCCCCACACGGCATTCAACAAGACTTCGCGGGTCAACACACGGCCCGGATTGCGCAAAAGATGTTCGAGGAGACCAAATTCCTTGGCCGTGAGAATCACCTCCTGACCCTTCGCGGTCACTTCGTGGCGGGAGAGATCAAGGGCGAGATCGCCATAGCGATACTGCGTCATGCCGTCATCCGGCTTGCGGTCCAATCGGCGCAAGAGAGCCTTCACGCGGGCCGCAAGAGCTTTCGGGCTGAACGGCTTCGTGACGTAATCGTCGGCGCCCAATTCGAGGCCGATGACGGTATCCGATTCCTCTGCCTTGGCGGTTAGCATGATGATGGGGAGCAAGGCAGTTTCGGGAGCCGCCCGGATACGCTTGCAAACCTCTAAGCCGTCCAGTTCGGGGAGCATCAGGTCCAGCACGACAAGATCCGGACGCTCAGCATTGACCTGCTTCAATGCGGCCGTGCCGGTGGCGGCGGTGACGACGTGGAACCCGTCTTTCTCCAAATAGAGCCTGACCAACTGAAGAATGTCCGGCTCGTCTTCGACGACCAGGATTTTCTTGGGCGCAGTGGCGGTCATGAGCAGGAGCCTACGGGGTGGGGGAGGAGGTGTCAAGAGTGGGGGAGTGGGAGACTGGCCGTGTTGGTCCTGTGCTCCCGGAACCCGCACTTCAGAAAGTGCTCGTTCGACGGGCGCAGTTGGACCAACACGGACAAGAAAAAGGGGTCCGCCCCCTTAAATCCATTTAATACGACCTCCCCCCAGCTTCCGCCCCGTATCCGGTAGTAACGCTTGACGTTATGATCCTCAAAGCGTTAGGCTCCCGCGAGTGATCAAGAGCTTCCGCGACAGGGATACTGAACGGATCTGGAACCGCGAATCGTCCAAGAGGTTGTCGGCAGAGCTTCAGCGGACTGCTCTGCGTAAGCTTGTCGCTGTAGATGGCGCTGAAGCGTTGCGGGATTTGCGGATACCCCCCGGCAATCGCTTAGAGAAGCTCTCAGGAAGCCGTCACGGTCAAATGAGTGTCCGCATCAACGACCAGTGGCGCATCTGCTTTACCTGGAAGGATGGAAATGCACACGACGTGGAAATTGTTGACTACCACTGAATCCCGGGGAAAGTGAGGTTACCATGAAGCGCCAGAAGAAAACGCCGCCAATTCACCCGGGCGAAGTCCTGCTAGAAGACTTCCTCAAGCCCTTGGGCATCAGTCAGTATCGGCTGGCAAAAGATCTCCGTGTACCACCGCGACGCATCAACGAAATCGTCCACGGCCTCCGATCTATCACTGCTGATACCGCATTACGACTTTCTAGGTATTTCGGCACCACTGACCGTCTCTGGCTTAACATGCAAGCGCGGTATGATCTGGAAGTTGAGAAGGATCGACTTGGCGATCGGATTGAGAAGGAAGTTCCGGTGCTTGCGAGGGCGAGTTAAGAAGCATCTGCAGCCGGCGGGGGCGAGCGGGTGTCACACTATCATCTCCGAGGTGGCAGAAATTTAGGGGGCAGTCACGACCTGCAGCCTTCCGTGCTTACGTAGCGAGGCACGTCAGATTGATCAGGGACAAGAAAAATGGATCTGACCTCTGAAATCCATCGGGTCAAGCATGTAAGCAAGGCCTTGCGGGTGTCTCTGCGCGAGCTGCTTCAACCCATGCACGACTGGACGAAGAACACCGCTATCCAGGCCGAAGTGAAGGTGTTCATCCTCGACAATGTTTGGCAGGCCCTGCCTCGGCCTCCGTTCACGGACGAAGAAACCGAAGCGGTGGCTGGACGAGTGTATGATTACGTCTGGGAGCGGAGCGTCAGCGGCCTCGAAACCTGGGCGGCTTAGCCTGAACAACTTACCCGTGTCAACCGTGGGCAAGTCTTGGCTGAGTCATCCGGCCGCCAATGACCATCTTCCCGACAAGAACACATGTGAGACCGGCAGAGGGTCAGCGCCTCTGTTAGTCTTTCTTGCACTGATCAGGGTGCACCCAACATCGCTCACTATCCGAAAGTCAGAGCAACCGAAGTCTTCTTCAGGAGACAACCATGGCGGACAACCAGACTTCGTTGTTTGGCAGTGAGCGTGCCGATCTGGGGATTTCCGGTGAACTCTCATTGCGCGTCCAGCCGAACCGGCCGTTAACCAAGGTGCAGCGCACGTTCAACCGGCTCCTGGCCAGGATCGAAAAACTGAGGGCCGCACTGGCTTGCGAAACTCGCCGGCTAGATGCGGCGCTTCTCTATTACGCACAACACCTGCACCCACGGCAGTTGAGGCTGACGACCTTGTGCAAGGACATCCTTCGCGCGCTTGCGCCGTTTCTCGACAACTCGCGCCTGCTGCGCAAGAGTGAACGGAAGACGCTGCACGCGATCGTCGCGGACCAGTTGGACATGCTCGTGGTAGCGGAAGGCTCACTAGTGGATGGCGACCTACGGGCGCTCTTCGAACGGGTGCATCGGATCAGCTTCGACCGCGCTGAACGAGAAGGATTCGAGGCGGTGCGCTCGATGATGGAGGAGGCGTTCGGCGAATTCGGGATCGATGTGGATGTATCCGACTACCGACAACTTGCGAAGGTGCTGCATCCCGACCTCGAGCCAGATCCCGAACGGAAGCAGCGCAAGGTCGCTCTGATGCAAGAGCTGACCGCCGCCTACCACAACAACGACCTGCACAGCCTCCTCCGTCTGGAGCTGGCGTGGCCCCAGCGGGAAGAAGGCGACGCCGAGCGACTGACCGACGAGAAGCTGGCCGTCTACAATCAGGTGCTCAAGGAGCAGGCAGATGAACTCCAGTGGGAGCTTGACCAGTTGCCGTACCATCCCCGTTATCACCCGGTCATAGTCGAAAACGGGCCGTTCGGGAGCCTTGTACAAAGCGACGGTCCGGCGGAGGCGTGGCGGCTGGATCGGATGATTGCGGACATGGAGGCAAGGTTGACGCTACTGCGAACCGACGAGGCGCTCGCGGAGGTGCGCAGCGCCATCCGGGTATTTCGGGCCGCGAGTGAGCGCCGGCTATAACAGTAGGCCGCGCAGGTGCTTTCTCCGCACACCTGCGGGCTTGATACTCTTCCAAACTCCGCGGTGCCGATGCAAGGGGAAAGAAATAATGGGGTCAGACCCCTTAAACTCCGTCCGGCTCATCTTCGACGACCAGGATTTTCTTGGGCGCAGTGGCGATCATGAACAGGAGCCTACGGGGTGGGGGAGGAGGTGTCAAGAGTGGAAAGGGTGGCGAGGCATCGAGGATGGTCTCGGTGCTCGCGGACCCCTCGCCTCGGAAGGCGATCGGTCGACGCGCGCAGTGGGCGGTCAGTCAGCCCCCGCCCCTGAAGAGATAATGAGCGAGCTCGGAAGGGTCATCTTTAATCTCGCTCGACGGCCGCAGTGAGGCTAGCCAGACCGGCCCTGCCGAGTAGGTTTGAAGAAAGGGGACAGCAGAACGGAGCTGCCTGATGCTCCTGGGGGGCATCGCAGGAAACCGTCTACGCCAAATGGCGTATTGCCGTCCTGCCCCGAGTGATATAGAGTCGTGCCCAGTTCTGCTCCCGGCCTACTCCCTACGAGGTACTTGCCTCGCCATTCGACGAGGGAGTAGAATCCGCCCGTTCCATCAGTCGCTCCTGCCACGCGGGCACGCGTCGCAGAAGCTGCGAGGAGTCGTTCTCATGGACCGCAGCGACAATCGACGCGCGCCAAGCTCCCTCCAGGCGGCTCCCCGCTTGCACTCACTCACTCACTCACTCACTCACTCACTCACCTTCCACTTAATCACTTTCTC
>JBBIQV010000044.1:9063-19841 GCA_037442105.1 Nitrospiraceae bacterium | reverse complement strand
AGCATCGCCCTTTTAAGGCGAGGGCCCTGGGTTCGAGTCCCAGCCGGCTCACCACTTTTCAATAACTTATGAATTTGGTCACTTCCACGGAACCACCATTCGACGAAAAATCCCACCTTTCTCAGGGAAACAGACATTTTTTCAAGGCGAGGGCCCTTATCGTATCGGCTCGGTACTTAAAACGTATCCTTCGAGATCCCAGGCTCCAGGCAGATGTGGAAAAGTTGGCCCGTATTCTTCGCCATGATCACGGCTGAAGCCTTGACGTGAACAACGTAATCCTGCACCGTACCGAACCCACGCAACGCCCGTCTTAACCTCACCCCATTAAGGTAAAGCGTAACTTTGCGAGACCATCCCACCAGGCCTGGGAAGATTTGCATATGTACTACTAAGATTGGTAGTGTTTGTTTCGGTGTATCGATATGAGTGCGTCCAAATCCGCTTCTGCTCGCAAAGTCATCTTCTGTCGGACGCCTCAAGGCTAAGCGAGCTGGCTAGGGAAGATTTGTTGGAACGAAGGCAGCAGGCGACATGAAAACCAGGAAAGCTTCTAGCGCTGCGGGAAAGGGGTTTGATGGTTGGTTGAATGAACACGGTGACGCCTTCAAGGCGGAGGTGATTGCCGGTGCGATGAAACGTCATTTCGTGATGGAGATCCGGGCGTTGATGAAGGCCCGAGGCCTCGGCGTGAACGCGCTGCAAAAAAGGCTGGGAACCGGGCCGTCTCAGGTTCAAAGACTGTTAGATCCTCAGGATATCGGAATTTCGCTGAAGTCGATTGCCAAGTTGCTCGCCGTTCTTGGTACAGCTGGGCAGATTGCTGTTGACGCAAAGCCGTCGAAGCAAGAGGTGGCCTGAGCGTGATAGCTTCACGGGCTCCAGAATCCTCAGAGCAACGGCTTCGTGCTCTCGAACAACGGCTCAAGCAGCTGGATGCCGAAAGGGCCGAGGTGCTCCAAGCGATCGATGAGTTTAAACGATCGGCCGATTGGGAAACCGAGCCGACTCAGGTTATTCAGCGCGCACTATTGGGGAGACCGCTCCGAGATTCAGCGCCCGTCACTCCTGACGAACAGGTGGCGCTTTTCCTACAACTGTTCCGTTGCCGTGAAAGCGTGTATCCCAAGCGGTGGGAAAATGCCAAGTTGGGGAAGAACGGGTACGCTCCGGCCTGCCGCAATGAATGGGTGCAGCCGTTGTGTCAGAAACCGACGATTAAATGCACCGATTGCGGCAATCAGGCGTTTCTCCCTCTCAATGAAGACGCGGTCCGAGCGCATCTACAAGGGCAGTGGACGATCGGAGCGTATGCGATTGACGAAGATGATTCCTGCGCGTTTCTCGCCAGTGATTTTGATGGCTCAGGATGGAGGGAGGATGTCAGCGCCTACAGAGAGAGTGCCAAGGCGCTTGGAATCGAAGTGGCGGTGGAGCGGTCCCGTTCTGGGCAGGGGGCTCATGCTTGGATTTTCTTCGACGGTCGGGTACCCGCCAGGATGGCCCGCAATTTGGGCACGCTGATTCTTTCATGTTGCATGGAGGTTCGGCACCACCTGAGCATGGCCTCGTTTGACCGATTCTTTCCCAGTCAGGATTATGTGCCCAAGGGCGGGTTCGGGAACCTGATTGCGCTGCCTCTTCAGAAAGGTCCCCGAGAGTCGGGTAACAGCTGTTTCTTGGATGAGCGGTGTTCCGTCATCCAAGACCAGTGGGGATACCTAGCGCACGTGAAACGGCTCAACTATCACGAGGTGCAGCGCCTGCTCGACCGATTCGTTTCTAATGCCCAAGGACTAGCAGCAAGACGCCATGGCTTTGACGACGTGGCTTGGATAACGGACCGAGCGATCCTGGATACCGGAATTGGGAGTGGCGAGGCGGGAGTGCCGACTATCCAGGGAACTGTCGAACTCGCCATCGGCTTCAGGATTCACGTCCCCCTTAAAGGGTTGCCAGAAAAGATCGTTGGAAGACTCAGGAAAACGGCCAGCTTCCCCAATCCAGAATTCTACAAGCGGCAAAGAATGAGGTTACAGACGTATCCGCATGCGCGATTTATTTGTTCCGGAGAGCTGCGCCCGGATGAAATGATTTTGCCTCGAGGCCTGCTCGACCAGATTGTCCTCATTCTAAGGGGAGCTGGCGCGCAAGTCGTCACGCGCGATGAACGGCTCGCCAAGAGACGAATCACGGTTGAATTTGCGGGAGAACTGACTCAGTCTCAAAAAGGGGCGGTCAAGGTACTCAAGAAAACGGATATTGGTGTGCTTGTTGCTCCACCAGGTTTTGGGAAAACGGTGGTGGGCTGTGCCCTTATCGCTGAACGACGCGTGTCCACGCTTGTCTTGGTGCACAGACAACCCCTTCTCGACCAGTGGAAGGAGAGCATGGTCAAGTTCCTTCGCCTCAATCCAAAGGATATCGGGATTCTTGGTGGCACAATAAAGAAAACAACCGGTGCGCTGGACCTGATGATGCTTCAGACATTGACGCGTATGGGAGACCTTGGCGAGATGGCGCATCGCTATTCCCAGGTCATCGTTGATGAGTGCCATCATATTCCGGCCGTCTCATTTGAGGGGGTTCTCAAACAGCTCCCTGCGCGGTATGTGCTCGGCCTGACCGCCACGCCGTATCGAAAGGACGGCCTTGAGGACATTCTCTTTCAACAGTGCGGTCCGGTGAGACATGAAATTGTGTCTGCAGATGAAGGCAAGCTGGAAAAAACCGTCACCATTTGTGAGACCGGCTATTGCTCACCCAACGAAGTGGGACACAATCCGGCCTACCATGTCTTGATGCATAGTCTTGTCCATGACACCGGAAGAAATCATCGGATCGCGACCGACGTGGTGAAGGCGCTTTCGGCGAAGCAGTTTCCGCTCTTGATTTCTGACCGGAAGGAACACCTTGATACCCTGACGAAGGGAATCGAAGCCCTGGCGAAAGCGGAGGCCTCGCTGGCTCAGCTCGCGGTGGTTCGCCTCGATGGTGATGTCTCCCTCAAAGCACGCCGTCTCGCGCTTGCCCGAATCCGTGAAGTCAGAAGCCAAGGCATCCCCCTGCTTGTGGTCGCCACGGCACCGTTGATCGGCGAAGGGGTTGACCTGCCTGACTTGGATACGCTTGTCTTGGCGACGCCGCTCTCGTTCGAAGGACGAATGGTCCAATATGCAGGCCGACTGCACCGCCTCGTTGACGGGAAAACCCGCGTTCGAATTGTGGATTATGTCGATTCGAGCAACGCCATGCTTCTGAGCATGTATCGAAACCGAGTCAAGGCATACCGCAAGATGGGATATGAGATTCGCGAACCTCATAACATGATGGGCGGAAGCCCATCGCGAACGCGTTGGAAGGTTGCGGGCGCAGCACAGCAAGGGCTTGAGCTGGGATAAAACGGTTTTTTAGAAGGAAAGAGGTCGAGGAACGAGTGGACGGCCAGATCAAGGTGGCCGCCCACTGGAGGTCGAAGCGTGATGTCGTAGTGAAACGCGTCACGTTCGGACCAACTCTGATATGGCATTGACATCATATGACTTCTATGACATAGTGTCGGGGTGAGTTGGATTGTTGAGATTAGTGATGAGTTTGAGTCAGAGTTCGATGCTCTCCACGAAGACGTGCAAACGGAGCTATTGGCGTTGACGCGTCTCCTGCAGCAATTTGGCCCGCACTTGGGGCGGCCGCGTGTGGACACACTGAACGACTCACGCCACGCGAATATGAAGGAACTCCGGTTCAGCGCGGTTGGCGGCGAGTGGAGGGTCGCGTTCGCCTTTGACACGAAGCGAAAGGGGATCCTGCTCGTCGCAGGAGATAAATCAGGCGTCAGCGAAAAGCGGTTTTATCGCGCGCTGATCCGCAAGGCTGATGACCGTTTTGACGCGCATCTCGCGCGGCTGAAGAAGGGAAGGGGGTAAGCATGGCCACGAATGTCGACGACAAAATCAAGAAGTTGCGCCCTCTCCAGCGTAAGAAGGTTGAGACTCGCGCCGCTGAGCTGATTGCCGAGGAGATGACCTTGCGGGAACTGCGGCATGCGCGCAAGCTCACGCAGGTTCGAATGGCCAAGAAGCTTGGGATCACGCAGGATAGTGTGTCGCGCCTCGAACAGCGAAGCGATCTCTTACTGTCCACGCTCAGAAAGACCATCGAAGCCATGGGCGGGAATCTGTCTCTTGTGGCCCAATTCCCTGACCGTGAGCCAGTGATGCTGTCCGGTATTGCTGAAGATGATTCAGAGTCGAGGCCCGCAGGCCGACGACACGCGCTCGCGTAGCCAGTCGGCCACTGAGTGCTCGACGTGTTAATTTCCCCAAGCGTATCTGCGGTACCGCTCCAAGTCTGTTGAGTATCTGGTGTGGCGCAGTCCCGAAGGGGTTCTCATCCCACCGATTCGATCTGCTGCCAAAGGAGAGACGTTGCAACGCCATTGGTTGGCGGGTGGACTTTGCCTACACTCGTGACCGATAGCTTAAGAAACAATTCCGACCGCGCGATGCGGTGCCGATCAAAACTGAGATGGATAGATTGTGCAAGTGCTTGAAATGCCGTTGCTGGAATGGGCTTCCATAGATTTTGCGAAATCGCGATAAGCTATTGATCCTCTTGGTGTTTTGTGATGCTTGAACGGCCCTTTTAAGGCGAGGGCCCTGGGTTCGAGTCCCAGCCGGCTCACCACATCAAGCACTTACGATTATTCGTACTTCCACCGAACCAACTTTTCGAGAAAAATTCTATTTGTGTTGGGGAAATGGGGCTCTTTCAAGGCGAGGGCCCTTCTTCCTCAATCAGATAAGTAGTGTCGCTTATATGCTGCATGTATGGTCAGACCACTTCTTAGGAACGGAACGCAGGCGCCGGTTTCAACTTGTGATTCCCCGTAGCAAGCTACGCTGCGGCCTTCTTTTTAGGGGAGGGCGCTGCAGAGGTCTGATGGGTATAGAGTGTTGATAGCGGCTCGGCTTAGACGGCAACTCGCCCGGCTTGACCTGGCCAAAACGGCGGCGGATATGAACGTGCCGGGATGGGGGCTGCATGCATTGGCCGGCAATCTTGCAGGTCGGTATGCGGTGTCAGTGAGCGGGAATTGGCGACTGACCTTTGGCTTCGATGGCGAGGATGCCGTACTCATCGATTACCATGATTATCACTAGGAGGAAGACAACATGAGCCGAATGCATAATCCGCCGCACCCAGGCGAAACGTTGAGAGAGGATATTTTGCCTGCTTTAGGCTTGAACGTGACACAAGCCGCGGCCCAACTGGGGGTGACCCGTGCCACATTGTCGCGTGTCTTGAATGGCCGCGCGGCGATTTCCCCAGAAATGGCCCTGCGATTAGAAGGATGGCTCGGCGTGAAACACGGAGGCCGTGCCGATTTGTGGGTGGCACAGCAGGCTGCCTATGACCTGTGGCAAGCCCGCAAGGCTGGCGCACCAAGAGTACGGCGGGTCGTATTGGTCGAAGCGTGATACCGTTCTGCGAAAGAACCTGTTATTGAAATGCCGTTGCTGGAATTGACTTCCACTGATTTTGCGAAACTCGCATAACTTATTCGGCTGGTCCGCCCTGGTTCCGTAGTGCGTCTGATTGGCGTAGCTCGGAATGGTGATCTCCTCCCACACCCGCGCGAACTTGCTCTTGGCGTACTGTCGCACATAGATCTGGCCTTGCCAGCCTTCGTAGGTCCAGGTCGATGTGCCGAAACGTACCAGGGGGGAGAGGGGCATGGTTGCAGTGTACGGCTACCCGGCAAGTTCATCAACGGCCTCACACTCCGCGACCACCTCGCGCGAGGTCAGCAGCCGTATGGCTTTGACTGTCAGAGTGACGGTGGAGAACTGTTGTTCGACCGTTCCTCTCACGACATAGGCCTGATTCGTAGCCAGGAGGTGGCAGTAGCGGCGATAGATGGTTGGAAAGATCGTGGCATCGTAGAGGCCGGTCTGGTCCTCCAAGGTGAGAAATTCCATCGGCTCCCCCTGCTTCGTCGAGATGATCTTCTCGGTCACGAGCCAGCCGATCACCGTGACCTCGTCCCCGACGTGCTGCGCCAGGTCCTTGGCAGCGATATGCGGGATGCGCTCGAGCTCATCCTTGAAGAGGTCCAGCGGATGGCAGCTCAGGGGAAAGCCGAAGAGCGCCAGCTCATGGGTCAGCTTCTGTTGGAATGAGTACTCCGGCGGAATCGGCATGTAGCCTGGCCGTTTGGGATCCTGCGCGGCGAAGAGTCGCCAGATCAATGCCGGTCGCGTGAGTTCTCCGGCAATCGAGTCGAAGCAGCCGGCCTTGATCAGGAGCGTCGCTTGGGCGGTCTCCGGCTTCACCCGGTTCAGGAAATCATACAGTGATCGGTAGGGCTCGTTCGCCTGTCGTTCGGTGATGATCCGCTTGGCGAGGTCTTCCTCCAGCGACTTGATCTGCATGAGCCCGACCCGCACGGTAGTGCCCGATCCCGTGTAGGCCCACCCACTTGCGTTGATGTCGGGAGGAAGAATGGTCAGTCCCATCCGTCTCCCCTCGGACAGGTAGGCAAAGGTGGAATAGTAGCCCCCTTGGTTACTCACCACCGCGGCGATAAACTCGGCGGGATAGTGGGCGCGCAGATAGGCCGACCTGAAACTCACCTGGGCATAGCTCGCCGAGTGGGGCTTACAGAAACTGTAGCCGGCGAAGCTCATGATCATGGCCCAGATCCGGTTGATGGCCGGTGGTCGCAGACCACGTGCAGCCGCGCCGTCGTAGAACTGCCGCTTGTAGTCCCGGAGCTGCCGTTCCTTGTGCTTCTTGCTCAGGACCTTTCGGAGCTGGTCGCCGTCCTCGACAGAGAACCCTCCGAGGGCGACCGCCACCTTCATCACATCTTCCTGGTAGACCATGATCCCGTGCGTCTCCGCGAGGACCTCATCGAGGAGCGGATGGAGCGACTGGTAGCGCCGACCATGGGCGCGCCGGACGAACTCGTCCGCGAAGACATTGGCGGCGGGCCGGATGATGGACGAGACGACCACGAGATACTCGCACACGTCGGCCTGGGCTTTTCTGGCGGCCGGCATCCCGGTCCAGAGTTTCTTGAGCAGGAGCCTGGTAGCGGGCGACTCCACATAGAAACAGCCCATCGTGTCGCCCCGCCGGATCAGTTCGTTCGCGGCGGGATCGCTGACGGGGTCCCAGGTCGCATAGTCGATGGCCCGACCGGTGTTCCGTTCAATGGCGGCGAGCGCGTCGCGGATCACGGCGAGGGACCGATTCCCCAAGAGATCGATCTTGACCAGTCCGGCCTCTTCCGTCTGATCCTTCTCCCACTGGATCACGGGCCAGCCGGAGGCGGAGATCTCCACCGGCACATAGCGGCAGATCTCATCGGGGACCAAGACCACCCCGCCGGGGTGGAGGCCCAGATTGCGGAAATGGCCTTGCAGTTGCATCGACCAGAAAAGAATTTCCGGCCAAGGAGTTCTGAGTCCAAGTGTCCGGCAGACCTGATCCGCCCAGGTCTTCGCGGTAGCTCCCGGCGTCACGTCCACGAAATCGGCTCGTCGATGCAGGAGCGTCAGCACCTTGCCGATCTCGCCGGCTGGCAGCCCATAGACCTTGGCGATCTCTCGCAGGGCCGCACGAGGGGCCAACGTATTCTGGTTCGCCACCATGGCGGCATGCTGGTGCCCGTAATGGGCGAAGACCCAGTCCAGAATCTGTGGTCGTTCATCCCAGGGAAAGTCGATGTCGATGTCCGGCGGATCGTGCCGGCCGGGGTTGAGAAAGCGCTCGAACAAGAGATTGTGACGGATGGGATCGACATGCGTGATCCCCAGGCAGTAGGAAACGATCGAGGCGGCGGCGGACCCGCGGCCACAGGTCCGTGGGGCTTGCCGGACGATCTCATCGACGATCAGGAAATAGTGGGCGTAGCCCTTGTCCAGGATCACCGCCAATTCCTTCTTGATGCGCTGCGTCACGATTGCCGACAGGCTGCCATAGCGCCAGCGTGCCCCGGCATAGGTCTTGGCTCGCAAGGTTTGAAATGCAGCTTCGGCGGAGAGCCGGCGGAACGAAGGAAAGATCGTCTCCTTGAAATTCCAGTCGGTATGGCACTGCTCGGCAATCTGGCGGCTGTTGATAAGGGCCTCGGGGAGGTGGGGAAAGTGCCGCGCAAGCACGGCCTCCGGCATGAGCCAGTGTGACGGCGCGCCACAATCCTCCGCCCGGAGTCGCGAGAGAGTTGTATTGCCGGCGATGGCCCGCAGGAGACGGTGTGCCTGGTAGTCGGCCGGATGAAGAAATGACGCTCGTGTGGTGGCCACCGGCGGGAGATCCAATCGTCGGCTGACCGTCACGGCCTCGTGCATCGAGGGGCCCGGCGTCAGCTCGACAAAGAGGTTCTCCGCCGAGTCCTCTCGCCAGACAGTCAGGGCAACAACGTCGTCGGAAAGAATGACGAGCCCGGTGCGATGGCGAGCGACCCTGTTGATGCAATCGAACGGGTCGTCACAATGCCGGGCGGAGAGGACCTGGCAGAGGTTGGCATAGCCAGCCGGCGTTTTGGCTAACAGCACCGCCCGGTGTCTCCCGTGCACCAGTTCCGCGCCCAGAATCGGCTTGAGTCCCGCGTCTCTCGCTATCTCGAGAAACCGAATGGCTCCATAGAGGCCGTTCGTATCCGTGAGGGCCAGGGTATCCTGCCCTTGGGCCCGGACTGCCTGACAGAGGGCGTCCAGCGTGGGCACGCCGGACATCGGCGAATAGGACGAATGCGTGTGCAAGTTTACGAAAGAGGATGCCACTCGCTAACTCCTCCCGTAGCGGATGGCCCGCTCTCCGAACTTGGCCCGGAGCTTGTCGAGGGCAAGGGCAAGATGTTTGGCTCGTTCCCGCCGTCTCTGCTCCTCAAGAGGCCGGTCATCGAACAACGCGACTTGTTCTGCGAAGGCCGTGAGGCCGGTCATGCTGAGGGCCATTTGACGAAGCCGGACGCGACGGCGAAAGCACCGTTGAAACAGCGACAACAGCACGGGCGAGAGATCAACTTCCCAGCAGGTCTCCGGCCTGATACGTGCCCGTTTCGTGACCTCCATCTGATCGCTGTACCGGATCGTGAGCGACAGGCCTCCGCACGCCCGCCGTTGACTGCGCAGCGTGCGACAGAGCCGTTGCAGGACATTCAGCGATCGTCCCCAGAGCATCGGGTTGTCAATCTCATCCGGCTCGATTGTGACGGTCTCTTCCAGGCTCGGCTGCACAGCCGGCGGGAGCACCGGAACGTGATCGATGCCCTGGGCCCATCGGAAGAGTTCCCCGGCATAGTCGCCCAGCGCAATCTCCAACGCGTCGGGTGGGCTCTCGGCTACGTCCCCCAAGGTCTGCAGGTTGAGATCGTCCAGTCGAGCCAGGACCTTGCGCATACAGGGCCGATGGAGTCCGGGGAGGGCTCGCACGGAGAGCGGAGACATGAAGGCCTGCTCGGACCCAGGCCGGACCTCGTACAGCTCTGAGGGACTCATCAACGCTGCAGCACTCTGTGCTACGAGCTTGTTAGTTCCCACGCCGGCCATGCCATCCAGACGATATCGGGTCAGGATGTCCTGTTGCACCTTCGCTGCAACATCGACGGCCGGGCCAAAAAGTCTGGTGGTGCCGGTCAGGTCCATCAGGAAGGATCCGGGCTGAACTGGTTCCCACACTGGGGCATAGTACGCGATCACGCCGAGGAGGGACTGGTCTGCACGCTGGACGCGAGACGGGTTGGGAGGAAGCACCAGGAGGGACGGGCAGAGCCGTCTAGCGTACTCGAGGTTCATGCCGACGTGCAGCCCCTCCTGCTTGGCTTCGGGCGAGACTTCACGGATCAGTGCACGAGGAGTGTTCAGCGGAACAATGGCGAGCGGGCGGGTTGACAGGGACGGGTCGTGCCGGCGGGCGACCGCGATCTCAAACGACGGAATGGCAAAGCAGAGAATCTGTCGATCCATTGGTGCAGCTCAATAATCATTCGTGAGACAGGACCTACTTCTTCAGATGACGGATCACGCCCACGACGATGCCCTCGATGTGGAAGGTATCGTTCTTTTTGACGACGATCGGCTGCATAGTTTCGTTGGCCGGCTGAAGCTCGACCATGCCGCCCTTGCGATGGTAGGTCTTGATCGTCGCCTCCCCGTTCACGAGGGCAATGACCGTCTGGCCGTTCCGGGCGGTGGCCTGTTTCTGCACGACGACCACGTCACCGGGCAGAATCCCTTCATCCCGCATGGACTCACCCTTGACGCGCAGAGCAAAGGTCTCGCCACGACCGACCATGCTCTTGGGGACCTCCACTCGTTCGGTCTGTGGGATGGGTTCGATGGGTTCCCCAGCCGCTACCACCCCGGCCATCTGCACCTGCGCTGTGGCCAGGGACTGTAAGGCTACTTCCGCCATGCCAGGAATCCGGCGGCTTCCGTCTTCGTAGCGAATGATTGACCGGCGCGTGGTGTTCAGCTTCTCGGCGAGTTCAGCCTGCGTGAGGCAGAGGAGCTGACGGGTCTGACGAAATTCGGTCGGGCGCATAGGTGACCAATGGTCACATACGCTCCCAGAGGCTGTCAAGGGTAGCAAGGCGCGTCATGAGTCAATGTGCGAAGCATCATAGTGATGGTCTGGTATCCGCCGACCCCTTGACCCTCCACGCGTAACTCTCTAGGCTGATGCTACCGAACCCAATCCGGATCACTCATGAACGCGTCTACTGTCATTGTCCGGCCCGCATTATTTCATGACGGTTCGCCGCGCCT
>JBBIQV010000044.1:0-8963 GCA_037442105.1 Nitrospiraceae bacterium | reverse complement strand
CCTAAGCACGGAGGAGGAGAAGGGTGGAGGGGGCGAGACGGGCGCGTGCGCGGAACAACGGAGCGTCGTATGACTGAAGAATGGGGAGCAATATTAGTGGTTGATGACGATGCGGAGATGCGGGAGCTCGTCCATGATGTGCTCAAGGACCGAGGGCATCAAGTGACGATTGCCGGAAGCGGACAGGAAGCGTTGCGACAACTGAGCGAAGAGGATTATGCAGTCGTGATAACCGATCTTCGGATGAAGGGGATGCAGGGACTCGAGTTGCTGTCGGAAGTGAAGCGGGCCTACCCCGATATCGGCGTCGTCCTGATGACCGCGTTTGGCTCGGTTGAAACAGCCGTTGAAGCCATGAAGCATGGAGCCAGCGACTACCTCACCAAGCCGGTGAAGACGGACGAAATGGTACGCGTGGTAGAACGGGTCATTCGCGAAGCGGCGTTGCGACGCGAGGTCAGCCGGCTCCGGCGAGAAATTCACAAGGAGTACAGCTTCCATCAGATCTTGGGCAAGAGTAAGCCGATGCTGGATGTGTTTGATCTCATTCGCCGTGTGGCGGATAGTCCGACAAACGTGCTCATCACCGGTGAGAGCGGTACCGGCAAAGAGTTAGTCGCCAAAGCCATCCACTACAACAGCGACCGGCGCAATGCGCCTTTCGTGCCGGTGAACTGCGCGGCCATTCCGGACATGCTCTTGGAGAGCGAGCTGTTCGGACATGTGCGAGGGGCGTTCACCGATGCGAAGATGGACAAGCGCGGTCTTTTCGAGGAAGCGCAGAAGGGGACGCTCTTTCTGGACGAGATCAGCGAGTTGCCGCTGATGTTGCAAGCCAAGTTACTGCGCGCCATTCAGGAAAAAGAAATCCGGCGCGTGGGGGCGACCAAACCGATTCCGGTCGACGTACGGATCATGGCCGCGACCAACCTCATTCTTGCAGAAGAGGTCAAGGCGAAGCGGTTCCGGGAGGATCTGTACTATCGGCTCAACGTGATCGAGCTGCGGCTCCCGCCGCTGCGCGAGCGGCGGGAAGACATCCCCCTCTTGGTGGAAGCGTTTCTGAAAAAGTGCGCGGAGGCTCGCGGCAAACACGTGAAGGGCGTCGGCGAGTCCGCCTTGGCGATGCTGGTGGATTATCAGTGGCCGGGCAATGTCCGTGAATTGGAGAACGTCATCGAGCGAGCGGTGACCCTGAGCCGCGGCGAAAAGATCGTTCTCGAAGATTTGCCGCCGGCGATTCAAGGCGCGCGCGGTGAACGGCGCGTGTTGGATGAAGCGGCGGAACGAACGCTGCCGCTGCATGAGGTCGAGAAGGAATACATCATAAAGATTCTGGACAAGACCGGCGGTAACAAGTACCAGGCCGCACAGATCCTCGGGATCGACCGCAAAACCCTCTACCGCAAGCTCGGCGAGATCGAAGGCAAACCGCATCAGGAGGACTGACATTCCGTCGCGCGACGACAAAATCGTGTTGTTCGAGTACGGGAGCATCGTTCTCCTCACGCTGGGTATCTTCGTCCTCGATCTCCTGACTCCCTTGGGCGTGACCGTGTGGCTGCTCTATGGCTTCCCCTTGGCGTTGACCCTCTCATCCCCGCGCGAACGAGATCCCTTGTATTTCTCCGTGTTGGCCAGCGCCTTGATCGTGATCGGCTATTTCCTTTCACCGGCCGGGATGGCACCGATGAACGCGCTGATCAATCGGGTGCTGGGGTTGTGTCTCATGTGGGCGTTCGCGCTCGCGATGGTCGGTCGCCGGAAAGCGCGCGCGGGTCTGATTGCGGCGGAGGCAGGCCGCGAGCAGGCGGTGAAAGACTTGACGGTCGCCCAAGCCGCGCGCGAGCAGGCGAACATCGCGCAGCAAGCGGCGGTCGAAGCCCGCACGCAGGCGGAAGCGACCATGCGGGGGGCCGTGACCGGCCGGCGTGAGGTCGAAGAACAACTCGTGGTCACGAAGCTCAGCTTGGAAGGCATTGTCCGGTCGGCCATGGATGCCATCATCACGGTGGATGGTGAGCAACGAGTGGTGCTGTTCAATCAGGCGGCGGAGCAAATGTTTGAATGTCGGGCGGAGCAGGCGATCGGCCAGTCCCTGGATCGTTTCATCCCTCAGCGCTTTCGTGACGCCCACCGCCGGCACATTGCTGCGTTCGGGGCGTCCGGATTGACCAGCCGCAAAATGGGGGCGCTCGGCACCATCACGGGAATCAGGGCGGACGGAAAGGAATTTCCTATCGAAGCCGCGGTTTCTCAAGTCGGAGTCGAGGGGAAGAAATACTTCACCGTCATCTTGCGCGATATCTCTCAACGCCAACGGTTCGAAGACGTCTTGAAGGAAAAGGAAAGCAGTTTGCGCGCCGCCCAGGCTATGGCCCATCTTGGGAATTGGAATTGGGATATTCGAACCGGCGCAGAAGACTGGTCGGATGAACAGTTTCGGATCTTCGGCTACGAGCCGCAGGCGATCACGCCGTCCTATGATGCCTTCATCAACGCGGTGCACGCCGACGATCGCGACCGGGTGTTAACGGCGGTCAATGCCGCCTTGAACTTGGACCATCCGTACGATACGGAGTGCCGGATCGTCCGGCCCGATGGCGACGTTCGCGTCGTGCATTGTCGTGGCGAGGTCTTTCGTGACGACACCGGGCGCCCACTCCGGCTGGCCGGCACGATTTTGGATGTCACGGAACAGAAGCGAGCCGAGGAAGCGCTGCGGGAAAGTGAACGGGTCCACAAAACCTTGCTCTCGAACTTGTCCGGCATGGCCTATCGCTGCCGCAATGATAAAGATTGGACGATGGAGTTTGTGAGCGAGGGTTGTTCGGCATTAACCGGTTATCCTCCGTCAGACCTCATCAATAACCGCCGGCTGTCATTCGGGGAGCTGATTCACAAAGACGATCGGGAGTGGGTGTGGGATCTGTGCCAGCGGGGTCTGGCGGAGAAACGACCCTGCAGCTCCGAGTATCGCATTCGCACGGCGAGCGGAGGGGAAAAGTGGGTATGGGATCAAGCGCAAGGCGTGTATACAGCGACCGGCGAATTGCTCGCGATTGAAGGGTTCATTACCGATATCACGCCCCGCAAACAGGCGGAGGCTGCGCTGAAAGAAGCGCAGGATCGGTTTCAGGATATCTTTGAGTCGTCGAAAGATGCGATCGGGTATGCCTCGCTGGACGGCAAATGGGTGCTGGTCAATGAAGCCTTTGCCAAGTTGACCGGCTACACGCGAGAAGAACTGCTGACCGAGCACTGCCTGGAAATGACGCCGGATGAGTATCGCCCTGTCCAGGCCCAAGTGATTGCAAGAGTTCTGCAGACGGGCGAACCTGCTGAGTACGAAAGGGAGTATATCCGCAAAGATGGGTCCACGGTTCCGGTGACGCTCACGGTCTTCATGATTAAAGGAGATGAGGGGAAACCTGCCGGTTTGGCGGCGATCGTCAAAGACATCACCGAACGCAAACGAGCGGAGCGGTTGTTGAAACAAAGCGAACAGCGGTATCGCCGGCTCGTCGAGGTGTCGCCGGACGTCATTTTCGTGAACCGGGGGGACCGGATCGTCTTCATCAATGATCAAGGCGTGAAACTCTTTGGTGCCACGAAGGCCGATCAAATTATCGGCCGGTCTCCGCTCGACTTCATCCATCCGGACTATCATGGCGCTGCGAAAGAGCGTATTCACCGGCTTATCGAGGGAAGTAAAACCGTTCCTCTCATAGAAGAACAGTGTGTCCGGTTGGATGGCACCGTGGTGGATGTCGAGGTGGCGGCCGCTCGCTTCAGCGACCAGGAGGGAGTGGGCATTCTCGTGGTACTCAGAGACATCAGCGAGCGGAAACGGATTCAGGAACAGTTGAAAAGGGCCGAGCGGCTGGCCGAGCTCGGTACTCTGGCCTCCGGGATGGCCCATGAGATCGGGACGCCGATGAACGTCATCCAAGGGCGCGCCGAATATCTCATCCAGCGCACGAATGATGAAGTGATCAAGAAGAGTCTCCGGACCATCGTCGCGCAGGTCGAGCGCATTACCAGGGTCATGAACCAGTTGTTGGCCTTCGCGAGACGGCGGCCGATCGAACGTCGCGCGGTCGATCTGAAGAAGACGATCGAGGACAATCTGGAAATCTTCCAGGAACGTCTTGCGCGGCACGGGATTACGGTGGAAAAAACTTTCGGGGACGCTTGCCCGATGGCCCATGTCGATCAGGACCAAATGAGTCAGATCTTGATCAATCTGGTGATGAACGCGGTTCATGCCATGCCGGATGGCGGGACGCTGCGTGTTGGTCTCACTCACGAGGATGAGCGAGTGAGACTGACCGTGGCTGATACCGGCCACGGCATTCCCCCGGAACACCTCTCCCAGATATTTGATCCCTTCTTCACCACCAAAGAGTTCGGCAAAGGTACCGGATTGGGATTGACCGTTGTAAAGGGCATTCTGGAAGAACACGGTGGCTCGATCACGGTCGAGAGCCAAGTCGGCACCGGCACGACCTTTACCCTCCATTTGCCGGTTCATCAGCCAAATTCGTAGCACATAGCGAACAGCTACTGTGGGCTAATAGCAAAGAGTAAACAACGTTCGGCGTGAAGCTGGGTGCTACCTGCTGCCGCTATTCGCTATCAATTTATCCTGTAGCACTAGGCAACAGCAGTCTCTCTCGGAGTGGGGTCTTTCTCGCCAGTGCCTACCGATCTTGCGTCGTTCTTGGGCGCCTTGCCTGTGGAATTCTGAGGAAATTTCAATGGAGGCATGAGGAAGCGGTTGTGCATTTCACTGGCATGTGGTTTGCGCTAGAAAAGGTCTCAGGTTGTGTACTTGTGCGGAGGCGCCGACTATGGATGGGAACAAACCAGCCGTGCTCCTTGTGGTGGAAGACGACAAAGACATGCTCAGTCTCTTGTGTGATGAACTCTGGGGGGAAGGTTATCAACTGCGCGAAGCTGCGAATGGGGATGAGGCGCTGGGCTCCGTCATGCAATCGGTGCCTGATCTCATTATTACCGATCTCAAGATGCCGGCCGGCGGGCTGGACTATGTGAGTCGGCTCAGGACCTTTGCGCCGCGCTGTCCGATCATCCTGATGACCTCATTCGGAGATACGAAGACAAAAAAGGCCGCGTTGGAATGCGGCGCGACGGCATATTTCGATAAGCCCGTCCATATTTCGGATCTGAAAGCGAGGATTAAGCAGTTGTTAGATCACCATGGCAACGGTTCCCAGGTAAAAAACTAACAGGTGGGAATGGACCCCACCGGGCTCCGGCGTTACAGCAATTCACCAATTGCAGAACGCCACCGGAATGAGGCACAGTAGAGTCCGGTCCGGCCTGCGCCGGTATCCAAGAGCCGTGAGGGAGAATCCTCGAGATGGCCGGGTCTCAGTCGGTATTTGCTCCGTTCCAACCGTTCACCGATCCTATTCTTGCGGCACGCCTTGAAGCGTTGAAGCTGCTGGCGGACGGTTTGAGCGAGAGAGTCGCGGTCCTCGATCGCAACCTCAGCGTGATCTACGCCAATCAGGCTGCCTGGTCCGATTCCCCGCACAAGGATGCGCGCAGTCGCACGGCAAAGTGCTATGAAGCCTTCATGAACCGCACGGATCCCTGCGGAACGTGCCCCGCAACGAAAGTATTCGAGTCGAAAGAGGTTCGATGCGTCTCTTGCTCGGGGGCTGGTGATGGCACTGCGTGCGGCATGCATCAAGCCCATGCCCTGATGTCGAGCGAAGGAGCGCCGACCTCGGTGCTTGTCCTGTTCAAGGGGAAGGCGGTTGCCGCTCAGCCGGCCAAGGTATCGGTCGCAGCGCCTTCTGAAACAGCCTCGCAAGCGACGGAAGAGTCGAGACTCGGTGAACTGATCGGTCGGAGCCAGCCGATGCGGCAGTTGTTCGAGATGATCAAGCTGGTGGCGGACAGTCAGGCCACGGTGTTGATTCAAGGCGAGAGTGGGACGGGCAAAGAGCTTGTCGCCAAGACCATTCACCAGCTCAGTTATCGGCGAGGCAAGCCTTTCGTGGTAGTGGATTGCGGTTCCCTGCCGGAGACCCTCCTCGAGAGCGAGCTGTTCGGGCATCTGAAGGGATCCTTTACGAGCGCCATTTCGTCAAAGCGCGGACTGTTCGAAGAAGCGGATGGCGGCACGATTTTCCTGGACGAAATCGCCGATACGACGCCCACCTTCCAAGCCAAGCTGCTGCGGGTACTTCAGGAAGGAGAAATCAAACGAGTCGGCGGCAATCAGCCGATCAAGATAGATGTCCGCGTCATTTCTGCGACAAACACGGACCTCGTCGAGTTGGTTAAGGTCAAGGCGTTTCGACAAGATCTCTACTACCGCCTGGCCGTGTTGCCGTTGTATCTTCCGCCTCTGCGCGAGCGGAAGGAGGACATCCCGCTACTTGTATCGCATTTCGTCACGGTCTCTTGTCAGCGGCATCGCCAACCTGCTCGGAAGGTAGCGGAGGATGTCATGCATGCGCTCATGCAGGCGGCGTGGCCGGGCAACGTCCGTGAGCTGCAACATTACATCGAACGTGCCGTCGTCACGACCAGCGGTCCCGACCTGACGTGCAAAGACATTATGGCCAGGAGGACTCATTCAGAGGCCGACGATCTTCGCACCGTGGCACGGGGCGCGGCCCAACAAGCGGAAAGCGCGCGCATTCTTCAAGCCCTCCGACAAGCGAACGGCAATCGAGCGAAGGCGGCCAAACTCCTCAAGATCAGTCGCGCAAGTCTTTACAATAAGCTGCGCGACTACCGGATCGAGTAGGTCATCCATCATCCATCGTTTATTCTTGAGACAGGCCACACTGGAGCTGTCCACATGGCTGCCGTTGCCCCATTTTTCCCCAAATCGAATGGCCCGCTGTCTAATGGCTTAGACATTATAAGTATTTGAATTATTGAATAATGATCTAAGCGCTTCGATTGGAGCGTCTAATTTAGTGGAAAGTTGTCCTTTCAAGCTGGAAGGTATTCACTACCTATAGAATCAACTAACTGGTTGGTTCACAAAGACAAACTGAGCAACTTGTCACATTTCTCTAGATCGGCATATCGATTGCGCTCAGAAAAAGCCGCTGGTGAAGGTCTGGGTAATTTTGGACCGGCCTCCGAATAACCCTCCCCTCTGCAAAGAGGGATCCTTCACCAGCTCTTTTCTCGTAACGGCCGGGGAGAGTAGGAAGCTATCAGCGGTCGGCTCTCAGCAGAAGATCAAAAGCTCAAAGCTGATGGCTAATAGCTGAAAGCTCAAGTTCATTTCAACCAACCGCCGATGGAGGCGGGTATTATTAATAAGGGAGGAGGCCGCTATATGAGGTCTTTCTTACTTCAACCTAAATGCAAGCGTCGTCGCAAGCGGACAGCCTTGTCGCTGCAAGCGGCGGTGCTGGCAAGTAGCTTGGTGGCAACACCATGGCTGTTTGCCGCAGGGCCGGGAGAGCAGTCCCACGAGGGGCATGCGTCTCCGGTCTCGATGCCTGGCTGGACGCAGGCATTAAAGGGCCAGACGGTGGTGGAGAACGCCATCGAAGGCCGCGCCGGCAATGCAGAGAAGATGGAAATGCAGCACCATCGTCTGATGCAGAAGCTCGAACAGCAGGCGCAGCAGGATGCCAAGGCCCAGCAAACGTCCGGTGCGTTCAACGGCATGTCCATGATGCACCAGTACATGGGCCAGGATGGCAGCAGCTTCCTGCTTATGACGGATGCGACCAAGGGTGAACCGGTGTCGCTCACAGGCGGCAAGTGCCCGGCCGGCGCGCCGACCAAACAGTACGACGTCTCGATGATCAACGTGGAAATCACGTTGAACCGGTGGCTCGATTACTATCCCGGCTACATGTACGTGCTGACCGAGAACGTGGACAAGGTGCGCGCGGATGAAGCCAAGAACAAAGCGGCACGGGAGAAGGAAGGCTTTGATCCGGGCACCGCCTCCACCGGTCTGCAAGGCGACGTCATTCAGCCGTTGGTCCTGCGCGCCAACCAGGGCGATTGCGTCAAGCTGACGCTCCGCAACCAGATGGAAGGCGAGGATGGCAGCCTCTTTATCGCGGCCTCCAGCATGATCGTGAGCGCGACCGGCAAGCCGGCCACAACCACCAATCCCGATTCCATCGTGGCGCCGGGCAAGTCGCAGGAGTTCGAGTGGTACATCAACCCCCACATGCAGGAGGGGGTGCGGCAGTTCCATTCCTACAGCAATGACCGTGAATTGACGGTGCTGGGATTGTTCGGAGCCTTCGTGATCGAGCCGAAAGGTTCCAGGTACCTCGATCCACTGGGGACCGGTCCCGCGCCTGAGGCGAAGAGCGGCTGGCAAGTGATGATCGACAACGGGTCCGGACCGGACTTCCGCGAGTTCGTGATTTTCTATCACGAGGTCGGGGACGAGGCGTTTCGCCCATTAAATAAGAAGGGCGACTTCCTGCCGCAGCGCGATCCGTTGACCGACGCCTATCGTCCGGGTGGACGGGCGATCAACTATCGCAGCGAACCGTTCGGCATCGATCAGATGCACCTGCAGCATGAGTACTTCGGCTTTGAAGATGAATCCTTGGCGTATAGTGCCTATACCTTCGGCGATACGCCGACGACGATTCCGCGAGCCTATCTCGGCGACCCGGCCAAGTGGCGGCTGGTTCACGGTGGGTCCGAAGTGTTCCACTCCCACCATCCCCACAGCGGGTCGATCCGGTGGCAGCGGAGCCCTGGGACGGAGCCGAATAATCTCTGGGCAATGGGACAGGACGGGCCGGTGAAGTATCCGGTTGTCCGGACCAAGTCCGATCGCGTGGACGTGGAAGTCATCGGCCCGTCCGAAGCGCTGGACCTCGAGCCGGAATGCGGCGCGGGGCAATGTCAGCACCTGGCGGGCGAGTTCCTGTTCCACTGCCACGTGGCGCACCACTATGTCGCGGGCATGTGGGGCTATGGCC
>JBBIQV010000043.1:0-20362 GCA_037442105.1 Nitrospiraceae bacterium | reverse complement strand
GCAGGAATCTCAAGACCGGTCCTGCGGAGTTTGCTTGGGGATCAATTTGGAGGATCAATTCAACACATGTGCGCTACGAAGAGGAGGATTCGCATGCGTCCAGGAGTGTTGTTTACACGTTCGCTCAAACGTCTCGGTTTGGTATTGATGATGGGAGGCCTTGTGGCCGGGGTATCGGTGCCGATGAGTTTCGGTGCCGAGCCGGCTGCGCCGCCGCCCAATGTTCTCGAGCGGATCGAGAATCTGGAAAAAAAGATGGATGCGCCATCCCTCTGGAAGACGTTGGGGTTCAAAGTCTCCGGGTTCTTAGATGTGGCGTACACGCACAATTTCAACAACCCGAACACGAATCTCAATCAACTGCATATTTTCGATACCAACGCCAGTTCGTTCATGCCGCATTTGGCCCAGATCATGCTGGAACGGTCGGCTGACGCGGGCGGAAGCGCACTGGAACGGGCTGGATTCCGGGCCAGGCTCAATTTCGGGCTTGATTCCCGGGTGTCGCGGGCGCGGACGAATTTTCAGCCCGGTGTGGCCAGCGATGAGCTGGATTTCCAGGAGCTGTACGCAGAGTACATTCTTCCGGTCGGGAACGGTCTCAAAGTCCAGGCCGGCAAGATCAACACGCTGATCGGCTATGAGGTGATCAATAGCTGGGAGAACCCCAATTTCTCCCGGACCTTCATGTTCGGCTTGGGCCAGGCCTTCACGACGACCGGTATCCGGTTCACCTATACGTTCAATCCGATCATTACCGCATCGGTCGGCGTGGTCAACGGCTGGGACAATGTGGACGACAACAACAAGGGGAAGACGGTCGAATGGCTGGTGGCGCTGACTCCGCATGAGAAGCTCGGCGTAAATTTCTACGGGTCCGTTGGACCGGAACAATCCAATACCGTGGGCGGCGTTGTCCCTGGGGGACCTGGAGTCAACGGGAGCGCAAAACGGACCGTAGCCGGCTCGATCATCACGTTCAAAGCGACGAGTCAGGACACGATCATCCTGGAACCCTATTATGCGAACGAGGCGAATGCCAATCTTGTTGCAGGGAAGGCAGGAAAGAACGCCCGCTGGAATGGGTTGGGCGCCTATCTGATTCATGATTTTGACGATCAATGGAGTGCCCGGCTCAGGGGCGAGATCTTTGAGGATGCGGGAGGCGCGAGGACCTGCACGGGATCGGTCGCAGGGACGGTCGGGGGATTCACCGGTGTCCCGGGCGGATGGAACACCTGTGCGGGAGCGGGCGGAGCTGGCGCGGCCGGGATTCCTGCAACTCTAGTTGGAGGGGGCGGGATTGCCCAAACGCTGTGGGAAACAACCTATACGTTGCAATATAAGCCGACGCCGTCGCTGATCACCAGGATGGAGTTCCGGTATGACAAGTCCAACCGGAACATCTTCCTGAACGGCGGCGACGCAACCAATAACCAGGAGACCCTCTCGTTCCAAGTCGTTTACCTGTTCTGAGCATGATGAGAAAGGAGCAGACCATGGCACAGCGTATGCGTTTTATGATGATGATTCTGCCGCTTGTGATCAGCTTTATGGTGCTCTTGTGGGCGGGAGGAGGTTGGGCTCAAGAGGCTCCGCCGGCACCGGCTCCCGCGGCGCCGGAGGCGGCCCCTGCGCCGGCCCCTCCGAAGATCGACACCGGCGACACGGCCTGGCTACTGACCTCCTCGGCTCTTGTCTTGGCCATGACCGCGCCGGGCCTGGCGATTTTTTACGGCGGTATGGTGCGGAAAAAGAACGCCCTGGGCACCATGCTCCAGTCGTTTGTCATCCTGTGCCTGATCAGCGTGCAATGGGTCCTGTGGGGCTACACTCTTGCCTTCGGCCCGGACAAGGGGCACGTGATCGGTGGACTGGACTGGCTGGGCCTGATCGGTGTCGGGCTCGACCCAAACGCCGACTACGGTGCCACGGTGCCGCACCAGGCTTTTATGGTGTTTCAGCTCATGTTTGCCGTGATCACGCCGGCGCTGATTACCGGGGCCTTTGCTGAGCGGATGAAGTTCAGCGCCTTTTTGGTGTTCGTTCTTCTGTGGGCCACCTTCATCTATGATCCCTTGGCTCACTGGGTGTGGGCGGTCGGAGGGTGGCTGCGAAATCTGGGAGCATTGGATTTTGCTGGCGGAACGGTGGTGCACATCAGTTCAGGGGTGGCCGGACTGGCTTGTGCTGTTGTCCTTGGAAAGCGCCACGGGCATGGGAATGAAGCGATGCCGCCGCATAATCTTCCGCTGACCATTATCGGCGCTTCTATGCTGTGGTTCGGGTGGTTCGGGTTCAATGCTGGGAGCGCTGTGGCTTCCGGGGCGCTCGCGACGAGTGCCTTTGTCGTGACAAACACGGCGACGGCGGCGGCGGCCCTGGCCTGGATGGTTGCCGAATGGATGTACACGGGGAAACCCACGGCCCTTGGGGCGGCCAGCGGAGCGGTTGCGGGGCTTGTGGCAATCACACCCGCGTCTGGTTTCGTGGGGCCGCTCTCGTCGATTTGGATCGGCATCGGGGCCGGGGTGATTTGTTATGCTGCCGTTGTGCTCAAAGGGAAACTTGGGTATGATGACGCTCTTGACGCGTTCGGGATTCATGGAGTCGGAGGCTCCTGGGGAGCGCTCGCGACAGGGTTGTTCGCCTCCAAGGCTATTAACTCAGCCGGAGCAGATGGGCTCTTTTTCGGCAATCCCGGTCAGTTAGTCACCCAATTCGTGGCAGTTCTGGCATCGTGGGTTTTTGCATTCGTGGGGACGTACGTGATTCTCAAAGTGGTCGATGTACTGATCGGCCTCAGAGTAACCAAAGACGAAGAAGTTACGGGACTGGATCTTACTCAGCATAACGAGGCGGCATACTCATAACAGAAACCAAACAGCGAATCGCACAGGGCCGGGATTACTTACGGGTGGTCGCCGGCGGGCTGTTCGTCATTCGCTGCATGGAGGCATGAATCATGAAGCTGGTCGAAGCCATTATTAAGCCGTTCAAATTGGATGAAGTGAAGGATGCGCTGCTCGAGGCCGGGATCCAGGGAATGACCGTGACCGAAGTGAAGGGATTCGGTCGGCAGAAGGGGCATAAGGAAACCTACCGAGGCACCGAGTACACGATCGAGTTTGTGCCGAAGGTGAAGGTCGAGGTGGCGGTAACGGATGCGCAGGTGCCACGGGTCATCGAGACCATCACCCGCACGGCGAAGACCGGCAGTATCGGGGATGGGAAGATCTTCGTCCGAGAACTGAATGCGGCCGTCCGCATTCGAACGGGTGAATCGGGAGAAAGTGCATTGTGAAAGGGTTTCCTGACAATATGGCCTCAATGGGCGTCCTGCGGGATGTGGACGCGGAGATCGCAGGCGCCGCGCTGGCCGAACAGCGATGGGCCATCTCTCAGCGTCTGATGAACGGCGCGTCCGGGGCGGAGGTGGTGGCGGCCTTCACCGAACTTGTGGACGGCCTTCTCATCGGCCGGTATCGCAACGTGGTCCGGAAGGGCGGTGAGTTTCTGTCGGAGGCCGGGCTTCGCCACTGTTGCCTCATGGCCTTAGGGGGGTACGGACGACGCGAGTTGGCCCCCTATTCCGACGTCGATGTGATGGTGCTGTTCAAGCCGGAAGCAGGCGAGGTGGTGACCGCTCTTGCACGCGAGGTTCTCCACCACCTGTGGGACTTGGGTTTCCAGGTCGGTCACAGCGTGCGAACGATTCAAGACTGTATTGGCTTGGCTGCGACCGACCTGTCAATCCGCACATCAATGATGGAGGCGCGGTTTCTAGCGGGCAGCTCGGAGCTGTTTCAAGAATTTCATGGCCGGTACTTGCGGAAAGTCGTGGCGAAAGGAGTCGATAAGTATCTCGACCTGAAGATCGAAGAGCGGCGCCGCGAATACGAGAAATTCGGCGAGACCGTGTATCTGCTGGAACCGAATGTGAAGAAGAGCAAAGGTGGTTTGCGGGATTTGCATCTACTCCAGTGGGTCGGGATGGCGCGCTACCAGGCGCCGACCATTCGAGAGCTGTCGGATCGGGGGCTTCTTTCCCGATCCGACTTCGTCGCGCTGACGGAGGCGCGCGAGTTTCTCTGGCGCGTGCGCTCGTTGTTGCATGTCCATGCCGGGATGGCACAGGAAATTCTCAGCTTTGACGAGCAGGTCTGGCTGGCGGAGCAGTTCGGGTTCAAAGACCGCCCGCATCTTTTAGCGGTCGAACAATTCATGCAACAGTACTATCAGCATACGATGGGGCTCCACGAGCGCTGTGTGCGATTTGTCGATCGGTGCCGGAGCGTGCCGCTCTGGCGGCGCGTGGCCAGATTCTTTCCGGCACCGGCTGTGGACGGGTATTTCGTCGTGCGAGGATCTTCCCTCACCGTGGCGGAGCGCATGCGGGCTCGGGTGTTGGGAAGCCCTGCGTTGTTGCTCCGCCTGTTCGATGTCGCACGATGCCGCCGGCTGACCATCGTGCCACCTCTGCTGGAAGATATTCACCAGCATGTGGACGCGGTGTCGGAAGATGCGTATCGAACCACCGAAGCCAGTCGGATTTTTTCGGGGATTCTCGCCGGCCCCGGGACCGCGACGACGTTGGAAGCGATGCATCGGGCCCACCTGCTGGAGAAGATGATTCCGGCGTTCGCTACCGTCCGCGGGTTGATGCAGTTCAATCAGTATCACAAGTACACGGTCGACGAGCACAGTCTCTTGGCGGTCAGAAAGGTTGAGGCTCTTGCGCAAGACGAGGGCATCATCGGCGAGGTCTATCGCGAGATCAGGCGGAAGGATATCCTGCACTTAGCCGTCCTTCTCCATGATTTGGGGAAAGGGCACGAGGAGGATCATAGCGAGGTTGGGAAACGGATTGCAGAGCAGGCAGCCGCGACGATAGGGCTCGATGAGCAGGATGCACACACGCTGATCTTCCTCGTTCATCGCCATTTGCTGATGGCCCATACCGCTTTCCGGCGTGATCCGTACGATGAAAAGGTGCTGCTGCAGTTCGCCCGGGAGGTCGGTACCCCCGAAGTGTTGCGCAAGCTCCTGGCGCTCACGGCCGCCGATATTGCCGCAGTCGGTCCGGGGATGCTGACGAAATGGAAAGAGTCGTTGCTGGTGGAGCTGTATCTGCGCACGATGCAGGAGGTTTCGGGCGAGCGTGAAGCGGCGGATGCGCCGGAACGGTTGAGGAAGGTGACGGCTGACGTTCTCGATCAGCCTGCCCTCGCAGATGATCCGGAGGTGGACGCGGCGTGGGTTGAGGCGCAACTCCGGCAATTTCCTCTGCGGTATGCGTATGGGACGGCGCCGCATCGGATCGCGGCTCATCTGGCGGCTATTCGCCGATTGACTCCTGGAGAGGTTCGGGTCGAGAGTGAGTTTAATGCGTCTCTTGGAACCTGCGAGTATGCGGTGGTCACGTTCAACGATCTTATCCCGGGGATCTTCTCGAAGATTGCGGGCGTGATGGCAGCGAACGGTTTACAGATTCTCGACGCGCAGATTTTGACCCGGAATGACGGCATCGTCGTGGATACATTTCAGGTGGTCGATCCGGACTATCGCGGGGCGCCGCCGCGGGATCGACAGGACGCCATTGCGGAATCGATTACCACGGTCCTTACAGGGCGCGAGAAAATTGAGGAACTCATGCGGCGCAGCACGCGGCTGCCGATCGGGCGGTCCCTTCCGGCGCATCGCCGGCCCACGGAAGTGCGGCTCGACAACGAAACCTCCGAGCGGTTCACCATTGTCGATGTGTTTGCAGATGACCGGCAGGGGTTACTGTACGTGATTACCAATGCGATCTTTCAGCTCGGTCTCTCGGTGCATGCGGCGCGTATATCGACCAGGCTGGATCAAGTGGTCGATGTGTTCTATGTGACGGATGGAGAGGGGCGCAAGATCAAGGACCATGCTCAACTCGAGCAAATTCGGACGGGTGTGCATGAAGAAATCGATCGGTTTCTCGAGGTGAAAGTAGTATAAACGAAAGGGACATTCTCACAGTATCATTTTCTGGAGTCTGAAAGGAGGATGGGGATGAACGCTCGGGAGGTGTTAGACTTTGCAAAGAAGAACAAGGTCCAGGTCGTGGACCTGAAGTTCGTGGACTTATTGGGAACGTGGCAACACTTCACCATTCCGGTTAGCGAACTGAGTGAGGGGTTGTTCAAAGACGGATCGGGGTTCGATGGGTCGTCCATCCGAGGTTGGAAGGCGATCAACAATAGCGACATGCTGGCAATGCCTGATCCGGAGACCGCCTGCATGGATCCGTTCGCTGCGGTGCCGACCTTGAGCCTGGCCTGCAACGTGGTGGATCCAATCACACGCGAGAATTACGAGCGTGATCCGCGGTTCATCGCGCAGAAGGCCGAGCAGTATCTCAAGAGCACAAAGATCGGCGACACCTCATTTTGGGGTCCGGAAGCCGAATTCTTTATCTTCGACCATGCGCGGTACGATCAGACGAGTCACAACGGCTACTATTTCATCGACTCGGAGGAAGGCGTCTGGAACATGGGGCAGGAGGGGATGAACCTCGGCTCCAAAATCCGGCACAAGGAAGGCTATTTCCCGGTAGCGCCGACCGATACGCAGCAAGACATCCGCAGTGAAATGATCATCGAGATGGAGAAGGTCGGCATCGCGGTCGAGAAACACCACCACGAGGTTGCGACTGCGGGGCAGGCGGAAATCGACATCCGGTTCGATTCGCTCCTAAAGATGGCGGACAAGATGATGATGTACAAGTACATCGTCAAGAATGTGGCGCGCCGGCATGGCAAGACGGTCACGTTCATGCCCAAGCCGATCTTCGGCGATAATGGCTCAGGCATGCATACCCACCAAAGTATCTGGAAGGAAGGGAAGCCGTTGTTCGCCGGGAAGGAGTATGCGGGCGTGTCGCAAACCTGTTTGCATTATATCGGCGGGATCTTGAAGCATGCGCCGGCGCTGGCCGCCATCACGAATCCGACGACAAACTCCTACAAGCGGTTGACGCCGGGCTTCGAGGCGCCGGTGTTGCTGGCCTATTCCAGCAGGAACCGATCGGCGGGAGTCCGGATTCCGATGTATTCGCCCAGCCCGAAGGCCAAGCGGATCGAAGTGCGGTTCCCTGACCCTGCCTGCAACCCCTATCTCGCATTTCCGGCGATGCTCATGGCGGGTCTGGATGGGATCGAGAACAAGATCAACCCAGGGGAGCCTGGCGAGAAGGATCTCTACGATCTCGAACCGAAGGAAGCCGCTAAGATCAGGACCATGCCAGGAAGCCTGGACGAAGCCCTTACCAATCTCGAAAAAGACCATCAGTTCCTGTTGAAGGGCGGGGTCTTCACGGAAGACCTGATTGAAACCTGGATCAGTTACAAGCGCAGCAAAGAGGTGGATACGCTGCGACTGCGGCCGCATCCGTACGAGTTCTTCCTGTATTACGATGCCTAAATTCGGAGATCTGTTTGCGGCCCCCTCAACCGGGGGGCTTGAGATAGGACAGCGTTAGTGGTACAAGTCAACAATCGGCGGTGGGAACAAAGGCGTTCCCATTGCTGATGCTGAGAGAAAGATCAATAAGACACGGACAATGGCGTCCGTCATCTCTGTGGTGACGGGCGCCGTTTGTTTTTTCGATCGGTTTCGAACGAGACCGTGAAGTCTCGAATGTCGGCTGCTATCGCGGCTGAACGGACAAAGACGTCCTCTCCCTGAGCTTAAGGGGAAGGACGTCTTGTTGTTTTGCGGGACGAGCGATTGGGAGGAGAATATGACTGCTGAGGAGAGCGCTATGATGGGCAAAACCAAGACCCCGCTTCATCCAGAAGCCTCCGGCCAGGAGTTGACCCCTGAGGCGCTTTCGGCCGAGCAATTTTTTGATCGAGCAGTAGAGCAGACGGTGATTGCAGAGGTTCTCAGGGCGGCCACCCCCTCGCGACGACAGTTCCTGAGAGGGCTTGGCACGGCGGCTTTGATGGCGGTCATCGGAGAGGTGCTTCCATGGGGGAGGATAAAGGCGTTCGCGGCTGATCCGGCCGGTAAGATCGAGAAGAAAGATCTCACCATCGGCTTTATTCCCATTACATGTGCCACGCCGATCATCATGGCGGAGCCGCTCGGCTTCTACCAGAAGCACGGACTCAATGCTTCTGTGAAGCGGGCGGCGGGTTGGGCGATGATCCGTGATTGGGCCGTCAATAAGGAAGTGGACGCGGCACACATGCTGACGCCCATGCCCTTGGCGATCACATTGGGCGCGGGATCGATGCCCACGCCGTTCTATATGCCGGCGGTGGAGAACATCAACGGGCAGGCGATTACGCTGCACATCAAACACAAGAATGTGAAGACGGCGGAGGATATGAAGGGATTCCGGTTCTGCGTACCCTTCGATTTCTCCATGCATAATTATCTGCTCCGATATTTTCTAGCCGAGGGCGGGGTACATCCCGACAAGGATGTGCAAATTCGGGTGGTGCCGCCACCGGAGATGGTCGCGAACCTGAAGGCCGGCAATGTGGATGGGTATTTGGCGCCCGATCCCTTTAATCAGCGAGCCGTGTACGAAAACGTCGGGTTCATTTTTAAACTCTCCAAGGAGATCTGGGACCGGCATCCTTGTTGCGCGTTCACGGTGTCGAGGGAGTTTGCGACCGCGTATCCGAACACATTTGCAGCTCTGTTTCGGGCTATCGTCGATGCCACGCATTATGCGTCCAATCCCGCGCATCGCAAGGAAATCGCTGCGGCGATCGCGCCGACGAATTACTTGAATCAACCTGTCACGGTGTTGGAGCAGGTCCTGACCGGCACTTACGCGGACGGTTTGGGAAACATCAAGAAGGACCCGAGCCGGATCGATTTCGATCCCTATCCGTGGCATTCCATGGCGATCTGGATTATGACCCAGATGAAGCGATGGGGCCATCTCAAGGGAGACATCAATTACAAAGCGGTTGCGGAGCAGGTTTATCGGGCTGCCGATTGTGATCGCATTGCAAAGGAGCTTGGTTATCCGACGCATCAGGCGACGAGCATGAAACATACGATCATGGGCAAGGTATTCGATCCGGATCAGCCTGAAGCCTATGTGAAGGGTTTCGCCATTCACAGCATGGCGTGACCGATGGGTCCAGGGGCGCGAGCGTTCTAACGAAATAGGCGAAGAGAAAGAGCTATGCCGAGCGGAGCGAAAGGTAATCCTTGGTTGATTTCAGGATTTCTTCTCACGGCCTTTCTCCTGGGCTGGCATTTGCTTACGATGCGGGCCGCGTTTGATCCGCGAGGTATGACCGGAGAACAACTCCAACTCATGGAGTTCAACGGCGACATCGTCAGACTGCCCGACGGTGGATATACGTGGAATCCGGAAAAAGAAAAGGTGAAGGGTGTGCCGGGTCCGTTGGCTGTGCTCGAAAAAGCCCGCGAGGAACTCGGCGAAGCATTTGTGAAGAAAGGAACGAACGATCACGGCATTGCATATCTGGTGGTGTATACGGTGTCGCGGTTTGCCGCCGGATTTTTTGCAGCTTCGGTGGTCGCCATCATGCTCGGTATTCTGCTCGGTCTGAACAGGGTCCTCTTTCGCGCGTTCAACCCCTATATTCAAATTCTTAAACCTATCTCTCCGTTAGCGTGGATGCCGTTGCTGTTGTATACGGTACAAGACCCGAAGTGGACGGCGGTTCTCGTGGTCTTTATGGCGGCGCTCTGGCCGACGCTGGCCACGACGGCGTTCGGAGTGAATTCGCTGCGGAAAGACTACCTGCACGTGGCCGCCATTCTCCAACTGTCCTGGGCCAAACGCCTTTTCAAGGTCATCTTGCCCGGAGCGGCGCCGACGATCGTCACTGGATTGCGGATCTCGTTCGGTAGCGCGCTGGTCGCGGTCGTACCTGCCGAGATGCTGTTGGGCGAACTGGGAGTCGGCTACCTGAGCTGGATCGAGTGGAACAACCTCGACATCGCCGGTGTCATTTTCGCGATTTTGGTGGTCGGAATCGTCGGAGTGATCCTCGATGCCGGCTTTAACAAGCTCGCTGGTTTTGTCACGTACCAGGAGTAAGGTATGGGATTCCTTCAAGTCGATCATGCGAGTAAGTATTTCCCGAACCCTTCCGGCGAAGGGAACGTCTGCATCTTCAAGGACGTGACGATCAAGATCGAGAAGGGCGAATTCGTCACCGTCATCGGCCATTCCGGTTGCGGTAAAAGCACCTTGTTGAACATCATTGCCGGGTTGGAGACGGCCTCGGAAGGCGGGGTGGTGTTGGCGGGGCAGGAAGTGGTGGGACCAGGACTGGACCGCATGGTGGTTTTTCAGAACTTTTCGTTGATGCCGTGGATGACCGTATTCGAGAATATCGCGTTGGCGGTCCGATCGGCCTATCCGGACTGGACGCGTGGGCAGGTGGCAGCCCATGTCCAGAAGTACATTGCGCTGGTGGGACTCACAGGTGCGGAGAACAAACGACCTGCGGCCTTGTCGGGCGGCATGAAACAACGGGTCGGCCTGGCCCGGGCATTCTCCATCGAGCCGAAAGTCCTGCTCCTGGACGAGCCCTTTGCACAAATCGACGCGCTGACCAGAGGCGTCATCCAGGAAGAGTTGATTCAGATGTGGAACACATCCCGGAACACCGTTTTCATGGTTACGCACGATGTCGACGAAGCGATCCTGCTGTCCGACCGGATCATGCTGATGACCAATGGTCCGTCGGCGTGTATCGGAGAGATCGTGGATGTGACGATTTCGCGGCCGCGGTCGCGCGAGACCATCATCGACCATGCCCATTACTACAAGATCAGGAACCATGTGATCCATTTTCTGGTTCGCCATGCGTCGCATGCCGGTGGCGGAACCGCATCGGGCGATCAGACCGGTGGCGCTCCGACACGTGTCAGGTTTTAACGCCGGGACTTCAACAAGCCGTGCCGGCCAGAAGGCCGGGTGACGTCACTTCAAAGGAGGGTCCAAATGGAGGCGAAGAAGGCACGGGACGTGGTGAAGGCAAAGCGGTTGGAGAAGAAGGTCACCCTCGCGGAGATGGCAAAAGCCGTCGGCAAAAATCCTACATTCGTCGCTGCGGCATTGAACGGCAATCATCGGCTGACACCGGAGGAGGCCGCGAAAGTCGGCAAAATGCTGGGGCTGGACAAGGAATTAACCGCGTCTCTGAGCAAGTTTCCTGTGCGGACGGATTTTCCGAACACAACCGATCCCTTCAAATACCGCCTGCTTGAAATCATCGGCGTCTACGGCGACGCCTTGCGGGAGATGGCGAACGAAATGTTCGGCGACGGCATTATGAGTGCGATCGACTTCACCCTGGATATGGAGAAGGTGACCGGGAGCCAGGGTGAGGCCCGCTGCAAGATCACGCTGAACGGCAAGTGGTTGGAGTACAAGACATTCTAAGGGTCAGTGACGAGGCGGCTCACGGTGAAACCAAGAGGAGGGTGTGCGGCATGGTGAATTGGATGCGGAAGATCGTTATGGTGGCCACGGGCTGCTGGAGTCTCATGCCCGGCGTCTCCTGGGCGGAGCAACTGCCGGGGAGCATCAGCGCGGCTGATACCGCCTGGGTCTTGATCTCTTCTGCGCTCGTTCTCGCGATGATCGTCCCCGGGTTGGCCCTGTTTTATGGAGGGCTCGTCCGCAGCAAGAACGTGTTGGGCACCATCATGCACAGCTTTGTGATTCTCTGTCTCGTGAGCTTTCTGTGGGTCATGGTGGGATACAGCTTGGCATTCGGCCCGGACGTCAAAGGTCTCATCGGAAGCCTGGACTGGGTCGGCTTGCGGGATGTGGGAGTGACGCCCCATGCCAGGTATGGACCGACGATTCCCCACCAGGCGTTCATGCTCTTTCAAATGATGTTCGCGGCGATTACTCCCGCTTTGATCACCGGAGCATTCGCCGAGCGTATGAAGTTCAGCGCCTTGGTCATGTTTTCGGGACTCTGGTCTCTCGCGGTGTACTGTCCAATCGCGCATTGGCTGTGGGGGGGAGGATGGTTGGCATGGATAGGGGCGCTGGATTTTGCCGGGGGGGCCGTAGTGCATATCAGTTCGGGCATCAGCGCGCTCGTCTGCGTGGTGGTGCTGGGCGCTCGCACCGGGTATGGCACGGACTATATGGCACCGCACAATCTCCCGATGGTGATCCTGGCAGCGGGTTTCCTCTGGTTTGGCTGGTTCGGGCTCAACGCGGGCAGTGCCTTGGGAGCGAATGAGACGGCGGTGGCGGCTCTTGTGTCGACACATGCGGCAGCGGTGACGGGGGCTGCGACTTGGATGGTCATGGAATGGGTCCATCGCGGTACACCGACCGTCCTCGGTATTGCCAGCGGTGCAGTGGCCGGTTTGGCCATGGTGACGCCGGGAGCCGGTTATGTCAGCCTCTTTTCTGCCGTGTTAATTGGACTGGTGGCCGGTTCGTTGTCCTATTGGGCCATTATCAAGAAGGGAAAATTCGGATACGACGACTCCTTGGACGTGGTCGGGATTCATGCGGTCGCCGGTATTGCAGGCATGCTCCTGACGGGTCTTCTTGCATCCAAGGCCGTGAATATGGGCGGGAACGACGGGCTGTTGTTCGGGAATGTCTTGTTCTTTGGGGCCCAAGCATTCACCGTCTTCGTGGTGAGCCTGTTCTCCGCTGTCGGAACCTTGGTCATCCTGAAAGTGGTGGATCGTTTCGTCGGGCTGCGCGTGTCTCTTGACGAAGAACGCAGGGGGCTCGATCTTAGCCAGCACAATGAGCGCGCGTATTCCTAACCTCACTTCTCTGCCGGATGGAGGATGGTATGCATGTTCTTTCCAAAGGGCTGTTCGTTGTAGATCGCTTGAGTCGATCCGGCGCAGTGGTAATCGAGCCGATCGGAGGGTGCGAGTATCACGTGGTGCTTACCATGACGGTGGTCTGATGCAAAACTCTGCTCAAACTCTTTGGTTGCTGATCTCTACGATCTTGGTGTTCCTCACCTTGCCAGGCACGGCTCTTTTTTACGGAGGCATGGTGCGGAAAAAGAACGTGCTCAACACGATCAGTCTTCCATTCAGCGCCCTGGTACTGGTCTCCCTTGAGTGGCTGCTGTTCGGAGATGCATTGACGTTCGGCGGCGATGCAGGAGCGGCCATGGATCCCACGGCAAGGGGAAGGTCCCCATTCCTCATCTACCACGCCCTGACGGCGTCGCTGGCGCTGGCGCTGGTAGCCGGAAGTATCGTGGAGAGAATCCGATTCTCGTTCTTTCTCCTCTTTGGGCTGCTGTGGGTGGCGATGGTGGTCGGACTCTTGGCACAGTGGTTCTGGGGCGGCGGCTGGCTGGCTAACCTTGGATGTCTCGATTTTGCCGGAGGAGCGGTCATTCATGTCAGTGCAGGGGTCACGGCTCTGGTGATCGCCGTCATGGTGGGACCTCGGCAAGGGTACGGGAGAACCGAAATGATGCCGAACCATTTGCCCTTTTCATTCTGCGGAGCCGCCTTGATGTGGGTGGGATGGTTTGGATTCTCGGCCGGTCCATCCCCGCGGCCGATGGCGACAGTTGCGAGTGCTTTTGTGGTGATCCAATCGTCTGCCGTGACCGCGGCGCTGACTTGGATGGCGGCTGAATGGCTTCAGCGCGACAAGCCCACCGCATTGGGTATGGTGAGCGGTGCTGTGGCCGGACTGGTGGCGATCGCTCCGGCCGCGGGCTACGTCAGCCCGCTTTCGGCGGTGGTGATCGGCGTTGGGGCGGGAGGGCTCTGCTACATGGTCGTGAATTACGTCAAGCTCATTCTGGGGTATGACGATTCGCTGGACGTGTTCGGTATGCACGGTGTCGGAGGAACATGGGGCATGATTGCGACGGGCCTCTTCGCTTCGACGGAGGTGAACCCAGATGGGAGCGATGGATTGTTCTACGGATATCCCTACCAATTCTTTGTCCAGGTGCTGGCCACTCTGGTCGCCTGGGCTCTTGCCGGCGTGATCACGTTCCTTCTGGTCCGCGTGCTCGGAATCTTCCTGCCGCCGCGGGTGAACGAACAAGCCGAGATGATGGGATTGGATCTCTCGCAACACCAAGAGAAAGGATACACGGGGTGAGCCATGGCCATTATTCACGATGATGCCGGGCGACGTCGGTTCTTGAGTCAAGCGGTCATGGGGTTCGGATTACTCTTCGGGATTGGAACCCTGGGGCTTCGCTTTCTCCAGTTTCTCGTTCCGAGTCAAAGACCGCGTCGGCATGAGGCGGTTCTACTCGGGAGCGTGTCACGCATTCCGGTCGGCGAAGCGGTGCCGATGGACTTCGGCGGTCAAAAAATTTTGGTGTTGAGGACGACCGAGGGAGTGACGGCGTTCTCGCGGCGCTGCACGGACCTGGGCTGTCTCGTGTCCTGGAACAAAGAACGCGAGCAGTTTCTCTGCCCCTGTCACCAGGGAGTCTACGACAAGACCGGCCTGAACATCGCCGGCCCTCCGCCGCGCCCACTCGATCGATTTGAGATCGTGAAAAAAGGCGAGCAGTTGTACGTGAATATTGCAAGCAGTTAGCCATCAGCTTTCAGCCTTCAGCTCAACACTGATTGCTGAAAGCTGAATACTATCAGGCACAGGCAAGAGAGGGGATGGCGCCAGTGGCATCACAGACTGTGCAAGCCGAACAGAGCGAGAGCGGGAAGAACTGGATCGATTACATTCAGAAGGATCTGCCTGAACACCTTGACTGGTGGCCCTATACGCTGGGGGCGATTCCTCTCACTCTCTTCGGCGTCCTGGTGGCCACAGGCCTGTTGCTGACCTTCTACTACGTGCCCGCTCAGGAAAAGGCTTACGAGAGTGTCGAGGAGATTACGAACCACGTGTATCTCGGCTGGTTTGTTCGCGGGCTGCACAAGACGTCCGTCGATCTCATGATTCTATTCTTGCTCTTCCACGTCATCCGCGTGTTTCTGACGCGCGCCTACCAGGCCTCCGGCGAATTGAAATGGGTCAGCGGCTCGTTCGTGCTGTTCGTCACCTTCGCGATGGGGTTCACCGGCTACTCGCTCGTCTTCGACAATGTGTCCTATTGGGGCATGACGGTTGTGACCAACATGATCGGGGCGCTGCCCATCATCGGGACCCCGTTGCTCTATTTGCTGCGGGGAGGCGAGGAGGTTTCGGGGATCACGCTTTTGCGATTGTACGATCTCCACACCAAGCTGTTTCCCGTGCTGCTGATCGGACTTGTGCTCGGTCACGTGGTGATTGTGCGATTGATCGGCTTTGTTGAGGTCGAAGAGAGCCGCAGCTTTCATCCGTTCTACCCGGAACACACCATGAAGATGGGAGCGATTGCCGTTGGGTTGTTGTTGTTGATCGTGAATATCGTCATGATTTTCCCACCCCAACTCGGCCCGCCGGCCGATCCCCAAGAGGTGGCCTCCGATGTGTCTCCGCCCTGGTATTTCTCCGCGCCTTTTATGTGGATCACCTTGCTGCCAGGGCCTGTGGCGGTGTGGAGTCTATTGGGCGGTGCAGGACTTTTTGTTCTATACCCGTTTGTGGACCGGGAGTTGTCACGGCGTGGATGGCCCATGGCGATCGTCAATGCACTCGTCGCAGCCGTCGTCATCGGGGCAGGCGTCGTGCTGATGTATTTGGACGCACAGATGTGAAAGGGAAACAAGCTACCGGCCATCAGCGGTCAGCGATCAGCTTGTGACCGGAGCTGACGGCTGAAAGCTGATGGCTGAGGGCTCATAAGGAGAAACCAATGGCCGAGCCAAATAATGGACCAACAAACCACGGGATCGAGCAGGATCACGGGAGCAACGGCAAGATGAACTTCACCCGGTACATGATCGGTGGGCTGTGTCTCGTGTTGTTTCTCGCGCTGACGGGAGTCGGATACATTCAGGTAGAAGAGCGGCGTGGTGGTGGGATCAGACCGTTCATCTCGGCCGAGAACAAACGCTGCATCGATTGCCACACGGCCAAGGATGTATCGGTAGGCGGTATCAACGATTGGAAAGTCAGCCGCCACGCGCCCAAGGGTATCGGGTGCGTGGAGTGTCATCGCGCCGAGAAAGACGACGCTGACGCCTACGATCATGAGGGGACGCTGATTTCTACGCTGGTGACACCAAAGGATTGCATGCGTTGCCACGAAAAGGAGGCGCAGGAGTTTGCCAAGTCTCATCATGCCAAGGCGGCGCAGTTCATCGGCTCGCTGGATAATTTCCTCGGCAATGTGGTTGAGGGACCGGAGGTGGGAACCACCGGATGCGCCGGTTGCCACGGGAGCGTGGTGAAGGTGATGGAAAAAGGGAAGCTACACCCAGCGACGTGGCCGAACTCGGGAATCGGCAGGGTGAATCCGGATGGGTCCAAAGGCACCTGTTCAGCCTGCCACGCGCGGCACAGTTTCTCGGTGGCCCAGGCTCGGCAGCCGGAGAGCTGCGGCCGGTGCCATATGGGGCCGGATCATCCCCAGATTGAGGCGTATTACGAAAGCAAGCACGGCGTCTTGTTCTCGGCGAACAAGGAGAAGATGAAGCTGACCCATCCCAAGGAGAAATGGTTGCCCGGCAAGGACTATCTCTTCCCCACGTGCGCGACCTGTCATATGAGTGCGACCGGGACGCAGGAGGTGACGCACGACGTCGGGGACCGCATAAGTTGGACCTTGCGTCCTGTAGTCTCGACGCGCCTCGAGAACCATGAAGCCCGTCGGAAAGCTATGACGCAGGTCTGCTCTGCCTGCCATAGCGGCGAGATCGTTGAACGATTCTTCACGCAGTTGGACAGCGGCGTCACCCTCTACAACGAAAAATTCGGGAAGCCGGCGAAGGTGGCGATGGATCGGCTGAGGGAAATGGGGAAGATCACGCCGACGCCGTTCGACGAGGAGATCGAATGGGTGTTTTATGAACTCTGGCACCATGAGGGGCGGCGAGCTCGGCATGGGCTCTCTAAGATGGCGCCGGACTATGTCCATTGGCAGGGCTTCTATGAAGTCGCCAAGCACTTCTATACCAAGTTCCTGCCGATGGTTCGGGAACTATCACCACAAGTGGCCAAAGACCTGCTGGCCCAGGAGACTCACCGGTGGGTAGAGAAAGGCCTGACGAAAGAAGAGATCGCCCACATGCTTGAGTTCTATGACAAGGAGATGCAAGGCAAGCGTGGAGGAGGGTGAGACGTGACATCAGACCGGCGGGGGTGAGTTCTGTGCGCGCAGAGCCCCCGCCGGAATTATCACGCTCCTTGACTTCTCCATGCTTCGGACTAAAATTCTCCTTAGAAATTCCTCACCGTCAACCAGGCGTTCACATAGTCCGCCTCTACGGATGGAGGTCACCATGAATGCCATTCTGGATCACCCGACCCTGTCGCTGTTGACAGACGAAAAGCTGATCGCAACTTTGAAAAGAAGAGGTCCCATGACCATCGAAGAGCTATCGTCTCAAGCCGGAGTGAGTTGGGCTCAAATGTTTGCCGCCGTAGACCGGCTGAGCCGCGCGGGGATTGTGTTGTTACGGCGCATAGGACCGGAGTACTTGGCGGCCTATAATCGGCCGCTGATGTCCGAATAGCTTCTCATCGCTCGGCCGGAACCTCTCCTTCGTGCATCCGATTGTCTTCTCGGGGCATCTATATTTCCTTCCCAAGGGATACCTGGAGGGTCCCTTACTGCACACGTCCAACGAGTACCCTGTGTTCCCACTCCTCCTCTTGAGCGCCCTTCCCATATGCGCTATCCTCTATTTACGATCAAGGAGCGTGAGATGATGTCCAAGAAAGTCAAGGCCGGGTTTTCGAGAGGGTTGTTCGTGAATCGGCACATTGAGCGCTTTCGCGAGCAGTTGACGAAATTTCAGCCTTTTTTGTCGCCCCGGAAGGCGGCGGTGGGGCTGGATGATTTTGACGATGCGGCCGAACGCTTAATCAGCCAGGTGTTCGGCGAAGCTTCCGATGAGCTCGAAGCCTATCAGTATGCGAAGGTGGGAGAAGCTTCCAGCCTGGTGAATCTGCCGGAAGAGGCGCAGGAGAGCGGGGCTCACGATACCGACAGGGAAAGCCTGCAGCAACGGAAGCGCGTCCTGGAGAGTTGCTTGTCGGAGCTGGAAGTGAAGCGAGATATGCTCACGACGCGGTATGGAACCGGCGGCCGCTCGTTGGAAGGCCTGAAGGTGGCCGACTATGTGTCTCATGATGTCCGGAGCATCCACCGAACGGCCACGATCAAAGAAGCAGGTCGGCTCCTCCAGAAATGGAAAGTTGGCTCACTGCTCGTGGATGATGGGTCCCGCTATATCGGCATCATCACGGACACGGACCTAAGCCGCAAGGCCGTCGCGCGCGGGCTTGATCCCAGTACAACCACCGTCACCATATGCATGAGCAAATCAGTTGTTACGATCGAAGACACCGAGCCACTCACCGGGGCTCTCGCGCTGATGAAGCAACATGGCATTCGCCACCTGCCGGTGACCGAGGACAGGACGATTACCGGCGTACTCTCGGTGTCCGATCTGCTTCGGGCCTTCGAGGATCAGACAGCTTCATAAGACCGATTTTCCGCCGCGCGTTGCGAAACGGACAGGAGAGTTGGTTTAGCCCTTCTTCCATAACCGGGCGGTGAGCTCCTCGTAGACAGACTGCCGGTGGCCGACGGTCATGAGGCGGATCGCGCGAGACTTGCGGTCGATGGCATAGACGATCCGAAAGCGACGCACGCGAAACTTCCATAGGCCTTTGAGTTCGCGGAGCAAGGGCTCGCCATGTTCGGGATCGGTGGCAATCGCGCGAATGGCCGACTTGATCGAGCGTTTCAGGTCAGGGTGAAGAGAGCGGATAGATTCGGCGACGTGCGGAGGGATCTCAGGTTTGAATGGTTTCACGCCGAACGGCGTTTCTTAATAGGGGCGAGTGGTTCGCCGAAGACGTCCTCGAAAGAAAGGCCTTTCCTGCCGGCTTTGTAGAAGGCCCGGCTCTCCGCGATCTGCTGCATCAGATCTGGGTCGCTCAGGACGTCGAGCGTCTCCTTGAGGCGCGCATACTCCTGAACGTTGACCAGCACGGCAGCAGGCCGTCCGTTCTTTGTCACCACGACCTCCTCTTCGCGCTCCTCCACACCAGCCACCAACTCCGGCAAGCGGGTCTTCACCTCAGATAACGGCAATGTTTTAGCCGTCGCATCCCTCTCAGCTCGAGATGACCACAATTCTGGTCATCATGGTAGCGTGTCGGGGTTGAGCCAGTCAACCAGCCAGGAGTGACGCCGTCGCGCGCCGCGAAAGAAGCGGCGGCGTTCTTGCTGCGCCTGGCCGGTTTAATGTATATACGGAAACGTGTTTGCGTGGGACAGCCGCAAAGCCATCGCCAATTATGAGAAGCACAAGATGTCGTTTAAGGAAGCGGCCACCGAGCCACATTCACAGCGTGAACGGCGGCGCATTCGGATCGCTCGGTCGATTGCCGGGCGTATCCTATTCGTGGTCTATACGGTCAGGAGGGAGCACAATGAGAAGGAAACGATCCGCATCATCAGTGCCAGGCAGGCGAGCCGCAAGGAGCGTGCGGCATATTCCCGATTCGAAGATTGATTTCTCGGACATGCCGGAGTTGTCAGACGAGCAGTTGCGGCGTATGCGCCGGGTCGGCCGGCCCGCCACCGGATTGGCCAAGCAGCTCATTGCGATCCGTCTCTCACCGCGCCTCTTGGCCGCTTTGCGCAAAATGGCGGCCAAGCAGGGCAAGGGCTATCAGACGTTGATTCACGAGTTGTTGGAGAAAGCAGCCTCACGAGCCGCGTGAGGCGCAAGAATGATCGCCGCCGCGCTGCGAGCAGCGCCCGGACGACGCGGTGGGGCAGAAGCCTGCCGCCCCGCTCGTGACTTATCTCGCGGGGAGCGATCATCAGACGCTCCGCGCGAGAAAAAAATAAGATCAGTTATCCACAGGGTTTCGTGATTCATCTGAAAATGCTTATCGCCGCTCTGGGAGCGGTGATTCTGTGATTTCCCTGCTATTTTTTCCACTTAAAATCTGTTTTCTGTCAGCTCAGTGCTATTTCAGCCGCACATTTTCGCCTTCCTGATCACATTTTGAAGCCATTTTCTCTTAATTGAAGCGGGTTTGAAGCGTTCATGCTGCTCATTTTTAGAGCAGTGTCGATTTTAGAAAAATGCCCAATTTTTGCCGGTTTTTTTAAAATCACTTGTAAGTCTCCAGCATGCCAACACTGGTATAACCTCGCGATTTTCTGTAGTATTCCGCAAAAATCCGGGATTTCCCGTTTCTCCAGAACTGGTTCGCAATGGATAGGTTCGAATCCCGTTGGGACCACCAATCGTCATGTTTGCCCCTGGCGGCTCG
>JBBIQV010000042.1:0-20800 GCA_037442105.1 Nitrospiraceae bacterium | reverse complement strand
CCCGCGTGCGCCGCAAATCTCTTTACGTCGATTCGCGCTGTCGGAACACGGCCGATTCAGCGGTCCCCAAAACATGGAACTCGGTTGACATCGGAGGCCCGTGCCTTAGAATAGCCCTATGTCCGACATCCCCAAACCCAGCGTGCAGGCCTTTCTCGTCTGTGACTCGGTCATCGAGGACAGCCTGACGAAGAAGAAAAGCCTGATCGGCATCTTCACCCATCTGCAGGCCGTCGCCTTTCCGTTCCAACATACCCAGATGGGCTTGTACTTCTGCCTGACGGACGCCGAAGGGACCTACCACTTCGACATCGACCTGGTCTATCTGAACAACGAACAGTTGGTGTGCCGGGCCGCCCTTCCGAATATCGTGATCGGCGATCGCCTCCAGATTTCCGATTTCGGCATCAACATCCCCTCCCTCGTCTTTCCTGCACCAGGGCGGTATGAATTCCGACTCCTCATGGAAGGCCACCTGATCGCTCAGAAGGACTTCAACGTCATTCAGATGCCGACGCACCAGACGGCGTAACCTGCTCCCGAGACCTCTCCCTTCCAACTTCGACCCATTTCTCACGAGTGCCAGTCTATGGTAGAACTGCGGCATTGACGACGAGCAGCAACGCCGCAACGTCCCTGCGTAAGGAGTTCGTGCGATGAACGCCCGCGAATCGGGACCATCAGATTTCATCCGTGACATCGTCGCCGCCGACCTGAAGGCCGGCAAACATGGTGGCCGCGTCGTCACGCGTTTCCCGCCGGAGCCGAACGGGTATCTGCATATCGGCCACGCCAAATCCATCTGCCTCAATTTCGGCATCGCCAACGAGAACCCCGGTGGCATCTGCCATTTGCGGTTCGACGACACCAATCCCACAACCGAAGATCCCGAATACGTTCAAGCCATTCAGGAAGATGTACGCTGGCTGGGCTTCGACTGGCACGACAAGATGTTCTACGCCTCGGACTATTTCGAGCAGCTTTATCAGTACGCGGTCGCGCTCATCAAGGAGGAGAAAGCCTATGTTGATAGCCTCAACGCGGATGAGATCAGGCAGCACCGCGGCACCCTGACGGAACCAGGCAAGGAGAGTCCTCACAGAATCCGCTCGGTCGGGGAAAACCTGGACCTCTTCCAGCGCATGCGAGCCGGAGAATTCACGGACGGGACGCACGTGCTGCGGGCTAAAATCGACATGGCGTCGCCCAACATCAACTTGCGCGACCCGGTGCTCTATCGTATCAGGCACGCCGCCCATTATCGGACCGGCAACCGGTGGTGCATCTACCCGTCCTACGACTATGCTCATCCGCTCTCCGATGCCATCGAAGGCATCACCCATTCCATCTGCACGCTGGAGTTCGAGGATCACCGCCCGCTCTACGACTGGGTGATCGAGCAGTGCGAGACGCAGCACCGGCCACAACAGATCGAGTTCGCGCGACTCAATCTCACTCAGACAGTCATGAGCAAGCGGAAACTGCTGGACTTGGTCGAGCGACGGCTCGTCAGTGGGTGGGACGACCCCCGGCTGCCGACGCTCAAAGGGTTGCGCCGGCGAGGCTACACGCCGGAAGCCATCAGAAATTTCTGCGAGCAGATCGGCGTCGCCAAACGAGATGCCGTGGTGGACGCGCAACTGCTGGAACACTGCGTTCGAGAAGACCTCAATAAACGCGCGCCGCGCGTCATGGCCGTGTTGCGGCCGCTGCGCGTCGTCATTGATAACTACCCGGACGACCAAGTGGAAGAATTGGACGCCGTGAACAACCCTGAAGATTCGTCCGCAGGGACGAGAACGGTGCCCTTCTCTCGCGTGCTCTACATTGAGCAGGACGACTTCCGCGAAGACCCGCCGAAGCAGTTCTTCCGTTTGGCGCCGGGGCGCGAGGTGCGCCTGCGATACGCATACATCATCAGGTGCGTGAGGGCGACGAAGGACGAGAAGACAGGTGACGTGGTCGAACTCCACTGCACCTACGATCCGGAGACGAAGAGCGGGGCATCCCAAGAACAGCGCAAGGTCAAAGCGACGATCCACTGGGTCTCCGCGGCCCATGCGGCCGAAGCGGAAGTGCGGCTCTATAATCCTCTGTTGTTGACGGACTTATCGAAAGTTCCCGCCGACCATGATTGGACCCTCTATCTGAATCCCCAGTCTCTCGAACGGGTGACCGGGTGCAAGGTCGAGCCGGGCTTAAAGGACGCGCCGATCGGCGCTCGCTACCAGTTCGAACGCGTGGGCTATTTCTGCGTGGACCCCGACTCTTCAGCCGGCAAGCTCGTCTTCAACCGCACGGTCTCCCTGCGCGACACCTGGGCCAAGATCGAAAAGGCCCAGCAAGGTCGCTGACGGGTATCGGCCGCGAAGATTAGTGCCGAACTCCTGCCCGCTTTCGCCCGGTTCTGCTCGTCTTTACATCTTGTATAACCCTGCTAGGCTTTGAGAGCCCATCACAACCCCGGAGAGGGACCAGCCCATGAGGCAGAACCCGATCCTCGGAATCCACAGCCGGCATTTTTACGGTCCCAAGAACGTCACTCCCATTCTGACGCCTGTCATGATCAGCGTCTTCGCGCTGGTGTTGAGCGCAACCCCATGTGCAGCAGACCCGGCCCCCACCGAGTCCGTCAAAAGCACCATCACCGAATTGATCGACATCCTGGATAATGAAGAGCTGAAAAAACCGGATCGCTCCGAGGACCGGCGACGAGAGATCGAGCGGGTCGTCAAACAGCGTGTCAGCTATGAGGAGATGGCCAAGCGGTCGTTAGGAGCGCCCTGGTCGGAGCTGAGCGAGGTCGACCGGCAAGAATTTGTCGATCTCTTCGTGCAGTTACTGAGAGACACCTTCGCCGGCAGAATCAACGACCATTCCGACGAACAGGTGATCTTCCTTGGGGAACAACGAGAGGACTCGTTTGCGGAAGTGCGCACGAAACTGCAAGGCCAGAAGGTCGAGACGCCGCTAGACTTCCGGTTGGTGCATCAATCGGGTGACTGGTTTGTTTATGACGTGGTGATCGACGGCGCAAGCATCGTCAGCAACTACCGCGCCCAGTTCGCGAAGGTGATCCAGGAAATCTCGTATATGGGCCTCGTGACCAAGATGAAACAGAAAGCCGTCGCCGTGAAACGGTTCGAAAAGACCGCGCGTCAATAGACACGTGTGATCCTCCATCATAGGCCGGTCTCGAAATCTTTTCAGAGCCTAAGTCCACCAATTTGGCATCAGACCCGCTCGTCCACGAACGTACGAATGTATCAGGTGGCTGGGGGACCAGGATTCGAACCTGGGTAGTCAGATCCAAAGTCTGACGTCCTACCACTAGACGATCCCCCAGCAAGTCCTCAGTTCGATGAGTGGGGGTGGCTTGTTGCTGGCGCCACGCTCACTGACCCATCCCAAGGGGAATGCCACTTGGCACCGGAAAGGGTGTCGCTCCGCGACGAGCATCATTATTATACAGTCGCGCTGCGCGACACCGCTTCCGGTGAGACATTGCCACGGCCGGAAGGGATGGCTGGCGCGGCACTGCCGGTTGGTTGACAAACCGGTATCCTCTGTCGCGCCAAAGATTTGGCTGGGGGACTAGGATTCGAACCTAGGTAGTCAGATCCAGAGTCTGACGTCCTACCACTAGACGATCCCCCAACCGTCGCCCACACTAATATAAGCCTCTCGGCTCCGTCAAGGGAGGCGCTCACGGCGGATGGGATGCGAGCACGGCTGGGCCGGTAGGTGACAGGACCCGCATCATGCTCGCGACGCCCGCTCAATTCCTTTTCGCAAGCGGAGCAACGTCCGGTCTCGCCCCAGCAGGTCCATCACTTCGAACAGGCCGGGGCTTGCCGTCCGGCCGGTCAAGGCGACACGGACCGGCTGGGCAAGGTGGCCCATTTTCACTCCCTCTTCCTCGACCAGCTTCTTGAACACGTCTTCCCAGACTTGCTTCGAGAAGTCCGGCAGCGCCTCAAAACGCGCAGTCAACTCGGAGAGAACCGGCACGATGGCCGGTGTGAGAAATTTCTTGGCCGCCTCTTCTTCGACGGCAACCTCCTGGCCGAAGTAGGGCGTAACCCAGTTGACCATCTCCACCAGCGTCTTGGTCCGTTCCCTCACCATCACGACGAGCTTCTCCAGCCAATCTGCGGACATGGCGTTCACCTCGGTTTTCAGTCCTGCCTGTTCCAAAAAAGGAATGAGGAGCCGGGCGACGTGGCCCGGAACTCCATGCTGGATATACTGCGCATTCATCCAGAGCAATTTTTCCGGATTAAAGACCGCCGAAGACTTCTGCACATGGTCGAAAGAGAACTTCTCGATCAATTCCGCTATCGAGAAGACTTCCTGATCCCCGTGCGACCATCCCAGTCGTACCAGATAGTTGATCATGGCCTGGGGGAGATAGCCCATTTCCTTGTAGGCCATGATCGAAGTCGCGCCGTGGCGCTTGGACAGCCGGGTTTTGTCCGACCCAAGGATCATCGGTAGGTGCCCAAAATGGGGCACCGGGAAGCCAAGCGCACGGAAGATCGGAATCTGCCGCGGGGTGTTGGTGAGGTGATCATCTCCGCGTACCACGTGCGTGATGCCCATCAGCGCATCATCCACCACGACGGAGAAATTGTAGGTGGGGTAGCCGTTGGAGCGCAGAATGATCAGATCGTCCAGCACGCTGTTGTCGAACACGACCCGACCCTTGATGAGATCGTCGATGACGGTCTGGCCATCCTGCGGCGCCTTGAACCGCAACGCGGCTTCGCCGGTCGGCTTGACGACGCCAAGATTCCGGCAGCGGCCGTCATATTTCAGCGACAGCCCCTTGGCCTCGGCTTCTTTGCGGCGAGCTTCTAAATCTTCCGCCCGGCACACGCACCAATAAGCCTTGCCTTGGTTGAACAGCTTTATCGCGTGCTGCCGGTACAGATCCATCCGTTCCGTCTGCCGGAACGGGCCCTCATCCCAGTCGAGCCCAACCCATCGCATGCCTTCGAGAATGGCCTGGATGGATTCTTCCGTCGAGCGGCTTTGATCCGTGTCTTCGATGCGAAGAATGAACGTGCCCTTTTCACGCCGCGCGAAAAGCCAATTGAAGAGCGCAGTGCGGACGCCGCCGATGTGGAGATAGCCCGTCGGACTGGGAGCAAACCTGACTCTCACGTGACTCATCGCACCTCGGCAATCCGTCGGCTCTGCTGCCGGATCGGCAGGCGCGTATCTATAACATGCAGTCTACCGGTTGTACAGATTTCGGGTGGTCGAGCAGAGCCCCGGCAGCAGGCTGCTTTGATACGGTTACATGGTCTATGATGAGATTATCACCCGGCAGGAGAAGCGCGATGGCCGAGCCTACACAGGATGCAGAAGTTGTTCGCACACGGCAACTGACTCCGCATGTGCACGAGCTCATTCTTCGACCGTCCAGCCACAGTATCTCCTTCAAGCCCGGCCAATGGGTGTCGCTGAAACTGCCTGTTGGCGACCACCCTCCATTGAATCGCGCATACACGATGGCCGAACCTGAATCAGCGTCCGGCCACCTCACGCTTGTCTTCGATTGCGTCCCTGGTGGGTTGGGATCCACCTATCTCACCATGTTGCGGACGGGCGACTGCGTTCTTCTGTCCGGACCGTACGGTAACTTCACGCTCCCCGATCCGCCGGCCCGCCACTTGGTCTTGATCGCACGCTATACCGGCGTCGTTCCCTTTCGCTGCATGCTCACCCAGCTTTTCTCTCGCAAAACCGCTCCCTCCATCACCTTGCTCTACAGCGGCCCCGACAAGAGTGAACTGGTCTATCATGACGAGTTCACGACCTTTGCCGCACAGCACCGGCAATTCCGTTATGTGCCGGTTGTCTCCCACAACCTTGAGGCCGAAGTGACCACAGTCCTCGCCACGTTACACAGTTTGTTTGAGACCAAACGAGACTTGACCCTGATGATCTGCGGCATCAAGGCCTTCGTGCGCCCCGTGCGAGCCTACTTTGCCGAGTTGGGATTTGAGCGCAAGGCGGTGCGTGTAGAGACGTACGATTAGAAGATCGTTAATCGTCAACCGCCATTCGTCGCGCGAACGCTTGAGAATGATGGTTCATCCGACCACGATTGACCAATGACGACTAACATGTGTCCCTTCAGTGGCCTTCTTTGACCAGATTCTTGTTGACGGCAGGAATCTCGACCACCACGTCCATCGTCCCATTCGGCACACACTGACAGCCCAGGCGGGATTGCAAGGTGGTCACGGGCGCTTCCTCAAGCTGGTCGAATTCGTCGTCCGTGCCTTCGTTACAAGACTCCAACCCCTGTCTCACGATCACGTGACACGTGGAGCAGGCGCACACCCCTCCACAGACATGTTCCAAGTCGACACCATTTCCCATTGCAATATCCAAGATGCTGCCGGGTTGCCCCGTCGATCCATAAGGAATTTTGTCAGGTTGCACCTGCACCTTGGTTTCGGTTCGATCGGGCGCAATGAAGGTGATGGTATAGGGCTTGGTCGGTAACTCAACATCGGCCTTCTCGATGTACGGATTGGTGCCACCCATAGTTCGATTTCCCCTCTCTTCAGCGAGCGCCGTACTCTAGCTCAAGGTACCGGAATCCTCAGCAGCTAGCCTGTCTCTCATTAAAAAGACTCGCTCTCCCAAGACAAAAGAGAAGGCGGTTGACAGGCGCAGAAACATCATGATATTTTGTGTCCGACCTAATAGATCGGAGATCATTATAGTCTCCGATCCAACGAATCGGCAATAGCCATGTTGAAGTTTTCAAAAAAAGCAGACTACGGACTGATGGCGCTCCAGTACATCGCCTCCGTTCAATTCGGGGATGTAACGCGGGCTCGCATCGTCAACACAAAAGAGATTGCCGAGGAATACAACATTCCCCTCGAGCTGCTTGCCAAGGTGCTTCAGATATTAGCCAAGAGCGGCTTGGTCGAGAGCCACAATGGCCCCAAGGGAGGGTACTTGCTGGCCAAAAATGCGAGAGACATTACCATTGCCCAGGTGTTGGAGACCATCGAAGGCCCGCTCGGAATAACGGACTGCTCTCACGAGAAAGAGGGCGAGCCGTGCATGCAGCGGGAACACTGCACGATCCGCACGCCTCTGTTGAAGGTTCAAGACAGCATTTACCAACTGCTTAGCAACATGACGCTGCACGACATGATGGGCGGCACGCCCCTGATCACCGTGCAATCGATCACGACGGCACAAGGAGTGGAACGATGAAGTTTCCGATTTATATGGATAACCATGCCACCACGCCAATGGACCATCGGGTGTTGGAGGTGATGCTCCCGTATTTCTGTGAGAAGTTCGGCAACGCCGCGAGCCGAAACCATTCGTTCGGCTGGGAAGCGGAAGAAGCCGTCGAGAACGCGCGGAAGCAGATCGCCAAGCTGATCCAGGCAGATCCCAAAGAACTCGTCTTCACGAGCGGGGCCACCGAATCGGACAACCTGGCGCTCAAGGGCGTCCTGGAGATGTACAAGGAGAAAGGCGATCATATCATTACGTCGTCCACCGAACACCGCGCAGTCCTCGACACGACCAAGGCGCTGGAAGCTAAACGCGGGATCAAGGTCACGTACCTGCCGGTTGACAAGCATGGGATGGTCCATCCCGACGACGTGAAGAACGCCGTCACCGACAAGACTGTGCTCATCTCCATCATGCTGGCCAACAATGAAATTGGCACGATCAATCCGGTCAAGGAGATCGGCAAGATCGCCAAGGAAAAGGGAATCCTCTTCCACTGCGACGCGACCCAGGGTGTCGGCAAGATCCCGGTCAATGTGCAGGAGATGGGGATCGATCTGATGTCGTTCACATCCCATAAGATTTACGGCCCTAAGGGCGTGGGCGCGCTATATGTCCGGAAGAAGGCACCCCGCGTGCGCATCGCCGCACAGATGGACGGAGGCGGCCATGAGCGCGGGATGCGGTCCGGCACGTTACCGGTTCCGCTGATCGTGGGATTCGGGAAAGCCTGCGAGCTGTGCGAACAGGAAATGCCGACCGAGGCTCCGCGCCTCGCCGCCATGCGCGATCGGCTCCAGGCCGGAATCATGAACGTCATGGAGGACGTGTATCTCAACGGCCATCCCACCCAGCGGCTGCCGCACAACCTGAATATCTCCTTTGCCTATGTAGAGGGCGAGTCCATGTTGATGGGTCTGAAAGAAATCGCCCTGTCTTCCGGGTCGGCTTGCACGTCGGCCACGCTCGAACCGTCATATGTGTTGCGGGCGTTGGGGGTCGGGTCCGATCTTGCCCACTCCTCTATCCGGTTTGGAATCGGGCGCTTCAACACCGATGAGGAGATCGACTACACCATCAAGAGGATCAACGAAGTGGTGAACAAGCTGCGGGAAATGTCCCCGCTCTACGAGATGGCAAAGGAAGGCGTCGATTTGAAGTCAGTACAGTGGGCCGCGCATTAAGGCAGGAATTTTCAACGCTCAATTGTCAATTTTCAATTGCCGGAGGGAGTCATGGCATACAGCGATAAAGTCGTTGACCATTTCAACAACCCCCGCAATATGGGGTCCTTCAAGAAGGATGAAGAGGGGATCGGCACCGGCATCGTCGGCGCACCGGAGTGCGGCGATGTGATGAAGCTCCAGATCAAGGTGCAGAACGAGACGATCGTGGACGCGAAGTTCAAGACGTTCGGTTGCGGATCGGCGATCGCGAGCTCGAGCCTTGCCACCGAGTGGCTCAAGGGCAAGACCGTCGAGGAGGCGCACAAGATCAAGAATACCGACATCGTCCAGGAACTGAATCTGCCGCCGGTCAAGATCCATTGCTCGGTGCTGGCGGAAGACGCGATCAAGGCGGCCCTGGCCGACTACAAGAAAAAGGCGGAAAACCAGAGCGCCGACTCGCAGTAAGCCTCGCCCCGGCCTGAAAGAAGAAGGAGCAGCCCATGGAGACACCCGACACCACGACCGCCGGCCCCGTCGTCACGCTCAGTGAATCAGCCCTGAAGGAAGTGAAGCGGCTGATGAACGTTCAAGGCCTCACCGAAGGCGGGCTCCGCCTCGGCGTGAAAGGCGGCGGGTGTTCCGGCTTGAGCTACACGATCAACTTCGATGAGAAGATCGGCCAGTACGACACGGTGTACGAAATCGATGGCATCAAGCTGATCGTGGATGCCAAGAGCGCGATCTACCTGCAGGGCACGCAGCTCGATTTCCAGAAGGACTTGATGGGGGGATCATTCAAGTTCGTGAACCCCAACGCCAATAAAACCTGCGGGTGCGGCGAGTCATTCTCGGCCTGACGGCAGAACGAGCCCGCATTATTCATGACGGTTCGTCGCGAAATCAGCGAATAGCCAGTAGCGCATAGCTCAAGAGGGCTTCCTTGTCGCCGGCTGTTCGCTGCTCGCTGTTCGCTACTAGCTGCTCATTTTGGGCGATTGCAGCAGAAGTGCTCATGAATAATGCGGGCTAGTAAGTAGCGAATAGCCAACAGCCCATAGCGGGTAGCTGGAAGCAAGAGCAAGAAGCCGTTTTCCGCGAGCCGCTCGTTATTTGCCTGTTTAGAGATCATTGCTGATGAGTAACATGGACCAATCGACCCGGCGCACCGAGCTCCAGATGGCGAGGAGCATGTGCTGGCACTGCCAGTCGGAGATCACCGGGGAATACTTTTGCGAGCGCTGCGTCAAAGTACAGCCGGTGTCGAAGGAGCTCGATTACTTCACCTGCCTCGGGCTCTCTCGTCGGCTGAACATCGACCAGCACCAGCTTGAGACCAAATTCTACAAACTCAGCCGGGCGTTTCACCCGGATTTCTACCAGAACAAGAGCGACGCCGAGCAAGCGATCAGTCTTGGGAACTCGGCGCTCCTCAATACGGCCTACCGCACCCTGAAAGATCCCATTCAGCGGGCAGAGTATCTTCTTCACCTCGAGGCTGGGTCGGCAAAAGAGATCAGAACCTCTCCGCCGGCCGATCTGTTCGAGGAAATCGTATCGCTGCAGGAAGACCTGGAAGAATTCCGGGCCGCCTCCGGGAGCCGGTCTTCCGAAGGAGCAGAGTCCTTGCGCACAAGACTGCAGGCCGATCGGGAGACGCTCGAGCAGCGCCAGCATCAGATGGAAGCCAGACTTGCCGAACTCTTCACGGTCTGGGACCGGTTACAAGACCGGGCCGAGGCCACAGACGCGCTTCGCCGTGAGAGGGAAGCAACCCTGAAGGAGATGCAAGACATCCTCTCCAACCGGACCTACGTGCGGAACATCGTCAACGATCTCGTGGCGACTATCGGCTGACACCGTCCCATGACACGCATCGTCGGCATCGACCTCGGCACTACGAATTCCTTGATCGCCTACATGGATGGCGAAACGCCCCGGGTCATTCCGGGACGGAACGGGCGAACGATGGTTCCCTCCGTGGTCGCGCTTACCGACAACGGCCTCATCGTCGGCGACCCGGCCAAGGAGCATCTCATCCGCAGCCCGGAGCGCACCATCTATTCCGTCAAACGGTTCATGGGCAAGGGGCTCGCCGACGTCCAGAGCGAGCTCGCCTATTTCCCCTACAAGCTCCACGAGCAAAGCGGCGTCATCCGCCTCCACATCGGGGAGAAAACCTATTCCCCGCCGCAGGTCTCCGCGATGATTCTCAAAGAGTTGAAGCTTCGCGCGGAGCAACATTTCGGCGAAAGCATCACCAAGGCCGTCATTACCGTCCCTGCCTACTTCAACGACAGCCAACGGCAGGCCACGAAGGACGCCGGCATGATTGCAGGACTGGAGGTCTTGCGGATCATCAATGAGCCCACTGCCGCCTCGCTGGCCTATGGCCTCCAGAAGCGGACACAAGGCACAATTGCGGTCTTTGACTTGGGTGGCGGCACCTTCGACATTTCGATCCTCAAGTTGAAGAACGGGATCTTTGAAGTGCTGGCGACCAACGGCGATACGCATCTGGGCGGCGACGACTTCGACCGGCAGGTGGCGGACCTCCTGTTGAAAGAAATTCGCCGGACCCACGGACTGGACCTCTCCGGCTATCCGGACCACATGCAAGCAGTCCGATTAGAAGCAGAGCGAGTAAAAATCCGGCTGTCGGACGAATTGAAGACCACGGCGACCCTCGATCTACCGGACGGTAAAGGACGATTCACGCTGGAGCTGACCCGCGATCAGCTCGAATCGCTGACGATGGACCTCGTCGAACGGACCCTCACCCCGTGCCGGCTGGCACTCAAAGACGCGAGCCTCACACCGACTGACATCGATGAAGTCGTGTTGGTCGGCGGCTCCACGCGCATGCCCCTCGTCCGGCAGCGCGTCCAGGCCTTGTTCGGCAGGGTCCCGCGCTGTGACTTGAACCCCGACGAAGTGGTCGCGCTGGGCGCTGCGGTGCAGGCCGACATTCTGAGTGGCGGCACCACCGACATGTTGTTGCTGGACGTGACGCCGCTGTCATTGGGCATCGAGACGATGGGAGGCGTGATGAGTTCATTGATCCGCCGCAACACGACCATCCCGGCCAGCGCCAAGGAAATGTTTACGACGTATGTGGACGGCCAGACTTCCGTGGACATTCACATCCTCCAGGGCGAGCGAGAACTCGCGAAGGACAATCGCAGCCTCGCTCGGTTCCAATTGAAGGTGCCGCCCCTGCCGGCCGGCATTCCGCGCATCGAGGTCAACTTTCTGATCGACGCCAATGGCATCCTCAAGGTGTCGGCTCGGGACGTCCGCACCGGCGATACCCAGTCGATTGCGGTGAAGCCGTCCTACGGGTTGAGCGATGAAGAAGTCGAACGGATGATCGGCGAGTCGTTCAAGTTCGCCGCCGAAGACCTCTCGGCTCGCCAGTTGATCGAAGCCCGCACCGAGGCCGAGGCCATTCTGAAAGCGACAGAGAAAGCCCTCGGCCAAGGTCGCCACTTGATCGATCCCGATGAACTCGCTTCCATCAACTCCTCCGTAACCGCCCTGGTCACAGCCAAGGCCGGAGAAGACCACAAACTGATCCGCGCCAGAATCTCAGACCTGGAAAAGGCGACTCATCATCTCGCCGAAGTGCTCATGGACACCTCGCTCAAAGAGGCGCTCGAGAATAAGAAGCTGTCGGAGTTGGTGTGAATGTGTAGCGAGCAGCAAATAGCGAGTAGCGAACAGCTCTAACCTTTCAACCATGAGCCCTTCGTTCTGAGCTGTTGGCTATTGGCTATTAGCTATTCGCTATTCGCTTAAGGAGTCAGGATGGGCCTTACATGGCAGGATGCCGAAGAGATTGCGATCAGGCTGATGGAGACTCGCCCCGACACCGACCCACTGACCGTCCGGTTCACGGACCTGCATGCCTGGATCGTAGCCCTGCCGGAATTCAGAGACGATCCGAAGAAATCAAACGAGAAGATCCTTGAAGCGATTCAAATGGCCTGGCACGAGGAATACCAAGACACCAACTCCTAAGACGTTCACGGACTCACTGCCCCGCCGCCCGCCTTCTCGCGCGGCGCCTCTCCCCCGCTCCCTTGCCCTTCCGGAATCTGATCCAGCTTGTAGAAGTCCGTGGGGTCGATCCGCGGCGACGGCGCCTGTGTGGGCTCCGTCCCTTTCGCGAAGAGTTCCACCACCCCAGCCTGTTCCTCCTGTTCCGACGCCTGGAGCGCGGTGGCCGGATCGACTTTCACAAAGATCACGTCGTCCGGAATTTCGAACGGCGCGACCGGCAACTGTTTGAGCGCCTCTTTCATGAAGTTGATCCAGATAGGCAGCGCCGCATGCGCCCCCGACTCCGTCTCGCCGAGCGACCGCCGGTCATCGAACCCCACATAGGTGCCGGCGACCAGATTGGGGGCTGCGCCGATGAACCAGGCGTTGATGAAATCATTCGTGGTCCCGGTCTTCCCGGCAATCGGTCGATCGATGACCTTCGCCGCTTGACCGGTTCCACGCTGGATCACATCTTCCATCATGTTCGTGATCAAATAGGCCGTCTCTCGCGACACCACCTCATGCGGTTCAGTCACCGCCTGTTCGAGCGTCTTCCCGGTATTGTCCTGTACGCGGGCAACAGCGTAAGGCTCCGCCCGCACCCCCTGATTGGCGAACACCCCGTATACGGAGGTCAACTCTAGCAGCCCCACGCTCGACGAGCCGAGCCCGAGCGACAGGTCGGCGGCCAGCGGGCTGGTGATCCCGACGGTCTTCGCAAACTCGATCACGTTCCGCACACCGACCTTGTCCAGCAGCCGGACCGTGGCAAGATTGTGGGAATGGATCAACGCTTCCCGCAAGCTGACCATGCCGTGAAATTTGCGCCCGTAGTTCTCCGGCTTCCAGATCTTGTCTTCTTCTTCCTGTTCGTAGACCACCGGAGCATCCAGAATCGGCGTCGCGGGGCTCATGCCCTGATGTATCGCCGTAGCATAAATGATCGGTTTGAAGGCCGAGCCCGGTTGCCGGTGGGCCATCACCGCCCGGTTGTACTCGCTGCGTGCGAAGTCGTACCCTCCCACCATGGCCCGGATGGCGCCCGTCTTGGGGTCCAGAGCGACCAAGCCGCCTTCGACGACCGGCGTCTGCTCCAATCGCAGGTGCAGCCCTTCACGATCCACCTTCTTGACCGCAACCTCGATCGCGTCACCGGGTTTCAGAATCAGTTTCGGATTCTGAATAAACGTCACGTCGGTGATCGGATCGGGCCCCTTCAGTCGCCGGCGCGCCCAGGCGAAATCGTTGAACGCCATCCTGGCGGTGGCCGCCCCGACCCGCACCAGCACGTGATCCTTGGCGATTTTGGTGACCACGCCTTCCGTGAGATCGCCTTCCTTGAACATGGGCGGAGAATCGGACAGCGGAACGGCGAGCGTCGCCACGTCCACCGTTCGCAGCGGCCCGCGCCAGCCCTGGCGCTTGTCCAGTTCCCGAAGGCCGTTGAGCATCGCGGCTTCCGCCGCCTTTTGCATGTCGAGATTCAGGGTCGTAAAGACTTCGAGGCCGCCTTTGTAGACCATCGTTTCGCCGTATTTGGCGATCAGCAACTGGCGCACGTATTCCACAAAGTAGGGCGCAATGGATTCAATGCCGGGCCGCCGGAAATTCATCGGCTCCGCCAGCGACTGCTCCCTCTCCACGGCTGTGATGAAGCCGGCGTCTTCCATCCGCGCCAGCACATGTTCCTGGCGCTTGCGCGCCCGATCCGGTGCCTTGAACGGTGAAAAATTATTGGGCGATTTCGGCAATCCCGCCAGGAACGCCGATTCGGCCAACGTCAGCTTCGCCAGCTCCTTCCCGAAATAGCTCTGCGCCGCGGAAGCGACGCCGTAGGCCCCTTGGCCGAAGTAGATTTGGTTCAGGTAGAGCTCGAGAATCTGCTCCTTGGTGAGGACGAGTTCCATCTTGTAGGCCAGGACCAACTCCTTCAACTTGCGGTCAAAGGTCCGTTCGGACGACAAGAAGAGCGAGCGGGCCAATTGCTGAGTGATCGTGCTGGCACCCTCCACCTTTTTGCCGCCATGCCGGAGATTCGTCCAGGCGGCGCGGAGAATACCGATCACGTCCAGCCCGGGGTGCTCGAAAAACCGCGCGTCCTCTACCGCAATGACCGCCTGGATAAGCGGTTTGGGTATCTCGGCCAACGGGGTCAGAATACGGCGCTCGATGAAAAACTGGCCGATCACCTGCCGGTCATCGGAGTACACGCGGGTGACGAGGCTCGGCTGATAGTTTTGGAGGAGATCCAGCGGCGGCAGGTCCTGCGAGAAATGCCACCACACGCCGGCGACGGCCCCGCTTCCCAGGAACGCGACAACGACCGTCCCCAGGATGAGGACATGCCACCACCGCCAGCGCCGGGGCGCAGGCTCACGCACTTCAATGAAGCGACCGCTATCCGACATCGGGTGAATCTCCGGCGAAGAGTCTCTTGGGAAGGAGAAGTTGTTTCAACTTACAATGAGGGTCTCCAAAACTCAAGCAGCAGGACGATTCATCTGCGCATCTTCGCTTGTGGCACGCGAGACGCTTCGGGTATACTGTGGCAGACGCCTGTTTCCGAGGCGTCTTTTTTTTCGAGCCCGGCGAATTGTCCGGGACAGAATGCTAGAGGAGATCGCTCGATCGCTATGGACCAACACACAACAGCAACGGTCGCTCATCCGAATCGTCGCCCACCGCAAGGCCGGCGCGACGACATCCGCAACATCGCCATTATCGCCCACGTCGACCACGGCAAGACGACGCTCGTGGACGCCCTGCTCCGCCAGACTCATGTCCATCGCAAGATCGACGATATGGGCGAGCGCATTCTGGACTCGATGGACCAGGAGCGGGAGCGCGGCATCACGATCCGGGCGAAAAATGCCAGCGTGACCTACAAGGGCGTCAAGATCAACATCGTAGACACTCCCGGCCACGCCGATTTCGGCGGCGAAGTGGAGCGCACCCTCCGCATGGTGGATGGGGTACTCCTGCTCGTCGATGCGAAGGAAGGGCCGATGCCGCAAACCACCTTCGTGCTGCGAAAGGCGCTGGCGCTGGGCCATCGCGCCATCGTGGTCATCAACAAAATCGATCGACCGGACGCCGTGGTAGACGACGTGCTGAACCGCACGTTCGATCTTTTCGTCCATCTCGGTGCCACCAACGAACAGCTCGATTTCCCCATTGTCTATACGTCGGCCATCAATGGGGTGGCGACGCTCGACGTCAACAAGCCCGGCATGGACATCACGCCCCTGCTCGACACGATTCTCGATCAGATTTCTGCGCCGGCCATCAGCCGGGATGCGCCGCTCCAGATACTGGTGCTCGCCCTCGCTTACGATTCCTACAAAGGCAAGATGGGGATCGGGAAAATTCAATCCGGCTCGATTGCCAGGCGGCAGAACGTCCTCGTCCTCACGAGAGACGGGAGGCAGGTTGCCGGGAGAGTGTCCGACCTCGCGGTCTTCGCCGGGCTGGAACGCACCGATGTGGACGAGGCGGAAGCCGGTGAGATCGTGGCCGTAGCCGGGCTGTCTGAGGTGAGCATCGGCGACACCATCGCCGACGCCGAACACCCGGTTCAGCTCCCGCCCGTCTCGATCGACGAACCGACCGTGCAGATGACCTTCTCCGTGAACAACAGCCCCTTTGCCGGGCGGGAAGGCAAGTTCCTCACATCCAGACACCTGCGCGAACGGTTGTTCAAAGAACTCGAAACCAACGTGTCGCTGCGCGTGCAGGAAACCGAGAGTCCCGACCGCTTCCTGGTGGCAGGTCGCGGAGAGTTGCACCTCGCCGTGCTCATCGAGCAGATGCGGCGGGAGGGCTATGAATTGCAAGTGTCTCAGCCGGAGGTGATCATCCATCGTGAGGAGGGAAAGGTCACCGAGCCCTACGAAGAATTGAGCGTGCAGGTGCCGGCAGAATACCAGGGCACGGTCATCGAGGAGATCGGGCGACGGCGCGGCGAACTGCGGCATATGAAACTCGTGCACTCGGAGGGCAACGCCAGCGAGATGCACTTGGAATATCACATCCCGACTCGCGGAATTATCGGGCTCAAGAACATCCTGCTGGCCAGAACCAGAGGCACCGTCATCATGCACCATGTCTTCAGCGCCTACGAGCCGGCGGATGAACGCGACCTCGCCGTCGCCCCACACGGGTCGTTGTGTGCCTTCGAAGACGGCACGAGCACGGCCTACGCCCTCTTCATGACCCAGGAACGCGGCGTCATGTTCATCGGGCCCGGCGTCGAAGTCTATCGGGGAATGGTCGTGGGAGAAAACAGCCGCGATGAGGACCTGGACGTCAACGTCTGCAAGGAGAAGCACCTCACGAACATGCGGGCTTCTGGGTCGGATGAAGCGTTGATCCTCACTCCGCCGCGTGAAATGACGCTCGAGTTCGCCCTGGAGTACATCGGCCAGGACGAGTTGGTCGAGGTCACCCCCAAGAATCTGCGGATCAGGAAACGGCTCTTGAATCCGGAAGACCGGCGCAAGGCCCGCAAGAGCGGGAAGTAGACTGTCCGGCACCGGTGGGTGGTTCCCTTGCTCCCGGAGTCCGCACTTCAGAAAGTGCTCGCTCGACGGCCGCAGTCGGAACCACCCACCGGTGCCGGACAGTACAATGAAAAAGAGATGGGGTGGACGCGCGCAGCGGGAGATCAGCCGGACCACCCCACCTGATAATTTTGAGAGCCAATGAAGATTCGCAAGAAAGGTCCCAAGCCCTCTGCCCGCCGTTCTCCATCCTATTTCATCGGCTATCAAGGAACCGTACCTTCTCCCGAGGAACTCAAGACCTGGTACGACCTCGAATACGGAGGCCCGCTTATTGTCCGGACGGATGAGAAGAATTCGCCGGCGGCCTGGGTTGCACAGCATGGACCTTGGACGGTCCATGCTCAGATGCCCTTGCCCGGTCCGCAGGCGAACCAGCTCGCCACACAGCTTGCCTGGGATCACCCCTTTATCGGCGCAGTAGCACCTGGGCAGGCATCTCCGGCTGACCTGCCCGATGCCGTCCTCTTCGCCGCACGGCTGGCCCGTGGCCTGACGCTGCTCACCCAAGGCACCGCCTTCGACGTCACCACGCAGGCTTATCTCAACCCGTCAGATTGGCAGGACCGCTCCCTGGCCTGCTTTGCCATCCGCGATCACTGCACGGCGATGGAGGGCGAGAGTCCTGACAAAGGACGAGACTGGTTCTACACCCTTGGGTTGAGCAAATTCGGCTTGGATGAGTTGGAACTTTTCCAGCCAACCGGACTGCCAAGCTCACCGGCAACCGACCTTCTTCTGGCAGTCGCGGACGAAGTCCTTCGGAAGGGACAAAACCAGAAGGTCGGCACCCCCTTAAATGTCCCCTCCGCAGCCCGCACCGTCCGATTCATCAAACACCGAACTGTGACCCCTGGCGGAAGGCTACTGATTCTACGCGAAGTGGCGTTCGAGTAGGCGTGACGTCAGGCCGTGTGTGAGCTGCATTAATCGATTCCGAGTTGCCGGCACAAACGGGACAGGTAAGTGGGATTAAGCCCGAGCGAGCGGGCTGCCATGTGCTTCCTGCCGCTGGCCTTAGCGATGGCCGCCTCAATCACCGCCTTCTTGTGGGCTTCCAGCGAATCATGGAACGGCAAGTCTTCCGGTGAAGCTGAGGGCTCTGACGGGGTGCAGGACACACCAAGCGCGATATCCTTCGGACGGATGGTAGGCTCTCCTGCCAGAACTACGGCTCGCTCGATCACGTTCTCGAGCTCGCGGACGTTGCCGGGCCAATTGTACTGTTGGAGAAGTTCAAGGGCCTCGGGGCCCATGGCCAGCGAGCGTTTCAGTTCCCGGTTGTATCGCTGAAGGAACAGGTTCGCCAATGCCGGGATGTCTTCTTTGCGTTCTCGCAATGGAGAGAGCGTGATCGTGACGACATTGAGACGGTAGAAGAGATCCTTCCGGAACTTTCCCGCTCGGACGGCCGCTTCCAGGTCCTGATTTGTGGCGGCGATGATGCGAACATCGACATGAATAGGATGCGTGCCACCCACCCGCTCAAAGGTATGATCCTGGAGCACGCGCAACAATTTCGCCTGCAATTCCGGTTTCATGTCGCCGATCTCATCCAAGAACAGCGTGCCGCCGTTCGCCTGTTCGAAGAGGCCTTTCTTCTGCTGAACCGCACCGGTAAAGGCGCCGCGCTCGTGACCGAACAACTCGCTCTCAAGCAGATGCTCAGAGAGCGCCACACAATTCACCGCCCTGAAAGGTTTTCGGGCACGCGCGCTCCAGGCATGGATGGATCTGGCAAAGATCTCCTTTCCGACCCCGCTTTCCCCCAATAAGAGAACGGTCACGGGCGTTGCAGCAGCCTTCCGAGCCATCCGGATAGCCTCCTGCATGATGGAACTCTCGCCGATCAGAATCCGGTACCGTTCTTCGACTTCGTTCTGCAAGTAGGTCTTCTCCTCCTGCATCGTGGAAAACAGTCGCGCGTTGCGAAGAGCCACCGACGCGTGGGCCGCAAACGCTGAGATCAACTCGAGATCCTCCTGGACAAACCGTTTTTCCTTATTGGTGTTGAGCACCTCAATGACACCGACGAGCCGTTCGCCGTCCAGCAGTGGGGCAGCCAGAATCGACCGCGTCTTAAATCCCGTGAGCGTATCGATATCGGAATAGAATCGCGGATCGTGTTGGACATCATTCACCATGATCGGCCGTCGCTCTTTCGCCACCAAGCCGGCAATCCCTTGTCCCGACCTCAAACGAACTTCCTTGAGCTTTTCGCTGCCAGGCCCGAACGGAAGCCAGAACACCAGTTCACCGCTATGCGGATCAACGAGGAGCAGGCTGCTCCCGTCGGCACGAAAGAGCCGGCTGACGGTATCAAGGATCAACTGAAGGAGATGCTCTTGGTCGAGAGATGACGTGAGGAGGTGGCTCACTTCGAGAAGCGCAGCCAACTGCTCGCGGGATTGGCTGGTGGGCACAGGATGGAAGCCAAGCAGGCGGTCCATGGCTGCGCGCACCAGCGGGTTCTTCTCAAAGACCAGTCCAAGGCAACAACCTGCGTTGCCTGTCCCGGACCTTTCGTGACCGGCGTGGCTGATCCATACCGTACGACCATTCAGCCAGATGTCTTGATCCTCGATCGGCAGATGACACTCAACGCGAGCGCGATCTTCCAGGAGTTGTTTGGGAGCATGCGTGAGCGGGCCTGGTAAAGCCAGACACATACCGCTCGCAGAGAGGTCGTGCACTCGCGCCTCTCCGCTGCTAAGCACAGTCACCCCCCGACCGTCACGTAGGCGGAAAGGCACCACGAAAGACCGTTGAACGCGAGCATCCCTCCGTCGCTCAGGCCCCGCATACTCTTGAAAAGCCATGGTTACAACCCCCGCAAAGCTTGAGACTGTAAGCCGGTCATACTGGGCAGCAATTGTAGCAAGCCCCCTCTCCATAAAACAACCGACCTCCGACCCTCACGCCTTATCCAGTTAGATAAGTACCTATCCACCTAGATAGCTCAGGAACCTCTCCAAGAGCTTCGCCGCCCTTCATTTTCCCAAGCCATTCTTAACAAATCTCTCCACAACTTCCAGCAGTTACAGGACCTCAGTGTGAGCCTGATCAAGTGAGGATCATGAGGGCATTTTGATTGCTGAATCACCGTGGCAAGAGGGCAGGACATGGAAAGCAAAACCCCCAAGACGGTGATGGAGAGAGGGCAGGCGATGAGGACTCATACCGGTATCGTGGTCGGCACACTTTTGGTCGTTCTCGCTACCTTCCCCGGCAACGTTCAGGGTATGGAGCTGGAAAAGCGCCTGAGCACCAGCGAGATCACGCCGATCATGAGCGCGGCCTCAGCAGCCAGCGACCTCATCAGCGTCTTGGGATTGTACCCGGGTGAGTCGATCCAGCCACGCGGTCGTGTCAACGAACCGGCCGCCGAACAGAAAGATCCTCGCATGGGAGCCCTCATATCTCCTCTCGATCATCATGCCCATGCGGTACATCAGGTCAACGCGACCAAGAACGCGTTCACCTTCGTGGAAATCGGAGAGTACAAGCAGTCCAAAGGCGATTACTTGAGGGCGGTAGCCCCTGCACCGATCCCTGGCATTACGGTAGGTATCGGATTCCGGTTCTAAGTCAATGGGTAATTGGATAATCAGGAGGATGAGAAGCGGAGACAAATCGGAGAGTCCTTATGTACAGGAGATTCTATGAATAGGGCCCCCTTTCAATTGGTTGACAGTCGGGGTCCGATGGGCCGACTGTCAGCGGTGAGCGATCACCACCAACGAAAGGGGGCAG
>JBBIQV010000041.1:0-21671 GCA_037442105.1 Nitrospiraceae bacterium | reverse complement strand
CATTTTGATCAAAGTCGCCAAATGTAAAGAAGCGTTGGATACACTACACTAGCTGCTTTACTCCAGAGGACGCTCCTATCGTCGCGCCTCTGAGTTAAAGCGTTCGGCCTCAAGATGAATTGACGAGGAATTCCGAAATGTAGATAAACCAAGATCATGACGTCGGGGATGGAGTCCCCCTTGTAACCGCCCAGACCAGGCTGATGACTCCTACCACGCAGACTGCTGCGCGAAGGTCTGGAACGTGTTTACAAAAGGAGGACTTCATCATGGAAGATGTTTTTGCTATTGCCGCCTTGTGGCTTGGACTCGCTATTCCCTCTGCGATGGTTGCGTACCACCTGCGGGTATCCATTGCGCTGGTTGAAATCTGTGTCGGCGTGATCGTAGCCGCAGTCGCCGGCTATTTCGGAAAAGCCGAAGCGCTTGGCTCCAACTTGGAATGGCTCCGGTTTCTGGCCGCCTCGGGAGCCGTCCTGCTCACGTTTTTGGCGGGTGCCGAACTTGAGCCGGATGTGATTCGAAGGAAACTGAAGGAAGTAACCGTAGTCGGTCTCGTCGGTTTTTTCGCCCCGTTCTTTGGATGCGCAAGTATTGCACGGTATGTGCTGGACTGGAATCTCCAAGCTAGCCTACTCTGCGGCGTGGCACTTTCAACCACCTCAATGGCGGTTGTTTATGCAGTCATGCTTGAAACCGGATTCAACAAGACGGATTTCGGCAAAGGCATTCTCGGCGCCTGCTTTATCAACGACCTCGGGACAGTCATCGCTCTGGGATTGTTGTTCGCGCCGTTCACTTACAGGACTGTCGTCTTCATCGCGGTGACGACTGTCGTGTTGTGGATATTGCCTTTCACCAGCCGGTGGTTGACGCGCATTTACGCCCATCGAACTGCCGCGATTCGAACGAAATGGGTTATCTTCGTCCTTTTCGGCCTGGGTGCATTGGCGCTTTGGTCCGGGAGTGAAGCTGTCCTTCCAGCCTACATCGTCGGTATGGTTCTCGCCGAGTTCTCGAATGGAGACACTTTCTGGATTCGCCGTCTTCGGACGTTAACCGTCGGGTTTCTCACCCCGTTCTATTTCCTTCGCGCGGGAACATTCGTTTCGCTGCCGGCCCTTGTTGCCGCCCCCATTGTGTTCTTGCTTTTGTTGGGGGGGAAGGTCATATCGAAAATATTCGGGCTTTACCCGATCATCGGTCAGTTTCGCCGCCGACGAGACGAGCGATGGTATTACACGCTGATGATGTCCACCGGCTTGACGTTCGGAACGATTTCGGCTTTGTATGGGTTCTCGCACAACATCGTCACGCAAGCACAATATTCTTTTCTGGTTGCAGTGGTTATTGCGAGCGCTGTAGTGCCGACCTTGATCGCCGGAGTAGCCTTTTTGCCCCGCCATCTATTACCTGAACCGGAAAGGCGGGCAGAGGCAATACCACAAGAAGAAGGTGCGGATGAAGAAGGGTGAGAGTGAATCGAATTCAAAGAAAGGCATAACAACCGGTTCCAGCGGACGGCGTTGCGCCGCCGCTGAACGGGAGCGTTAGGACACCGGCTCTCGTCGCGGCACTTCTCGCCCTTCTTCTAAATCTTGCAAGTCCGACCAGGCGGTGAGGTCGGTGCGGGAGGGATCGACGGCGTCGCGGTAGTTCTTGAATTTCTCCATGCTCTCAGGAGAGCTGGGTCCTCGAAGCAACAGCTTCTGATTCCATTCCTCCAACTCGGCTGGCGGATGGGGCTTGGCAGCCTGCCGAAACCACGCAGCCACTCCGTCATCGGTCGGATTTGTTTTCACTGCGGCGGTGAACTGCTCGGCGGTGATCCCAGCGAATTCCATGAGCCGCTCATCCATCGGGCAGGGATAGATATACTCTCCCTCCGTGCCGGCCAAGACGGCGCGACACTTGTCGATCATGCGCGCCAGGTGGACGTAGCCTTCGAGCTTGAACCGCATGCTGCGGGGGAATGTTTTGCGGAGGTCCATAGCCGTGATCAGAGCAGGCGATGGTTGGTAAACGTCAGACTTTTCACGGTCACTTCACCGTTCTCGTAGGAAATGATTCGGCGGGTCGCGGGCAAGTCGCTGGCGCCGACGCGCACATGCGTGTCGGTGAAACTTTCCACGTTGTTCAGTTTCCCGTCGGTGGGTGAATAATAGTAGACAGTATATCTTGTTGTCAGATTCTTCTGGTCCTGGGTCACCGCGCTTTCTTCCACATTAATCGTGAAGGCGAATGGGGCCATGCCGGGATGCGCCATCTTGCGATTGATCTGCGTGATCCGGTTGTCTTTAATCCGATAGAAAGAGTTCGAACCGTGAATGATCAGTTTGGGTCCGAATGGATGGCCGTCTTCTTCGAGGGTCAAGGTATATTGGCCGTCCGATTCCTCGAAGCTCCTCGGTCCGCGGTGCACGGCAATCATGCCGAGCTGTTCCTCCGCCCATTTCTGTATGCCGGCATCTCCCAGTTGGGCAGTCACCTCGCGCGGGCTTTTCACCGTGACAGTCCCACTGGTTTCCTTCCCGTTCACGTTTACGACGAGATCGGCAACAAAGCCTTTGAAGTCCGGTTGCCACCGGGCCGTGTTGTCAAAAGCCCGGCGCAGCAGGGATCGGGCTTGAGGGTCATCCGCAACAGCCGTCTGTTGCGGCGTTCGTTGATAGGTCTCCATGGAAAGCTCCTTGGTTAAGGACCACTGGTTACCAGCCGGCCACGTGCTGCGATTGATTATAGTCAGGGGGAGGGCATGAGAACAACCGCAATCCCACGAGACGATGGGATTTCCGTGAGATTTCAATCTGTTTGGCAGATGTCTTATTTGTGGATCGAAAGATCGGCGCCAATTTTACTCAAAGTTTCTCTTGAGTTAAGCGGCCTTCCGTAGTAAAAGGCCGGAGCTTTATTTATACTTTGTTATCTTATGGCGGTGGATATCTGTCCTGGAGAGGGCGGGGCGGAGAAAGGGTGCGGGGATGGAGCGACGAGCAGCCTCTCATACTGAAGAAGAAGAAATGAATCAACGCCGGCGTCTCTTAAGCCTGGCGCGAAAGGGAGATCCCAAGGCGATCAGCAAGCTCTTCGAGCTGTACCAGGTTCGGGTATTCAGCGGCGAGATGCTCAACAAGATCAACCGGGCTGCAAAGAGCGCCGCTGCTCCCGACAAAACCGGCCATCGCCCGCAGGAAAAACCTGTGGCTGCGCGGAAGACGGCTCCTGTGCGCGCAAAAAGAACCGGCCCGCAACGGTCGAAGGCTCCTTACGAATCCGCGAAGGCAACGGCCAAGCGGAAGGTCCGCCATCGATAGGCACAATTTCTCCTCCTGAAGTAAAACCGACAAGGTCTTCCGGTTCTTGCTTGCCAGGCATCTTCAACAGATCGATGTTCTATTGCACCGCCACTCGTAGGCCGCCCCCCGCCAGGGCTTTCCCGATCTCCTCTGCTTGCTTTGCACTTCCTGTGTAAACGACTGCTTCCCCTTCATGGTCGATCTTCCATGCTAATTCGAATGCCCGCGCTGAAGTCATGCCCGGTATGAATTGACAAAACAGGGAAATAACCTGCTGATAGGTGTGGCATTCACAGTTGTATACGATCACACGAGCTTCGAGTCCGTCATCTGTCCCGGTGGAGAGATCTTCGCGTGTTTCAGGAGGACTCAGGGTCGCAGGGCCTTCAGCCATGGAGTGGAATTCTAGCAGACTCAGCTTGCAGAGGGCTAGCGCGCATTATTCCTGAACGTTTCTGCTGCAATCGCACAGTCGCCTGCCTGTGCGGACACGCAGACAGGCGATGTCGTCACGAACCGTCATGAATAATATGTGCTAGTAACGGCTTCCTAGGATCAGGTGATTGTGCAGTTGTACGTGCTCTCTCGTTATGGTGCGGGCCAGCAGTTCGTAATGGGGCGCTGAGTCGGTGACGGCTTGCAGGCTATGCATTTGTGAAAGTCGGATCGTATGGGCGAGTGAGGCGGATGTCTTCAACAACGCCAACCCATATTCGAATTCGTACCCGTCTTCGAGGTTGGAGAGATGTCGAGTCAGTTGCTTGATCCGGTCGACCGTGTAGGGGCGATGGGCGTTAGCTTCGCTCATCAGACGGAGCAATGCAGCAGGTCCCGGCACAAGAGCAGGTCCGATGTGCATACCGTGCGAAGGATCGAAGAGTCCGCGCTGAAACAGCCGGTCTCCGACCAGCACGTTGTGAAAAATCCGGCGCCAGGCTCCGTCCGCCAGATCGCAATCGATGAGCGCCGCGGTGTCCCGGTCGAGCGGTCCGCTCACATCATACCCCTGAACGATCCGTCCCTCGGCAACCAACGTCGGGTAGATATCGCCCATTCGATCGGCGGAGGCGGTGGTTCCGGAGAACGGCGTCAGTTGAAGGGCCATATAGTCGCGAAAGTGCACCGCATCGAACTGCGCCAACAGTTTTTCTAAAGTCATGGAACGGCAGAGATGAAAAGGATAGTAGAGCGCCTGCTTGTCTCGATTGGGTTTCATCGACAAACCTGAGGTGTCATGCTAGGTTGATGCCGTGCGATGGTTGATTGAGTCATGGTTGAATGCGCTGCTGGTCTTCGTGCCGCTCGCTTGTCTGCTGGAGTACCTTCACGCCGATCCCATCTGGATATTTTTCACTGCTGCGCTGGCCATTGTTCCGCTGGCCGGGCTTTTGGGCAAAGCAACCGAGCATCTGACGAGTCATGTCGGAGCCGGGATCGGCGGGCTCCTGAACGCTTCCCTCGGCAATGCGGCCGAGCTCATCATCGCCCTCGCGGCCCTGCGTGAAGGGTTGCATGACGTGGTGAAGGCGTCGCTCACCGGTTCGATCCTGGGCAATGTCCTCCTCGTGCTGGGCGCGTCCATGTTGGCGGGCGGGTTGAAGTACGAGCGGCAAAAGTTCAATCAAACGGCAGCCGGCATGGGGTCGAGCCTGTTACTTCTGGCCGCCGTCGGGTTGGTCATTCCTGCCCTCTTTCACGTCACCGCTTCACAGCAAGGGATGACTATCGAACGCGAGTTGAGCCTGGAAATCGCGACCGTGCTCTTCATTATCTATGTTTTGAATCTCACGTTTGCGCTCAAAACTCACAAGCATTTGTTCGGCGGGGAGGCTCCCGATGCCCATGACTTAGGCGAACGTCCGTGGAGCCGGGGGCGCGCGATTGGTGTGCTCACGGTCGTCACGGCCCTGATTGCGCTGCTCAGCGAGTTTCTCGTCGGGTCCATTGAGCCGGCTGCGCACAAGCTGGGTCTGACGCAGATCTTTGTCGGGGTGATTCTGGTCGCCCTGGTCGGGAATGCGGCCGAGCATTCAACTGCGGTGATGGTGGCCATGAAGAACAAAATGGACTTGGCCTTGGGAATCGCGGTCGGGTCCAGTTTGCAGATTGCCCTGCTCGTCGCCCCTGTCCTCGTATTCGCCAGCTACTTATTCGGGACGCCGATGGATCTGATCTTCACACCGTTCGAAGTCGCGGCAGTCACCATCTCGGTGTTGATCGTGGGTTTTATATCGATGGATGGAGAATCCCACTGGATGGAAGGCGCGATGCTGATGGGCGTATACGTGATGCTGGCGATCGCCTTTTATTTCTTGCCGGCCTAGCCCGAGCCCAGCTTTCCCGGTCACCACGTGTCCATATCGATGACTTCCGTGGCATCCCACAGGTTTTTCCGTTCGGCATCGGCTAACGCCTTCACGCGATCTTCTTCCGTTTCCTCCCCGAACGGTTTCTGTTCCGAAGATGCCGGTTTTTGAGGTTGAGCGGGCGGCCGAACTTCGATCATCGAAATATAGCGTCGGTGCCGCCGTTTCAAAGGATCCATGTTCACAGGCATCAGGCGCCTCGGTTCAATGTGTATTGTAATACCTACCGTCCTATCAGAATCGTTGTCAAGGCGCTGTCTGGCTCCGGCTACATTGACTGAGGTCATGCCGGCTGCTACAGTTCCGCGCCATTGGCCAGATGCCGTGAGCCGTAGAGCAGCAAGACGCCGATCATGTTGAACGCGAAAGTGTTGTGGCCGCTCTTTCCACTCCTGTTGCTGGTCGTCGTGGTGTCCTTGACGTGGGCCCTCGTCGCGGTGGTCAGACAGTCTGCGGGAGCCAAGGCTATGTGGGTCCAGACGGGGGCCTTGATCTGTTATCTGCTCGCGGCTGTGACCGCCATTTCCAGCGAACATGGCCGCGCACCGGTGAATTTACACCGTCCCTTTTCCTTCTTGGCACAAGTCTGCATTGCTCTGGCGCTGGCTTACCATTGGCGAACCGGCAGCCGCACCTTCCTCTGGCTGAACGGCATTGCCTGGGCCGCGATCCTTGCCGACACCGCATTGCATTACCTGCTTGCCCGGTGATGAGGGTGAGATCGCTCGGCACAAAAACATCACAGTAGCGCAACTGCCACGCTGTCTGCATAGCGCCGTCCGAGTGATGTCAGGCGCAGCCGTCCGCCCGCCAACTCGATAACCCGCTGATCGAGGAGGGGGCGCAAGCGCGAATCCCACCCAGCAGCTTGGTACCGGAAAAGCAAATCCCTTGGCACACCTTGAACGAGCCGAAGCCCGAACACGACCGCTTCCCGTTGCCGTTGTTCGGGTGTCAGCCATATTGCCTCTTGAATCGGCAACTCCTCACGAGCCAGACGCTCCGAATATACGGTGAGGGCGTCGATGTTCCCAAAGCGACACCCGTTCACATACGACTGCGCGCTGGGCCCCAAACCAAGATACTCACCGTCGGTCCAATAGAGAAGATTGTGCCGGCAAGCATAGCCGGGCCGTGCATAGCTGGAAATCTCGTACCGCTCGTATCCTGCCTTGTGCAGGCTATCTTCCGCAGCCTGCTCCAGCTCATTCTGAAGATCAGGGTCCGGGATTGGCTGGGTTCCGCGGAGGGTCTCTGTGTGCAGGCGAGTGCCTTCCTCCACGGTCAGCGCGTAGCACGACAGATGTGCCGGGTTCCACGAGATGACTTTGTCCAGGGCGTGACGCCAGCTTGCGATGCTTTGACCAGGCAGGCCGTACATGAGGTCGAGGCTGATGTTGGCGAACCCTGCTTGTCGGGCCGATGCGACGGCGGCCTCGGCAGCATTCGTGGTGGTCGGCCGACCCACGCGGAGGAGTTCGGCGCTGTCCGTTGACTCGATGCCGAGACTCAACCGGTTGAAACCCGCTTCTCGCAGGATTGACAACCCTTCCAGCGAAACCGTGTCGGGATGAGCTTCAATGCAGATTTCCGCATCGTGGGGTACCGAGAAAGATCGGCGCACGGCTGTGAGAATCCGGCACAATTGATCCAGAGTAAGTGTCGTCGGGGTACCGCCACCGAGATAGATCGAAGAGAGCGCGTGGCCCTCAAAGAACCCGCGGGCTGTGTACAGGTCGATCTCCCGGAGCAGCGACGAAATGAACGTCTCCGCGCGGTCGGGTCGGTAGAGTTCCAGATAAAAAGCGCAGAAGTGGCACCTGGTCATGCAGAAGGGTATGTGAATGTACAACCCGATGTTGCGCGAGCGGGTCATAGGTTACAGTATGAATGGCTGCGGTTTGGAGAAGTCGCGACTCATGGCGATTTCGATCTCGTCAGCCGGCGATTTGCCTCGATTTCGAACATGGACGTTCCACGAGGGATACTGCCGGAGCGATTCGAAGAGCGTTTTGATCAACTGTGGTTTGATCCGGACTTCCCAACCACGCAGCCAGGCATAGTCATCCTGGTCCCCTTCATAGTCATCCGGAAACGCCGCCTCTAAACTGAACCGGAACGTAAACGTCTTCTCTTCATGGTACATGGAGTGGCCTCATTGCGAAGTCGCCGGCGCGATTTTATAATACGTGGCAGAAAAGGAGTCGCAATCATGCCCATCTTCGAATATGTCTGCCTGGAATGCAACCACCGGTTCGAGCTGTTGGTTCTCGGATCGACCGTTCCGGCCTGCCCGTCCTGTAAGACGACAAAGCTGCAAAAACAATTCTCCGCGTTCGGAGTCGGAGCAACAGAAGGGTGGACGCCATCCAGTGGAGCGGGTCCCTGCGGGAGTTGCGGCGATCCTCGCGGCCCTGGCGCCTGTTCCCTGAACTAGCGCGCATTATTCATGAGTACTTCTGCTGCAATCGCGCATTCGCCTGTCTGTGCCGGGCACGGCAGACAGGCGATGTCGCGACGAACTGTCATGAATAATGCGCGCTAGCCGGTGGCGTAGTGCATGACTGACTCGGTGGACCAGGCGATCCAACGCGCGATTGCCACGATTTCCCAGTCTGATCCGCTGATCAGGCTGCTCCAGCAAGTCACACTCGGCCGTATGCAGCCGACCGATGCCGGGCTAAGAGCCGTGATCGAGTCTTGGCTCAGCACGTATCAGATGGTGCTGGAAACAACGACTGCTGATCGACAAGGGTTCGCCCAGCTCGACCCCTCGCCACGACTGGCCGTCTTGATCGAAGCGGGCATGTTGTGTCCGGACCATCCGGCGGTGTCATCTCTCCGCGCGACCTTTGAGAAAGCCTTGGCGAACGCCCCATCGCCAAAGTGATGGCTTCTATCAGTGGATCGTGGATTATCTTCCGACAAAGAAAGCAGGCCGCCATTCCCAGCGAGACCGAGCGGTGGCACTTTGCTCCGTGACTCTTTGGCGGTATTGCTACCTTATCAATGCAGACACTATACTGAATCATGATGTGGGGGCGTTGTTCGTGGCAGAAGACAAGGACAATATTGGCAGCGGACATTGGCCGCTTGAACATTCGGTCTCTCAGGGATCATCCTTTCTCATAAAAGGAGGGGAAACCGATGGATAGGTTGCCGCTGAGTAAGCATGAGAGGCGACTTGTTAGACCGGACGATCGTGACCTCCATCCTGTCCGGTCAGGGAGGTTCTGCTCCGCCGTTCTCGTTCGAAGCGCGTTCATCCTCTCCCTCGGTGCGCTTGTTGCTGGATGTTCTACCCGTGTGGAGTACTTCGCTGATCGGCCCTATCCTTCGCGAGAGAAGGGTGTTCCGGTTGAGTGGTTGTTGGTCGAGCCCACCCAACCGCATATCGAACTCGCCCGGATCATTGCGAGCAGCGCGATTGTCGGCGAGGATACATTGCGTCAGAGGATTATTGACCGAGCGCGTACCTTAGGAGCTGACGCTGTCGTGGAGGAAGGAACCGTTGTTGAAGCCTCCACGACGCCAAGTCCCTACTACGAACCGACTCTGTTGGGTCCGATGGGCGCAGCTTTCGGTCTTTACGGATACGGCTGGTACGCTCCCTACTCCTCAAATCCTTTTCTCCTGACCCAGGGAGCGATTGATCAGCCCAGGTTGGACAAGTACATGTCGGGAGTGGCTATCAAGTATCAGTAGGAGTCACACGCGAACGGATCGCCGTAAGTAGGACATGCTCGCAGGAGCCTGTAAGAAAACGATCAGAACGCATCCTTTGCACAACGAAACCCCGTTCCGCTCGGGCGGCTATCCATGGTGCCCCAGTCGCGATCACTGGTCCGCAGGCTCATGGCAGGTTTGAGCCAGGAGCCGCCACGCATAGCTTTGATGGCCCCGCGAGAAGGGCCGGTGGGATCGGAGAGCGGAGCTGATTTGTAATAGTTAGGATCAAACCAATCCTGAACCCACTCTGCCACATTGCCTGCCATATCCAGTGCGCCGTAGGGGCTGATTCCGGCTGGAAAATTCCCAACCGGCAGGGTGAGTACCTCGCCCTTGATGCCTTTCTCTTTTGAAATGCGTGCGCCGTCGCCCTTGATCCAGAAGGCATCCCAGTCGGCCCCGCTCTGAAAGTCAACGGTCCGTCCCGCCCAATAACTGGCGCTGTTGGCTTTCTTGAAATCCCACTCGTTGCCCCAGGGGTAGCGGCGTCCGTCTGTTCCTCTCGCCGCTTTTTCCCATTCGGCCTCCGTGGGCAACCGCTTGCCGAGCCAGCGGCAGAAGGCGGCGGCATCGTCCCAACTCACGTTGACGACAGGATGATTCCCAATTTCTGCGACCGGTGCATTTCCCTCCCAGAGCGTCGCAGCCTTGTTGGCGTTCTCGGGGATGCGATGCCCGGTGGCTTGGATGAACGATGCATAGGCATCGTTCGTTACTTCATATCGATCAATCCGGAAGTTGCTCACGTACACCTTACGCTGAGGCCGTTCATCGTCGAAGCCGTCGTTTCCCGCCGGACTTCCCATGAGGAACTCTCCGGCAGGGACCACTACCATGTCGTCGGGTGGAGCCGCGCTGAAAGCTGACGGCGCATAGCTGAGAGCGATGAAAAGAAAGAGCGACGGATGCGTTGAGAGCTGATGGCTGAAGGCTTGAAGGAAATTGAGTAGTGTAGTCCTAAGGAATGCCGCTAGCGTTTTTTGAAACCGCAGGCGCGTGCGACGGCGTCGCGGTAGCGGAGCCAAAGCCGGAGGGTGCTCTTGAGACACGAGAGGATGGACTCCTGTCGGCGGCGGTCGGTTACATAGTTGACGACCATGGCATAAGCGTCGTGGCGGTGTCCAGCCTCGACCATCTGGTGGGAACGAATCAAGTCCATGCAATCCGGAGAGAGCCCCTGATGTTGCACAAGCGGATGGCGCCGTACATACTCTTCGATCTCTTCAGGGGTTTTGGGTTTGGACGGATTCAGAATCTCCTGGCGATCTTTGATGCTTCCTTCGACGAAGACCGTCATAACGGCGGCACCCACAGCCCAGTCGCGATGAGCCGTCATCCGATCGAGCCACCGGCGAAAGACGCGGGCGGCAGGCAACAGCGTGACGTGGTCGAAGTCTGCCTCGTGATAGCCGAGTCCCTGCATCATGGTGAGAAATAATTCGGGGTGTGACTTGCCCAACGAGAGCCCCCCGGTGTCTTCTTCATAAATGTTGCCGGCCAGCATCCGGCGAACTCCTGTGGGAGGGTTCTGCCCGTGAACGCGGGCGAGCAACACGGGGAAGTCGCGGACGTAGACGGCGTACTCTTGCTGGAAGTGTGTCTTGAGCTGCTCTTTGGTGATCTGCTTACCGGTGAAGGTTGGCCAGGACCAATGGTGTTTCTGATCCATGATGGCGAACAATCGCTCGCGAAACCGCGCTGCCGTCAATACCCGTTGCTTCATACCTTGCGTTCTCCGTTCTTCGATCGTTAGAATCTGAACGCCCGAGAGCCGTGCGGATGAATCCCGTGACGCTTCAAAAGCCCGACGACATTCTCAATCTGCTGGCCGAAGTGTCCCTACGCGGCCAGGGGTTCACCACCGAGTGTTTGCTCGACTATGTGCTCGATGAAGGGTTCACCGAGCCGATTTATCTGAATGCCAGCGGCGAAGATCCGGACGCTTTTTTCAAAGGCCAGCCATACGCCTGGGCCATCTATCAGGTGCGCGAGTGGAAGCGAGTGCTGACCGTTTCCGGCGGAGAAGGGAAAGACCGCCGCGTGCAGATCACCGAAACTCCCTGACGGATATTGTGTCGTGGTCTTGCGCATCGAGCACGTACACGAGTCAGTGTAGGGGGCGATCTGGAAAAATGCAACGAATCGTGCGGGTTTAGCGCCCCGGTCGTTCAGCCAGGCGTTCGATTCGTCAAGACGGTGGAACGGATGCGACCGGCAAGGACGCGACGACCAGTGATCTGGGCGGCACTCGGACTCCTCATCGTGGTGTATATTATCTTGCTGAAGTCCTGGCCGATCATCAATGTGGTGGAAACGGGAAAAACGCCTGAATATCCTGATGTCCAACCGAGGTGGTATTCGGTAGGCCGCGCCCAGGTGTTCGATGCAGCCTTGCACACGGTGAACCGAATGCCTCGATGGGCATTGGTCTCCTACCAGGCTGCGACGGGAGAGATTCAGGCTGAGGCGACGACTCTGGTGCTCCGGTTCGTCGATGACGTGGTGATCCACGTGTTGGAAGAGCAAGGAGGCAGCGTTGTATCGGTGCGTTCGTCGTCCCGGATCGGGCGTAGCGATTTCGGACAGAATGCCAGAAACATTCGGGCATTTTATGTTGAATTGGATAGGCAGATCGCACGCCCAAGCGTGCAACACTAGACGCTGATGCTACAGAAACTGGTCGAACCGAACGACATGGGCGAGTTGGCGATGATCAAGAGCTTGCTGGAGGGCAGCGGCATTCCCTATGTCGTCCATCATGAGCATGTCGGCAGCCTGTATCCGGGCATCCCGTTCCTAGGCTGTCGCATTCTGGTCGATGACTCTCAGTTAGTCCGCGCGGAAACGCTGCTCAGGCGCCTTCGCCTGGAGATCCGCGAAGCGCCGCCTACTTAGGAACAGTCGAGCGGTGGGGATTGGCCATCCCGGCGGGAGGTTTTGTCGGAATGCGCACGTCCGAACCTTTGAACCAGCCGCCAATGAGCTTGCCTTCCTCGAAGTAGAGGTAGCGGTGTTTCACTACGGCGGTGCTTTCCCAATCTTCGAAAATCCATTCTTCCCGGCGAAGACCCTCTTTAGTGTGCGTGACGTTCATGGTGTTGGGCGAACCCCAGGCTTCAAGCACCTGTTCGCGCGTCATACCGACCATGACCCGGTGTTCTTGGATGTGTTTTTCAAAGGTCGGATCGAGCAGCGGCGGGATAAAGCGCGCGGCGAACATCGCGAGAACGAAGAGCCCGAGAACGGTGTAGATCACGATCCGGACCGGCCGGTGGCGGATAAACGATACCGGTTCATCTTGCGCGGTGTCGGCCGGTGTTGATCGGCTGTCGGTAGTCGGCTCTGTCATCGAAATAACCATGAGCGCGGACGGCGTGTCGTCTCCGTGGCGCATGCTAACAATGGGGTAGGGGGGAGTCAAGGGAGCGGGCCACATGGTGCTCGAAGTCGAGAGTAACGATAATTGTGAGGCGAGCGTCTTCGTCCGTTTCAAAGAAATAGAGCCCGCGCGACCGGTCAGCCAGATCCGCATCTATGATCGGACATCTCAAGGAGAGTGGTGTTGGGTGTGCGGCTGGACTGATCATCCGACGCATCCACGTGGCGCAGCATTCGCCCAGCGGGTTGAGGATTCAGGCGCCGGCCTGGCCTATCTTGTGTTCGGAGGGCTTTACGGCATCCGGCTCAAATCGGTTAGGGTAGAGGAAGAGTGGGATCTAGCCAGCGCCAACCAATGGGGCGAGCCCTATCTCTTACTGGCAGATGCGTCCGATCTCAGATACGACGATGTGCCGTGAGGAGCGGAGCTAGTCGGCGTATTTGGGCATGGGAATTTTTTTGGCCGCCGGGGGTGGGAGGGGGGCCTGCTGTGCAAACTCTTTCGAGAACGGATTCATAATGGGGTCGTGCGTGTTCCGCAGACGCTGCCTCACAAGTTGTAGGCTCTGCGTGCCGATTTCCAGGCGATCAACCAGTGCCTTGGTCGTCAGGGGGTCGGGCAACCCCTGGAGCGAGAACATTTGATAGGCGAGCGACCAGTCAAGGTTTTCCTTGCCCTTCTCCCGCACGATGAAACGCGCATCAGCCGAGGCGTTACCTTTGAAGACCAATAGCCAGATGTTCGAGCGAAAGGTCGGGGCAGCCGGATCCGCCGCCGGCTGAAATTCAGGAACCAGCGAGGGGACCTTCGCAATCGGCACGGCAGGGGAAAATTCAATATCCACCAGACGGACGTAGAGAGTGGGATTCTCGTCCTGGTCATTGGGATCAAAGGTGTAACTGAACGAGTAGCGCACGTCTACTCCATCGCGTTTGAAGGAGTAGACATCCTCGCCATTCTGAGGGTTGACCAGTTTCTTGAAGTACTTTTCCCAATCGGTAATCGAATAGTAGGTGAAGACGCGGAGGGCTGACTTCCTATCCCGCACGGCTTGGGGAAGCCCGAGTTTCTCGTGCAGCTCGGATTGCCGAAGCCCGAGATATCCGTCTTCAAAATAGGGAGCGGACCACGCGGGAAGGGAAAGCGAGATAAGGAGGCCGGTACACAAACATAAGAGCCAAACTCGGCGGCACGACAGAAGCTCTGCAGTTTGAGACAGCAATGCTACTCTCCAATTCGTCAATGTGATCCTATCGGTCGGGTCCCACCTTGTCAAGCAACGCGCCGAGTTGCTTGCCGGTCAAGAGACCTTCCAGTATGATGACGGCGCGCGTGACCACGTGATCAATTTATGGTGAATCTGTGACGGTGATCGAACGACTGCTGCAGGAACGTATTCTCATCCTCGATGGTGCGATGGGGACCATGATCCAAACCCATCAGCTCGATGAGGCCGCATTTCGAGGTCGCCGGTTTGCCGATCATTCGCGCGACCTTAAGGGGTGTAATGATCTGCTTTGCCTCACCCAGCCGGACTTGATCGCGAGCATTCACACACAGTATCTCGAAGCGGGCGCGGACATCATCGAGACCAATACGTTCAACTCCACCTCCATCTCGATGGCCGATTACAAGCTTGAACCTTGGGTGTATGACTTGAACCTCGCCGGCGCGCAAGCGGCACGGAGGGCGGTGGAGCAGGTCATGGTGAAGGATCCGTCGCGGCCCCGGTTTGTGGCCGGCGCGCTCGGTCCTACGAACCGGACTGCCTCCATGTCACCGGACGTCAACAATCCGGCCTTTCGCGCCGTCACGTTCGATCAGCTTGTCGAGGCATACACGGAACAAGTCAAAGGCCTCGTGGATGGCGGAGTGGATGTGCTCCTCCTGGAAACCGTGTTCGATACGCTGAACGTCAAGGCGGCGCTCTTTGCCGTTGACCGGTATTTCGAACGGATCGGCATGCGCCTCCCCATCATGGTTTCCGTTACCATCACGGACCGGAGCGGCCGCACGCTCTCGGGCCAGACGGTGGAAGCCTTCTGGAACAGCATCTCGCATATGCCTCTGCTGAGCGTTGGGATCAACTGCGCGCTGGGAGCAAAGCAGATGCGCCCTTACATCGCGGAGCTGGCGGAGGTGGCACCGGTGTATATCAGTTGCTATCCCAACGCCGGGTTGCCGAATGCGTTCGGTGGATTCGATGAAACGCCGGAGATTATGGCGACGGACCTCAAGGACTTCTCGGCGAACGGTTGGCTCAACATCGTGGGTGGCTGCTGCGGGACGACGCCGAGCCATATTCGCGCAATTGCACAGGCAGTCAGAGGTCTTGAGCCACGGACACGCCCGTCCGTTGAGCCGTGTACACGCCTGAGTGGATTGGAAGCGGTCACGATCCGGCCGGAGTCCAACTTCGTCAACATCGGCGAGCGGACGAACGTGACCGGGTCGCCAGCATTCGCGAAACTCATCTTGGCCGGTGATTATGACGCAGCTTTGTCGGTTGCGCGGCAACAAGTAGAGGGCGGCGCGCAGATCATCGACATCAACATGGATGAGAGTATGCTGGACTCTAAAGCCGCCATGGAGAAATTTCTTCGTTTGGTGGCCGCTGAACCGGACATCGCGCGGGTCCCGATCATGATCGATAGCTCCAAGTGGGAGGTGATCGAGACGGGACTGAAATGTCTGCAAGGCAAAGGCATCGTCAACTCGATCAGCCTCAAGGAAGGAGAGAGGAAGTTCGTCGAGCAGGCCAAGTTGGTTCGTCGTTACGGTGCCGCCGTGGTCGTGATGGCCTTCGACGAGCGTGGCCAGGCGGATACGTTGGAGCGGAAGATCGAGATTTGCGCCCGTTCTTACAAGGTTCTGACGGAGCAGGTTGGCTTCCCGCCGCAAGACATTGTGTTCGATCCGAACATCCTGACCGTGGCGACGGGGATTGAGGAACACAATAATTATGCGGTGAACTTCATTGAGGCCACGCGGTGGATCAAAAAGAATTTGCCCTTGGCGAAGGTCAGCGGCGGCGTGAGCAATATCTCGTTCTCGTTCCGCGGCAACAATGTGGTGCGGGAAGCGATGCACGCCGCGTTTCTCTATCACGCCATCACGGCGGGCTTGGACATGGGGATCGTCAATGCCGGCCAATTAGCGGTATACGAAGAGATTCCCAAGGATCTCCTTGAGCTGGTCGAAGATGTTCTCCTTAATCGTCGTCCGGACGCCACGGAACGTCTGGTCGCCTTTGCCGAGACGGTCAGACACAAAGGCAAGGTGGCGGTCAAAGACGATGAGTGGCGATGCGGCTCAGTGGAAGAACGACTGTCCCACGCGCTCGTAAAGGGAATCACAGACTACATCGAGCAGGATGTAGAGGAAGCCCGCCGGAAGTATCCGAAGCCGCTGGATATTATTGAAGGCCCGCTCATGGCCGGCATGAATGTCGTGGGCGACCTCTTCGGGTCCGGCAAGATGTTCCTTCCTCAGGTCGTCAAGAGTGCCCGCGTCATGAAGAAGGCGGTGGCCTACCTGCTTCCATTTATGGAGGAGGAGAAGCGGCGGTCGGGCGGTCGTCGGACGAACGGCAAGATTCTGCTGGCAACCGTGAAGGGAGATGTGCACGACATCGGTAAGAACATCGTCGGCGTCGTGCTCGGCTGCAACAATTACGAGGTCATCGACCTGGGCGTCATGGTCTCCTGCGAGAAGATTCTTGCGACGGCCCGAGAACAGAAAGTAGACCTCATCGGCCTGAGCGGCCTAATCACGCCGTCGCTCGACGAGATGGTTCATGTTGCGAGGGAGATGGGGAGGGAAGAATTCCGGGTGCCGCTCTTGATCGGAGGGGCGACGACGAGCAAGGCCCACACGGCGGTGAAGATCGCACCGGCCTATCACGAACCGGTGGTCCATGTGCTGGATGCGTCCCGCGCGGTGGGAGTGGTCGGAAGTTTGATCAGCGCCGACCAACGGTCGGGCTTCGTCGAGCAAACCAGAAGAGATCAGGAACAGATCAGACAGGCACATCGCGAGAAAGGGGCGAAGACCTTGCGGTCCTTGGCAGAGGCTCGCTCGCATCGCTTCAAGCCCGATTGGGCGGCGGCGGACATTCCCACACCGAGTTTCACGGGCGTTCGGGTCTTGGAGCGGGTGCCGCTCGAACAGCTCAGGCCGTTCATTGACTGGACCCCGTTTTTCATCACATGGGAGTTGCGCGGGCGCTATCCGGCTATCTTCCAAGACCCAGCGGTAGGTGTCAGAGCTAAGGAATTGTTTGAGGATGCGAACCGTCTCTTCGATGGGATCATCGAGCGGCAACTCTTGACGGCACGTGGCGTTTATGGGTTTTTCCCGGCCAACAGCGTCGGCGACGACATCGAACTCTATGTGGACGAGTCACGCGCGACGGTTCTGACGACGGTGCATACGTTGCGGCAGCAGATGCAGAAGCCGGAAGGCCAGCACAATCTGGCACTCGCGGACTATGTCGCGCCCAAAGACTCCCGTCGAGAGGATCACCTTGGAGCCTTTGCGGTCACCGCGGGGATCGGCCTCGACGAACTCTGCCGGCAATTCGACCGGGACCATGACGACTACAACTCCATCATGGCCAAAGCCCTGGCGGACCGTTTGGCCGAAGCCTTCGCCGAATGGCTGCACAAGAAAGCCCGCGAGGAATGGGGTTATGGAAAAGCGGAGCAACTGACCAATGAAGACTTGATTCGCGAACGATATCGCGGCATCCGCCCTGCTCCTGGCTATCCGGCCTGTCCGGATCACACGGAAAAGCGGATTTTGTTCGATCTGCTGCACGTCGAAGAGCGGGCAGGCATCTCTCTCACCGAGACCTTTGCCATGCTCCCAGCCGCCTCTGTCAGTGGACTCTACTTCGCCCACCCCGAAGCCAGGTACTTTGCCGTCGGCAAGATCGGCCGCGATCAGGTGGAAAACTACGCGCGCCGAAAGGAAATGGATATCGCTGCGGTCGAACGCTGGCTCGCACCGAATCTGAATTACGATCCAGGCTCGATGTAGAGGGCCGGGAAGAGAGTTGAGATTAGGACACTTCGATGAACGATTCGGCTGGGACTTTGGCGATGGCCGTCTTGAGGGCTCCCACGATCCAACGATGGCGCTCTTCCGCCCAGGCGTTGAAGGTCTCCGCGTCGGGGAAAACCAAGTCCCAAGCCTTGGCAGCATCCAGCATGAGAAGCTGATGGGGTTGATTGTTACCAGGGAAATAAACGACCAGCACCGCTGACTTGCCGGTCAGGCTGATATCGGTGAAGACGTGAATCATGGCCGACTCTGGAAGCACAACGTCACGTGTGGCAGATTCAACCAACGGATGGTAGAGCCGTTGCAAGAACTGGGATGTCTCCTCGTAGGGGTTCTTCGTTTCCAAAAGGCGCGGGTTGGGCTTTTCGCCGAAGAGATTTTCCGTGAGATAGGTGGCCGCCTCCCATGCCGGCATGGCTCCGGATGTCACCAATGCTTCACAGAGGTATGCGATCCAATTACGTGTGGTCCATTTCCGCTTCATGACGCAAACCTTTCCTTCATGATGTATGAAACTTCCCAGTACTTGTTCGGTGAAGAAGCTGGGAGGGTCGTTTCTTATTAGCCCCGGCGAGACTGTGGTGAGTATAGTCGGAGACCTACGCGCCGGTCAATGAATGGGCATCGTCTCAGCAGCTTGCGGAGCGTCCGCTGCAATCTCCGTACTGATCGTAGATTCGTTTGATATCGTCCATCGAGGTCATGAAGATGTCGAGCAGCTCCGGATCGAAATGCTCGGCGCGATGTTTCAGCATCAGTTCTACCGCATGATCGAGTGCGAATGCTGGCTTATAGACCCGTTCCGTCGTCAACGCGTCGAATGCGTCGGCGATTGCGGCGATGCGGCCTTCTAGCGGAATAGCCTCGCCCTTTAAGCCTCTCGGATACCCGCTGCCATCCCAGCGTTCATGGTGAGTCCAGGCGATCACCGCTGCCACTTTCAGTAGCTCTGCGTCCGAACCGCTCAAGATGCGGTAGCCGATTTCGGCATGTTGGGCGATCACGTTGAATTCTTCTGGCGTGAATTTCCCTGGCTTGAGCAGGACATGATCGGGCGTTCCGATCTTTCCGATGTCGTGCATCGGGCTGGCGGTTCGGATGAGGTCGCAGCGGTCCGGGGGAATTCCACATTGGCGGGCGAGCAACTCGCAATAATGGCTCATGCGCTGAATGTGCTGTGCGGTGGAGCTGTCCCGGAACTCTGCGGCAATGGCCAGGCGCTGGATGGTCTCTTCTCGCGAGAGGCGAAGTTCCTTCTCGCTGCGCTCCAGCCAGTCCAAGGCTTGTTGCAGCGCCATCGTTCTGGTGCGGACGATCTCCTCCAAATTATCCCGATGCGAGCGATTCTCGATTTCCAGCCGCCGCCGTCGGAGAGCATTCGCGACGTTAATCATCACCTCGTTAGTCTCGAACGGTTTGATCACATAGCCGAAGGCGCCCATGTCAAGCGCCGCGTTGGCCAGCACGGGACTGTCCAACCCCGTTACCATAATGGCAGCCGTGGCGGGATATTCGCTGAGAATGTGTTGCACGAAGTCCATACCGGACTCTCCCGGCATATTGACGTCGCAGAGGACCAGCGCGAAGGGCTGTTTCTCCAACCATTGGCGCGCTTCGCGGGCATCACTCGCGAGGGTAGCTGAATAGCCATGGCTTTGCAGGAGATAACCTAAAATCCGGCGGATCGGTTCTTCATCGTCCACAACGAGAATTTGTTGGTTGTCGAGTAGGGAGTGATCGTCGGTCGAGGTCATGTGCGTCGGCATAGCGGGATCAGAGGCTACGGCACTGGGCGGTGATCACGTGCTGTTGTCTCTTATCGGCTGATTCGTTGTTGGCTTAAGCCTGCGAAAGAACTGAGAAACCGGATGCACCTTCCATGCCACATCCAGAATGATAAGCAGGTTTCAAAATCATCCCATTCGGTCTTCCGAGAAACACCATGGAAAGCGATTCAATCTCCACTGCCAGACGGAACTTTCTTGCTTCTGGGGAAAGATTTGACTAGGCTTCGTCATGCCCTCCCACTCCTTCCACGACGATTGGTTCGTGTACATAATTAGTCTCCTGATCGTTCTGCTCCTGTACATCAGAGTACACATCGCTCGTCGTTAAGTTCGTTCAGCACGGGTTATCAAGAGCAGGACCACGCGAACGCCCTTTCATTGCTCTTTGCAGGTCCCTTCACTATAATGCGTCACCGGAACATGAGTGAAAGGAATGTCGCATGAGCGGGGGAATCGGTTTGATTCGCTTCGATGGCCGCCGAAGAGACCAAGTCCGGCCCGTTAAGGTCACGAGAAACTTCATTAAACACGCAGAAGGCTCGGTTTTGATTGAGATGGGGGACACCAAAGTCATCTGCACGGCTTCCGTGGAAGAAAAGGTCCCGCCCTTTCTTAGGGATAAGGGAAAGGGATGGGTCACTGCTGAGTATGCCATGCTCCCACGTTCAACCCATGAACGGTCTCCACGAGAGGCTGTCAAGGGGAGACAAGGGGGGCGCACGTTGGAGATTCAGCGACTGGTCGGGCGAACGCTTCGAGCGGTGACGGATATGACCCTGATGGGAGAGCGGACGGTATGGATCGATTGTGATGTGATTCAAGCGGATGGCGGGACCAGGACGGCCTCCATCACCGGATCGTTCATCGCGCTCGCTGATGCCTGTGCCGTCTTGAAGAAGAAAGAGCTTATCAAGAAATCGCCTCTGACGGACTATCTCGCCGCCATCAGCGTCGGGAAAGTCGGAGGGGAAATCCTGGTCGACCTGGCCTATCAAGAGGATTCGCTCGCCGATGTCGATCTCAATCTGGTCATGACTGGGATGGGACGGTATGTCGAAGTCCAGGGAACGGCGGAACGGACCCCGTTCGACAAGAAGGACATGGACGAGTTCCTGACCATGGGATGGTCTGCGATCCAGAACCTGGTGGCATTGCAGAAAGAGTTGATCGGTAGGTTGGAATGACGGGAGGGGGCAGGGCAGTTTCTATGCTCCCCGAACCCGCACTTCGAAAGGTGCTCCTGCGACGGGCGCACCGAGAAACAGGCCTGCCCCTCTCCTGATGACGGTTTGGAAGGGAGTCGGGAGGCTTGATTACAAAATTGGTCTTAGCGACGAGGAACCCGCACAAAGGGCGAGAGCTTGCACAATTGCTTGGAGACATGGGCATCAAGATTCACACGCTCGAAGAATTTCCAGCCGCTCCAGAGGTGGTGGAAGACGAAGAGACGTGCGAGGGGAACGCGGTGAAAAAGGCACGTGAGATCGCTCGGTTCACAGGATTACCAGCCGTTGCGGATGATACGGGATTGGAGGTGGAGGCTCTTGGTGGCCGACCAGGCGTGTTAGCCGCTCGGTATGCGGGGGAGGGTGCGACTTATGAGGATAACTGGCGGAAGCTCTTACACGAATTGGAAGGCGTGCCGCAAGGCCAACGGCGCGCGCGCTTCATCACGATAGCTGCGATTGCGTTCCCGAGTGGACGTGTTGAGACGACTCGCGGGGTCCTGGAAGGACGGATCAGCGAACAACCGGCCGGATCCAGCGGCTTCGGGTATGATCCGGTGTTCTGGGTGCCGGAATTGCGTAAGACCTTGGCCGAACTGACAGCGGACCAAAAGAATCAGATCAGCCACCGTGCAAAAGCATTCGCCGAAATGCGGGAACTCCTGGTGAGGATCAGTGATCAGTGATAAGTACGGGATAAGACATGATCTGGCCCCTTCTTATCACCCATTACGCATCACCTCAAAGATGTCGGGGCGTAGCGCAGCCTGGTAGCGCGCCTGCTTTGGGAGCAGGATGTCGGAGGTTCAAATCCTCTCGCCCCG
>JBBIQV010000040.1:0-23481 GCA_037442105.1 Nitrospiraceae bacterium | reverse complement strand
ATCAGAAGCCAGCAACCAATTGAATTTGTTTGAGTAACGTTGGGACACTACTGATGTAAAATGTAAAATTAAAAGTTGTTGACGGGTTCATTTTTAATTTTGAATTTTCCATTCGCGCCAACGTCAGTCCCATTCTAACGCCCCCTTTTTCCAGGCGTACCAGAGTCCCACCACCAGGATGCCGATGAAGAACGCCATCTCTACGAGTCCGACGAGACCGAGTTTCTTGAATGCGACGGCCCACGGAAACAGGAAGACGATTTCGATGTCGAAGATCACGAAGAGCATCGCGATGATGTAGTACCGCATGGGGAACTGGACGCGGGCGTCGGAGAACAAAGGGCTCCCGCTTTCATACGGAGCCAGTTTGGCGCGGTATGGGCGACTGGGACGGACGATCCAGCCGAGCAGGAGAGACACGGCGCCAAAGCCTATCGCAATGACGATAAAGGCCAGGATCGGCAGATAGTTCAGTGGAATTGCTTCGTTTGACATAAGCGAATGGCTAATAGCTGAGAGCCGATCGCTGTTTGCTACTTGCTGCCAGCGAGCTTGCGGTGAGCGCCGAGCCGAAGAACGGCTGAAACTTCAGTCCGTCCAGCTCAGGCCGTGCCATCCCTTTGTGCTGGATCAAGACCTTGAACGTCCGGCCCATGCCTTCCGGGCGTAACAACTGAATCGCTGCATAGAACTCCGGCGACTCGGGCTGGAGGGTCTCCAGCATCTGCTCGACACCCAGGCCAATCAAAAAGCTCATCTGGTTGGTAAAGCCTGTCGTACTCAATCCCGCTTCTTCGCCGACCGTCGCCAAACCGGTGAAGTTTACGTGGGCCGTCATGTCCTGTTCGCCTACCCGCGAGTAAGGATCTTCCGACGCCGTCTGGTGATAGTAGCAGAGCAAGGTACCCTTCGAGCGGTCTGGGCCGTACAGATCCCGGCAGGTGTGGCCGTAATCGATCGTGATGACCACGCCGCCAGCGAGATAGCGGGCCACGTTACGCATCCAGTGGAGGGCATGGAGATTAATCTCAGTGCGGTAGCCATCGGCGAGCCCCGGCGCGAAACGATGCAGGTATTGTTCGAGCTCCGGCGTCGATAGTGGCCCCAGCGTCTCGGTGAATCGTCCGTTGCGCCGGTCGACATAGATCTCCTGCGGCTGACCGGTCACAATTTGAACCCGATGGACGGGGAACGCATCGATCAGTTCGTTCGACAGGAACAATCCGACGACATTCTCTGCCGGCAGCTCCGACAGATCTGCCACCCAGGTCAGAGGACCGTCCGGTCCACTCCATGGCGCAAGATGTTGACGCTGTAAGTCGCGCATGGCCGGGCTGCGCTCGATGAGGATGTAACGAAGACGGTGGAAGAAGGACTCCGACAAGCCCGCGTGGGCCGCAAGAAAGTCTCGGGCCAGGAAGCCTTTGCCCGGTCCCATTTCCACGACGGTGAAGGGGTCCGGATATCCAAGGGCGGTATCGATCTGGATCATTTGCTTGGCGAGCGCCTGGCCAAGAATCGGGTGGACATCCGAACTTGTGTAGAAGTCTCCGGACCAGCCGATGCGCTCGGCATGCGGCTGGTCCGGGGGACGGACGTAGTAACCAAACTTTGGATGGTAGAGAGCCAGCTCCATGAAGCGGGCAAACGAGATCGGCCCGGAGCGAGCAATCTCACCAGCGATGTCGGCGACTAACCCTGGGTGCCCAGTGCTCAAGGGTAGACCTTCAACCTCGCGATACGAACGGTGTTTCTTCTCGCGAAGGAGACACCCATTCTCTACGCGCTGTTTTGAGCCGAAACCGCGTTACATTAGCCGCTGATTCAGCGGCAAGTCAAGGTGAAAACTGGTGGAATAGCCGATAGATCGGAACCTTCAAGTGGTGCGAAAACAGAGGAGGGAGGAGCGGGCTAGACCGGCTTCTCGGCAATGTAGTCGATATATTTCCAGAACTCTGTCGCTTCCTCTTCAGTCAGAACGATGGGTGTATTGTTCGCGGCGCCTGCAAAGTGAATTTTCACGTTTGTCGTATCGTGCCACACTTGTATCTCGCAGTAGGTGATGGTGTCGAAATTGATCGCTCGGTTACCGATCTTGATAAAGTGCACGGGCTCTCTACGCTTCCATCAACAGAAGGTGGGCGGACTCAGCTCCGGGGACAATTCTATCACGCGGATCGGTGGGACCAATGTCCCTTTTCCCTACTTTTCTGTGCCGGGGTGTCAGGTTGTCTCCATTTGCGGCCGTCGAGCGACCACGCTTTTCTTCTCTCTCTCTTGGCTGGGGTGTTGGGTGAGGCTCCGACTGCGCGCGTCGAGCGAGCGCTTTCTTAAGCGCGGGCTCCGCGAGCAAGGGAGCCTCACCCAACACCCCAAGCCCCCTCTTCACGCTCCGTGGCACTTCTTGTATTTCTTCCCGCTACCGCAGGGGCAGGGATCGTTGCGGCCGACTTTTTCGTGGGCGCGGTGGACGGTTTGTGGCGTGGCTGGTTCATCGCCGCGGTTGAGGGATAGCCGCACGGGAGGTTGCGAAATGGGCGTGGGCGGCGGTGCATTGCTCTTGACGGCTTGCACGTGGAAGAGGCGATCGAGCACATCAGCCTTGATGCGGTCCATCATGCCGGCGAACATGTCGAAGCCTTCGCGCTTATATTCGATCAGCGGGTCCTTCTGGCCGTAACCGCGCAGGCCGATGCCGTCGCGGAGCTGGTCCATACCCAGCAAATGGTCTTTCCAGTGGTGGTCGATCACTTGGAGGAGCAGAATCTTCTCCAGGTACCGCATGAGGTCGGCGCCCAACTCCTGTTCTTTCCTGCCGTAAGTGTCCTGCACCTGCTTCTGCAGGTCGGCGAGTAATGCGTCGCGTCCGTGTTCCCTAAAATGATGGGCCGGATCACCGGTGCCTTGGGTGATGTCCAGCCCGAATTGGCCATGCAGGGCGTCGCTGAGTCCTTTGAAGTCCCATTCTTCCGGATAGTGGTCGGCCGGGCAATAGACATCCGTATAACCGTTCACCACTTCCGTCATCATCTCGCGTATATCGTCCGTGATGTTCTCGCCGGCGAGCACAGCGCGCCGATGCTGGTAGATGACCTCGCGCTGCTTGTTCATGACGTCGTCGTATTCGAGGAGTTGCTTGCGGATATCGAAGTTGTGGCCTTCGACTTTCTTTTGCGCGTTCTCAATCGCGCGCGTGACCATGCGATGCTCGATCGGAATATCTTCCTCCATGCCCAGTTTGAGCATGAGGTTGGAAATGCGCTCGGAGGCGAAGATCCGGAGCAGGTCGTCTTCTAGAGAGAGAAAAAACCGCGAGGAGCCGGGATCGCCCTGCCGGCCCGCGCGCCCGCGGAGCTGATTGTCGATACGGCGGCTCTCGTGCCGCTCGGTCCCGAGAATGTGCAGGCCGCCCACCGCCAGGACCTCCTGCTTGTCTTTCTCGCAGTCGGCCTTGATCTCTTCGTAGATGGCGAGCTTGCGGTCGTCCGGCAGGTTCTCGTCCTGATAGAGCACGCGCTTGAACAGGAAGTCGGGATTCCCACCGAGGAGGATGTCGGTGCCGCGGCCCGCCATGTTCGTCGCGATGGTCACGGCGCCTTTGCGGCCGGCCTGCGCGATGATCTCCGCTTCCTTCTCGTGGTACTTCGCGTTCAGCACATTGTGTTTGATCCCGTGCCGGCTGAGGTAGCCGGCAAGCCGTTCCGACTTCTCGATAGAAATCGTGCCGACCAGCACCGGCTGGCCTCGTTCGTAACAATCCTTGATTTCTTCCACGATGGCGTTGAACTTTTCCTTTTCCGTGCGGTACACGACGTCTGCGTAATCGTTCCGGATCATCTGGCGATTCGTCGGCACGACGTTCACGTCCAGGTTGTAGATTTTGGCGAACTCGCCCGCCTCTGTATCCGCGGTGCCGGTCATGCCGGCCAGCTTCTTGTACATGCGGAAATAATTCTGGAAGGTCACGGAGGCGAGCGTCTGGTTCTCGTTGGCGATCTTCACGCCTTCCTTAGCTTCCACCGCCTGGTGCAGCCCATCGCTCCACCGGCGGCCCGGCATGAGCCGGCCGGTGAATTCGTCCACGATGATGACCTCGCCGTCCTTCACGACATAGTCCACATCGCGCTTGTAGAGCGTATGGGCCTGGAGAGCTTTGACGACGTGGTGGACCAGGTCCATGTGGGCCAGATCGTAGAGGTTATCCACGCCGAGGAGCTTTTCCACTTTGGTGTTGCCGTCTTCCGTGAGCGAGGCCGTCTTGGTTTTCTCTTCGATGGTGTAATCGCGCTCGGCCTTGAGCTGGGGAATGATCGAATTGATCCGGTAATAGAGATCGGTGGATTGGTCGGTCGGACCGGAAATGATCAGAGGGGTTCGGGCTTCGTCGATCAGGATGCTGTCGACCTCGTCCACAATCGCGAAGTTCAGCTCCCGCTGCACGCATTGGCTGAGATCGCTGACGATCAAATTGTCTCGCAGGAAGTCAAATCCGTATTCGTTATTCGTCCCGTAGGTGATATCGGCATGATAGGCCTCTTGCCTGGTGCAGGGGCGGAGATGTTGGAGCCGCTTGTCCGCCGCGTCGTAGGCCGGATCGAACAAGAAGGAGGCCTCATGCTGGATCACGCCGACGGAGAGGCCGAGCGCGTGATAGATCTGGCCCATCCATTGGGCATCCCGCTTGGCGAGATAGTCGTTGACGGTCACGAGATGCGCGCCTTTGCCTTCGAGGGCATTCAAATAGAGCGGCAGCGTGGCCACCAGCGTCTTCCCTTCGCCGGTTTTCATTTCAGCAATCCGGCCCTTATGCAGGATCATGCCGCCGATCAACTGCACATCGAAGTGGCGCATGTTGAGCCGGCGGCGGGATGCTTCGCGACAGACGGCGAAGGCTTCCGGCAAAAGGTCGTCGAGCGTCTCGCCGGCTTCAAATCGCTTGCGGAACTCTTGGGTCTTGTCGGTTAGGGCATGGTCGGACAGCGAGGTCAGGCTCGGCTCGATGGCGGCGATGCGGTCCACAGTCGGCCGGAGCGCCTTGATCTCACGGTCGTTCTTGCTGCCGAAGACCAGATTCAGGAGACGAGTCAACATGGAGCAGTAGTCAGGCGTCTAAGAAAATCACGAAGACGTATGACATTTGTCATAACGCCGGTCATTCGAGAGGCAGTATACAGCAATTCACGTGTGAATCCTATAGATGCCGTTGTCCACGCCACCGTCTTGACAGCGGATCGGCTGGTTAACTAGCATGCCGTCATTAGGAAGTGGTGTTATGCGCCTCCTTCGCCAGAAATCCCTCTCGCTGTTCGTCATTATTTGTGCGCTGTCCCTCAACGGCCTCGTGTACGCGCAGGCGGTCGAGCATGAGTCGCGCCACGCGCACCATCAAGCGGCAACTCACAGCTCCGTTCTTTGCTCCTGGATGTGTGCGACGGGGCAGATGCTGGATGGGATCCAGTTCGCCTTGCAGCCACGCTTCGATCTTCTCGCGTTCGATCTCGCCGTTGTCTTTCAAGAACCGTCTAGTCAGCCAATCGAGCTTCCGACCTCCCGCGGTCCTCCCGTTCTCTCTGTTTGAACTCAGGGCTGTCGGCTCTCTCGTGTCACGACTCAGCGTTTGACACTCAGCCTCTTGGCTGAAGGTTAACCTGTATGTCCAGCGACTCCGGGAGCCAGCTAAATGAGGATTCTGTTCTGGAGACCAGGAGGACAAACATGAGAGTGTGGAACAAGCAAACAACCGCGGGGTTTTTGGTGTTGGCGTGTCTGCTGCTCGGTAGCGGCGAGGGCATGGTTTGGAGCATGGGGTCCAGGCCGCCCCATGCAGGGATTCCCGCATCGGATTTCAGTCTCGTGGATTTGGAGGGACGTACACATCAACTCGCTGAGTACCGCGGCAAGATCGTGCTTTTGAATTTCTGGGCGACCTGGTGCAAGCCTTGCACGACGGAGATGCCGGCGATGCAGGCGTGCTATGACCGGTTACACGACAAGGGTTTTGTGGTGTTGGCGATCAACGAACTCGAAGATGAAGCCAAAGTGCGCGAGCATATCAAGAACCACGGCCATACGTTTCCCGTGTTGCTGGACAAAGACAATCGCGTGGCGAATCTGTACGGTGTGTTCGGTCTCCCCGTGAGCGTCTTCATCGACGAGAAAGGCGTGGTGCAGGAATACATCAAGGGCGGGCTGCTCACGGAGGAGAAGATCAACGAAGTCGTCGCTCGCATCCAGACTCGTGAGCCCATCAAGGCCGCCTCGCTGCGCTAAGAAGAGCATGGCTGCCGTGACGCGTACATTCGCCGCCTGGTCCCTCGCGGCCTTTCTATTCCTGCTGAGCGGGCTCGTCTATCCGCAGTCGGTCGCGCATGCGGCGCACCACGCGCATCACCAGGCCACCACCCACAGCTCGGTTCTCTGTTCCTGGATGTGCGCCGCCGGGCAGATGCTCGACGGAGTCCAGCTCGCCCCGCAAACCCATTTTGAAGTCCTCGCCTGCGACCTCGCAGTTGTCTTTCAAGAACCTGCCTGCCAGCCGGTCGAATCTCCGACCTCCCGCGGTCCTCCCGTTCTTTCTGCCTAAACGGTCCTTTCGACAGCCGGGCTCGGTATCGTCAGCGTTTTGCCTGTTCTGTTACAGGATGGGCGGGAAACGGACGCTCGATCTCCGGGTGCGAACCGATATGCTGCCACTGTCCATGTGAGAGGTGGCGGATAAACAAGAGCTTATGGAGAAAGTATGAACAGGCAAATGGGACGAATCGCCATACTCGCAATTTTAGCCTTATGCGTTGGAAGTCTTACGATCGCGTCGCGCGCGCAGGCCTCCTGCGGGGCAGTCAGTTGTTTTGTGGTAGTCGGGTCGCAACAGCAAGTGCCACAACATGGTGTGCTGACAATCAATGGCATGTATAACTACACGCCGATGCGGCTCCTCAGCGGCACCGAAGGGTTTATTCCTCACACCAACCAAGATCGTCGGCGTATGACGCTGGATGAGCACAGGGAAACCCGGACGATCAGTCAGACCTACACGCTCGACATGAATTATGGGGTGACGGACCGTTTCGGTGTCCAGGTCACGGTGCCCTATGTAAGGCGGAAGCACCGGCATCTTGACGAGGTTGGTGAGGCCAACGGGGGCGCGGGCGAAACGTCATTGTTCTCGGACAATGGGGTCGGCGATGTTCGCATCACCGCCAAGTATAACGTGCTGCCGACGTTGCGAAATCTGGTCATCATGGGATTCGGTGTTGATCTGCCGACCGGGGATTATGGTGCGAAAGATAGTCGCGGGTTGGCGCAAGAATCGCCTCTCCAGATTGGGCGAGGTCAAGTGGGAGTCATTGGCTCCGTGTATCAATCGTATGAACTGATCCCCCAGCGGTTGAACCAGTTCGCCTTTGCCAGTTACCGGCATACGTTTCGGAACAGCGATGGATATCAGTTCGGCGACGAATATCTCCTCAACGTGGGAGCAAATCTGGTCACCGTGCCGTGGCTCGTCTTAACAAGCCAGTTCAATTATCGCTACCTGACACATGACAACTTTACGTCCTCCCTCCGCCAGGCGCTGCCGCCCAGTGCCGGTGGGGGAGATCCTGTGACGATCAATTCGACGATTCTGGACCGCCGGGTGCCCAACTCCGGGTCCAGCTATCTCGCGTTTACTCCCGGCTTCATGGTGAGCGTGGGTAATCAGACACAGATCTACTTCAACGCGCAAATTCCCATCGCGCGGGATTCCAACAACAACCTGGCGCAAGGAACCAGTTTCTTGTTCGGGGTGACGCATTATTTACAGTTGGCAAAGAGCTAGCCCACATTATTCATGACGGTTCGTCGCGGAATCAGCGAAGAGCGAATAGCAAGTAGCGCATAGCTCAAGAGGATTTCTCTCTCTCCGGCTGTTCGCTGTTCGCTACCAGCTACTTGCTCTTTGGTGTTTGCAGCAGAAGCGTTCATGAATAATGCGGGCTGGCTGTGAACGAGTTCGAAGATGAAGCGTAACCCATTGAAACGATCCGGGCTGGCGTGGTCCCTGCTGCTGTGCCTCGTGCTGGCAAACGGGCTCATGGCTGCACCCAGCGTGGCTCATGCCGGGCACCATGCCCAGCATCACGCCAACACGCATAGCACCGGCCTCTGTGCCTGGCTTTGCGCCGCGGGTCAAGGAATTGAAACCTCGTCAGTTTTCCTGGAGTCGTCACTCCGGTTGGTCGGCTGCGTCAAGGACGTTTGCGCCGACCAGTATGAACGCCTTGTTTCCTCCCTTATCTTCCCCCGCGGTCCTCCCTCGATTCTCAACTGAACGCCGTTCCATTTCATTCTTCATTCCGTCGTCAGTGCCAGGCGCACGCATGGAATCGTCCATGCGCGGATGGGCTTGGTCTGAAGAAAGACGATCTTGCGATGAGAATCACGCGACGATTGTATCCTCACGAGTTCATATGTGCGCTCGTTGTCGCCGCTGTCCTGACGTGGCCGGCGCAGGTGAAGGCCTCCTGCGGCTCGGTGAGCTGTTTCGTGGTCATCGGATCGCAGCAGCAAGTGCCGATGGCAGGCCTCCTGACGGTCAATGCCATCTATAACTACACGCCGATGGAAGCGCCGCCAGGACAAGGTGGCAACATCCCTTTCGCCAATCAGGGGGATCGAAGGCTCACGCTGGCCAATCTCAATGTCAGCCAGATTCGCACACTGGTCCGAACCACCACGTTGGACATGAATTACGGGCTGACGGAGCGGTTCGGCCTGCAAGTGACGGTTCCCTACAAGCAGGTCAACTCGGACGCGCAAATCGGCGGGCTGAACCCCGTGCCCTATGGCGACAAAGGGCTGGGGGACATCCGCGTGGCGCTGAAATACAACCTGCTGCCGACCTTGCGCAGCATGGTGGTGGTCGGAATGGGCGTCGATCTGCCGACCGGCGACTACGGTCAGCGGGTGCGGGGAGGGTCGCTGGCCGAATCGACGCTCCAGATCGGCCGTGGCAACGTCGGGTTCGTGCCGACGATCTACCAGACCTACGAGTTGATCCCGCACCGGCTCAACCAATTCGCGCTGGCGAGCTACCGTCACACGTTGAAAAACAGCGACGGGTACAAGTTCGGCGATGAAGTCAATCTCAGCGCCGGCTTCAATCTCATCCCCATCGAAAAAACCCCGTGGCTCGTGCTGACGCAGCAAGTCAATTATCGCTGGATGCAGAACGATGCCATGGATGCGGCCCTCTTTCAGTTCAATCCGGCCACGGGAAGCTCCATTCTTCTCGATCCGACGGTCAAGTTTCGGGCGGTCCCGACGACCGGCTCGACCTACGTGGCCTACTCGCCCGGCATCATGCTGAACCTCTGGGGCCAAGCGTCGTTTTATTTCATCGCGCAGATTCCCGTCTATCGGGATTTCAATGGGAATCTCGAACAGCAACGCAGCTATGTGTTTGGGCTCACCAAGTCGTTCCAATTATTGGGCGGGTCATAAGAAACCATTGCATGAAACAAAGAAGTGAGGGATTGTCCATGAGAACGAAAAGCAACAACAACGATGCAGGAACATTCCTGAAGTTGGGTGCAACGGCGCTCGTACTGGCCGGCCTTGCCGGGTGTAGCGCAGGCGAGACGGCGAGCAGTCAAGCGACGACCAGTGGCAGCTCCGCTCTTCAAGGGCCGATCGTGTTCGTGAACAACACCGGAGACAAGACTCTTACGAGCGTGGCGTTGAAGGGAGACTCGGGAAATGCTGTGCTGGGAACGATCGCCTCGTCGGAGTTTGAAGGCGGCGCGCTCGGCGACATGCAATTCTCGGCGGAGGACTGGCTGTTCATCAATTTGGGGGCCGCGAATAAAGTGGCGACGATTGATCCTCTGACCAACGCCGTCCCGACTCACGAAGCGAATCTCGCCACGGGGACCCGTCCCGTCCATATCTACCGCGACCCGACCGACGGCGAAGTCATGTGGTCGATGAACGACGGCGACAATGCTGGCGGCACGACCACACCAGGGGATGACTTGATCAACTGCAACAATGCCGCGAGAGCCGGCGGTCCGGTGGTTGGCGGCTCGGTCACGATCCTGCATAACTCGCACCTCGGTCCGGGCGGGCATCCTCCCACGGTCGAGGCGACGGTCTGTGTGCTGGCCGATGGCCACAAGGTGGCGGCCTTTTCATCAGGGACAGGAATTCCGAAAAGAGCCTTTGTCTCCAGCGCGACCGCCGGAGAGATTGCGGTCATCGGCAACGATCCGGCCGATGTGGCGACCTATCGGAAGCTGATCGCCCGTATCGACCTGTGCGATATCGCTAAGGAGGCCACGAGGCCATCGCCGGCTGTGTGCAATGACGAGAGCGCAACTCCCTTGACCACTCCCTTCACAGTGAATAACGCCAATCCTCACGGCATTCGCTTCTCGAAGCTCACCGGGAAGATCTACAGCATCCAGGAGAACTATCGCACGATCGTGGAAATCAATCCGGCAACTCTGGCGATCACACGGACATTCGATCTGAGCACGACGCCCTACACGGCTTACGGGATCACGCCGGATGGCCGCTTCCTGCTGTTGCGCGGGGATACGACTCCTGCCACGGGCACAAAACTCGGGGTGCTGGACATCAGCGTTGATCCGCCGGTCCGCACCGACTTCACCATTGCGGAGCTCAACGGCACTTCTCCCGGCTCGTTCAAATTCTCGCCGGATGGAAAACGATTCTACATCCTGGCGGGAAACGCCGCGACCGCCACGAAGAAAGACCGCCTCTTTGCCTTCGATGCGTCGACATTGAACGCAGCAACTCCAGCCCTCACGCTGTTGCGGGAAATTGTGTTGCCAGCAACAGGGGGCCATAGTTTCGACGTGCTCGTTCAGGGTGCAGGCGAGCCGAAATACCTTGTGGTCTCCAACAGCACGGACAACTCTATTTCCATCATTAATGCGACGGACAACCAAGAGAAGCAAAAAGTCACCGTGGGATCGAATCCTGGAGCGGTGTTGGTCTATGAGAAGGGCGCCGCAGCGGCGGGAAATCAAGCGACCTCTTCGCTGCTGCCTGGTCCTGGATCGTATCCGGCTCAACCGGAGGGCGACGACGACCACGGGATGCCGGAGTAACTGCGAAGCATAAACCTACGGTCTCGATGCGGGGCAAGCAATGGCGTTGCCCCGCATCACTGGCTGTTTGCCGGTCGGCCCAACTCTCTCCAGCGATGGGCACGGCGCGAACTCCGCGCCGAAACTCGACTCGTTGATTTCATCCGCGTCACCGTTCTATAGTCCGCTGGTGCGCAGGCGTGTCATCGGGTAGGAGGAGAAATTCGTCTCGCACGCGGAGGGCGCGGAGGAGACATGGGCGGGCTGAGGTTATGGTGGTGCAGACTCAGCATGATGCTGGTCTTGTTGGGGGGGTGCCTGCTTCTGTTCTCTCCTTTCGTTCACGTGGCCTCGGGAGGGCCCTCGGATGCTGCGAAGAAGCACTACGAACGCGGCGCGGCCTCATTCCGGCAAGGCGATGCGGATGCTGCCATCGAGGCGCTTCGGAAAGCGATCGAGCTGAATCCACGGCTCGCTGAGGCGCATCATCTGCTGGGGCTCATCTACTTCAAGAGCAAGAGGAGGCCGGTTGAGGCGGCCCAGGCTCTGTCGCAATCGCTGAAATTCAACCCCGACTCGGCCGAGGCCATGAACGATCTGGCCGATGTGTATCTGGCTCAGGGGAAACTCACCGAGGCGGAGGGTCTCCTGGCCAAAGCGATCGAGGTCTCGCCCGGGAACGAGGAAGCCTATTTGGATTTAGCCAAGCTGTACGAGGAACGTCACGATCTCCAGGGGGCGGTGCGGACCTATCAGGCCTTGCTGCGCGTCCATCCGGATCACGCCGATGCCCTCTACAGCCTTGCGAATCTCTATGATAACCAGGGGGATCATCGATCAGCGCGTGAACACCTGACCCGGCTCACCAAGGCGAACTCTAAGCATGCGGATGGATGGTACCTCCTGGGGCGCATCGCCGAACGAGCCGGCGATCTGGCGGAGGCCGCATACGCTTATAAGCAGGCGGTGAACGCCAAGCCGAGTCTCGTCGATGCCCATTACAACCTGGCCTTCATCTTCCGGAGTCAGAACCGGCTCGCCGATGCCGAGCGCGAATTTCTGGAGGTTCTTCGCTGGCGCCCAGAATATGCCGAGGCCCATATGAACCTCGGCGTGATCTACACCAGCCTGAACAAGCTGGACGATGCCGAGCAGGCCTACGAGCGCGCTGTGGCCTTGAAGCCGGAGTATGCCGAAGCGCACTACAACCTTGGCGTGTTCTATGAGCTGTACCGCAAGGATATGGCCAAGGCACTCGCGCAATACCGCCGTTATCGCGACCTTGGAGGCCGGGATGAGCGGGTGGAGCGGATTGTGGGGGCAGGAGGGAAATAAGACCTCACCAATAGGGGTAAGGTCTCCAATAGGGACCCCAATACGGTCCCCAAGAGGGTGGCATTGGCCGCATTCGGACGGTCGGGATTTCTTCGGCGTAGGGTCGCACCGTCAGTTGTCGGATCTCGATGACCGGGTAGGTGTAGTCGGTCTCGTCAAGCGGGAGCGTGATCGCTCCCGCGACTTCGCCGGTCACAATGATGAAAATTCCCGGTGGCAACGTGGCGGGATCGAGAAACTCTTTGTGCATCCCGACGAACCGTCCTTGCGATCGAGTCAGATCTTCTCCACCAGCCTGTTGTGATCCGTCTAAGGGAAGCTGCAGTACTTCGATGCGCGTCCCTTCCTTCAGCCGCCTAGCGCTGAGCACCCGCCCGCCGAGCACAACTTGCTGACCTTTATAGGAATCAGGCGCGGCCTTGAGCTGGGCGAAGGGAATACTCTCATCTCGCGGCGGCATGTTGTACGTGCTCGGACTCGCAACACAGGCGGTGAGTCCCGCAACGATGCCCGTGGCGATGAGCATGAGTGTATTTCTGTCTCGCATGGTGGCATTATAACAAACCCACGCAGGTAGGGGGCGCGCGTACTCACGTCCGTTTACCGGCTCGTATATAATGGGAAGGCGATGGCGAAAATGGCTCATGGTGAGTCTTCAGAAAGGAGTAGGTCGCATGAATCCGGTGCACATACGTAGATGGTTCCTGCTCGTTCTCTTGTTCGGTCTTCTCACGGGGGCGACCATCTTCCCTTTGCTTGCGTCGGCCGAGAGACCCGAACTGAAGGGGAGGTTTGAGTTGCTTAATGAGCCCTCGATCCATGTGGCCGGTAAGGTCAAGCTTGTCGAGTTTGCCGATTTCTATTGTCCCCACTGCCACAAGTTTGAAGAGTCGGTCCTTCCCCTGCTCCAGAAAGAATTCGGGAACAAGCTGGAGGTGACGATGGTGGGGTTCCCTGTCATTCCCGGGAAGCTGCCGACGGCTTTCGATATGTATGAGCAAGCGAAAACGATGGGCAAGGGGAACGAAATGAAGAAGGTTCTGTTTCGCACCATTCACAAGGACCGCGTGCAGATTTTCGACCGCGCCATCCGGGAATTGCTGATCAAGGAAGTCGGGTTGGATCCGGTGGCCTTCGAGGCAGCTCTGGCCAGCGGGATTCCTGCCAAGGCCTTTGAGGACGGTCGGCGGTGGGGGGAACGGATCAAAGTGCGATCGACTCCCGCTCTGTTGCTTGACGGCAACATTAAAGTCGACGGCGAAAACTTTGATCGTGAGAATGTCATCGGCATTATCAGGAGCATCCTGGAGAACGACGCAAAGAAATGATCACGCATCACCCATCACAGGGTTCTCATGGCGATTGACCCGATCTGCGGCATGACCGTGGAGCCGGCCACAGCGGCCGGACATGAGGAGTTCAAGGGCAAGCTCTATTATTTCTGCGGGCTCCGTTGCTTGGAACGTTTTCGTGAAAACCCGGAGAAGTATGTAAAGGCGTCGCCGCTTGTAATGGTGGCGATGCCGGCGGCGAAAAAATCCCTTCCGATGGCGGCGATGACAGTACCACCATCCGCCGGGGCCGGCGAAATTGATCCGGTCTGCGGGATGACGGTGCAGCCGGCCACGGCGGCCGGTTCCTACCCATACAACGGGAAAACGTACTACTTCTGTTGTCAGGGGTGCCTCACGAAGTTCCAGGCCGATCCTGCGAAGTATCTCCAGCCAGTAATGGCTCCGGTACCATCGGTGCACAAGCACGTCGAGCCCGATGGCTGCCATAAGTATCTCTGTCCGATGTGTCCGGAAGTCCACGCGGACAAACCCGGTCCTTGCCCGAAGTGCGGCATGGCGCTCGAATCGGCGACCATCCTCCCTGCCGCTATGAAAACCGAGTATGTTTGTCCGATGCACCCAGAGGTTGTGAAGTCGGAGCCTGGTTCCTGCCCGATATGCGGGATGGCGTTGGAACCAAGGACCGTTGCAATCGAGGAGGAAGCGAACCCGGAACTTGTGGACATGTCCCGGCGTTTCTGGATGAGCCTTGGACCGGCGCTGGTCGTGTTCGGTATCGCCATGTCGGACATGCTTCCAGGCCAACCGCTGCAACGGGTCTTGCCGGGCGGTGTGCTGAACTGGATTCAGTTCCTCCTCGCAACGCCGGTGGTGCTGTGGGGAGGATGGCCGTTTTTTCAGCGCGGCTGGCAGTCCATCCGCAACCTTAGCCCGAACATGTTCACGTTGATTGCCATCGGGACTGGTACTGCCTACGTCTCTAGCCTCGTGAGCACGGCGTTGCCGAATTTGATCCCCCAAGCCTTTCGCCGGCCTGACGGTACGCTGGCGGTTTATTTCGAAGCGGCTGCAGTAATCACAGTACTGGTGTTGCTCGGGCAGGTGCTGGAACTGCGCGCCCGAAGCCGGACCTCCAGCGCGATCCGCGCGTTGCTCGGTCTGGCGCCCAAGACCGCGCGGTTGGTGCGAAGTGACGGGCGTGAGGATGATATTCCGCTGGATCAGGTGAAGGTCGGCGACCGCCTGCGTGTCAGGCCCGGTGAACGGGTGCCGGTGGACGGCATCGTGGTCGAGGGAACGACGGCCATCGATGAATCGATGATTACCGGCGAGCCTCTCCCGGTCGAGAAGACCGTCGGCGCACGCGTGACCGGCGGAACGATCAACGGCAATGGAAGCATCCTCATGCAGGCTGAACGAGTCGGCTCGGACACGCTGCTTGCGCAGATCGTCCGCATGGTCAGTGAGGCGCAACGGAGTCGCGCGCCGATTCAACGGGTGGCGGACGTGGTGGCAGGATACTTCGTGCCCGGTGTCGTGCTGGTTGCGATCCTCACGGCCATTGCCTGGACGTTCTGGGGGCCGGAGCCGCGATTGGCCTATGCCCTGGTCAGTGCTGTGGCGGTCTTGATCATCGCCTGTCCCTGTGCGCTCGGGCTGGCGACTCCCATGTCGGTCATGGTGGGTACAGGCCGTGGAGCGACGACGGGAGTCTTGATCAAGCAGGCTGAGGCGCTGGAGATGCTTGAGAAGGTGGATACATTGGTGTTCGACAAAACCGGCACGTTGACAGAGGGCAAGCCCAAACTGCTGGCGATCAGATCCGTCGCTCCATGGGGCGAAAAGGACCTCCTGTCGCTTGTGGCAAGCCTGGAACGAGGTAGTGAGCATCCGCTCGCATCGGCCGTCGTCACAGAAGCACAGGCTCGTGGCTTGCCGATCGGAGGGGTGCAAGAGTTCAAGTCCTTTACAGGCAAGGGTGTGAGGGGGAGGGTCCAGGGGCGAACGGTTGCTGTGGGAACGTGGAACTTTCTCCGTGACGAGATCAGTGTACAGGGCGACAGTCTTTCCGTCTTGGACAAAGAAGCCGAGAGCCTCCGCCAGGAGGGCCAGACGATCGTCTTCATCGCGGTCGATGGCCGGCCCGCCGGGCTGCTGGGCGTGGCTGATCCCATCAAGGCCTCGGCGCCCGAGGCGATTCGACTGTTGAAAGAAGAAGGGTTGCGGTTGATCATGCTGACCGGCGACCATCGCTCGACGGCTATGGCGGTGGCCGGCCGGCTCGGCCTCGACGACGTCATTGCCGAAGTCCAGCCGGCTCAGAAGGGGCAAGTGGTCAAGGAACTCCAGGAGAAAGGTCGCATCGTCGCCATGGCCGGAGATGGGATCAACGATGCACCGGCGTTGGCGCAAGCCCATGTGGGGGTGGCGATGGGGACAGGGACCGATGTGGCCATGCAGAGCGCGGGAATCACGCTGGCGAAAGGCGATCTTCGCGGCATTGTCCGCGCACGGCGTCTCAGTCGAGCGACGATGCGGAACATCCGGCAGAATCTGTTCTTTGCCTTTGCCTACAACTTGCTGGGGGTGCCGATCGCAGCCGGGGTGCTCTATCCGATCTGGGGATTGCTCTTGAGTCCGATGATCGCCAGTGCGGCCATGACATTCAGCTCCGTGTCGGTGATCTCGAACGCCCTCCGGTTACGGAATGTTGAATTGTGAGTGCTCGGTGGTTGACCACATGGTAAGCTCGGCCACGCTGACATGAGAGAATTGTCTGCAATGAGGCAAGGTGTCCTGCTGCGCGCAGGTCTACTGCGGGCCTTCGTCCTGCTGGGGTGTGTGTGTGCTGGTTGGGGTGATGTGTCTCCCGCCAGTGCCTCTGGCCGGCTGATCCCGGTCGTGGGCGGGAGCGATCTTCAAGCGCAGGTCCGCTCGACTGCCGCCAAGGTCATTCCTGCCGTCGTCAGCATCGCCTCGACCGTCGTCGTCCACGATCAAGCCTTCAGTGACGAAGGGCTTCCCTTCGGGCTGTTCAAGGAGCCGCCGTCCCGCCGCCAGTATGGCCAAGGTTCCGGCGTCATCGTATCCCAGGATGGGTACATCATCACCAACAACCACGTGGTTGCCGAGGCCGTGGATGTCGAAGTCATTCTCGCCGACCGCCGGCAATATAAAGGCCGCGTGGTCGCTACCGATCCGAAAACCGATGTTGCGGTAGTCAAGATCAACACCACAGGATTGCCGACCGTGCCCTGGGGTGATTCGGGAGCGTTATCGGTGGGGGACTTCGTGCTTGCTATTGGAAATCCGCTCGGGCTAAGTCGCACGGTCACATTCGGGATCGTGAGCGCGGTGGGACGGGCCGATGTCGGCGTGGCGGACTTCGAAGATTTCATCCAGACCGATGCGCCGATCAACCCTGGCAACTCCGGCGGGGCCTTGGTGAATATCGCCGGCGAGTTGGTCGGGATCAACACCGCGATCGCCAGCCCCACCGGCGGCAGCGTCGGCGTAGGTTTCGCCATCCCGAGCAATATGGCGCGGGCGGCTATGCAGAGCCTGATCAAGACCGGCCGGGTCATCCGTGGATTCCTCGGCGCTTCCACCCAGGATGTGACCCCGTTGTTAGGGAAAGTGTTTCGCTTACCGGATGTGAAGGGTGCGATCGTGACCGACCTTCAGCCGAAAGGATCGGCTGAGAAGGCCGGCTTGCATCGCGGCGATGTTGTGGTCCGCTTCGACGGGCGAGATGTGATGGATAGCGGACATCTCCGGAACCTGATCGCCGCCGCGGCCATCGGCAGCAAGCACCGGCTGGATATCATCCGCGAGACCAGGCTGATGCAGGCGGAGCTGGTGATACAGGAGGCACCACGCGAACGGGTCAAGCGCGCGGCGGCTACGTCGCTAACCGGATCCACGACTCATCCGCTGGCCGGCGTTATCGTAGATGAAATCACCCCGGCCCTCGCCCGCCAGATGGACCTCAACGTCGATACCGGCGTGGTTGTCACCGACGTGGAAGATGGCAGCGTGGCGGAATTGTCCGGACTCCAGCCCGGCGACGTCCTCGTCGAACTCAACCGGCAGCCTCTTCCGAACTTCGCCGCCTACCAGCGTCTGGCCGAACCCATCCGACCGAGCGACGTCGCGTTGCTGTTGGTCAATCGCCAGGGCACGGTCCTGTACGTGCCTATCCAAGCGGAATAAACCGCGCCGTCTGCCGGTTGTCTGTCTCGCCAGCCCGACCGTGCTAAAACCATCAAGTTCGTTGCCTTTGCACGGAAACGGCGCATACTTTCTTTAGGCGGAGCACTGCCAAGGAAGGCGGTGCGGACGAGTCATACCGACTTCATTCAGCAGGGGCTTTGCCGATGAAAAGACGACGACAGTATCTCATCAACGACACCTTCCAATCTCGATTCATTGCGGCCTGCTTCGCGTACCAGTTGATTATCTGGTTGGTCTTTGCGGGAGCGATTTTTGTCCCGGTCGGGGTTACCCTCGATGAGTATAGTCTGTCGTCGCCGGAGTTCAAAGAGGCGTCCCGCCAGTTCCTGGTGCTGCACAATCGAGTTTGGCAGCCGATGATTGTGGCGATAGCGCTTTTGACCCTTCACTCGGTGTTCTTTTCCCATCGGATTGCCGGTCCCCTGTATCGTTTTCGTGCTGTTTTCAGAGCGGTGGCCAAAGGAAATTTGAACGTCAGCGCGTTGATTCGGAAGAAAGATCTTCTTCAGAAGGAGGCCGAATCGCTCGGTGAGATGGTCGAGTTCTTGAGAGCCGGCATGACCGACCTGCAAACCGATGTGACGGCCGTCAAAGAGGAGCTCGGAAGGTTGGAAGAAATCGCCGGACGCAGCTCCGATCTGGTCTTGGCGCAGGTGGTGGCTGCCTTGCGAAAGCGCGTCGAGGGGTTAAGTGAATTCGCGCGGAGATTCCACGCAGCGTAAACGCTCCTGCGATTGAAGTTGTCCCACGTCGGTGCCTACCAGAACTGAGGTACAGCCTCCCGTTCCGCCTCCCCGCCGATCTGCCCGTCAGGTGTGAAGGAGTAAAGCAGGTCGCTGGTTGACATGCGCGTTCAAATGGTGCTACAAAATAAAAAAACGTGCCACTAGGGAAGGCGGCCACGATGGAAAGCCTTGTTCGTTTTGGCGTGTCGCTTGACGTGCGTCTTCTACGCGACTTCGATCGCCTCATTCGCCGCCGCCACTATACCAATCGATCGGAAGCGTTGCGCGACCTCATTCGAGACAATCTGGTCGGGGAAGAATGGTCGGAGGACAAGGAAACGATCGGCACCATCACGTTCGTCTACGATCATCACGTCCGGGATTTGACCAGGAAGCTCACCGACATTCAGCATCGTTACCAGCCACTCATACTCTCCGGCATGCACGTGCATCTCGATCACCACCATTGTTTGGAAGTATTGGTGGTGAAGGGCACAGGGTCCGAAATTAAGCAGGTGGCTGACACCCTTATTGGGACAAAAGGGGTGAAGCACGGGAAGCTAGCGACCACCACGACAGGAAAAGGGTTGTGCTGACTTCCCCGTGACCGTTTTTAGCCTGTTCCTCCAGCTCGCCGTTCTTGTTTTTCTCGTTCCCTCTGTCTTTGCTCACGATCCTGATGTGTCGACTATCGAAGTGCCGGAAGTGTCGGTAATCGGCGAGCGCCCGGTCGCCGCGTCATCGCAGCAGTTCATTCCCGACAAGGAATATCTCCTCCAGCCGCAGGGCCGGCCGGCGCAGGTGCTGCGGCTCATTCCCGGTTTCATCGCGGTGGAACACTCGGGCGGAGCCGGGAAGGCCGATCAGTATTTTCTGCGCGGGTTCGACGCGGACCACGGAACGGACGTCGCGTTCTTTGCCGATGGCATGCCGATCAATCTTCGCACGCATGCCCACGGGCAGGGTTATACCGACCTGAATTTCATCATTCCGGAAACGATCGAGGGCCTCGATGTGTATAAGGGAGCGTATTTGCCGGAGTATGGGGACTTCGCCACGGCAGGGGCAGTGAACTTCCGGACGCGCGAGATGGTCAAAGAAGGAGTCGTGCAAGGAGCCGGGGGCCAATTCGATACCCAGCGGTATCTGCTCATGCTTTCTCCCAGCAAGGAGAAGGTGCGCACATTGTTTGCCGCAGAGGGCTACTACACCAATGGGCCGTTCCAAAACGACAATCGGTACTTCCGGAGCAATCTGTTCGGCAAGATGACGACGAATCTGACCGGACGAGACGAATTCAGTCTCACCGGCACCTTTCACAAAGCCCAGTGGAATGCCTCCGGAGAAATTCCTCTTCGTGCAGTCCAGGATGGATCGCTCGATCGCTTCGGCGCGATCGATCCGTCGGAGGGCGGCAAGACGCTCCGGAGCACCGCGCGGTTGAACTATCACTATGATACGACTTCAGGCGGCCAGTTCTTCGCGAATGCATACGGACAGTACTACCGGCTGGATCTCTTCACGAATTTCACGTTTTTCGCCAATGACATCGCGAACAGCGGCGTGCCGACCACCGGCGACGGCATTCAGCAGTCCGATCGCCGGATCATGTATGGTGGCGATATCGGCTACAAACAGCGCGGCGAGGTGTTGGGTGTGCCGAGCATCGGGACGATCGGCTTTCAAACGAGGGTGGACGACATTCATGCGAGGCTTGGGACGCAGGCCAAGCGGATGCCGACCGGCCCGACGACGGACAGCGACATTTTGGAAGCGTCCTACGCGCCGTTCGTCAAAGTAGAGCTTCAACCGATGCCATGGATGCGGCTAGCGGGTGGTCTTCGGGCAGAAACATTCACGTTCGATGTGCGGAATCGCTGTGCAACGTGCCAAGAACAACCGGCAGGGCGAAAGAGTTCCGGAATTGCCCTTCCCAAGATGAACCTCATTCTTGGTCCCTGGGCCAGCACCGAATTCTTCGCCAACTACGGGGAGGGCTACCACAGCAACGATGCCCGGTCGGCGGTGGTGACTGGTGCCTCTCCGCTCGCGCGCGCCAAAAGCTATGAGGTCGGGGTGCGGTCGAAACCTTGGGGACAGGATGGGATCGAGTTGATCGCCACCCTCTGGCGATTAGATCTGAAATCCGAACTCGTGTTTGTGGGCGACGAGGGGACGACGGACATTCGCGGCGCGACCAGGCGAGAGGGGGTGGAAGTCGCCGCCCGTGGGCAAGTCGTCGGCCCGTTGTACTTCAATGGCAGCTTCACCTGGACGAAGGCCGAATTCCGCAACGGCGACGCGATTCCGTTAGCCCCGGAACTGACTGCCTATGGCGCGTTGCTTCTGCGATGGCCGGAAGGGCTGACCTCTCAGTTGCAGGCAACCTATCTCGGAGTCCGTCCGCTCACCGAAGATCGCAGCGTCAAAGCTCCGTCGTGGATCGACTTCGATCTGTCCGAACGGTATCAACTTCCCATCAAGCTCTTGCGCGGGCGCCTCGAAGCGTTTCTCTTCGTTCAGAACCTTTTCAATACAAAATGGGAACAAGCCACCTTCGCTTTTCCTTCGCAACTCCGCAATGAGCCGGCTGCGGTCACCGACATCCACTTCGTGCCGGGCAATCCGCGGTTTGTGATGGGCGGCGTGGCGTGGTATTTTTGATTCAAGCTGTCAGCCATCAGCTTTCAGCGAAACGCTCCCGCTGTAATCCGAAACCTGATAGCTGACGGCTGAAAGCTGACTGCCCTAAGACAAGCTATGCCTCACAAGATTCTCTCACGCTCGTACTTCAACCGTCCAACGTTGACGGTCGCGCGGTCGCTCTTGGGAAAGTTTCTCGTTCGCGAGAACGGCGCCGGTCTCATTGCCGGCAAGATCATCGAGGTTGAAGCCTATGTCGGGCCGGAGGATCGGGCGTCTCACGCCTCACGCGGTCGCACCCAACGGACGGATGTCATGTTCGGACCGGCGGGGGCTGCTTATGTCTATCTGATTTACGGGATGCACCACTGTTTCAATATCGTGACGGAGAAAGAAGATTATCCAGCGGCGGTCCTCGTTCGTGCAGTGGAGTTGGATGGAAAGTTGATTGATGGGCCGGGCCGAGTCTGTCGTCGGATGGAGATCGACCGTTTGCTCAACCGGCTGGATCTGACTCGCGGGCAGCAATTGTGGATCGAGGATCGAAGGAGTCGAGTGCCCAGTCGTGCGATAGGAGCATACCCACGAATCGGAGTGGACTATGCGGGTGCATGGTCGGCAAAGCCGTGGCGGTTCCGGTTGGAGGACAAAGACCCGGCACGTGGTCGGCAACGAATTAAAAAAGCCGAGATCCAGCGTAGACTGATGCAGAAATAGAAAAAAGGGAGGCGGCCTCACGACCGCCTCCCTTGTGTATGAACTCCGTCGTGCCTATGTAACCCTTACAACCCTTACTTCGCTCCCAAGCTTGCATCGGCCTTTGTGGCGGAGGTCACCGGGGGCTCGATCTTAATCTGGGGCCCCTGAACTTTCGGGAGCCGACCCGCGCCCTGCTTTTCGGCAATCCTACCGTTGTTCTGGTCCATCAGGCTCTGCTCGCTGTGCTTAATCGAAGCGGCGGCCTTGAGCACAGCGGCTTCTCCGCGTGCGTCGCTCTGACCTGGATCATTGGCCGTCGGTTGCCCGTTGACGGGGCTTCCGTCGTTCTTCATCGGATAGCCTTCATGCTTCGGCAATAAAGCCGGGTTCGCCGAGGCCAAGGAAAGCCCGAAAAGCACACCCGCGACTGTTGCGACAGTGCCGATCAAGTATTTCATACCCTACTCCTTTGAAAAAATGGTGGAATGGTGGCTGGGAAATACCGGTAAAAATGTCTCAGGCCGGGCAATCTTAGCCTCGACGGCCGGGAGTGTCAAGAGAAGAAAACGGGGGTCAATGGCTGCGCCGTGGGGGGCGGCGTCCCCGCCCACGATGGCGGTAGGGCCCACCTCGCGGCGGGATGCCGGGGAGGCGGATGGTGACGGTCGTACCTTCGCCGGGCGCGCTGGCGATGGCAATATGCCCTTGATGGTCTTCAACGATTTTCTTGACCGTTGCCAACCCCAGCCCCGTGCCCGAGCGTTTGGTGGTGAAGAAGGGTTCAAAGAGTTTGTCCGCGTGTTCCGCTGGGATCGGTGCGCCGTCATTCTTGATCAGGATGTGGACTTCATATGCGCGGCCGGCGCGCTGGTTCGCGACGGCGATCTGCAGATGCCCGCCAGGGGTCATGGCCTCGATCGCGTTCTTGAAGATGCTGAGGAAGACCTGCTGCATCTTGGCGTCGTCACACCGGACTGGCAAGATGTGGGAAGCATAGTCCTTCATGACCTGGATGCGCGTGACCTCCAGATCGGTGGCCACCACCATCAAGGCATTCTCGATGATCTCCGGCACGCGACACAGGCGCCGGTTCAGTTCCAACGGCTTGGCGAAGTCGAGAATCTCGCTGAGAATCGCTTCCACGCGGATCAGGTTGCGCATGGCGTTTTCCACCCGCGTCTGCGGGTCGAAGTCCAGGATGCCCTCGCCGGTGACCTCTTCCAGTTGCGCGCGGATCGAAGCCAGCGGCTCACGAATTTCCGTAGCCAAAAAGGCGCTGAACTCGCCGATAGCCGCCTGCCGTTCTTGCTTGCGAATCATCGGCTCCGAAGAAACCGGTGCGGGGGCGCTGGGCTGTTTGTCCCCCGAAGCGGGCGTCGTCGTCGCAGCAGGTTGTTCAGCAGGGGGGCGCTGCAGCAGGTCGACCAATTTCAAGATGATCGGCTCCAGCGTTCTGGC
>JBBIQV010000039.1:0-25109 GCA_037442105.1 Nitrospiraceae bacterium | reverse complement strand
CTAACAATGTTTAGGCCGATCCGCATAAGAGCGGATTTGCCGATTTCTGTCCGTATAACACACCGTGCAAATGTTCCAGGCATAATGCCATTGTCGTTGTCGTTTCAATGAGATACGACTGTGGGGCCATTTATCACGGCGTCTTATGCGGATCGGCATAATACTCCTCCTGACATGGGTTCACATTTCGTCCAACGGACTACGAACGCCCGCCGGCCCTCGATGCAGCACGTGCGTATAGATCATCGTCGTTTTGACGTCGCGATGGCCCAACAACTCCTGAACGGTTCGGATATCAGAGCCGCTCTCAAGCAAGTGCGTGGCAAAGGAATGCCGGAACGTATGGCACGTGGCCCGCTTGGTGAGCCCGGCCTTCGCCACAGCGTCTCTAACGGCTTTCTGCACCAGTGATTCGTCAACGTGATGACGCCCTTGTTCCTTGGTCTTGTCGTTCATCCATCTGTGGTCTTGGGGAAAGACCCACTGCCAGCGCCAGTCTCGCGACGCATTGGGGTACTTGCGGTCGAGTGCGTGTGGAAGCACAACGCGGCCCCACCCTTCGGCGAGATCCTGTTGATGAACGGCTTGAACCTGCTGGAGATGGTCCTGTAACGGAGCTTTGACCGATTCGGGCAACATGGTCATCCGGTCCTTCGCGCCCTTGCCGTCGCGAATCAATAGTTCGCTGCGAGCGTAGTCAATATCCTGCACCCGGAGGCGCAGGCATTCCATCAGCCGCAGCCCTGCGCCATACATGATCGAGGCCATCAACCACTTGTCCCCGGTCAGGTTTGCGAGGACGGCTCTGACCTCCTCGCGGGTCATAACCACGGGCAGCCGTTCTGGCTTTCTGGCCCGGATGACCTCGCCGAGGTCGCCAATGTCACGCCCAATCACGTGGCGGTAGAGGAAGAGCAGCGCCGCCAGCGCTTGGTTTTGTGTCGAGGCACTGATCTTCTCCGTCACGGCCAGATGCGTCAGAAACCGATTAATCTCCGGTTCGGCCATCTCAGCGGGTGGACGGCCATGATAAAAGCGGGTGAACCGTCTGATCCAATGGCCATACGCTTGTTCGGTCCGGCGAGCATAGTGCCGAGCGCGCAACTCCCTCTCGAGTCGCTCAAACAAGGCTGAAGAAGTGTCCGGCGTCCGTTTTTCCTGTCGGGGGACGGGCCAGATATCCAGCGCAGGATCGACCTCCGTCGGCTCTCCAGTAAAGAGGGCCACTAGTTGTGTGACGGTCTCTTTCGTTTGGGGCACAGTCCAGTGTTTCTCTTGCTGATGCCACCGTCGACCGGCGACGGTCTTGATCTTCGCGACACGCTCGGGAGAATAAGGGACATGCACGATGAGCTGCCCTTCTTTTCCCGGCCTAATCCGAATCGCTTCGATCGGCATTCTCAACCCTTCACCCCGACTGGGCTCAGCATTTCTTCTTGCTGTCGCCAACTCTTCCATATTTCCATGCCTGTGCCGGGGGGCCTATGAACCGGCGCGGCACATTGTCAGCCGATTCATACTCCCCGTCAAGTGCTACCTAGCTGGTAGGCCTGAGAAATACTTCCATTTCATTGGACCGGACTGCTTGAGCAAGCACCGCAGGGGGGCCGTGCCCAGCCGTTCTTGAAGCAGAGCTTCCCACCGCAGTTGACGGCTGACGGCTGAAAGCTGACGGCTAACAGCCCTTAACTAGATCAGCCCGCGCTTTTGGAGATAGTCTTTGTCGATGACGGGAGTTGGCTTGGAAGGAAGTTGCCCACGCTCTTGGAGCAACCGCTCGACGTACTTGCCGATCAGGTCGGATTCCAAATTCACGGTATCACCGACTTGCTTGAGGCCAAGCGTGGTGACTTTCGCCGTATGCGGAATGATCGCGACGGAAAACCCGCGGTCGGTCACCTCATTGATCGTGAGACTGATGCCATCGACCGTGATCGAACCCTTCACGATGCAGTAGCGCAAGATCTCCGGAGGTGCCTCGATGGTGAAGACGATCGCGTTCCCTTCTTGCTTGCGGCTGCGGATCGTGCCGACGCCGTCCACATGCCCGGCGACAAGGTGCCCGCCGATCCGCTCGTTGAGCTTCATCGCCCGTTCGAGGTTGACCGGCGTTCCAGCGGCAAGGCCCCCGAGGGTGGTGACGGACAGGGTTTCCGGCGAGACTTCGACCGCGAACTCCTTCTCCTTTTTGGTGACGACGGTCAAGCAAGTCCCATTCACGCTGACACTGTCGCCGATCTTGAGATCGCTCATGACCGTGGAGGCAAGGATCGTGAGCCTCGTGCCGGCGAGAGTCTTCTCCAGCGAGGCCACCGCGCCCATTTCTTCGACAATGCCGGTGAACATGAAGAAGCTTTCAGCAAATAGCCATGAGCTGTCGGTTATGACTCTTTCCTAAACACATGACGAACGACCCACACAAAGACGGCGACGAGCACCACGATTCCGATTGCTGTGAGCACCCCAATGGTGATTTCTTCCGTCGAAAACTGCCTCATGGCCGGCCCATTATAGCATCAGCGTGATGGTCTTCTCATCGCCAGCCAGAAGACGGCGGCGGCGGCCAACTGGAGACCGGCAATGATACTGAAGGTCCACTGGTAGCTCATCTGCGCGATCAAGACGCCGGCCAGCAGCGGGCCGCTGGCATGGCCGATATCCATGATCGTCCCCTGCATGCCCATCCCAGCTCCGAGGGTTTTGAACTCCGAACTGTCCGCCACCAGAGCTGAGGATGAAGAAGACACGACGGCCTCCCCGAATCCAAAGCCTGCTGCCAACAACAACAGGATGGGCAGCGCAGCGACAAATGGAATCAGCACAAAAGTCGAAGCGCAGATCGCCAAACCGAGCAGGATCAGCGGCTGCCGCCCGACGTGATCCGATACGCGCCCCATCACCGGTTTGGAGAGGAACGAGGTGATTCCCTGCACGCCGAACAACAGGCCCACTTCACCCGGATTCAGTCCGACCGAGACGCCATAGATCGGGAGAAACGCCATCAAGGCGCCGTTCGCGATCATCTTCGCGGCATCGGTGCAACTCGTGACGAGTACGCGGCGGTTTTTCGCGACGACCGAAAAACCCTTCCACATCTCGGCCAACAAGGGCCGGAACCCTTTCTCGTTCAATCTCGGAGGCGGCGGGTTCAACCGCAGACTGTAAAAGATGAGGAGGGCGATGCAGCCGAAGATGCCGGCGGTGACGAAGGTCGTCGGAAATCCGGCCGCATACACCAGCCAGCCACCGATCACCGGCCCCAACAGCGCGCCGGACTGGGTGCAGGCGGTATAGGTGCCGAGGGCGGCGCCACGCCGCTCCTGATACAATTCCGCCACGGTGGCGAGCGCGCTCGGCGCAAAGATCGCCGTCGCGAGGCCGTGGAAAAAGCGCAGTCCCGTGAGCAGGTCGAGATCAGAGACAAATGGGTAGACGAACGGCGGTACGCCGAACGCCACGACACCGACCCGGAGCAACAGGCGGCGTCCGTAAATGTCGGACAAAGCGCCGGAGGGAAGTTTGAGGAAGACACCGGTCAACGTGGACACCGACACGATCAGTCCGATTTGCTCGGGGCTCGCGCCCAGCGATTCCGCGAACAAGGCGAGGACCGGCATCCGCACGAGGTTGTAGCTGATAAAGCAGAAGACCCCGATGCTGCAGAGGAGGATATAGCTATGCGCCGGGGTCATGCGTAACCATCATGGCGCAGGAGTCGGCGGAACGGCGATGCGGAGGTGGACCGGGAAAGGGAGTTGAGGGTCCTGGCGGAGCCTGGCCTGCTGGAGCAAGGTCTCGACATTGGGAGAGACAAGACCTTCAAACGAGATCCGGCCGTTGGTCACAACGGTAACCGGTTGGGTCAGGTCAATCAGGCGATCGTTCAGAAACAGGCTGAAGCTCTGTACTCGCTCGATCCGCACCTCGATCCGATTCGAGGCCGTGATCTCGGCGTGGAGCTTGGCGTACGTCCGCTGGCGGATCGCCTCATCGCCCCGATCGACGAGATCTTCAGAAAACGCGGCGATGCGATCCGTTGCATCGATCCGGACCCACCCAAACGGCAACAGGTGCGAGGCATCTCGTACCACCGTCAGACTTTTCGACAGCGGCGCGCGCCGCTGTCCGTTGAGCCATTTCACGAGGTCTGGCAGTTCTTCCCGGGGGAAAAAATGTCCGCCGGCCAACGGGTGCGTCTTGTCGTGTTCGCGATAGACGTAGGGATATCCGAGGCGCGCGAGTTCTTTGACGATGGTGCGACTGAGTTCGACCGGCATGACCTCATCGCGCATCCCGTGAATGATATAGGCCGGCGTGCCGCGCAAGTTCTCAAGGAATGGAAACAGCACCGTGTCGATCCCGCTGGACATGGGAACGATGCCGGCGAAGCGCGTGGCATGGTGCATGCCGATCAGCCAGGCGCCGATCCCGCCGTTCGACATGCCGGTGAGGAAGATCCGATCAGGGGCGATGCGGTACCGGCGCTGTACGGCGCGAATGGTGGCGAGCACGAGATCCTCGGCCCGGCGTGTAAACCACGCTCCTTGCGGGTAGGTCGGACAGGCCAGGAGATAATCCTCGCCCAACCGCGGTCGCCACCGTTCTAAATAAGCAGCCCCTGTGAAGCCTGCTCCGTGCAAGCACACAACGAGTCCGTAACTGTTCGACGGTCGGTAGGAGTCGGGCACGGCCAGGCTGACCTCGTAGGTTCTATCCCGCACCACTACGCGCATCTCGGGAAGAACGCCGACCGGTTGGCTGTCGTACGACGGCCCGGCGCGAATGATTTCTTCGAGCGCGGAGACGGTGGCGTCCTTGTTCTGAAGAATCGCCGTCAGGAGTTCCTTGGCCTGTTCCGTATCTTCCGTAGTGAGGTAGTCCTGAACGAGTTGGCGTAGCGGAACCGCCTGCACAGAGTCCGACGGAGCGGCGTCAGACAAGGACACAGCGGCATGGCTGGTCACGACAGGCCAGAGTGAGCAGGCGAGCACGAGAACAAGACGAATGAGCATAGCAATGTCAGTGTAACGCACCATCTGTCGGGAGTCACGGCTTCCCCGGCGTGCCCTCGATGAGCAAGTCTCCGTTGATGCGCTGAATTCGGAGGTCATGGAGCATGGTGGCCTGTGCCAAGTGTCGTGGTCCGCGTCCGCCGATCAGGCTCTTGGCATCCTGGCCACCCAGGACACGCGGTGAGACATACAACATGACATGATCGACGAGAGAGGCGCGCAAGAAGGACGCGTTGACCTCGCTGCCGCCCTCGATGAGAAGGCTCGTGATCTGCCGAGTACCAAGCCTCGACAAGAGATGGGAGAGCGAGACCCGCCCCTGCCGTTCAGGAAGCACCCATACCTCTGCGCCGCGCACCTCTAATCGACGGCGTTTTTTGACAGGAGCCAGCCCGGTCGTCGCGACGAGCGTTTTCGCGGATTCCAGGTTTGCAAGCACCCGAGCGGTGAGCGGCAGGCGAAGCCTGTTGTCCACGACCACTCGCAGCGGCTGCCGCACAGCGAGCCTCGGTGAAGATCCCGGAAGTCGCGCAGTCAACGACGGGTCGTCCTGGACGGCCGTCTTGACTCCGACCAGGATGGCATCCACCTGACGACGGAGTGCATGCACGTGCCGGCGAGCCTCCTCGCCTGTAATCCATTTGGACTCGCCGGTTGCAGTCGCAATTTTGCCGTCCAGGGTCATGGCAGCTTTCAGGATCACGAACGGCCGTCCCGTTCGCATCCAGTGGCAGTAGTACTGATTCAAGGCTTCTGCCTCAACCCGACCACATCCCACCTCGACCAGTATCCCTGAGCGCCGGAGCCGGCTGATTCCCCTCCCCCGCACGCGCGGGTTGGGATCCGTCATGGCCACAACGACACGCCGCAAGCCGGATTGAATGATCAGCGGTGTGCAAGGTGGTGTGCGCTTGCACGTGTGGCTGCAAGGTTCAAGAGTGACGTAAAGCGTGGCGCCTCGCGCGCGGGAGCCGGCTTGCCGGAGGGCGAGCACTTCGGCGTGGGGACCTCCGGCCCGGCGGTGATAGCCCTGTCCAATGATCGCTCCCTTGGACACTACCAGAGCGCCGACCATCGGATTCGGGCTGGTCCGACCCAGGCCCTTCGCCGCCAAACGAAGGGCCTGAGCCATAAACCGATGGTCGCGTAAAGAGGGTGTCACCGTTTGGAACGGGTTCGGCGCTTGCGGGCCGAGGCTTGCATCCCTGTGCGGGAAGTCTTCCTCGCGGAGCGGGATGAGGATTTTGCCCCATCAGTTTCCGCCATGGCCGCGTGGGCGGCGGCCAGACGGGCGATCGCCACGCGATAGGGGGAACAACTCACGTAGTCCAATCCCAGTTGATGGCAGAATTCGACCGAACTGGGATCGCCGCCATGTTCTCCGCAGATACCGAGCTTGATCGTGGGACGGGTTTTCCTTCCGCTGGCGACAGCGAGCTTCATCAAGGCACCGACGCCCTCACGATCCAGGACGGCAAAGGGGTCCTGATCCAGAATGTTGGCGGTCCGGTAAAAGTCCACGAACTTGGCGGCGTCGTCACGAGAGAAGCCGAAAGTCGTTTGTGTCAGATCGTTGGTGCCGAATGAAAAGAATTCGGCTTCTTCGGCAATCCGATCAGCGGTCACCGCCGCGCGCGGCAACTCGATCATGGTGCCCACCAGGCACGACAATTTGGTGTTGTAACGCTTCATGGTCTCTTGGGCGACTTCGCGAATGATATCCTTTTGCGCTTTCATTTCGGAGACCATGCCGACCAGCGGAATCATAATCTCCGGGACGATCTTCTTCCCTTCCTTGGCTACCTCGCAGGCCGCTTCCATGATCGCTCGTGCCTGCATCCTGGTGATTTCCGGCATGGTGATGCCCAAGCGGCAACCGCGGAGGCCCAGCATCGGATTGAACTCATGCAACTCTTCGACGCGGGCGAGCAGCCGTCGTTTTTCGTCGAGGGCGGCAGGATTACTCCCCGTCAATTCCAGTTGGGCAATCTCCACCATCAACTCTTCCCGTTTGGGGAGAAACTCATGCAACGGGGGATCGAGCAACCGGATCGTCACCGGATAGCCCTGCATCTCTCGATAGAGTCCGATGAAATCCTGTTTCTGCAGCGGGAGGAGTTGATCGAGATACTTCTCCCGTTCGTCCTTCGTCCGGGCCAGGATCATCTTCTGCATGATCGGGATGCGGTCTTCGGCGAAAAACATGTGTTCTGTCCGGCAGAGACCGATGCCTTCGGCGCCGAAGCCGCGGGCGATTTGTGCCTGGTCCGGCACGTCGGCGTTGGCGCGCACGCGCAACGTCCGTATCTCGTCCGCCCATTTCAGGACCGTGGCGAAGCGTTGATACTTTTCGGAGTTGGTCGGGTCGAGTTTGCCCTGCAGGACTTGAATGATCTCCGATTCGACGACCGGGATGTCTCCGTCGTACACGTTGCCGGTGGACCCATTGATGGAGAGATAATCCCCTTCGCGAAACACCTTGGCGCCGATGCGGACCGTCTGATTCTCTCCTACTTCCACGGCGTCACAGCCGGCCACACAGACTTTGCCCATCTGCCGGGCGACCACCGCCGCGTGCGAAGTCATGCCGCCCCGCGCGGTGAGAAAACCGAGCGCCGCGTTCATGCCGTGAATGTCGTCCGGGCTGGTTTCCTGGCGGACAAGAACCACTCGCTCACCGGCCGCTTTCATATCGACCGCGCGATCGGGCGTCAACGCAATTTTCCCGGCCGCAGCGCCCGGACCGGCCGGAAGTCCCTTGCCGAGCGCGGTGCAGTGTGACTCCTGCGTGGCATCGAAAATGGGATACAGATACTGTGCGATCTGGTCTGGCCCGATGCGCTGCACGGCTTCTTTCTTCGAGATCAGCCCTTCTTTGACCATGTCCACCGCGATGCGGACGGCGGCAATTCCGGTGCGCTTCCCCACCCGCGTCTGAAGCATGTAGAGCTTGCCTTCCTGGATGGTGAACTCCAGATCCAGCATGTCGCGGTAGTGACGCTCGAGTTTCCGGTAGGTGTGCTCTAAATCCTTGTAGGCCTGGGGCACGTTCTTCGCCAATGCGCTGACCGGAAGGGGCGTCCGGATTCCGGCAACGACGTCTTCGCCCTGCGCGTTCATGAGACATTCGCCGAAGAAGGTTTTTTCCCCGGACGCCGGATCGCGCGTGAACGCGACGCCGGTGCCGCTGGTCTCTCCCATGTTGCCGAAGGCCATCGCAACGACGTTGACCGCCGTCCCCCAAGAGTCGGGAATGTTGTAGAGTCGCCGGTAGGTGACGGCACGGGCGCCGAACCAGGAGGAGAACACGGCATTGATCGCCATCCGGAGCTGATCGAGCGGATCGTCGGGGAAGTCGCGTTTGGTCTGTTCTTTGATGAGAGCCTTGTAGCTGGCCACCAACTCCTTCAGCGCCTTCGCGTCCAGATGGGTTTCATGGGCCACTCCGAGCTCGGTCTTCTTGTGTTTCAGGATCACTTCAAAATGCTCACGACCGACCCCCATGACGATGCTGCCGAACATGGAGACGAACCGCCGATAACTGTCCTGGGCGAAGCGCTCGTTTCTGGTTTTGGCAGCGAGGCCCTCGACCGTGTGGGTGGTAAGACCAACGTTGAGCACCGTGTCCATCATGCCCGGCATGGAGGCGCGAGCGCCGGACCGGACCGAGACCAGCAGCGGATTGGCCGGATTGCCGAACCGCGAGCCCATTGACCGTTCCACCCGCTTGAGCGCCAGCAGGGCGGACTCCCACATGCCGGGCGGAAAGGTTTTCCCGCGTTTGTAATACTCCACGCAGGCCTCGGTGCTGATGGTGAACCCCGGCGGAACCGAGATGCCGAGATTGGTCATCTCGGCCAAACCGGCGCCCTTCCCGCCGAGCAATTCTTTCATGTTGCCGGCGCCGTCTGCTTTGCCATCGCCGAAGTAATAGACGTATTGCTTGGCCACGCGTTCTCTCTCCTTCTTTCGCGCCGTCAATGAACGGACGATGAATGCCGTGCCGCGGCCTCCAGCCGGATGCGATACCGACCGACGAGGAAGCGCTTCATGATGATGCCGAAGATCACCACGCAGGCGATGAACAGGACAAGGGCAAAGAGCCGATAATCGACCAGCGCGCCATGGTCGAAATAGAGCCGGCCCTGTGCGTCCTGTTTGACTTCAGTTTCGCGCTGGAACTGATGCGTCGCTCCGGAGGGGTCCGAGAGGCGTATCCACTCCTGGCAGAGACGCACCAGCTCGGAGGAGCCGATGACTTTCTGCCAGCCGAGACGAAGGCAGACATCCTCCTTGGGGTTGAAGGTGTCGGGCATACGGACAAGCCGGTCCAGATTCACGCCGCTCCACCAGATGCCCAGCAAGAAAATGGCGTTACACGCGAGGATCATCAGAATGGTCATCCAGGACGAGAACCGGCGTATCTTACCGGCTCGCCGGTCGTCTTCAACCGACCGATGCAAAACCCGGCTGGCAGGAGGCAGGTGATCCATCTCTACATGCCCAGCGCGCTAGTCAGCTCCCTTGTACCACAATGTGGGAAAAGTCCGCGAACGACATGAAGAAATTATCCACGTCTTTCAGCAGCGAGAGGCGATTGCTCCGCAAGGCCGGATCATCGACATTGACCATGACGGCCGCGAAAAATCCATCGATCGCCGGCTTCAACGCCACGAGCGAATCGAGCGCTTCACCATACTCCCCCGCCTTCATGCGATCGGTCATGCGCCGCTGGTGGGCTTGAAAGACCGAATGGAGCTCGGACTCGGCAGGGTGTTGAAACAACGCCGGGTCCACGGACTTGTGATCCCATTGCTCCTTCTCGGTCAGACGATGGGCCCGCTTAAATCCGACCATGAGCGGGTCGAAATCTCTTTGCGCAGTCACCGATTGCAGGGCTTTCATTTTGGCAAATAGGTCGACGAGATCGAACGATTGTTTGTCGGCTGCATGAAGCACGGCATTGATGACATCGTCTCTGAAGGAGTGCGTTGTCCGGCCATAGTGACGGACTCGTTCGAAGAGAAACTCGACCACCCTGCGATGACCATCAGTTCCTGGTGCCGCCTTCACACCACCTTCGGCAACAATCGTCCGCGCCCGTTCGACGAGCCGGCCGAGATCCAGACGGAGCCCCGCCTCAAGCACAATGCGAACAATCGCCGTCGCGTGCCTGCGCAAGGCAAAGGGATCTTCCGACCCGCTTGGAACAATCCCGACGTGAAAAAAAGCCGCGATGCTGTCGAGCCGGTCCGCGATGGAGAGCACCTGAGACGCACTTCCCGAAGGAATATCTCCCTCCATAGCGCGGGGCAGATAATGCTGGCTGATAGCGGTACAGACCTCAGGGTTTTCTTTGTCATGCTTGGCATAGTAGCCACCCATAATGCCTTGGAGGGTGGGAAACTCGCCGACGATCCCGGACAAGAGATCGGCTTTGCACAGCTCCGCCGCCCGACGACAGGTGCGAATGAACGGGTCTTGAAGGCCAAGCCATTCCGCGATCGCCACAGTCAGCTTCGCCACCCGGTCCTGTTTCTGAGCCATCGTGCCTAATTTCTGGTGGAAGGTGACTTGGGATAGCTTCTTTGCCCGTTCTGCTAGCGTGATCTTCCGGTCTTCGTCGTAGAAGAACTTCGCATCCGCGAGCCTTGCGGCGAGCACTCGTTCGTTCCCCTCCCGTATGAGAGCCATATCTTTGAGCCGAATGTTGGCAACGGCAATGAAGTGCGGAACCAATTCCTTCATCCTGTTCATCAGAGAAAAAAACCCTTGGTGTTCTTTCATGGCCGTGATGAGGACTTCCTGGGGCACTTCGAGGTAGGCAGGTTTGAAGTTGCCGATGATTGAATAGGGACACTCAGTGGTAAACACCGCTTGCTCCAGCAAGTCCTGGTCGACGGAGAGGCGGTATCCGGTTTTCTTGCAGAGAGCCGCGATCTGTTCATCGACCATATTGCGCCGGCGATCCTGGTCGGGAACTACGCCGTGGCGTTCCAAGGCCTTGCAGTAGGATTCGAAGTCGCGAACGGTGAGTCCTTTTCCTTTCCCATGCACCCGATGACCCCATGTGCGATCGCTCGCCTTGATCCCGGCGACTTCGATCGGCAGAACGTGGCCGGCATAGAGCGCAAGCAGCCAACGGATGGGTCTGGCAAAGCGGACGCCCGTGTCATTCCATTTCATCGTCTTGGGAAAGGAGAGTTTCGTAACGAGCTGCGGCAGTAGTTCGATCAGCACCGTCTTCGTCGGTCTGCCCTCTTCCCATTTCACGGCGAAGACATACTCGCCTTTAGGCGTTTGGCGAACGTGCAGGTCTTTCACCGCGATTCCCTGCCCTGCCGCGAAGCCGGTTGCCGCTTTGGTCGGCTGCCCGGTCTGGTCAAAGGCCACGGCTTTCGACGGTCCCATGGTTTCCTTCACGGTCCCGGCTTGGCGAGCGGCTAATCCGCTGACAGCCAAGGCCAGGCGGCGTGGAGTTCCGACGGTTCGGACGGTCTGGTATAAGAGACGATGTTCTTTCAGCAGTGCTTCGGCGGAATCTTTTAAGGAAGCCAGCGCGGGGGGGATAAACTGGTAGGGAAGTTCTTCCATGCCGATTTCTAATAACAGCTCGGCACTCTCTACGGAGGCGGGCACCTTGGTCTTTCCGGCCCCCGGTTTTTTCTTGGCAAGTGTCTCAGCTTTGGCCATTGGTATCCAGGCTACGCCCCGGCTTTCATCCGACCCTGCCTTGCCTTGAACACCGGTCCGGTCGTGGCCCGCTTCATCAGCGGATGTCCCATGGCTGCGCGTTCCTCAATGTACCGCTCAGCGCATTGGCGGGCTAAGGCCCGGACGCGGGCGATGTAGCTGGTTCGTTCGGCCACGCTGATGGCGCCACGGGCATCCAAAAGATTGAAGAGATGCGACGACTTGATGCAGTAATCGTAAGCCGGGAGCGTTAACCGCTTCTCGGTATTGGCAAGGAGTCGTTTGCATTCGGCCTCGAAAGCCTGGAACGTCACGCCCAGCATGGCTACATCGCCTTCTTCGAAGTTGTACCGAGAGAACTGGACTTCGGTTTCGTGGTGGATGTCGCCGTACTTGACGGAATCGGTCCAGGCCAGGTCGTACACGTTATCGACTTGTTGGAGATACATCGCGATGCGCTCGGTCCCATACGTGATCTCTACAGTAATAGGATCCAGGGCGATCCCCCCGATTTCCTGAAAATACGTGAACTGCGTGATTTCCATCCCATCGAGACGCACTTCCCAGCCGAGCCCCCATGCGCCCAACGTCGGAGACTCCCAGTCATCCTGGATGAAACGGATATCATGGTGATGGGGGTTAATACCCACCTCCGCCAAGCTGTCGAGATAGAGCGACTGGATGTTACCGGGCGAGGGCTTCAAGACGACTTGGTATTGATAGTAGTGCTGCATACGGTTGGGATTCTCGCCGTAGCGCCCGTCAGTCGGGCGGCGGCAAGGTTGCGGATAAGCTGAACGCCAGGGTTCCGGCCCCAATGCGCGCAGGAAGGTAGCGGGGTGAAACGTGCCTGCCCCCATCTCCAGGTCATAGGGCTGGTGAATCACGCACCCTTGACGCGCCCAATAGCGATTGAGGGAGAGAATGAGTTCCTGGAAGGTCACGAACGATCCACTGGTTGGGGACTCTCGGCTCAGCGCCGCGCGGCAGAAAAAGTGGCTTCAAGCTAGCAAGAAAGGTCTTCAGGTGTCAAGGAACAAACCCTCTTTGATCAAAGAGTTGTGCACGGTGATCAGTCATTCTTGGGATGCAGACTGCAAACAAGTCTGCTCAACTGTGACTAGAAACGTACTTGACGCAATCCGAGCAAGTGATCTATTTTGATGAAACTTGATTAACTAAGTTAAGAATCTATCTTTCGCCCCCTATGAGACTCTCAAAGAAAAGTGAATATGGGCTCCGTGCGCTCCTCGAACTGACCGCCGCCTACGATCGGACAATGCTGCAGCGCCATGAGATTGCAGAACGCCAGCATATTCCCGTGGAGTTTCTGGAGCAGATCCTCTTGGCTCTCAAGCGTGCGGGGTTGCTTGCCAGCCGCCGTGGCATAAAGGGAGGCTATACCCTGATTAAGTCGCCGGAGGACATTACCTTAGGTCAGGTGATCCGCATCTTGGATGGGCCGCTGGCTCCGATTTGCTGCGTGAGCAAGACCGCCTACCAAAAGTGCGGCGACTGTCCCTATGCGACCAAAGCCTATTGTCCACTGCAAGATGCGATGGGAGAAGTCCGCAACGCGATTGCAGGAATCCTCGATCACTATACGCTGAGGGATTTCGCGCAGGGAGCGAGCAAAAAGCCACGCTGATGCGATGCGTGCACTCCACTTCGTGCGAAGCCTGAGGATGGTTCTGCCGAACGAACACATGGCCTCTAAATGGGAGCGTGCTTCATGGGTAAGGATGCGGTAGGGAAAGAATCACACATCCGGAGCGTGGTAAAAGGGATCAGTTGGAGAGCCGTCGGCACCATCGATACCATGATTATCAGTTTTCTCATCACAGGAAGCGTCAAGTATGCGGCCTTCATCGGATCGACTGAAGCCCTCACCAAGATCTTCCTCTACTGGGCCCATGAACGGGTATGGCACAGGATTCGTTGGGGACGTGTGATTCCCAGCGTAAGCTCTCCCTAGCGCGCATTATTCATGACGGTTCGTCGCGAATCAGACTAGCGAACAGCCAATAGCCAGCAGCCTGTAGCCAGAGCCATTCGCTATCCGCCATTCGCTCCTTGGCGCTCGCAGCAGCATCCAGAAGGTTTCTCCCTCCACTATGACCTGAGTCGCGTACCTCATGGTCTGCCAAGCGTGCACAATTCCAAGCATTTTTCAGCCCTGCGCGTTCGGCATCCCTCTTGCTGAGATTCTTCATCCGAAGAGGCAGCAATCTGGTTACAGGAGGGTTGATATGGCATTCTTCGTTGGACTGATCACCTTAGCGGTCGCATTGAGTCTTGGTTCAGGCACGGCCTCTTCTGGCGGAACCCCAGAGTCGTTTTCTCCAAACGAGACGGAAAGGAATCAGCGGCAAGATAAGCCGAGTCGTAACAATGATCGGCCCTCTGCAAGCTGAGGTGAACAACCATGAAACGGTTCGTCGTAAAGAATAGGTTGGAGGAAAGCATGTCGTGTTCTCGCACCGAAGTTGCCATCGGACTTGCCATGCTGCTGGCCATATTGATGGGGTCGCTGGCTGCATGTGGAAACGGAAACGAAGGAGGGCCGGGTGTGACGACAACTGTCGGAGCCACGACCGCAACCGCCACGTTGAGCTGGGACCCGGTCGTCGATCCGGACGTCCAAGGGTACAAGATATATTACGGGACTCAGTCTCGATCTCAATCCGGGGCTTACCCTTGGTCCCTCAATGTGGGGGAAAGCACCGAATACACTGTTGGCGACCTCCAACGGGGAACGGCCTACTACTTTGCCGTAACTGCCTACAACACCAGCGGACTTGAGAGTGGATACTCCGAGGAAGTGAGCGCCACGAAGCCGTAAAGGCGGGTAAAGTTCACGCTCGAGAAAACCGAGGAAGTGGACTGAGGGGCGGGAAAAGCGGTTCATTGACTCACCCCGATTTGTTTTGTTAGCCTCGTGGCGCTCATGTACATCGCCTTCACACGGTACGCTGATTCGCTCAACAGCCATTCCTGACCGATCTGAAAGGAGTCGATATGGGTTCCCCCGCCGCACCTGACTTGGTGGCCATGTTGCAGAACAAGGCGACCACTCTCCGCATCGAAAGCGTCCGTGCAACCACGGAGGCTGGGAGCGGACATCCGTCGAGTTGTTGCTCCGCCGCAGATATCGTGGCGACGCTCTTCTTCTCGGTCATGCGATACGACCCGAAAAATCCCAAAGCGCCCAATCACGATCGGTTTGTCTTGTCGAAAGGTCACGCGGCGCCGTTGTTGTATGCGGCCTGGGCAGAGGCCGGTTTGTTCTCTAAAGCCGACTTGCTCAAGTTGCGGACGCTCACGTCGGACCTTGAAGGCCATCCAACCCCCCGCCTCCCCTTCGTTGATGTGGCAACCGGGTCGCTCGGCCAAGGCTTGTCGGCCGGAGTGGGCATGGCGCTAAACGCAAAGTCCGTCGACAGGACCGACTATCGTACGTACGTGTTGATGGGCGATGGCGAGTCCGTGGAGGGGTCCGTGTGGGAAGCGGTCGAGGTGGCGCGGCACTACGCGCTCGATAATTTGTGCGCCATCGTGGATGTGAATCGCCTGGGCCAAAGTGATCCCACGATGCTCCAGCACGACATGGCGAGTTATCGGTCGCGCTGGAGCGGATTCGGCTGGCACGCCATCGTCGTGGACGGGCACGACGTCACGGCTCTGCTGGCGGCGTTTGATGAAGCGGCCAGAACCAAAGGGAAGCCGACCGTGTTGTTGGCGCAGACCTTCAAAGGGCGCGGCATTTCCTTCGTGGAAAACCATCCTGATTGGCATGGGAAGGCGCTGAAGAAGGGCGAGGAGGCCCAGAAAGCCATCGAGGAGTTGACGCGCCAGCTCAAACCGGGAGCGAGCGAGCCCCAAATCAAGAAGCCGGCGGCGCTCGCTACTGAGCCGAAGCCTGCAGGAACGATGGCGTCCCCACCTTACAAGCCGACGGACTCCGTTGCGACGCGCGAGGCCTTTGGCGCAGCCTTGGTTGCCTTGGGCGACGTCAATCCCTCCGTCGTTGGATTGGATGCGGATGTAAAAAACTCGACCTTCACGGACAAGTTCGGCAAGAAATTCCCCGACCGGTTCTTCGAAAATTTTATCGCCGAGCAGAATATGGTCGGTGCAGCAGTCGGACTGGCGGCCTGCGGCAAAATTCCATTCGTCGCGACGTTCGCCTGCTTCTTAACCCGAGCGTACGATTTCATCCGCATGGCGGCGATCAGTCAATCCAACATCAAGCTGGTCGGGACCCACGTCGGCGTCAGTATCGGCGAAGATGGACCGTCGCAGATGGGACTGGAAGATATCGCGATGATGGCGGTTCAGCCCGGCGTCGTGGTCCTTTACCCGTCCGATGCGGTCTCCACGTATAGGCTGGTGGAAGCGGCGGCGGCTCACCGCGGGATGGTCTATATTCGCGCAGGCCGTCCAAAATCACCGGTCCTGTATGGGAACGACGAACGGTTCCATATCGGCGGCTGTAAGGTCGTACGTCAAAGTCCGTCCGATGTGCTGACCATCGTGGCTGCCGGTGTCACGTTGTTCGAAGCACTCAAGGCGCACGATCAGTTGAAAACCGCCGGTATCTCCACACGCGTGATTGATCTCTACAGTGTGGCCCCGATTGATAAGGCAACCTTGATGGATAGCGCCAGAGCGACGGGAGGGCGGGTCTTGACGGTCGAGGATCACTACGCGCACGGCGGAATCGGCGATGCAGTGCTCGGCGCGTTGGGTTCCGAGGGGATTCGCGTGCACAAGCTGGCGGTGCGCGAGATTCCCCACAGCGGGAAACCTGAGGAACTGGTTGACCATTTTGGCATCGGGGCGAGGTCCATTGTCGAAGCAGCCAAACAAGTCGCCAAGTAATCACGCGGCGGCGAACCCGCCGGATATTCTCAAGCAGATTCCCCTGTTCAACTTCCTCCGCGGGCAAGATCGCTTAGCGATGTTGCGCGAACTCACCGAAGCCCGTTACGGAAAAGGCGAGTGCATCTTCCGGGAAGGCGAGCCGACCGAATACTTTCACATCCTCAAAGAAGGGGCGGTCAAGTGCGTGAAATCTTCTGCCGGCGGAAAGGAATGCACGCTCAAAGTATTAATGCCGGGCGATCTCTTCTGCTGCGAAGCCGCGGTGTTCGACGGCGCCTGTCACCCCGGTACCGCCCAACCGATGGGAGATGTCAGTATTCTCCGGATGAGCAAGAAAGCCTACTTCGAGATGCTGAAGCGGAATCCGGACGCTGCAATCGAGGTCATCAAGTACCTGGGGAATCGATTGAACGAGGTCCAGGAGAAAGCCAAGATTCTCGCCTTGGATCGCGCGGATCAGCGGCTCGCCTCTCTTCTTGTCGATCTGGTCGAGCGCAGCGGCGTCAAAGATCCCCAAGGGATTCGCCTCACCGTGCGACTGACGCGACAGGATATGGCCAACATGGTCGGTGTGACCACGGAAACCGCCATTCGCATCATGGCTCGATTTAATCGTGAGCGGCTGGTGTCAGGAACCGCAAGCCGTCTCATCATCAAAAACCTGTCCGGGCTCAAGCAGCTCGCATCGGCTTGATCCTCCTCTTCACTTCCGGCCGGTCGCGCGTTTACCAAAACATGATAAATGTCATAGTTTCAAGCTATGGACTAGCCTATCCTCCTCTCGGTTCGAGACAGACGGTTTTCCCATGACTCGGGGAAACACGCCACCAATCGACACACTGTTAAACGGAGGGACAAAAGATGACACATCTGAGCATGCGCAGCGGCTTGGAGAGAGCATACCTGTTTGCAGGAATGATGGGCATCGCAACGTGGTTGGTGATGGGCGCAGTTCTTCCCGCTTCGGCCAAGACCCATGAAGTCCAGATGACGGCCGTCGAGGGCGACGTCGTGGTTGAAGGAAACGGAGAGAAATATGCTGCCTGGACGTTCAACGGGCAATTTCCCGGTCCGGTGGTTCGCGTGACGGAGGGAGACACCGTGAAGTTCACTCTCACGAACCCGGCGACGAACAAAGCGGCCCATGCCATGGATTTCCATGCAGCCGAGATTGATTTCCTCAAGAACTACAAAGCGATCAACCCCGGCGAAACCATCAGCTACACATTCGTCGCCAAGAAGCCGGGGATATTCTTCTATCACTGCGGCGCGCCGCCCATGATCCAACACGTCGCGCGCGGGATGTTCGGGGCGATCATCGTGGACCCGAAAAGCGCCAAAGCCTGGCCGAAAGCCGATCGCGAATATGTATTGATTCAATCCGAGTTCTTCAAGAACCCGGACGATGTGCAGGCCATGTTCGATCGGAAGTTCGACAACGTGATCTTCAACGGAGGCATCTTCAAGTACCATCCCTTCGTGACCGGCGGTGGGAAACTCGATGCAAAGCCCGGCGAGCGTGTGCGGATCTTTTTCGTCAATGCAGGCCCCAGCGAATTTTCCGCGTTCCATCCGATCGGCGAGATCTGGGACAATGTCTATGAGAGCGGCAACCCGGCCAATAATCTGAAGGGTGTGCAAACCTACGTCGTGGGCCCGGGCAGCGCGGCCACGTTCGACGTAGTCGTGGAATCCGCCGGTGCCTACCCGCTGGTGACCCACTCGTTGACCGGCGCGTTGCGCGGAGCCATTGCCGTGTTGTTGGCTTCGCCGGAAGCCAAGCCGTCCCCGCTGATGCCGATGGTTCCCTGGGAGATCGCTCCGAAACCGGCTCAATAGTGCACGCCTGTCTCGTCGGGGGGGCCGCTTGCGGGCCAGCCGACCGTATCGGTATCCTCGGGCTGCCTTCTCACTCCGCGCATGTCAAACCTTGTCGGATGCTGCTGCGTCACTACGCGTCCTGAAGCCCTGTCGTCAACCAGGAGGATTCACGGTTGACTCACGGTCGGCTCCATCATGGGTCTCGGCCCGCCTTCATTCAGACCGGCAAGCGATGGATCATGGCGGCTCTGCTCTCGTTGTTCATGCCGACCGTTGTCGGGGCGCAGGAGGCGGTTCTCGAGCTGTTTCCGGTCCGACCGATCAACTTCGATGTCGCCGTCCGCCAGCAATCGTTCGCCCCCAATGATCGTGAGATCGGCGTCCAAATCGGGTACACGGCCATCCGGTACGGCAATTTGGAGGTACGGCACACCTACCAATTCTTCAGCATCCATACGGAGGGCGACAAAACCGATCAGCATTCAACCTTTCTCAATCCTCGCTGGAACAACTTCATCGATATCCTCGATTTTCCCAAAGCCATGCCGATCAACCGCGTGATCCGTCATGTCTTGTTCGGGCCGCTAGAGGACCGTGCGATTCCTTACGTGGGTGCCATCGGTGGGATGGTGCTGCCGGGCCCCGGGGATCGTCCGGGAGAATTGTACGGAGGCCAGATCGGGGTACGCTTTCCGGTCGCCCAGGGGATCGCCGTAGATTTCAGCATGCAATACACGGAATTCAAGGTAGAGTTCCGCGGGCAAGGGGGCTTGGCCCAACAATGGATATTTCTGTCGGGCGTCCGATTTTGAGGGGTACGCTCCCCATGCGGCTCGTCATCTTCCTGATGATCCTGTTGCTTCAAGGCTGCGGGTTGGTGATCGATGCCGTTCAGCTTGTCCGTCCTCTCACGACCGATGAAGTTCAAGCAATCTGCGCGCGCAGGAAAGTGCAGGTCGGGATCGCGGTGGAACCGTTTCGACCCTTCGTGTTTCCCGCGACCTTTACCGATGAGGGGCTGCGGGTGACGGGCCTGGATGTCGAGCTCATTCAGGAGCTCACTTCGGCGCTGTCCAAGCATTGTGGAAATGAACCGATCGTCCCGGTCCTGCACCTGGTTCGGTATCGCGATTTGTTTGTCCTGTTGAATGAGAGCAAACTGGATTTGTTCGTCTCGGCCACCAGCGCGAATGTCCCGGTCCCAGGGCGGAGCGGGCTGGCCTATTCGACTCCCTATTTTTACGACGGCGGGATCGGCGGCATTGTGGCCGGGTCTGAGGTCCGAGAACGTGTGTGGGCGCAACTGCGCGGGCAGTCGGCAAAGCCGTATGAACCGGCGGCACTCCGACAGGCGCTGGCCGGGTTGACTGTCGCGGTGCAACAAGGAACCAGCGCTCAGTTCTACGCCGAAGCGCACCTCTCTGGTATCAAGCTGGTCCTTTGTGACTCGCTGCCGGCGGCCTTCGAATCACAAGACCCGGTGATTGACGTGATTTTGGGGAGACAGCCCGTGCTCCACTACATCGTGACCTTCGTGCGAAAAAGTTGGCAGCAACTCATGTCGGATGGCCAGAGACCGTTACTGCTGACACAAGAACATTACGCCGTGGTGATGGCTGAGGAGAACTATGCCTTGCGACGGTTCGTGAACGGCGTCTTGTTTCGGCTGCATGAATCCGGCCGACTCGCCGAGATGCGACAGCGTTGGTTCGAAGAAACGTACGCCTACCCACGACGAGCGGCGACCGAGGGGCTCCCCTTCGCCGCAGAAAACATGGCTCAACACTACGACCAAGGCGCCTGTCGGATCGTACCCGGTCGCTGACAGTCAGTACGGAGGCTCTATGAAAACGGTCTGGATGAGACTGGCGGTCGGAGCGGTAATGACGTGTGTCGTAGAGTGCGCGACGGTGGGATGGACCTGGGCGGTCGAACGTGCGGAGGCGGAAGAAACCGCCCGCCTCTTGGCCAAATTGCTCCAGTCAGGGCGGCTGGTGATCGAACAAAATCAGACCTTGATTGATGACCCCCATCGAGGAGACAAGGGCTTCACACCGGAGGTCTTTGAGCAGCAGCTCATCCGGGAATTTCGGCAAAGAACCGGCATTGACCTGTCCGCGATGGACAGGACGCCGCCGTCGATTCTTCTTCCTCCACTAGCCAGACAACTGCTCTCGGCGTTGGTCCAGGCCAGCAAAGAAGTGGTAAACGACGCCCAGGTGGTCATCAATCAGCGAGGGATCGGCTACAAGAATTTTATCCCCGCCACCTATGGGAGTCAGACGGCGGCACGATTCTCCAAACGATCGCACGTCCAGTTGAAGCAGACGACGTTGCAACCCAGGAATCCCAAGAACGACCCCGACGAATATGAGGCCTCGGTTCTAAGATGGCTGGCCGGACGACCGCGGAGCGAAGCCTATGTCAGTGAACTGACAGAAGAGGGCCGGACCCTGAGAGTGGTGATGCCGATTTACTACGTCAAGGATTGTCTGAAGTGTCACGGGGAACCGAAAGGCGAGCTCGATATCTCCGGTTATCCGAAGGAAGGGGCGAAAGAAGGCGATCTGGCCGGCGCGATCAGTGTGACGGCTCCGCTTCAAACCGGCAGGTAGCGCAGAGCCGATAGCGAACAGCAAGCAGCGAACAGCCGGTCGCTCTGAACTAGTCGCTGTTCGCTTGGCCACTAGGGATTCGGGGCCACGAACACCAACACTTTCAATCGCTGGCTCGTGTGATTCCTGACACCGTGTTCTTCGCCGGCCGGCGCTATCGTCCCCTGCCCTGGCCCTAGCGTCTGCTTCTCGTTCCCGACCTGAAAAGTCCCCTGCCCGTCCAACACAATATAAACTTTGTCTTGTTCCCCGTGGACATGGCCTTTCTGCTCCTGGCCCGGCTCGAAGCAGTAGACGTCGCAGAAAAATCGCTCCGTCTGAAAGATGTTGTTCTTCTTCATCTTTTCCGAGCTAAATTGCTGATAATCAGAAATATTGATCACCTTCATCTCTTTGCAATCCTCCCAGCTCATGAGCTGTCAGCGTTCAGCTCTCAGCCTCAAGATGGTTGCTGTCTGCTGACCGCTGATAGCTGATCACTTTTTGTTTGCCGCTTCTCTATCGTACGAACGATCGAATCGACCGGCACGAGATGGCGTGAGACACCCAGGTTCTTAGCCGGGACCCCGAGTGCCAGCCCGATCAACTGCGGGAGGTGAAGAATCGGCAGATTCAGCGTCGCCCGCACCGCCCGACCAGCCCGTTCCTGATAGATATCCAGGCTCATGTGACAGAGGGGACAAGGCGTCACCATGAAATCCGCCCCCTCCTCCTTGGCCTCCTTCATGTTCGCCCCTGCCATCGCGACGGCGATCGCTTCCTTTTCGAGAATGATGGGGAACCCGCAACATTTCGTGCGCCCCGCGTACGCGACCGGTTCTCCGCCCAAGGCCTTGATGACTTTCTCAAGCGATGTTGGATTTTCCGGATCGTCGAAGCCGAGATCCCACGAAGGGCGCAGGATATAGCAACCGTAGAAGGGGGCGATCCGGAAATCCCGCAGCGGAATCTGCACCTCTGCTGCAAGTCGTTTCAACCCGACCTCATGAACCACGATCCAGAGCAAATGCTTCACCTGGACAGCGCCGCCGTAACGGATATCATCCTGAGCGAGCAGCCCGTTGATACGCTCCAGAACGCCGGGCTCGGTTTTGAGTCGTTTATTCGCCGCGCCCATCACGCCCTGGCAGGTCCCGCAAATCGTCATGACATCCAGACCAAGTTGTTCAGCCTGGGCAAAGGTTCGTGCGTTCAAGGCTAACGCCACATCCGGGTCCGCTTCCGTCACCACACCGGCTCCGCAGCAGGAGGACGCAACCAGTTCCACAACCTCGATGCCCAAACGGTCGATGATGGCCATCGTGGACTGATACAGCTCCGGCGTCGCCCCTTTTGCCGCGCAGCCGGGATAGAGCGCATACTTCAGCGCCATGTCCGCTCCCTCAACAATGACCGGTATCCATAAGGTTCTACCATAGCGCACCGAGTGTAACGTTGTCACCGGCGTCGCCGGAGAAGCTCCTCACTATTAGGTTTTGGCCGTTAGTTGCCGATAAGAGATTGGTCGCAGCTCCTATAGCATGGAGCCAATAGCCAGTAGCCGGCAGCGAGTAGCTCAGAGCCATTCGCTATCAGCTATTCGCTATTCGTTCCCCGGCAGTTGCAGCAGAAGCGTTCATGAATAATGCGCGCTACGAAGGGGGCAAGCCCGCTATGGAGACCGAGGTCAGTCAGCCGCCCGATCACAAGGTGATCGAGCAGATCGAACAGCCGTTGGTCGGGCGGTTGGAGAAGGGAGAGATCGAGCTCCCCCTCCTCCCGCAGGTCGCCAGCCAGGTCATGGCGCTGGTGAACGATCCCCACGCGAACGCCGCCACGCTTTCTTCACTGATCCATCAAGACCAAGCCTTGGCCGCGCACATGCTTCGCGTCGCCAACTCGCCGGCCTATATGCCGCGCTCGCCGATCGTGTCGCTCCAGCACGCCGTCGCGATGCTGGGAATGAGCCTCCTGTCGGAGATCGCGTTTACCGCGTCGTTGAAAGCCGGGGCCTTCCAGGTGCCCGGCTATGAGGCCGAGGCGAAACAACTCTGGCGGCATGCGTTGGCCAGCGGCGCCTATGCGAAAGAAATCGCCCGGACGCGGCGTTTCAATGTCGAGAGCGCCTACCTCTGTGGCCTGCTGCATACGATCGGCAAGCCGGTGATCTTGAGAACCGTGGCCGGTCTCGCGAAGGAACTGCGGGTGACGCTCGATCCACCGACGCTGAGCGTTTTCTTGGAGGGATACCATGCCAAGGTCGGTGGCCTGATTGCGGGGAAGTGGGGCCTGCCCAAGCAGGTGGCGGAGGCGATCGCTTACTATACGATTCACAACCAAGCGCCCACCTTTCGCCAGGAATGCGCGATGACTTGTCTGGCGGACCGGCTGGCGATCCATCTGCTCGATCCGGACACGATGGATGAGGAAACGCTCCGAGACCATCAGGTGTTCGCCGATCTCAACCTCTACCCGAACGACGTCGATCTGTTGCTCAGCAACAAAGACCATATCCTGGCGATCGTGGAGGCGATGAATCTATGAACCCGGCCGGCCATTACGACATCGTGGTGATCGGAAGCGGGCCGGCCGGCCAGAAAGCTGCCATCCAAGGAGCTAAAGCCGGCAAGCGCGTCGCGCTGATCGAGCAAGAGCAAGGCGTCGGCGGCAACTGCGTCTATCGCGGAACGATCCCGAGCAAAACGCTGCGGGAAACCGCGTTGCATTTAGAGCGAATGAAGCGGGCCGGCCAGGCGATCGAATTCCGCCTTCGTCCCGACGCCGCCATCGCCACCCTCATGCATCGCCTCGAAGAGGTGGTGAATGCCCACGCGACCTACATCATGAACCAGCTCCGGCGCAATGGAATCACTTGCCTGCATGGAAAAGCCAGACTGGTCTCGGACCATGACGTGGAAATGCTGTCGGTCGATGGGGGCCGCCAGGTTTACCAGGCCGATATCATCGTGCTGGCGACCGGTTCCCGCCCACGGGCGCCGAGGGAGATTCCGATCGATCACGAGCACATCCTCGATAGCGACTCGATCCTCTCCATGATCTATCTGCCGCGCTCATTGACCGTGTTGGGGGGCGGAGTCATCGCCTGCGAATATGCCTCGATCTTCTCCCTGCTGGGAGTCGAGGTGACGCTGGTGGATCGCGCGGAGCGTCCGCTCCAGTTCATCGACAAGGAAATCGTCGAATCGTTCGTTCATGCGTTCGAGGGACATGGCGGTCGATATTTGGGCAAGCAGGTCATTAAAGATATCCGGTGGAACGGGGTCGAACACGTGGTCACGACGACACAGGACGGCACGGTGATCACCAGTGAGAAAATGTTGGTGGCGCTGGGGCGCCAGCCGAACATCGAAGACTTGAACATTGCCGCGGCGGGTCTCGTGATGGCCGACAAAGGCAAGGGGATGTTGGATGTGAACGGATTCTGCCAAACATCAGTCCCGCATATCTATGCGGTCGGTGACATGAGCGGGCAACCGGCGCTGGCCTCTCGCGCCATGGAGCAGGGGCGCCGGGCGGTCGCTCATGCGCTCGGCCTGAAGCTGGGCGAGTCGTCCGACCAGATTCCCTTGGGCATCTACACGCTCCCGGAAATTTCTTCGATCGGCCTCGACGAAGACATGGCCAAGGCCCGATATCGCGATCCGATAATCGGGCGGGCCCGGTTCAGCGAAGTGGCGCGCGGACAGATTTCCGGCATCGCCGACGGGCTGCTCAAGATGGTGGCAGACCCGGCCGGCGAACGACTCCTGGGCGTGCAGATTATCGGAGAAGGCGCGACCGAGCTCATTCATGTCGGCCAACTCGCACTCCAGCAAGGCTCCACCGTGGACGCCTTCTTCGACAACATTTTCAATTTCCCCACCTTGGCCGAGGCCTATCGCGTCGCCGCGTTGGACATCTTGGGCCAACGCCAGAAGCGACAAACCGCCGCAGCCGCCTGATCACAACTTCCCCCCCAACGCGGATCTTGCGCGCCTAAGGTCAAATCAGGGAGAATGTGGCCAGCCGCGTGTCTCGCGTCATTCACGTCGAGTCCAGAGAGTGGGCATGGCTCGCACCGTTGCGCTCCCCGCCAAGCTGACTG
>JBBIQV010000038.1:0-28732 GCA_037442105.1 Nitrospiraceae bacterium | reverse complement strand
CGGCGCTCGAAGCACCAATCGGCATAGACTTTGGCCACAGCCTTTCGGACTCTCTCGGGTCCGAGATCTTCAAAGAGTCGGCGCCGCACCACCTCGCTGATTTCGGTTTCATCATTCGCGATCAGATCTTTGGCCACGCGCTTCACGACCTTGGTAATCTTGTCCTGCCAGTCCTGATCCCATGGCGTCATTTCCACTTGGCTGCGGGGTAAACTGATAACGGCAGCGCCCCGAGTAGTGCCGGTCATGGCCACGGTCAGGTTTTGGATAAAGGCGTGAAAGCCCTCCGCCATTTCGCGATGACGGTTCAGAAAGTTCAGGACCTCGTCAAAAAGTATGAGGGCGCTCCCTCCTGCGGCTTCGATGACACGGCCGATGGTTTCTGTGCCAGGAGGCGTCGTTTTGGCAGCGGTCCCTAGGACAGACACTCCGGCATCGCCGGCAAGCTGGCGAGCCAGATCAATCCACGGCGTCTCGCGGCCTTCCCGAGGATCCCAAGCATTGCCGACGAAGACCGCGACTTTGGCCTTCGGGATCTCGGATAGACCGGCACTTTTGACGAGTTCCTTCACGCCATCGTGATTTGCCACCTTCTTGGCATGTTCGACAAGGTGATAGAGCGAGGTCAGCGTGTGGGTCTTCCCACCGCCAAACTGGGTGACCAGCGTAAGGACGGGCGCCGAGTTCTCGGTCTTTCCGGACAAACGACGGAGCACCATTCCCGCATGCTCTTTGAGAGCCCGCGTGAAACAGGTGCGATTGAAGAACTGGACGGGATCTTTGTAATCCTTGGGAGCCGTACCGGCGACGACTTGTTCAAGGGCTATGGCGAATTCGTCAGGATTAAACGACCGCCCCTCTCGCACCTCGGGACGCGGCATGGCGACTTTGTACCAGGGTTCCATGGGTCCTCAGAAAATGCAGATTAAGCGGCAATCACCTTCGGGATGAGGGCCTTCAGTTCAACCACCGGCGAATCGGGCTTCTCGAACAAACGACTCGCGCCCAACACTTCAATCCCCACGAGCTGTTCACCGGCCGCAAAGTCCAATGCAATGTCGTCCGTCAGCCGAACATTCCGGCATTGGAAGTCGCCCTCTTGGAGGCGAATGTACATGGCGTCCGCTTCCTTGTCGTACTCAATCTTCACGGGTTGCCTCCTTCTTGGAAATAGAAGGTGTAGACGGTGATCACCACTCATGCGCTCCGGTTCTTCGGCCACCACCGGTGCGACCTGTTGCATGCGATAATACCGCCCATCCCACTCGCGATGAAACTCTAAATTCAATCGCTAGAAGGTAAGCCCCCTCTGCGCAGGTTCTCGCTCGCCAATACGAATAGCCTCGATCACGTCCTCTTCTCGGGTGCCACGCTCAACTATTCGCTTCCGAGCATGCGCAGTGAAGACCACGGGTTTCACAAGACGCGGTCCCTCCGTCACCGCGGCACCGCGAGCAGCATCGCATCGAGCAGGCGTTTTTCCTCGCTGTCTTTCGGATAGAGGGCAGACAAAGCGTTGGCCAATCGCAAGAAGTCGGGCCCTCGTTCCTGCTCCGCTTTCAACAGGGCCCGCAAAGCGTTGGCTCGGCCGCTGGATTGTAACAGCATGGCTGCATGTACACGGTCGAGCGTTGTCGCCTCACGTCGAGCGGTGAGTTGTTCGTCCCCCACCTCTTTGAGAGATTGTCCCTTGCCCTTCTTGCCCCGACCACGCCCTTTGATCGCTGGAGCCTCCGCTTCCGGCAGTGAAAACTCCAAGGTCATTTGAGGATTCCGACGGGCTTCCCGTTCAATCCGCGTGGCAACCGCCGAAGCCCCATCTTCGCCAAAAAGCTGTTCAGCCCGCTTGCTCACAGGCAACAGGCGGACCATCCCTTTCTCGGTTTCAATGATCCGCCCTTCCCACTGATCGAGATGAATCCCCAGCGGCTGGGCGAACCGGCGGACCACATCGAAGATGAGCGTGTAGCCCTTGGCCTTCTTCTTCCCGCCGGTTTCCTCTTCCTCCTCATCGTCTTCATCCGCCTCTTCTTCCTCGACCTCAGCCTTAGCCTCAACCTCTCCGTTCGTACTTTGCAGGGTCCACAGGAACAGCGCGGTCAAGCGAGCGTCTTCTTCCAGAGCGCCGGCTGCTCCGTTTCGCGCTTTGGCTTCGGCGGTTCCCAACACTTGCTGAAGCGCCAGACGGCCAACGGTTTCCCACACGTAGGCCAGAAACCCGCGTTTGTATGGCTCGCTGGCCGTTGGGTCACCGCCAAGCGGGATCTCTCGTCCTCCCGCATCCTCGACTTTCGAGTAGCGACTGTAGATTTCCATCGCCGGGCCGATACAGGCGAAGACCAGATCGGCACCGCGCACACCTTCAGACTGCAGTCTTTCGATCCATTCGCCAACTCGAACGGGCAATTCCCGGTAGACTTCACCCCAATCACCAGTATCACTAGTTGTGCGAGGGCGGCAAACAAGATGGATACTGGTCGCAAGGGCAGCGGATTCCTGAGAACGAAGACGGCCTGGTCGCTCCGTTGCAATCGGCCACGAGCCTGTGATCACCCAGCCACCTTTTATCAATCCGGATAGCAGCGCTTCCCAGCCCTCTGTGGTCTTATGTGCGAACACCACACTTCCTATGCCGTCTTCCTTCAGTACTCGACATCCCGCGCCAAAGGCTTTCGCCATCATGTCTTCGAACCATCGTCTGTCCTTCGGGCGGCCATCTACAACCTTGGTTTCATCCTGGACGATCTCGCGTCCCTTTGGCGTCAGGGAGTCGCGAGGATCAAAAGGGTCGCGAAGAAGCGGGTAACCGGGTAGAGTTCGTTTGAGCCAGACGAAGAAGAAATCCGATAGGTCGGCATAGGGGACAGCATCATAATAAGGCGGGTCAGTAAACCATATCCCTGTTGCATGTTCCGGCAAGGGCGACTCACAGGCGTCGGCAATTTGAGCCTGACCTGATCCGCAGCCAAGCGGAAATCCTTCGATAACCCTGGCGACCCAGTCTACTGCGCCATCAAGGTTTCCAGAAGAATCAGTCCAAGGAGACGCCTCAGTAAAGTCCCAGACAATCGGAAGAGCTTGGCGCCCAAACGTACCGCGGATAAATTCGCCCTTTGGCACCCATGACGTGAGGGCCGAACTGTAATCAGACAGTCGGCTTATCGCTAAAGCTAACGATAACTTTCCCGGTCCTTTTGTTTGCGCAACGGCTCCCTCTCCGAGAGTCACCAGCGCTAGCTTCTGCCGGGCTGTGAAGAGGTCGCCCCATTGCAGCATCCCATATCGTTGAACGCGGAAGCCCAATGTTCCAATGGGCGGCAATGGCTCATCGGGCACAGGTGTTAAACCGTTTGGCAGTTTGGTAGCTGAAACCCTGGCGAGGGCCTTCTGTGCCTTCCAAACCGTCTCGTAGTCGCGGTCCTTGGGGAGGCGATACAAACGCCCTTGCTCGCCAGGTTGCAGCGTCACCACAGCCAGCAACCGAGCGCCTCCGATTCGGTTTCCGCTCCGGTCGAACCTCACGTCCGCCCCACCGCGCTGCTCGCTCAACTGCGCTCGGACGCGTTCGGGCGCAAGTACCACATTGCAGCACGGACAGGCGGCTTTGGCGCGTGAGACTGTGCCGCTTGGGACTTCCGAATCTTTCTTGGGCTCGAAGAGTTCGAATTCGATCCGTGGCGCCGCGCCGGTTTCCGTAGCGCCGGCATCCTGCCGGCTCCCAACGTCCTCGACGTCCAACCCGCCCAGCCCACACCACGGCCACGCTTGCGGCGAATCACACAGTCCGGCTTTGACGGCATTGTTGAACGTGTACTCCACGCACCGGTGAAAATCCGGTTCATCGCGGACCAAGTGGTCATAGTACTCCCGTTGCCAAAACTCGCCGGAGCGTCCAAGGAGGCGATTCGCCTGGTTGGCAGTGTAGGATTTCCAAGAATGCAGCACGCGGGCGAGATCGTCCTTGACGGTCAACACGACGTGAACGTGATTGGGCATCACGCACCAGGCGTGCAGCGTGTACCGATCGCCGTCGAAGTGTCGGAGTGCCTCGACGACGACCTGAGCAATCTGCGGATCACGGAGCCAGCAGTCGCCCTCACCGGCATCGAGGCATCCATCGATCGTTTCCTGCTTGGTCCATGGCTCTTTGGTCTGTGTCTCGACATCCAGACGCGCGAGGACATGTGCCGGAAGAGTGCCGGCGAGCCGGAAGGTCACAAAATAGGTACCGCCGTCGCGCTCCAGGTGCGGAAGGTAGCCGCGGGTGCGGCGAGCGACGGTGTCGTTCGGAAGTTGCCGGCTGGAAGCCGGCGCTACGACCCGATAACGCAGTGCTCGCTTTCTATTCGCTTTCTTGCACAGCCAAAACGAACGGACTAGCGGAATCTCCGCTCCGCACCCAGAGGATTCGCACCGCACCGTTCTGGCCCAGAGATAGGCAATAGGCATCGCGCCGTCTGAATCGGGCGGATACAACTCGGCGAGTTCCTTCTCAGCCGCCGCTTTAATCTCCGCTCCCACTCGGCGTAGCTCTTCGGCCAGTTCAGGACCATGTCTCGGAATGTCTTCCAGCAAGACCTTTAGTATGAGGCAGGCCACAGGATTCAAATCGCTCGCGAAGGCTTCGCATCCCAGTCGCAAGGCTTCCAACGGAATCGAGCCGCCGCCTGCAAATGGATCGACAACCAGCGGGGGCTCTTCACAGTGAGCCGCTTTGACCAGTCCCCGGGAGACTTCGAGGTAAGTTCGGTCGGTCGAGAGATCCCAGTTGGCGAAGTCGCCGATGAACTTCAAAAGTGCGTGGCGGAGATCTTCATCATTCGGCTTGATCCTGCCCACGATTTGCGGCAAGAGTTCCCGCGCCAGCTTCTTGAATTCATCAGGACAGTGCTCATCGCACGGATCAGGCAGAAGCAGCGCCAATAGCATCGCCCGACAGGCCGCGAGTGGCCGCCGCGCCCACCACAGATGCAGCGTCGACGGATGCCCGTGCCGGATCGACTTCTCCCGCGCCGCATGCTTCGACACGACGGCAATCGGGAAGTCAACCTCGGCCAGGCGTTTACATTCCTTGGGAATCATTTCGACTCGTGGCGGCTGTCGGTCATTGTTCCGCAGACATGTGCTTTTCGACCCAACGAATGACCTCTTCGGCTATGGCCACTGCCCTCTGGTAATCATCACGTGTCACCGCCTCGGCGAGGCTGGGATACCGCGTTTCCACGGCAAAGCGAGTCAATCTGGCCGCTTCCGCGATGGCAGCCGGCACCGCTTGCCCGCTCTGCTGAAGCACCGTGACTAACTCGGCGAGGTCATGCACGAAGGGGAAGATGATGTTCCGAGAAAGCAGCAGGGCTTTGATCGCCTTTTCCGCAGCCTGCTGCGCATCGAAGCAGAGATCCTCAAGGTAGATGTCCGGGATGGTGATATCCGCCTTGGCTCTGGCGAGGTTGCTCTTGGCACGATTCAGCCACTCAACTGGGTCGTCCGGAGGCCTTCTTTCAGGCGGCATAGACAACCTTGCCCTCTCGGACGGCTGGATAGATGACTAAGGCTGCCCGGTTCTTGTACTTCTCTATTTCATCCGGTGTCACGACGATGACATCCACTGCCTGGCCCACGCCGATCAAGTTCATGTAGATCTCTTCAACGAGGTGGCCTCGATGGAACTCTCCCCTTTTGACCACCAAGAGATCCACGTCGCTGTGCGGCCCCATCTCACCACGGGCGGCCGACCCGAACATGATGATTGTTTCCGGATTGGCTACCTCGACGATCCGCTGTACGATCGTCTGCAGTGTCTTCTCATCCAGGATGCGGTGCGTTCTCATGTCTCCCTCGTCAGCCTTCGTCTCGTTATGCGGTGAGGCACGCCTCTCGTGCGGGATTGTACCTCGACTGCCTGTCCAAGGCCACGCTCCCCTGTCGGTTATCGCTCCTGTCGAGCAGAATCGCCATAGCCTGGTGGCTCCCCTTCGCTGACGGTCATAGGCCCGCTCATCGCGTCGACCGAAAGATAGTAGTGATCCACTTTCTTCACCTCGTGCCAATCGAGCCGCGCCGGATCTTTAATCGGCTCTTGCAACCGCGGCTGGGTCTTGCAGTGGGTGACGATGTAGAGCCAATAGCAATCGCGGCGATCTTCGGCGACTCGCTTTTCGTTCGGCGTCAGACACACCGTTCCGGTCTCTCCGCCGATACCCTTGATCTCGATGAGCCGCAATTCGCCGGATGTGGTATCCAGGCTTGTAATGTCGTAGCCGAGATCCTTCTCATGCACATCGGTCACTGTGCGGTCTTGCGCCTGCTCATGTTCGATCACGACCCGCATGGCAATAGCTTCAGTCTCTGGATCGGTCCGGAGGTTTTTGACCTCCGGCTTGTTGCGGTCCGGATGGGGAAAGACGAGGATGCTGGTCATTCTCTCAACCGATTGCAGCGTGAGCGAACGTTGCCGATCCAGTTCCTGCCGGCGTTTCTCTCTCCGAGCAAGCAGCACAGCATGTCGGTCTTCCGCCAGTTTGAGACTGCCTGCGGCTCCTTCGACCCCTCGCTCCGCTTCTTCTGCAAAGCGGCCAATGAGCCGATCTTCTTTTTCCAGAAGCTCCTGCAGCGACAGTTCGACATGGGTTCGTATGCGGTCCACTTCTTCAAGCCGTTCAGCGCGCACTTCTTCGAGGAACGGCGTGAGGGCCTCTTGATGCAGCCAGTTCTGTGCATCATGAGCTGTGGCAAGAAAGGGCAGTGTCTTGGGCGCAGGGGCTGGCTGCAGATTGCCGAGTACGCTGGGCTCGTGCAGGCGACAGGTACCGTCTTCTGAGACCTGAACCGCGAAGAGGCGCTCATGGACGACATAGCCCAGCCCGTCGACGATCTGGGCTCGATAGAAATCTATCCTGGTCGGTGCCGTGTGGTCGAGCGAGTAGAAACATGCGCCAACGGCTAAACTGTCTTGGGCTTGGCTCAAAGCGTGACGACGCAACGCTTCAAAGAGAGAATGTCCTGGTGTCACCCATTCCAGATTGTGTGACTCGGCTGTCTCGCGATCGGTCGAGAGGCGGGGATACCGATTCGCCAACGGCTGGCACTTCCAATCCTGTTCGGTCTCGAATCGGCGAAGGGCTGGCGGTGTGCTTCCGGGCTCGAAGGTGTGGGGCAGTGCTTGAATCGGCTTCAGGGTGAAGGGCACCAAGGGAGCCACTTCGCGGATGAAGCGCGCGATGGTTTCGGGCACAACCCGGCGTTCCTGAGCCCGTGCGCGGCGCTCAAGGAGCATTTCGAGATTGAGCTTTTTCGACGCCAGGCCTTCCAAGGCATGTTGGCAGATCTCTCGAAAGCGTTTTTCTTTCACATCCCGCAGCAGACGCTCTTCGAGATCCGCATCTCCCATACGGCCGGCATAGTAATCCCGCAACACACTTTCGAGCCGCGAGGCTGGGAGGATTTCGCCCACCACATTGAAAACTGCATCGTCATCCAGGGCATCTCTGATCTCTTGGAGTTTTTCCAGAAGCTTCTGCAGGACTCGCCCTTCGACTGTGTTGGTGGCGACAAAGTTGAAGATGAGACAGTCTTTTACCTGGCCATAGCGATGGATGCGCCCCATGCGCTGTTCAAGCCGATTGGGATTCCACGGAATGTCATAGTTAAAGAGAATGTGGCAGCATTGTAGATTGATGCCTTCGCCGGCGGCTTCTGTGGCTACCAGCATCTGAATGGCCCCGTCCCTGAATTGCTGCTCGGTGTAGAGCCTAGTTCCTGGTTCGTCTCTTGATCCTGGTTTCATGCCGCCGTGAATAAAGCCGACGCGGAAGCCCCAGGTCTTGAGGCGCTTCACTAAATAGTCCAGCGTGTCCTTGAACTCCGTGAAGAGAAGCAGGCGCTGGTCCGGGTGGTCGAAGAAGCCTTGTTCTTGCAGGACATCTTTAAGCCGAGAGAGTTTGGCCTCGACGCCGGCCTCTTCGACCTGCTCCGCCTGCACTGCCAGGGTCTTGAGTTCTTCGATTTCCTCCCGCACCTGCTCGGGATTTTGTGCCAGCGTGATGGCCTCCAGAATTTCTTCCAGCCGTTCCCGCTGGGATTCTTCCATCTCTTCGAGTTCGTCCGGATCGGGCAGTTGGGGAGGCGCCAGTCTCGCCAACTCTTGTGCCCGCTTCAGCCCTTCCTCCAGACGCCGGGCACGGTTCTGCAGGGAGTGGCGGAGCGCATAGGTGCTGGAGGCCAACCGACGCTGGTAGAGGGCCATGAGGAATCCCACGGCCCGGGCTCGCGGATCATCCCCTTCGGCTGCTGCCTTATGGGACTGGGCTTTCACATAGGCCGTGACAGCGCGATAGAGCCGGTCTTCGTCGCCATCGATCTTGAAATCCACGGTGTGCGGGATGCGCTTGGTGAAGATCTTCCTCGCGACCCATTTGCCGTCCGGCTGCCGTTCCGGAAAATACACCATCGCTTCTTTAGTCCGGCGGAGGTAGAACGGCGCGTGCCGGCGGTTCATCGCTTCGCGAATCGAGCGCACATCGGCATAGGCGTCTTGATCCAAGAGTTGCAGGAAAAGACTGAAGTTTTCTGGGATGCCCTTATGCGGCGTGGCAGTGAGCAACAGAATATGGTCACTGATATCGCGCAAGATTTCGCCCAGCCGATACCGCTGACTCTTGTGCTCGGCATCCGACGCGGACATTCGGTGCGCCTCATCGACGATGACGAGATCCCAGCGGACTTGCCGGAGGCCCGGCAGAATGTTTGTCCGTTTGGCCAGATCGAGCGACGTCAGGACCGTTTTTTGTTCCATCCACTGGTTGACGCCGAATTGGTCACGGATGTCGTCTCCCTTGAGGACCAGGAACTTCTCATCGAACTTCTCCTTCAATTCGCGCTGCCATTGGAACGTGAGGTTCGCTGGGCACACAATGAGGATGCGCTCCGCCAGTCCACGCAGTTTTAGCTCTCGAATCAGCAGGCCGGCCATGATGGTTTTCCCGGCGCCGGCGTCGTCGGCGAGGAGAAATCTGACCCTTGCTAGCTTCAGCAGATGATCGTAGATAGCTTCCAGCTGATGCGGCAGAGGATCGACGCGTGAGATGGAAAGGCCAAAGTACGGATCAAATTCATAAGCGATGCCGAGCGCATAGGCTTGAAGCCCGAGGCGGAGGAGATTACCGTCACCCGCATACGTGCAGGCGGGATCTTGAATGCGAAGTGATTTGATGTCGGAAAGAGCGAGGGTGACGTTTCTGAATCGCTCCGTCTGCGTACCGACCAAACCGACGATCCAGGTTTCTGCTCCACCGGGCCGAACCGTCTCAACCCGCATCGGCTCGCTGAACAGAGGACCAGTGAGTACCTGCCCTTCTCGTAGGGGAGCTTTATCGGACATGGTGACCAGCAAACGTTGTCAAGTCCAGTGCATGAAAGCCCCGAGGAGTTGCTGTGGCAGGATCGGTTCAGCTTGCCGCTGCAGGATACGCTTTTCCCGATAGGAAATCATCCGGCCGGTGGGCGAAATGGAAACGGAAGTCTCTTGAGGGATGAAATGTTGCGAGAAGGAGCGCCACCGCACCGACTCCTCTTGAATCCCCGCATCGCAAACACGTAGAGTGAGTTCCGGGAACGGGGGGGATTCTTCATGCGTCTCCTCGGAGGCGTGCTCTCTCTGACGCTGCTGACCGGATGCACAACGGCGCTGGATCGTGAGGGGCGCTGTTTGGCCGGGATGATTCCTGAGGTGCTCCGTGCCGAAGAAGAGGTTCGATCCCTTGAGGAGTCCTGGCGGACGTTGTTACGGGCTCGACAGCAAGAACAATTGCCGCTCCATAGCCCGGCCGTTCACGTTTCCCCTGCGGCTCATCGCTCGCTATCATTCTCGGTAGCCGGTCAACATGCATCGCCTCCACGCGACATCCTGAGCTCATTGACGGCCGAACAAGATGTGCATCTTCGGCTGGTCGAGGCAAGATCCCGACGTCATGAGACATTCTCCTGGTATAACCGTATCGTCCATCGATTCCGGACCAGGGTCGAGGAGGATGAGATGCTTTCGCAAGCACGCACTGCCCTCATGACGTGGCCGGGTATCCTGTTTTACCCCATCGTGCGATGGAATATACGGTCTGTGATCTGGGATGGGATCGACCCTGACATAGACACCGACCCCGTGACTCGCTTCTGTGCCGGGCGTCTGCTGGCATTGGAGGCGGCGTCTTTGCCTTCGGATTAACCCGCATTATTCATGAGCACTTCTGCTGCAATCGCGCATTCGCCTGTCTGTGCCGGGCACGGCAGACAGGCTGCTGCGACCTGCCTGCGGCGGGCAGGCTCGCCGCTTCCCCCCCCTCGACGTACTGTTGGGGACTGGCTCCGTCGTCCGCGACGGCGCCTGTCCCGGTTCGGACGGGGACAGACACCACGCGCAGACGCGGGGAAGGGCGTCAGTCCCCCGGCTCCGCGTGCCCGTCTCGCGACGCGACTGCGCCTGCCTGTGCCTGCCCGCAGCCATGCAGGCGGGCGGACACGCAGACAGGCGCTTTCGCGACGAACCGTCATGAATAATGCGGGTTAAGGAGAGATACGCTGCTGTTCACGTAGGGAAGTCTGTCTCGCTCGGAACTGTGCAGCACAGGATAGTCGGGAGGCGGGCAGCGGCAGGAGCTGCAAAACCAGAGGCTCGCCCGCTGCCGTCCGCAGTGAGCGAGCAGGCAAGGGGTTAGTGTGCCGCAGCTTCCCTGGGCCAGAACATGTGCCGGATTTGTGGAAGAGGCACATTGTCGAAATTGGGAATGTCGTAGAGGCACCGATCAATCGTCGCCACTTCCTCATCGGTCAGATCCAATACGACCTTTTTCTTCCAGAACTGATCCAGCGTATGATAGTCGCCGGCTTGCGGTTTCTCCGCCAACAAGGCCTGCATCTTCTTGAAACCGGCTGTATCGACCCCTGGGATGCGTCCTTTGTTCCGATCAATGCACCACTTGAGCACTTCGGCCACGCCGTACATGGTGAGTTCAATCTTCACAGTGTCGCTCATTGAGTCCTCCTCTATGACGGGCGCATTGTAGCCCAAGTATTCCGCAATTTTCAAAGGGAGTTCCTGCAGGGCTCGCGAAAGCGGGGTGCTAATGGCAACGGAGGTCCTGTCTGGCTCTCGGAAGGGTCCATTGCACAGGTGAAGCACGGATGGGTATACTGCACCCCTCATCCGCGCGACACCATCATGCCTTCCATCGTTGCGTGACGGTCCTCACGCACGTCCGTTGTCGCATGAGCTTCCCGGTTGCAGAACACTGAGGGCGAGCATGTGCAGGTAGCGAGCCGATGATTCAGCGAAGACCGCGCGGCTGTCAGGGCCCCATCATTGCAGTGTTGTCCGCCACAGCGCTCCTCTGGGGGTGCTCCAAGCAGGATCCATATGTGCCCCCCGACCCGTTCTACCTGTTTGCCAGCTATCCGGTCGGAAAGAATCCGACGGCGGTGATGACCACCGATCTGAATCACGACGGCTTCACCGATCTTGTTACGACCAATATCGGCAACAGTACGCTCTCTGTTCTCTTCGGGAACGGCGACGGAACGTTTAAAGACCAAGTCCAACTCAACGTCTGTAAAGAACCCCGGGCGCTAGCCGTGCACGATTTCAACCGCGATGGCAACCCGGACGTCGCGTTGGCCTGTTCGGGGAGTGATCAAGTGTCGGTCTTGCTCGGCCGCGTGAACGGGAAGTTCGAAGAAGGACCGCAGTATCCTGTGCACCGCACGCCCGTGGCGATTGCCAGCGACGATTTAAATGGGGACCAGAAGCCGGATCTCGTCGTGGCGTTACGGAACGACAAGATCAAAATATTCCTTGGGACGGGAACGGGTGAGTTCCAGCACGGGGCACAATACGAATACGGCGATACGCCCACCGGTGTGGCGCTGGGAGATCTTAATGGTGATGGGAAGATCGACCTTGCCGTCTCCAATGGGGGGCCGATGTCCAGTGCCGTGTCGATCTGGATCGGCGCGGGCGACGGGACGTTTCGCGGCCCTACGGATTACCGAACGGGAAAACGGCCCTTGGGCGTCAGCTTCGCCGACTTCAATAATGATCGGGTGCAGGATCTACTGGTGATCAACGGCGAGCGTGATACGTTCACAACCTTCCTGGGGAATGGTAACGCGACATTTCAGACCGGCAAGGACTCGGGAGCCGATGCCGGGCCCAATTTCGGTCTGGCTCGGGACTTCAATGGCGACCATCTCTCAGATGTGGCCATCGTGAACATTCAGTCGAACGATTTGTCGATTCTCTTTGGACGTGGAGACGGGACATTTGAATATCCGCCGAGGAACTATCGCACGAAACCCGGTCCGTTCGCGTTAGCGATGTTTCGCGTGACGACGAAGGATCTCGAGGAGCCCGGTCTTGTGGTTGCCGACAATGGCGCCGGGAGCGTGACGATTTTCCTTCATCGTGGACTGAAGACGCTCTCGCCTGCCGGTGGTAGAGGTGCGGGATAACGGCTGTTCCGTGCGGGAGAGCGCGCAGCGCCGTTCAGACTGATCCTTAACCTTGACAGGCCTTAGACCCTGCTTTAGAGTGGCCACCAGAAAGAGCTGCAGCCTAAGTGGGTCGTGCACAGGAGCGCAAATAGGCTCAGTGAGGGCATTCTTCTGGTGGTTTAACATGGGGTCGCTCACGACCCTGTCGGTGCTGATGATTCAGGGTGGAGTTCGCGACCTGCTGTATGGCACGCGTCCGGCCGGGGGGCCAAGCGCTTCCCTGTCTTTCGCGTTGACCATCCTGGGTGGGGGCCTCTTCGCTGGATGTCTGGCATTGATCCTGAACCGCCTCCGCTGATGCCGTTGTAGGAACCGGTGATCGACGCGCGGCTGAGGGTTCAGTCCGGTGTTTGCCGGCGACGGCGCCAGGCTGCCGAGGCGAGAACAGGGGAACGACAAGTGTGTCGTATGGATTGCTTAAAGTGCAAAGGCTTCATGATGATCGAGCGGCACTATACGCTGATGAACCGTCGCCTTTATGCTCGTTGCCTCAACTGCGGGTTCTGGATCGATCTGGCCGACCTGCTCCGATTCTTTCACAAGGTGCTCGACAGTGGGTACCGCGGCTCCAAAGTGAGAGAGTCTTATAGTCTGTGACACATTCTGCTTGCGATGTAAGCTTGGATGGCTTGGGGAGCCCCGTATGACGAGGGCGAGTGATCGGGGTTCCGGTGGTGGTGTCGGGTGCCTTCTTATCGCGACACTGCTTATTGCTTTCAGCCAAGCAGCCGAAGCAGCGGATTCCTCCTTTTCCTCCTCTCGCCAGGCGCCGATCATTTCTCCGGTCGCGAGCACGCACTTCTTGCCGTGGCGCCGGGTTCCCGCTCATAGCGTCTTGCTCAAAGACCTGAAGACGGGGCGCACGCTTTACGAGTTCGAGTCGAGCAAGCGTTTATCCCCTGCCAGCCTCACGAAGATCATGTCGGCGCTGGTGATCCTGGAGTTTGGGCACCTGGACGATCACGTGATGGTCAGCCGCCATGCGTCCCGTGCCCACAAGATTCATCTCCGCTTGCGGGAGGGGCAAGTCTTCCGCCTTGAGGATCTGCTCAAAGCGATGCTGATCGTCTCAGCGAACGACGCCTGCTTGGCGGCGGTAGAACACGTGGGGGGTGACGAGGACAAATTTGTGATGCTGATGAACACCAAAGCTGCCGCGCTGGGCTTAGCCGATACGCACTTCAGCAATCCATGCGGATTCGATGCCCCCGAGCATTACTCTACGGCTGAAGATCTCGCGAAGTTAAGCGAATACGCGCTCCAGAACCCCATCTTCAAGCAGTTGGTCCGCGAAGAACGGGAGATTATCACGCCGGTCAACGGCCACCGGTCCTATCTGCTGAGAAATACCAACCGGCTCCTCGGGCGCGTGCCCGGCGTGGAAGGGGTGAAAACGGGTTTCACGTCACGAGCCGGACGCTGTCTGATCGCCAAAGTGTCCCAGGACGGCAGCGATCTGCTCGTTGTGATTCTGAATTCCAACCGTCGGTGGAACACCGCCCTGAACCTCATCAATTATGGGCTGCATGCGGTTCAGGCGGGGATGTGACGGGATAATCCGGCGGCCGCTTGCCGATCCTCTATCGAGTCGGTCCTCCTCCCCGCTCGATCTCCGCAGTGTATTCACCTGCGTCCAAGCAACCGGAGGCGTGGCGTGGATCAGTGCGGCAGCGTAAACTCCACATTGACGTCCTTGCCGAGATAATTGACCTGGAGCCCTTGCTTCTCATAGATGAGCGCCGCGCCCATGACGTTCTCGTCACCGTAGTCTTCTTTTCCCAGGATCTTGCGCACTTCGTCCGGGCTTTCGCTGTTGAGCACATTCCGGAAAATCCCGCGGGTTTTGTAGGCGAAGCGGTTATTAATAAAGATCAGATCGACTTTCCCGTCCTGCACACGGACGCCCGCCATCGGTCCCGTCGGCTTACGCTGGTCGAGGAGGAAAATGAAGGTGGCTTCCTGTTCTGCCTTGATGCCGGGGATCTTCTCATTGACCAAGACGTCTACAGCCTTGCCTTCCGGATCGCCCAGTTTCACTCCGAAGAGTAAGACCTCCGCACTCGTGACGGCTTTGGGATCCATGATGTCGTTCTTGCTGAGTTCATAAGGCTCTGCAGCGGTGAGCGTTGTGTGACTCATCAGGACTAGCACACTGAGACCGAGTGCCAGCCACAATCTCTCCTTCATCGACTCCTCCTTACCTTCACATCACTGGGGATGTGCAAACGGGAATTGGCCACCTGCGGTAGGACATGAGGCAGCGGACGCATTCTAGCGGACGCTCTAGTAACATGCAAGGAACCTCACTCTACAGGCGAGGCTAGTGGATACGTTCGGCACGGGCATTCTCTACGGAGACTGAGAATGGGGGAGCAGCCACAGAATGGTCTGGTCCAAGCAATCCAATAGAGGCAGCTTTCGGACGCGGGATAGGGCTCAGAAGGAAGGAGTGTTACCGGGCAAGACGCGATCGAGTTCTGGGTCGCGCGGACCGCATGGAATGGGCAAGCAGTTCTGCCATAGTGCTCTGGCAGAGGCTGGCAAACTCTTTGGCGGCGAGGTTTTGGTATCGTCCCGTCATATAGGCCAGCCCGACCGCATGCCGAGGAGTAGGGTCGTATAGGTCGATAATTTTCAAATCGGCCCCCGGCAGCCTCAAACGTACATACAATTCCGGCAGGACGGTGAGCCCGGTTCCCTCCGTCACCGCTTGGAGAATACCCTCCGGAGAACTCATCTCCAGGACGACTTCCGGGTGGATGCCCGCGTGAAGACACTCGCCCTCGATCATCTTTCGCAGACAATAATCGGCCGGCATCAGCACTAGGGGGAGGCCTCCAAGCTCCTTCATCCGGAGCCGCGGTTTGTGGATGGGGTACGATGACGGGGCCACGAGGACGAGCCGTTCGTCGAATAATGGAATCGTCGTCAACCGGTCCTGGGCTACGGGAAATAAGCAAATGCCGAGGTCCAACCGGTTGGCCAAGAGGGCCGCGACGATGTCGGCCGAGGGGTGAGCATGGACTTGTAAGTGAATGCCTGGAAAGCGCTGTTTGAAGCGAGAGGCTACCGGGGGAATCAGGTAGGAGTTGACGGTAGAGAGGGTGCCGACGATAAGCCGTCCTCGTTTCGCTCCATGCAGTTCTTGAACGGCCTGCGTCGCATGTTCGAGTTCCCGCAGCGCGCGCTCCGCATGTTGCCGGAACAATTCTCCGGCTTGGGTGAGCGCGACCTTTCGACCAAGCCGGTCGAACAGTCTGGTGCCGAGCTCCTCTTCGAGCGCGCCAATCTGGACTGATAACGAAGGTTGAGACACATGGACGGTGTCCGCCGCCCGGGTGAAATTCTGACAGGACGCCACGGCGAGAAAGTACCGGATGTGCCGGAGTTCCATGATAGATGCCGTAGTCCTTTCAATAGCTCCTGATTATAGAAAACATTAAAAAGATATATTTGACCAATAGATCATAGTGACCCTATAGTGCGGCGTCAAGATCGTGAGTGATGCCTACCTTGGTTCATTGCCAAGGGAGTCGAGGAGGATGGAGAAGAGGCAGGATGTTGTTTCTCATAACCAGGAGGGGGCGAATAATGCGAATCGGTGAACGAATCGTAGGGCTTTTCGCAGGAGCGCTGGCGCTTGCCAGTGTGGGTTGTGCCGAGATGGGCGGTGGGGTGGTGCCGGGAAAGTCGCTGTATGACCGGTTAGGAGGCAAGGGGGCGATCAGTGCGGTGGTGGATCAGTTCGTGGCCAATGTCGCAGCGGATACCAGGATCAATGGGAGATTTGCCACGACGGACATTCCCAAGCTGAAGAAACATTTGGTGGATCAGGTCTGCATGGCGACCGGTGGCCCGTGCGCTTATACCGGGCGGGATATGAAGACCACCCATGCCGGTATGAAGATTTCCAATGCCGACTTCACCGCCTTGGTAGAAGATCTTGTGGCGGCGTTGGATAAGTTCAAAGTGCCGCCGCAGGAAAAGGGTGAACTGCTGGGGCTCCTCGGTCCGATGAAAAAGGATATTGTGGAAACGCTCTGAGAGTAGGATTCGGATGGGGCGGATCATCCGGTTCCGCCCCATCTGCAAAAGTCGATCTCTCAGGCGGCCTGCTGCGTCTCGATCAACATTCGAGCCAACCGCTTCACTCGTTCGAAGTAAGGTCTGCAATCGTCGGTCAGGCCGTCCAACAGCGTATCGAGATCGGAAATACAATCCTCGAGAATGCTGACTCGCTGCGAGTCGAGTTCTGTCTCGCTGTCCAGGTAATAGACCGCGCATCCACCGATCACGGTGTCCAACATCATTAACTGACCTTCGTTGGGGTTGTTGAGCTGAGGCCACTGGGTTTGGCTGTGAGCTTCCCATAGCGATGCGATCATACGCCGGTCCATACTTTTCCCCCTCGGAGTGGGAGATGAGCAGGTTATGCCTAGCCCGCATTATTCATGACGGTTCGTCGCGAAATCGCCTGTCTGCCGTGCCCGGCACAGGCAGGCGAATCCGCGATTGCAGCAGAAGCGTTCATGAATAATGCGGGCTAGGAGCCGACCCACCCTAGCGCATGCAGCAGCAGGATCGCAAGGGTACAAAGGCCGAGGCCCAAGAAGCGGTAGTCGACTTCTTCGCGGCTCATGCACCAATCCAGCACCGGCTGGCGCCAGGACGAAGGGCTTGCCAGGAGAAAGATGCCTTTAGCGATCATGGCGCTGCCGGTGACTGTCCACAACGGCTGATAGCGAAAATCTTGTGCGGAGGCAATCAACACCAATCCGAAGATCATGGGGATGACTTCCCACCGGAATAGAGAGGGTGACCGGGTAAGCATCTCGCGAAGCTTCGCAATCAGCAGACCCGGCGCGATGAGCAAGCACACTCCGTCGGCCATCCAAATGCCGGCGACAGTGGCTAGGACGTACGGAGTCATAGGAGAATCGCAAAGAGAGTCATGGCGCGCGGAATGGTGGCGAGACCGCGCGGTTACGGATACAAGCCGCGCTGCAAATGAGCCTGGGCCACTTTGTCAATTCCGTTCATCAAGGCAGCCATGCGCATGGTCGTCCGCTTCTCAGTGGCGAAGTGCAGGGTACGATGGAATGCCTGCGTGATGATTTCGTGCAGTCGGTCCTGGATGTCCTTCGCTTTCCAGAAGAAGCGTTGAAGGTCCTGGACCCATTCGAAATAGGAGACGATCACCCCGCCGGAGTTGGCCAGAATGTCGGGAATGATGAACACGCCCTTGTCGGTCAGGATCCGATCCGCTTCGAGAGTGGTGGGACCGTTCGCGCCTTCTGCGAGCACGCGACACCGCAATCGGGGGGCATTCTTCTCGGTGATCTGCTCCGACAGCGCCGCGGGAACCAGAACCGTGCACTCTAGCTGGAGCAATTCTTCGTTGGTAATAAAGTCTCCCAGTTTCGTGTCGCGAAGGGTCTGGCCGGACTGCCGGTAGCGTTTGAGCAGCTCGGGAATGTCGAGCCCCTTCGGGTTGTACAGCCCTCCGGATACATCACTCACCGCCACGACCCGCGCGCCGCATTGTTGCATGATCAGAGCGGTGTGGGATCCAACATTGCCGATTCCCTGGATCGCCACCGTCGCCCGGTCGATCGCGAGCTTCAGATGGCGCAGCGCTTCAATGGTCACGTTGACCACGCCGCGGCCGGTGGCTTCCTCGCGGCCTAGACTCCCACCGATCACCAGAGGCTTGCCCGTCACGACCCCTTGGACCGCGTAACCCACTTGCTGGCTATAGGTGTCCATGATCCAGGCCATCACCTGAGAGTCGGTGCCGACATCCGGAGCCGGGACATCCTTGTCAGGCCCGATCAGAGGAAAGATCTCGGCTGCGTAGCGGCGCGTCAACCGCTGCAACTCGGCGCGGGACAGTTGTTTAGGGTTCACTTTCACGCCGCCTTTGGCGCCCCCGTAAGGGAGATCGGCCAGTGCGCATTTCCAGGTCATCCACATGGCGAGCGCTGCCACCTCGCCGAGGCACACGTCCGGGTGGTAGCGGATTCCTCCCTTCGACGGACCTCGGGACGAATCGTGCTGGACCCGGTAGCCGGTAAACACTTCGACACGTCCGTCATCCATCCTGACAGGGACGCTGACCATGAGTGACCGCTGTGGCAGTTTGAGGCGTTCGCGAAGATTCGGGTCGAGGCGCATTGCATCGGCGGCTTGATCGAATTGAGCGACCGCAAGGCGAAAAGTTGGCGTATCGAGTTCATTCATGGGTTCCTCGTCACGATTCAACCGGCAATCGCAGCCTGTCCGTAGACGATGCGCCGGCATGCTCTGTTTGAGCTGGATTGAATCCGGGACCGGTCGTCTCGGTCCACTCGATCCGGAAGACGTCGGCAAAGTGCTTTGCGAGTGCTGATTTCACCTGGGACATGGGTACTGAGTCCCCCAGGATGTCGGCCATTGACGTGACCCGGCAGTTCGGCAGGCCACAAGGGATGATGCGGGAGAAGGGAGTCAGATCAATGGATACGTTCAACGCGAAGCCGTGCATGGCCACGCCACGAGAGATATGGACGCCCAGCGCCGCGATCTTCGCGGGAGACTCCTGTTCCACCCACACGCCGGTTAATTGCTCAAGACGGCGGCCTACGATGCCCCACTCGGCCAGTGTCCGGATGGTCACCTCTTCCAGCAACCGCATGTAGGATTTGGGACCGGAACAATGGTCCCTCACCCGCAGGATCGGATAGCCGACCACTTGACCGGGTCCGTGATAGGTGATGGACCCGCCGCGGTTGGCGTGATAAACGGCGCACCCTTCAGCCTTTAAGGAGGCCTCGTCACCGCTCCAGTGCGCGACTTTCGTGCTGCGTCCCAGCGTGTACACCGGATCATGCTCGAGCAACAGCAACGTGTCCGGTCGCTGGTCGTTCACGCGCTCCTCGTGCAACGTTCGCTGAAGTTCCCACGCCGAGGCATACGGTACCCGATCATAGAGGTACAGCAGACCGGATGTTGTGGTGCGAGACGAGGACGGCGCGTCTCGGAGAGGATCGGCATGAATTGCGAGAAGGGTCATGGCGATATCTTTACTGCGTGGTCCTCGATACCAGTGGTTTGTTCAGTGTCACTGTGGTTCCTCCATTTCGTCCTTGCAGGGTTAGCTGAACGGACGGTTGGTCTCCGCTTCGCAACAGCGCATGCCAGAAGTCACCCATATTATAGATCTGATGGGAGTCGACGGCCGTGATGACGTCGCCCGGCTGAAGGCCGGCTTGGCCTGCCGGCTTGGCCGGATCGACTTGCAACGCCAGGATTCCGCGATCGGCTTCCAGATCGAAGCTCGCGGCGATGCTCGGCGTAATGGTGATCGGTACGAAGCCTAAATCGGGCCGGAGCACTGACCCGCGAACGATCATTGATTGAATATGGGGATAAATGGCTTCCATCGAGATCGCATAGCTGATGGCTTGGGCGGAAGGCGCAATCGCGACATTGATGCCGATGACACGGCCTGACAGGTCGACAAGCGGGCCGCCGCTGCTGCCGGGGTTGATGGCCGCATCGGTCTGGATCAGGTCGTAGAGCGTTTCGCCGTTTGGAGTCAGGACAGAGCGATCCAATGCGCTCACGACACCGACGGTGACGGTCGAGCCGCCCTTGAGCGCCAGCGGGTTGCCGATTGCGACGACTGTTTCGCCGATCTCGAGCGACACGGTCTGGCTGAGCTGTGCCGGGATGAGGTCTTGTGCGGCAACCTTCACGAGCGCGAGGTCGAGCAGGAAGTCTCTGCCGACGACGCGGCCAGGAACAAGCCGACCGCTCGATAACCCGACGACGAGGCTTTTCACGCCTTCGACCAGATGGTTGTTGGTAAGGATATATCCACCCGCATCGATGATGACGCCAGAGCCAGACCCGGGCGGAACAGAATGTTGAGAGGGATTAGCCGCCACGCCGCGTGTCATGATCGTGACGACGGAAGGACGCACTTTTGCCACGACCGCCGGCACGGAGAGGACTTTGTCGTGAGACTCGTGCGGCGTGACCTGGGCATAAACGGTGATTGAGCCGAACAGGACTGCGCTCAGGCACAGCGGCACGACCATAAACATCAGTATAAAGCGAAAACGTTGCATCATGAAACGATCAATCGTAGTGGTGAAGAACACGAACGCTCTCTGTTCCACACACCCATTGTCTCACAACTTGCTCTATGGCGGAAGTTCACAGGAACGAAAACGGGCGAGGGGGGATTCCCCTCGCCCGTCCCGATAACGCACTTGTGAAGTAGCAGCCTTACTTAATCGCGGTGAACAACTGTCGAACTTCCGGCGTTTTTAGCTTCTTCAGCGCCTTGGCCTCGATTTGTCGGATACGTTCTCTCGTGACTGAGAGGCTTTGACCGACTTGCTCGAGGGTTCGTGGGTGATCCTCGCCGATGCCGAATCGGAGGCGGATCACCGTCTGCTCCCGCGGCGTCAGGGTGCCTAGGATACGGTCGAGTTCCCGCGTGAGCTCCGTCCGGTGGACATGCGCATCCGGAGACACCGCTTGGTGATCCGGCAACAGGTCGCCAAATTGAGTGTCGCCGTCTCCAATAGGATTCTCCAGGGCGACCGGCTCCTGGAACGCCTGCACGGTTTCGTGTAGCCGTTCGGGCCTCATCCGCAACGCACTCGCCACTTCCTCTAACCTCGCCGGGCGGCCCAGTTGCTGGCCCAGCCGGCGCGACACCCGCAAGATTCGGTTGGAGGCTTCGGTCTGGTGGACCGGAATACGGATGGTCCTGGACTGGTCGGCTAACGCGCGTGTGATGCCCTGCCGGATCCACCACGTGGCGTACGTGCTGAACTTGAAGCCCTTGCGATACTGATACCGTTCCGCGGCTTTCATCAGCCCGATGTTGCCTTCCTGTACGAGGTCGAGGAGTGTGAGGCCTCGGCCTGTGTAATGTTTGGCCACATCGACGACCAGACGCAGATTGCAGCGGACCAACTCGTCCTTGGCCTTTTCCAGCACGGTGCGAGAAACTCGCAACTGAGAGAGGCAGGCCTTCAGTTGTTTCTGAACCGCCGCCGCCGTCTTCCCCGGGCCTTTCGTTTCGCGCAGGAGGCTCGTAAGACTTGCATCGGCCTTGTCCAGTGCGGTTGCGGAGAGGCCGCTTAACCGCCGGATTACCTGCAGCGTCCGTATCGCCGTCTGAGTATTCTCCGACCGCTTCAAGCGGGAGGCCGTCTTCATCGACAGGCGAAGAGCGGTCCTGATCGCGCGAGTGCCTGCATCGATCCGCTTGGCGATCGACACCTCTTCGTCTCGCGTCAGGAGCGGGCGCTCCCCAAAAGAATGGAAGTACAGCGATTCAAGAAGGAACGGCCCCTGGCGCTGGACCTCGCGTGGCTTCGCCTCTGGTTGCTCCACGGTGTCGGCGATCTCTGCCGCATTGCGGCCGATCACGTCAAGCAGTCCGCTGGCTTCGGCATCGTCTGCGTCAAGCTCGATGACGGCGGACACTTTCTCTTCTTGGCCTTCCTGCACACGTTCGAGACCGAAATCGTCATTCATCTCTTTACCTCTTTCCCGCCCCCTAGAGCGGGCTTCATCTGCCGCGATTGAACCGTCCTGTCACCTGCATCTATTTAGAGACAGAGGACCGTGAAAAGGATTCAGCCCGCGATAATTTCGAAGAATAGGCTGGCTCTTGTATTAATACGGAGCAAATCTCGTGCTGGATTGGCGAAATACGAGGACCAACTGAGGAAGGTGGGGAAAAAGACTGAAGTGTCGCTGAGGTTGATCGCTAGATAAGAATCGTCTAATGATCAGGGCACACGGAGAACTCTGTGTGCACTGTGGCAGAAGGCCTATGGCGAGGCCTTATTGCCCCAGTTCTTGAGAAAGGGTGCAATGGTATCGATCGGGATCGGAAAGATCGTCGTTGAGTTCTTCTCGGCGGAAATCTCGACCAAGGTTTGGAGATAACGGAGCTGCAGCGCGGCTGGGTTTTGGCTGATGACGTCGGCGGCGTCAGCCAGCCGCCGGGCTGCCTCGAATTCGCCTTCGGCGTGAATGACCTTGGCCCGGCGTTCCCGTTCTGCCTCCGCCTGGCGCGCGATGGCTCGCTGCATTTCTTGGGGAAGGTCGACGTTCTTCACCTCGACGGCGGTCACTTTCACGCCCCATGGTTCTGTCTGTTGATCGATGATCCGTTGGAGATCCGCGTTGATCTGCTCTCGCTTGGCCAGGAGGTCATCGAGCTGACTCTGCCCAAGCACGCTGCGGAGCGTGGTCTGAGACATCATGGATGTGGCGTAGAGATAGTCTTCGACTTGAATGATGGCTCGCTCCTGGTCCACGACCCGGAAGTAGATGACGGCGTTCACCTTGACGGTGACGTTGTCCTTCGTGATGACATCCTGGGGCGGCACATCCATCGCTACGGTACGTAGGCTGACCCGGACTAACCGATCGATGAAAGGCACGATGATGACGAGCCCGGGTCCGGTGCCGCCGTAGAGGCCGCGCGCGAGGCGGCCGAGCCGGAAGATGACGGCGCGTTCGTATTCGGGAAGAACATTGAAGGTCAGTTTAATGACTACAACTGCGAGGATCGCCACCAATAGAAGTCCGACCGGACTGAAGAGCATGATTAGGCCTCTCTTTTCTGGAGCACGGGTCTGACGTAGAGTTTGAGCCCCTCCACCCTTGTGACCTCAGCCTGTTCGCCAGGCTGAAGCGGTTGTTCGCTGATCGCCTCCCACAATTCACCGTGGATGGAGAGCTGGCCCCGCGGAGTCAGCGGGGTTTTCGCCACGCCGATTGTTCCGACCATTCCCTCGCTCCCGGTGGTGGGCTGTCGCCGCATCGCCCGCACGGCCATGCCGACGATGAGCAAGGTACAGATGGCGGCAAACGCCACCACCGGCACAATCATGCCCCACGACAATTGGAGAAATTCCGCGTCTGTCTTGATCAACATCAACGATCCCAGGACCATGGATATGATCCCGCCGATCGCCAGCAGGCCGTAGCTCGTCACGGTCGCTTCAAGGATGAAAAACACGATGCCCAAGATCACGAGCAGGACACCGGCATAGTTTACCGGCAGCGACTGGAAGGAATAGAAGGCGAGAATCAGGCTGATGGCTCCGACGATTCCCGGCAGGATTGCGCCGGGGTTGTAAAGCTCGGCCAGTATCCCAATGGTGCCGATTGCCATCAGCAGGTACGCAATGTTCGGGTCGCTCAGCACTTTGAGCAATTCGAGGCGTACGCCCATCGGGAATTCACGAACTGTCGCACCGCCCGTATGCAGTACAGCGGGGCCGGCTTGGAGAATCGCCGTGCGCCCGTCCAGTTGTTTCAGTAGCGCCGGTAGATCCTCCGCAACCAGATCGATGATCTTCAGCTTCAGCGCTTCCCGCTCCGTTACGGCGACGCTCTTGCGGACGGCATCCTCCGCCCAGGCGACGTTCCGTCCCCGTTGCTCGGCGATGGACTTGATGTAGGCCACAGAATCGTTCTCGACCTTCTCCTTCATCGTCTTGTCCATCTCACCCCCACCCATTGCCACGGGATGGGCGGCGCCGATGTTCGTACCGGGAGCCATCGCCGCGATGTGGGCGGCCATGGTGATAAACACGCCGGCCGAGGCGGCACGTCCGCCGCTCGGCGACACATAGGCCACCACGGGGATTGTGGCGCCGGTGATGTCTTTAATAATGAGCCGCATGGAAGTATCGAGGCCGCCTGGCGTATCGAGACGGATAATCAAGGCCTGAGCCCCGCCTTCCTGTGCAGAGGCGAGGGCATCGTGCAGGTATTCAGCGGCAACGGGATTGATCACGCCTTCATACGAGGCCACGACGACCTCGTCCGCCATGCCGGCAGATGCCATCTGAACAAGAACCCACCACAAGACGAGGGGCAGGAGGAGTAGCCAAAAAACCGGACGAGTGGAATAGTGAAGAGCACAACCACGCATCTGGAACTCCGTGCGCGGAGAGCAGGTGAAGCGAAATCAGCAGCGATCTATTTGACATGCTCGCGCGTGAGCGTGAACGGATCATACGGCCCACCTGGAACCCTGTCAAGGAACGGCACGTGCCCCATGTCGGTTGCAAAGCCTGTTGGCAGTCTCCTAGAATGGCGTTCCATGACACATCTTCAAAATGGCGAGCGAATTCACCTGGTCGACAAGAAGGGGCGATCGTACGCCTTGACGCTGAAGGCCGGGGATACGTTCCACTTCAGCGGGGAGACGATTCCTCACGACGAGCTCATCGGCAAGCCTGACGGGTCGTTGATGGAGCTCTCCCGAGGGAAGCGGATGCTGGCTCTGCGCCCGACCTTCGGCGAATATGTCGTAAAAATGCCGCGCGGAGCGCAAGTGCTCTATCCTAAGGATCTGGCATTGATCACCATGTGGGGCGATGTGTATCCGGGTGCCCGGGTGTTCGAAGCGGGGACCGGGTCCGGTGCTTTGACGATGGCTCTGTTGCGGGCCGTCGGACCTAAGGGCTCGGTCGTGACCTACGAAGCGAGGGACGACTTTGCCAGGATGGCCATGGCGAACATCGAGCGATACCTCGGCGCGCCCGCCAACCTGACACTCTGCCGAAGGAACGCGTATGAGGGTATCGATCTGCCGGAAGACGGGGTTTCCTTCGACCGGCTTGTGCTGGATCTGCCGGAGCCCTGGCAGGTGGTGCCCCACGCAGCGAAGGTCTTACGGTCCGGAGGCGTCTACCTCAGTTTCGTGCCGACGGTACCGCAAGTGATGCAGACGGTCGAAGCCCTCGAGGGGGCCGCCGTATTCGGGATGATCCAGACCTTCGAGACCCTCTTGCGAACCTGGTCTATCCAGGGCAGGAGTGTCAGGCCGGATCATCGCATGGTTGCCCATTCCGGTTTTCTTACTGTGGCGCGGAAGGTAGAACCGGGGCTCTGGTCTGATGGCAGTGGCCTGGCGGCACACATGGCTGACGGCGAGGAAAGGACAGAGCCCACTGGAGACACGAGAAGGGAACATGTATGAGTCGGCTGCGGGGGAAAGTGGCGATCATAACAGGTGGCAATGCCGGCATCGGGAAGGCGATTGCCAAACTGTTTGCCCAGGAAGGGGCTGCGGTCGTCATCACGGGGCGGCGCAAGGATGAGTTGGAGCAGGTGGTGAAGGAGATCGAACGTGACAAGGGCAAGGCGCTCGCCGTGGCCGGCTCTGTGACGGATGATGCGCATGTCCACGAGGTGGTGGCTCAGACGGTGCGGATGTTCGGTCGGATCAACGTGTTGATCAACAATGCGGGCATCGGCGAGTTCGGAAGGAAAATACACGAGACCGATGATGCCGCCTGGCAACAGATGTTGGATGTGAACCTGACAGGTGTCTTCCGAATGACGCGCGCGGTCGTGCCGTCCATGCTCAAGAGCGGAGGCGGGGCTATCGTCAACATCTCCTCGATCGCAAGTCTCGTGGGGATTCCGGCCTCGTCGGTCTATTCGGCCTCGAAAGGCGGGGTGGACGCCTTGACTCGTGCGATGGCTGTTGACTATGCGGCGGACGGGATCCGCTGCAATATCGTGAACCCCGGCTTAATCGATACTCCAATGGCTACGAGCTTGCTGAATGATCCGGCCATGTCGGCCGAAGTCCTATCACACTATCCCATTCGCCGTCCCGGGAAGCCGGAGGAGGTCGCCAAGCTGGTCTTGTACCTGGCCTCCGACGAGGCAGCCTGGGTGACCGGGGGAACCTTTCCGATCGATGGCGGCATGACCGCGCAGTAGGGAGGATAATGCGCAGAGCCCTGCTTGTTCTGCTCCTCGCCGTGGTCTCGGTGGCCATCCCGCCGAGTAATACTCTTGCTCAAGCCGGAACTGAATTTCCCGGGACGGTCCTCATGGTCGATCCGGCAACCGGCAGGTTCGCGGTGAAGAAGGACAGCGGCGGTACGCGCTTCACCTTTGTGGCCAACGACAAGACCCAATTCGAAGGAAGCCTCAAAAGTATCAAGGATCTGAAGAACGGCGATAAAGTCATCGTTCTGTACCAGGTAACGGGGCCGCAGTACATCGCACTGAAAGTCTCTCTGAAAAAGTAGCCGTAGGATTCGTAACCGGCGATGGAGATCAACGCACACACCCAATTCTGCGGAGTCATCGGCAACCCGGTTGAACATTCCCTGTCGCCGGCCATCCATAACGCGGCCTTCCAAAAACTCGGGCTGAACTTCGTCTATCTCGCCTGGCGGGTCGAAACGATCGGAGATGCGATCAAAGGACTCCGGGCACTCGGCAACTTCCGCGGGGCCAGCGTGACGATTCCGCACAAGGTTTCGGCGATACCGTTTCTGGATGAGGTAGAACCGACTGCCCGCCATATCGGAGCGATCAACACCATCGTGGCGGACAAAGGGAAACTCACCGGCTACAATACGGACGCGGTAGGGGCGTTGCGGGCGCTCCGCGAGGGCGGGGTGGCGTTGAACGGGAACCATGTGGTCATCCTCGGCTCCGGCGGAGCAGCCCGCGCGATCGCGTTTGCGTTGGCAGCAGAGTCGGCCATTGCGTACCTCACGCTGCTCGGCATCGATGAGAGGGAACGTCACCAGCTAGCCACCGATCTGCAGGCGAAGACCGCTCTGCCGGTGAAGGAAGCGCATCTCGATGACACTGCTCTGCGGCGCGCGCTTCCGGAGGCGCAGGTCCTGATCCACTGTACCCCGATGGGGATGCACCCCAAAGTCGAGGAGACCTGCGTGCCGACCAAGGTGTTGCACCCGAAGCTGGCCGTCATGGATATCGTCTATAACCCGCGCGAGACTCGCCTGTTGAAGGAGGCCCAAGCTGCGGGCTGTCGCGTGATTCGGGGACTGGAGATGTTTCTCAACCAGGCTGCGGCGCAGTTCGAGCTCTGGACCAACCGGACGGCGCCGGTTGACGTGATGCGCGAGGTCCTCGAATCCCGTTTTTCCTGATCCCATGAATATTGTGCTGATCGGCTATCGAGGCACCGGTAAGAGCACGGTGGGGAAAATCCTCGCGGCGCGACTGGAGAGACATCTGGTCTCCACGGATGCCGAGGTGATTGCACGGGCCAAACTCACCATCCCTGAGATCGTGCAACAGTTCGGCTGGGAATATTTCCGGGATATCGAGTCGGAGGTCTGTCGCGATCTGGCGGCGAAGGATGGGTTGATCATCGACACAGGCGGCGGCGCGATTCTGCGGCCGCAGAATGTCGACAGCCTGAAGAAGAACGGCACCTTGTTCTGGCTGACGGCCAGTGTCGAGACGATCGCGACGCGTATCGGTGGTGATACGCAACGGCCTTCCTTGACCGGAGCCAAGTCCTTCATCGAGGAGATCCAGGACGTGTTGCGCGAACGGACACCCAAGTACCAGGCGGCGGCCGATCACACCATCGCCACGGAAGGCCAGTCCGTCGAACAAGTAGCGGCCCACATTCTTGCTTGCATCTGAACCGCTCCCGTGTTGATCTGCCCTGGGGCCCGTGCTATGCTTTTTTTAGTTCATCGCTGAGGGGTCATGCGATGAAATGCCTTGCGGAAGGGCCCTGATTCGATGTTGGCTTGTAAGAGGAAGCTGGCCGGAAAGTGTGAGTGACCGTGTGGTGCTGGTGCGCCTGGTTGCCCCTGCCTTTCCCCCTCCATTCCTTCTTGCGGAGACCATGTTAATGCAGTGACGGAGGTCGCTTATGGGGAACAAATTGTATGTTGGAAGCTTGCCCTACTCCACCACGGAACAACAACTGTCCGAACTGTTTGCCCAGCATGGGGCAGTCCAGTCGTCCAAGGTGATTACAGATCGCTACACCGGACAATCCCGGGGCTTCGGCTTTGTGGAAATGGCGACAGATGAGGATGCGCAAAAAGCGATTGCCGCACTGAACGGGGCGCAGTTTGGCGGGCGGACATTAGTTGTCAATGAAGCCAGGCCTCAGGAAAAGCGGTCATTTGGGGGTGGCGGTGGACCAGGTGGCGGGGGCGGTACGAGAGACCGTGATCGTTGGTAGTTCCCGTCTCGATCTTTGTTTCGGCCTACAGGTTTCACGAATCGATCTCAGGAGGGGCTGGGCATGTGCCCCTCCTTTCTTGCACGTCCTCTCCTTGACAAACTTCCGATCGAAGTGATGGTATTCCGCCGTGCGCCCGTAGCTCAGTTGGATAGAGCGTCGGGCTTCGAACCCGCAGGTCGC
>JBBIQV010000037.1:0-29396 GCA_037442105.1 Nitrospiraceae bacterium | reverse complement strand
CCACCAGCCCTCGCTTCCGGTTCCGCCTGGCCTGCCAGCCAAAGCCTCAGCGAAGGGGGGCTCTTCCGCGATGTATCGTAAATTGGCGCCGCCGGAGAGAGTCTTCAACATACTTCTTGTTGGCACCACACCGCACTTCGGGCGTGCCTGTCGCTCTTCAGCGTGTTTATCGTGCCTGACGCGACCGGATCCCACTGCTTGTCTTCCAATACCTCTCTCGAGTCTTGTCAGTTCCTCATAGAGACAACTCATGAATAATGCGGACTAAGAAGGGCGCGCGATCGCAACGCTACTGAGCGCGGTCATAGGGCCGTGCTCCCGCAGCACTTGCAATTGCTGCATGTCTTTTACCAACAAGGCTCCGGCAAAACCCAGCGCATTGATCGAGATGCCCTTGAAACATTCGGCTGACCGGGGCACAAGCAACATCCATTGCCGCGTGATAAGCAGGTTGTAAGGAATGGACGGCAGTTGGTGGTCCGGAGTTCTGTGTGTGCGCAAGCCTACGGCCTGTAACATGGCGTGATAACGTTCGAGCAGGGGGGCAGCGCCCTCCCGGGGCTGCTCGGTCCAATGCGGCTCCATCGGCGCATAGGCATGCCGGAAGGGCAAGCCCGGCACAGTGCCGGCGACGCCGGCCATGCGGGCGGACCGCAACAGCGGCTCAATCGGCAGTCGGGGGCCCGGCGAAGCAGGAAGCGGGATCAGTTGCAGGTGTTTGTGTTGCTGGCTGGCTCCGGCGACTCGTCCCGCATTATAGAACCCCAGCCCGTCGATCTCGGCCAGGCAGATCAACAACGCCTCGCAGTCCTGCCGAGTCAGCAGGGTGTTCTGATCCTCGAATGTCCGCGTGACGATCAACAAGTGATGATCGACCACATTGAACTTGTTGAGCAAGGCCACATGAGTCGGGGAGATCTCCGCGACGAAGAGGTCGGGATCATAGGGCAGGAAGGGGTTGGTGTTCGGCTGCGCGGCTGTTGCCTCGACCTTCTTCGCCAGCGCGGAGACGATCCGAACCTGACATGCCATGCCACTCTGTTCGACCACCTCCATTGTCGTCGGGATGGACTGGATCTTCCCGCAGCGGCGGGCGTGGTCCGTTCGTTCGAGCAGGCGGGACCAGAGGGTGCCCGGATTCAGGAAATGGTTGCGCTGATCCATAAGGAGGAGCAAAAAGAGTACGCGAATTGAGCACAGACGAAAAGAAGAAAGTTGATGGGCAGCCTGGTTGTCCTCCTGCTCGCGGAACGCGCGCCCTCAGAAGGGCCCCGTTCGACGCGCGCATGCGAGGATCAACCTGGTTGCCTTCGGGCAACTGGCACGTCCCGGTGGGTCACAGGGATGGGCGGGCGAACTGTTATAATGACGGCCATGCCGTACCTTGGAGCCAAACAACAAGCGAGCTACCGGGCGCTCTTGCGCAGCGGCGTGCTGTACGAGCGGGTCGAGCTGGCGCGCGCCAGGCTCGTAGCCTGCCGCGTGTGCCCGCGGCATTGCGAGGTGAACCGGATCGGGGGCGAAGTGGGGACCTGTCTTGTCGGCGCGAAGGCGCTGGTGGCCAGCGCAGGACCACACCATGGAGAAGAGTTTCCCATTCGCGGCTGGTACGGTTCGGGGACGATCTTCTTCGCGAGCTGCAATCTCCGCTGCCTCTACTGCCAGAATGCCGGCATCAGCCACCAGCCGAACGGGGAGGAATTGGCGCCCGAAGCCTTGGCCGGGCTCATGCTCGATCTCCAAGAGCAGGGCTGCCACAACATCAATCTCGTGTCGCCTTCGCATCAAGTACCGCAGATTCTGGAAGGGGTGCTCGTCGCCGCCCAGCGCGGGCTCCGTCTTCCGATCGTGTACAACACCAGCGCCTATGACGACTTGGATACGTTGCGTCTCCTTGAGGGCGTCGTGGATATCTACATGCCGGATCTCAAGTATGCGGACGCGACGATCGGCCGGCGGCTGTCGAAAGTGCCCGACTATCCTGCCACCGCGCAGGCGGCGATCAAAGAAATGCACCGGCAGGTCGGCGACCTTGTGCTGGATGACGAAGGGCTCGCCGTGCGCGGCCTGCTGGTGCGGCATCTCGTCTTGCCCGGCGGTCTGTCCGGCACCGCCGAAGTCATGCGTTTCCTCGCCCGACACATCTCCCGCGACACGTATGTCAACGTGATGGACCAATACCATCCTGCCGCGAAAGCCTTCAGCCACTCCGCCTTGAACCGTCCGGTTTTCTCCGGCGAAGTGGAGGAGGCCCTGCAACTCGCGCGCGAAGCGGGGCTTTGGCGGCTGCACGAAGACTAGGAGTCTGTCCGACATTGACCTTTCTACTGCGGCGAACGATCTGCGGCCATCTGCATCGTTCTCGGCCCGGAAAAATTCTCAACGTATTCCGGCGAATACGCCTCCGGTTTTTCCGGGCCTGCCTGCCTGTGCCGACCACGGCAGACAGGCGGCCTTGCACCTGGCCGCATTTCCTTCGCCTCGCCACGAACGGCAATGTCGGACAGACTCCTAGAGCGGGAGCCAGAAGCGCCATCCCTCACTCGTGACTCGTCCTCTTCAAGCCCGCGTTGCCCGGGCGTGCCAGGTCCAGAGCCGGCTGGCCAAGTCGATGAATGGGGCGGCAGCGGCGGGTAACGCCAGCAGGAAGAGCGGCCAGTTGAACCATATCGGGCGCACGGTGCGAACGGCTTCGACCCCTTCGGGTAGGACGTCGATGGCATCGGCCATGAAGACATAGAGCAGCAGCACCACTCCAATGAGGTTCATGCCCCAGGTCCATCGTCGCGGCTGCAGGGTCGGCTCGGTTTGCTCGGCTTGGCAAAGCAGGATTCCGGCCAGAACCATCAAGGTCGCGACCGCGACCGGCGCCAGGACCGGTCCCCACCAGGGCAGCGGCAACAGGAACAAAATGTCCCAGTCGAAGAGAGACCGTGGCCAGCCGCTCATGGCGGCCATGAAGACATAATACAAAATGTCCCAGAGGCCGAAGGCAATGAGGAAGTAGCCGAACCGGCTTCCCTTCGATCGGCCGGCCAGCCACGCGACCGCAAAGAGCATAAGCAACGTCGCGGCCTCGCGGACGAGCTCGATCGAGATCAAGTCCTCGCGGACGAACACTGGATGCGGTTGGTACGGATCGACACGATCAACAAGGGTTCGCAAGTAGAACACCGCTGCCGACTCAACCCAGGCCATGCCGGCTGCGTACAAGGCCACCATGATCCAGCGGGGCTTGGTGCCCATCGCGCGACTCTCATGCGACAAAAGTCCTGAGAAATTCTATCCCACCTTTCTCCTGAAATGCAGAGCCTTCGACGCGTCCTTCCCTTGGCACAGATATACTAAAACTTGCATATTGGGCTGTGATTGAGAAGGTGCTCCGGGAAGATACTGGGCGTGTCCCAACCTCGCGTCAGCGATCTCCTTCGCGGGCGAATCGACCTCTTTAGTACGTGGGCTGTTGTGAGGCGTTCCTTGTGAAGCGATTCTCCTGGAGCGTTGTTCGTTGTTTCCGAGACACGAACGACGAGCGACGAATCACGGTCGATCAGGTAAGCGAGGGCGTGGCTTCCCTTGATGCCGGTTGGCGATATTTGGCGAAACAGATGAGATCAAGGTGGTGGTAGTGGTTGGGAAGCACGGTTTCCGCCTTGTAGCCGAGACTCAGGAAAAACTGAACATTCCTGGCCGTGCGCAGCATGGTGCAGGCATAGAACTTATGGGCATCGGTCGTAACCCGTTCGATTTCTCGCATCAGCGCTTTCCCAACCCCATGGCCTTGGTGGGCGGGACTCACGGATAACAACCGGATCACGCAAACACCAGCCACCGTCCAAAAGCGCACCGATCCGACCACTACTCCATCCGCCTCCGCCACGAAGATACGTTTCTCCCTGGCATCTTCCCTGAGGCTGTCGAGCGTTTCCGTGGTCCATGCGCTCACTTCGTAGACAGTGGCGTATTCGCCGAAGGCGGCCTGCTGAACCTGGAGCAGGGCGGCAAAATCAGCTTCGGTCGCTGGTCTGATGCGAATCATAAGCGGTGTGTCCTGCCGGTGCTCGTTACCTGGCGAATGTGAAGATATCAAAACCTGGTTCCCATCTTCCATCCGAAGGACGCTTCACGAGAGACGGTCCTTTCCCACATGGCCGTATCGGGCGCGAACAGCAAGGGTTGTCGCGAGGATTCAAATTGGGGTGATGTCGGATTGCAAGACCTTGATCCTATTCAGTGATCGTCCAGCTTGGCGAGCGAGCCGCCGTGCGGCTTGAGCATTCGCGCTGTGAGCACGACGCCCTTTTTCCTTTCTTCTGTAGAGAGGTGGGGATAAAGGGCTACAAAATCCAAACCGGACGAGTCAGAACATCGGCATGGTGATGTCGCCCCAGCGGCTCCGTTGCGGCGGGTCCAGGATGAGGTTGGTGATGTGATTGCTGCTGGCATCGAGATCCGCCACCGCCACGGCTGTCATTTTGGCATCCGCCTGAAAGATCCGTGATGGCGGGAGCCGAGTCTTCCCCGGCCCATCCACTCGCGAAAAGACCAGGCGATATTGCTCGACGTGACTCCCCATGAGGTGAGTCTTCAAGTCGGGAGCGGTGAACGGGAAGAGGAATTCCAGCAAAATCTTTCCGAACGTGATCAACCCCTGCGCGCTCATTGTGGAACGCTTGCCCTCAAGATCGCTGAACATGCTCAGCATGCCGTAATCGGCCGGCAGCAGATGCGCCGTGTAACTCCCGGCCCCTTCGGAAGCCAAGCGCGCGCGGAGCGCCGGCTCATCCAGCGCCAATCGGCTCAACCGGTCCAGCTTGCCTTTGCCTTGAGGCCAGACTGCGATGGCCAGGACGTTCGTCTCCGGGATGGCGACCGTTTCCGCGCTGGCCATGGTGTAAGTGCGGAACGCGAAGCTCACCGCAATCCCAATCCCGAATAACCCCACCACCGCGAGTCCTCGCGCCAGGGTCTGGTTGTCCATCCATCCCAAGAGCAAGCCGAACAGCCGGCCACCGGGATTGCCCGGTATGAACATGGCGGTCTGCGCCCGGTAGGCCGCATAGGTGGGATCCAGCTTCAGGAGCCGGCGTTCCTCCGAGCGGGCGAGCGCGTAGTACGCAACCAGCATCAGAAGATAGAAGACGACGATGATCATCCGCGGCCAGTAGGTCAGCAGTCCCAGACCGGCGATGCCCAGGCTCAGATATTGCGGATGCCGGATATACCGGTACGCCCCTCTCGTGACCACCCCTTTTCGCCGAAGCTTGGCCGTATAGACTTGGGTTGCCGTGACGAGAAAGCCCAACAGCCCGAGGCTGAAGAGATAGGGGCCGACCGCCCACCTGAATCCCTCCAGTATCGCGCTCGTGGTGATCACCGAATGGGGCAACACGAAGCATCCCAGCCAGGCAGTGCCGGGCCATCGGTGCAAGGCTTGTAGCGTGGGGCTATAGAAGCTGTACCAGTACAGCGCGAACGGGCTGATCATGATGATCACTTCCAGCATGATCAGGGCATAAAAGACCGTAGCGGCCTTTGTGGCCACTTGCTTCGCGGTTCCGGTCACGCTCATGGCTCAGCCCCTCCACCTGTCCGACTCCGGGTTCGCGACTCTCGTTATTCTCCTCGCCTGCACGCCGACACGCAAGGGATGCGACGTGTGCAGCGGATGATCCCATCCGTGTGGCTTCCTCGTCGGAGTCATTCTCCACCCTTCTGTAGTATTGCGATGGCTGTTTCCTGGCCGTACAGTGTTCCTAACAATACTGGTGTCCAGCGATGTGTCACGGCCCACGCCTCAATCAACGGAGTGTCCCTCGCGCCACGGCGAACCACCTGGTCATGTGCACGACTTCCCGGGACGTGAGCTGTGGACGGTTATTGGATGTCGGTCTTTCTGGCTGTGCCGTTGAGAGTCCGCGGCTGCTCACCGTAGGGGAGTGCGTGAAACTGTCCGTATGGTTGCCGGACGAGCGGGAGTCTCTGGTCATCACGCTTGCGAAAGTGCGGTGGTGGGCCGATGGGTACGCAGGATTGGAGTTTCTGTATCTCTTTCCAAATGAAGAGAGCCGGTTGCGGATGTTGGTCGGGGTATAGCCTGCCGAACCGAATTTCGTTCGTGTTGCCGCGGATAAACACCTCCGGTGGTTCTGAGTTTCCCCTGTACATCCCAGTGATCAGATTGCACACATCGCTCTTCGAGTCCTGATGTTGCGTGGCGGAAAACCGCACGACCGGGCAACAGATGCAAACGCGAATTGACGCCTCTAGCGTTGGTTGTGTATAAGAAAGGCGCCTCCCGGTCATCCTCGTCAACGCAGGGGTCCACAAATCGTGCACGCACGCGAATTTCATGATGGAGCCAAAGACGGTTTAGAAGCGCTGGAGCCGCTGGACCCGGAGAAGATCCGGTCCTTCTCCGATCTGCTCGTCGCCATGCGCAAAACGGCCTTCGGTGGCCGGCGTCTCGGCGAAGCGTTCGAAGTCCTCGCCGCGATGGTCGAAGATCCTGACTGCTCAGTGATCCTCACGCTCTCGGGCGCCATGACGATCGCCAAAATGGGCAAGATCATCAGCACGATGATCGATCGCGGCATGGTCCAGGTGGTGGTCTCGACCGGTGCGCTCATTGCCCACGGCCTGAGCGAGTCGGTGGGCAAAACCCATTATCGGCATCGTTCCTCGATGAGCGACGAGGAGCTGTTCCGAAAAGGGTATAACCGCGTGTACGATACCCTCGAAATGGAAGCGAACCTCAATTATGTTGAGCATGTGGTGTCGCAGACGCTGAAGCGGGTCAATACCGACCAGCCCTTGTCATCGGAGATTCTCACGCGCGAGCTCGGCAAGACGCTGGCCGAGGAATTCGACGGGGAGGGCATTCTCAAGAGTGCATATCTTAAGAAGGTGCCCGTATATATTCCGGCTTTCACGGATTCGGAAATGGGACTCGATGTCGGCACATGGGCTATGGGGCAAAGCGCAGACAAGGCTCGGGTGCAGGCGCAGCAGGGCGGAGACCTAGCGGTGCTGCGGGCGCTGCATCGGTCCTACCCATCGTTTAATCCCTATCTCGATTTGAACAGCTATACGGACCACGTGCTCTCGGCGAAGCGATTGGGTATCTTCACCATCGGGGGCGGGGTCCCGCGCAATTGGGCACAGCAGGTCGGACCCTATATTGAAATCGGGAACGTGCGGCTGGGTCTTAACGTACGGCCGCCGCGGTTTTACTACGGCGTACGCATCTGTCCGGAACCGGATTATTGGGGGGGACTCAGCGGCTGTACCTATCAGGAAGGCATCTCGTGGGGAAAGTTTGTTCCGCCGGATGAAGGTGGGAGATTCGCGGAAGTCCTCAGCGACGCCACGGTCGTATGGCCACTGCTCCTGATGGGGTTGCTCGAACGCTGCGGCAAGAAAAGGGATGGTTCGGGAGGCAAGGAGTGAACGCCGGCCTCTCCACGCTGCGAGTCGCCGGTTTGGGACTCAGTCTGGCTGTAGCCGTTCTGGTCAGCCTTGGTGTTATGCAGGTAGCCTCCGCGCCGGCAAGTGTGGCGGCTCCTGACATACGGCTCAGAGGGAATGTGGAGGCCCCGGTTACGTTGATTGAGTATTCGGATTTTACCTGTGGCTACTGTTTGAAGTTCTTCCGTGAAACATGGCCTCGTCTCCAGGCCAAGTATGTGGACACCGGCAAGGTGCGGTTTCTCTATCGCGATTATCCGAGAGCCGATCAGGGTCCCGGCCTCGATGCTGCCGTGGCGGCACGCTGCGCGGGTGACCAGGGACGCTACTGGGCCATGCACGATCGGTTGTTTGCCGATGGGGGACGGCTCGATGAGACGACCTTGACTCGGCATGCCAAAGCTATCGGCCTCAATCAAGCTGATTTCGGTCAGTGCCTCCGTACTGGTCGGCACGTGGAGCAGATTTTTCAGGATCGTCAGGAAGCCAATGAGTGGGGATTCCGAGGGACGCCGGGATTCGTCCTGATGTATACGAAGAAAGCGCCCACAAACGAAAACCCCGCCATTGCCATTCCCGGGGCTTTTCCGTTTGAAGTCTTTGCCGAGGAAATAGATCGGATGCTCGCCAACACCTCCACCTCACAGAGATTGCAGGGGAGTGGACAGGCGAGGCCGGCCATGCATTCCGTTCGCATTCCGTAATTTACCGACAGGGAGTTAGAAACCATCATGTCAGCTACACAAACGTTCTGGTCCGTTCCCTATCAAGACGGCGATCCGGATCTCTGGGTCTGCATGTCCTGTTTGAGCGAAGTCTTTCGCCGGAAAGTCCCCATGCCGGACTGTCCGACTTGCCACGGCGTCTCGACCTACGAATCCTTTACCCTGGAGGCCATCCATGATTGGGGGACGGAGGACTTGATCGCCAAAGCGGTGGCGGCCCAGGCTGCGGTCGAGCCGTCTCACTCGGAGACCGAGCCAGTCTCGCCTATCGAATCCGCCGGATAGTTTTTCTCTCCGCAAGGGAGCCTGTCTGTTGGAAACCGCGCGTCCTTTCTTGAGCGGTGGTCGCTGGCACCAGAGTGCCGCGACCGCGATAGTTCACAATCCCTTCACCGGCCAGCAGATTGCTGAGGTCTGTCAGGCCGGCCAGGCTGAAGCGGAGGCGGCGGTCCAGGCGACGGTCGAGGCGGCTCCGGTCATGCGCGACCTACCGGCCCATGCCCGTGCGGCCTTCCTCCACAAGATCGTCCTCTCGCTCCAATCCCGGCAAGAGGAAGTGTCCCGCACGATCACGGCCGAGGCCGGAAAGCCGATCGCCGACGCGCGGCGAGAAGTGGGCCGCGCCATCCAGACGTTTACCATTGCCGCAGAAGAGGCCAAGCGGATCGGCGGTGAAATTATCCCGCTGGACTCATCGCCCGGTATGGAGCCCTATCTTGGAATCGTGCAGCGCTTCCCGATCGGCCCCATCCTGGGTATCACCCCCTTCAACTTTCCGCTCAATCTGGTTGCGCACAAAGTTGCTCCGGCTCTTGCCGCAGGGAATCCGATCCTTATCAAGCCGGCTCCACAGACGCCACTGACGGCATTGTTGCTGGGCGAGATCGGGCTGGACGCCGGCGTTCCTGCCGGTGCATTCAACGTCGTGCCTTGCGACAACGCGGTGGCGGAACGATTGGTCGGCGATCCGCGCTTCAAGTTGTTGAGTTTTACCGGCAGCGCGGCCGTCGGGTGGATGCTGAAGGCCAAGTGCGGCAAGAAGAAGGTCGTGCTGGAGCTCGGCGGCAATGCGGGGGTCATCATCGAACCCGATGCCGATCTGGATCTGGCGGTGCAGCGCTGCGCGGCCGGCGGGTTCGGCTACGCCGGGCAGACGTGCATCTCGGTGCAGCGAATTTTCGTGCATCACTCGATCGCCGATGTGTTTACGACTAAGCTGCTGATGCAAGTGGCCCGTCTGCGGGCGGGAGACCCGACGGAAGAGAGTACAGTCATCGGCCCTTTAATCGACCAGGGGGCGGCCCGCCGAGTCGAAGAATGGATTGGAGAAGCCGTGGAGCAGGGAGCACGGCTGTTGCTGGGCGGAAAACGACAGGGATCGGTCGTGGATGCAACGGTCTTGACGCACGTGACGCCGGCGATGAAAGTGTCGTGCCAGGAAGTATTCGGACCGGTGGTGACGGTGACGCCCTATCGTCAATTCGAGGAGGCTCTCGCGGCTCTGAACGATTCCGAGTATGGGCTCCAAGCCGGCGTCTTTACCAGGGACGTCGCCCGCTTGTTCCAAGCCTTCCGTCAACTGGAGGTGGGGGCGGTGTTGGCCAACGAGATTCCGACCTTCCGCTCCGACCGCATGCCGTATGGAGGCGTCAAGGATTCGGGGATCGGGCGGGAAGGCGTGCGGTATGCGGTCGAAGAGATGACGGAGCCCCGCATGCTAGTGCTCAACCTGCGGTAGCGAAGCCAAAAAAAATCCTCCGCCATATTGCGGAAGCCTCCTCAAACTTGGTACAAAGGCGACCTTGTGCGTAGCCGTGATGAGTGATGCGCGTATCGGTCGGGTCCATAAAGTCGGAAGGTCATAAAGTCCAAAGTCAGACTCTCCTGGAGACTTGGCGATTTTCTGACATGCAGACTTGTAGACTGCTTGTTACCGATCACCCGTCACTGGTCACTGTTGAGCGGGAGGGACGATGGTACCAACACATATGTTCTTGACGAGAGGGGTCGGGGTTCACAGAGAGAAGCTTGCCTCCTTCGAGCAGGCGCTCCGCAGCGCGGGCGTCGCATACTGCAATCTCGTGAGCGTGTCGTCGATCCTGCCGCCGAACTGCAAGATCATTCCTCGCAAGCGCGGCGAGACGCTGGTGAATCCCGGCGAGATTACGTTCTGCGTGATGGCGCGGTCGGAAACCAACGAACGCAACCGGCTGATCTCCGCCTCAATCGGTCTCGCCATCCCGACAGACCGTCGAACCTATGGCTACCTGTCTGAGCACCATGCCTATGGCGAGACGGACGAGGAATCCGGTGAGTACACTGAGGACCTGGCTGCGCAGATGCTCGCTACCACACAGGGCATCGAGTTTGATCCCAACATCGCTTGGAAAGAGCGGGAACAGGTGTTCAAGATGGGAGGGAAAATCGTCCGTACCTTGAACATCACGCAATCCGCGATCGGCAAGAAGGGCCGCTGGACGACCGTGGTCGCGCTGGCCGTGTTCGTTCCGCCTGAAAACCTTCCCAAACGCGAGCGCCGTCGATAATTACGGGCGGTGTTCCGGTCTCCGCCGATGCGGCGCTTCGCTCGCGCAGACTTCTATGACCCTTCCAGCCGGCTGGCTTGGCCCCAGCCAGAACTTTCTCGGCATCGACGAGCCCTGGTGTCATCCGGACCAGGCCGGTGTCTACGTCCTTCCAGCGCCCTACGAACATACTTCCAGTTACATCCTTGGGTCGGATCAAGGCCCGTCGGCCATCCTTGAAGCCTCGCAACAGGTCGAGCTCTATGACGAGACGCTGGGGTGCGAGCCGTATCGGGAATGGGCTGGGGTGGCGACGGCGGTGCCGTTGGATCTCAAGGGGCGCGTGGACCGCGACGCCGTTGATGCCATCGAAGCCTTCGTCCTCCCGCACGTTCAGTCTGGCCGGTTGGTGTTGACGCTGACGGGAGAGCACACAGGCGCACTGGGAGCGATTCGCGCTCACGCTAAACGGTACCCCGGCTTGTGCGTCGTGCAAGTCGACGCACACGGCGATCTCCGCCATGCCTACCAAGGCAATCCCTTCAGCCATGCGAGCGTGATGGCACGGGTCGTAGAGGATGGTCGCCCGTTGGTGCAGGTCGGCGTTCGTTCGATCAGTTCCGAAGAAGTCGATCTGATCCGGCGCACCAAGACTATTTCGACCTTCTTCGCGTCACAGATCGTGGATCCAACCGGTCCCTATGAGGGAAAGGCGACGCGTTGGATTCCGGATGTCGTCAAGGCCTGCACCGGTCCCGTGTACCTCACCTTCGATTGCGATGGGTTGGATGCGTCGCTGGTGCCGGCGCTGGGGACACCGGAGCCAGGCGGGTTGGGTTGGTACGACACGTTGGCGCTCGTTACTGCTTTGGCGAATGGGCCTGGTATCGTCGGGATGGATGTGAGCGAGATTGCGCCCATTGAAGGATTCGTGGCGCCGCAGTTTTGCGTTGCGCGGCTCATCTATCGTATTCTCGGCCGCATCGTCGCTTCGCGGCGGAGGCAGAACAGTTAGGGGCAAGGAGTGTCTGACGGAACCCCTCACCCCTCATCCCCCACCCCTCACGGCCTTCACAGCATTCGCATCAATAAATTCTTCACCCAGCACGGCATCTGTTCGCGGCGAGAGGCGGATCGGTTGATTGCAGAAGGGCGGGTGGCGATCAACGGACGCGTCGCCAAGCTCGGCGATCAGGTGGGACCGAACGACGTGATCACCCGAGACGGCATGGTCGTACCCTGGGGCAGCGCCTTCGTGTATATCAAGTACCACAAGCCGGTTGGTGTGACGACGACCAGCGAGCCGCACGTGACGCGCAACATCATAGCCGAGATCGGGCATCCCGCCAGAATTTTCCCCATTGGACGCCTGGACAAGGATTCCTCAGGACTGATCCTGCTCACGAACGATGGCGACATCGTGAACGAGATCCTGCGGGTCGAACACGGGCATGAGCGGGAGTATCTCGTAGAGCTGGACCGGGAGTTCGACCAGACATTTCTCGACCGCATGGCGCAGGGGGTGGTGATCTTGGGAACAGGCACGTTGCCATGCAAGGCAACGTGCGTCGGACCTCGGCGCTTCCGTATCGTCCTAACCGAAGGCCGGAACCGGCAGATCCGCCGTATGTGCCAGGCGCTCGGTTACCGCGTGACATCGCTTCATCGCGTTCGGATCATGCATATCACGATCAAAGGGCTGGGGGTCGGGCAATGGAAAGATTTGTCTGAGGATGAGCGGGAATCGCTCTTCCGTGCGTTAGGGAGAAACAGGGGATCGACGGGGCGGCGCTTCACTTGAGTTGCCACGAAAGAGCGGGCCGGGCTGAGGAAATATCAGTTACTCGCCGGGCAAGGCGGGATTCGCGGCCGGGTGGGATAGCGACCCGGCCGGCAGGTCGTCACGGCGCGAAGCAGAGGAGCGAGTCAGAAACAGGTTGAGCAGGGCGATGAAAAAACTGCCGCCGACGAGGATCGCGCTTGTGTTGCGAATCGTTTTCGTTCCTTCGTCACGCATATCCTTCGCCACATCGGCCACGGTTTCCAAGAGCCGGTCCAACGCAAGGCTGACTTGAATCATCTTCGGCCCGGCGTTGTCTGCCGCGTGTTCCTCAGCCTTGCGACGTAACGCTTCGCGCTCCGCAGGAGAGCCTGCGGTCCACTCCTGCGTCAACAACTGAATCGTAGTGCTGGCAACGGAGAAGTATTGGTCGAGGCTCTTTCGCACGGCTTCGATGTCCTCCGGTTCGCTCCGTCCGCTGCGTGAGACGCGCAATCCCGCCGCTGCATACCGGTCGACCGCATGCTGAATTCTGGCCCGTTGAGCAGGGAGGGATTCCGTGATCCGTTCAAAATCTTTTTTGCTGTCGGACTCCAAGGCTCTGATTATGGTATTTCGATACCTCATCACATCTGCTGAGATGTGGGCAAGGTCGGCGGCCCCGAGCGTGTATTCCGTGTACATGATGCGGAGGTCCTGATCGACCTGGCTGAGTGTCTGACCGCTCAACCATCCGAGCCCGGCAATCATGAGGCTGATGAGCATCTGGGATCCGCTCGGCCAGGTGAATCGCGTGCGCGAGAATTGGCTCACAAGGTCTCTCCTTTGTTCGTAGTCTAACAGATCGGCTCGTGCGGGAGAAGCCTTGACGCATGAGGGCTGCGCGAGGTGGTAGCTCCGGCACGATCTAATAGCCAACCAACGTGGAAATTGTGGTTAGATGGCTACGATGCTCAATCCAGAGCGATCCTGCGGTCCACGTGCGGAGTCAGGTTTGGATCGTTTGAGATGAAGATCACGGACCAGGGTTCTTCTTTTGCGCAGAGCCGCCGCAGGATTGTCTCCCGCAACGCCGGCTGCATGTTGTGGATGATGCCGTCGAAGATGAGGATTTGGGGACGCGCGAGAATCGCGCGCGCGATCAGAATGCGGAGGATATGGGTCGGAGCGAACACGCGCCCCGGTGTCCGGACGTGAGTCTTAAGTCCCTGCGGGAGGGCATCGACTTCTTCCTCCAGCTCGACGAAACGCAGGGCCCAGCGCACATCGCTGTAGGGGATATAGGTGCGGCCGAGGATGATGTTGTCTTCCAGCGTGCCTTCGAAGAGAGACAGTTGCGAGTCCAACACGAAACCACGGCACCGATTCACGGTATCCAAATCGAGGTGCCGGAGATCGACACCGTTGTAACGGATCACGCCCGCTGTCGGTGAATCGAGGCCTGCCAGTACCCGGGCCAGAGCGGTCTTTGCGACCGTGGTATTGGCGTAGATGCCGATCTTCTCGCCAGGCATGATTTCCAGGTTGAAATTCTCGAAGACGGGTGCCGCGCCGGGGGGCACGAATGAGACGTCCTTACAAGTCAACCTGATCCCGTGAATCGTCGGATCGGGTAGCGGGACAGAGAGGGTCGCGGTATCCTGGTCTTTCGGGAGAGAGAACAGAAAATCGAGCTCCGTGAGCGCCGTCATGAAATAGAAGATGTGCCCCATGCGCTTGACGACCGCGTCGAAGTTCAGCAAGAGGGTACCGACGACAACCTCGGCGGCTACCAGTTGCCCGATGGTGAGCTGCCCGATCGAGAGCAGCCAGCCAGCGGTGGCGATTAAACCGCTGTGCCCCAAGGCTTGCCATCCGACCGAAGTCAGGTACTGGCGGATCAGAATGGTGAATCGGGCCCGGCGGGCAGCCATGTAAGAATTGATGAGATCGTCGGTTTTGTTGATCAACAACGATTGGCTGTCGGTGGACTTGAAATGGAGAATGTTATACGAGATTTCCTGCAGCCAATGCAGCGTGTCGTACTTGGCGTGCGACATGGTGATAGTCGCTTTCAAGCCGCCGTGACTCATAAGAAAGAACACCACGTTGAAACCTGCCAGCAGCAGAGCGTTGAACAGCAAGAAATAGGGATGGTAAAAAACCAGGATCGTCATCCCCACCGCGCCGCCCACGACGACGTTGATCATGTCCACCAACAATACGGACAGGGCGCGCTGCATGAGAACCGTCTCGAAGAAGTAGTTCGCGTAGCGTGGTTTGAACCCCTGGAACCGCAGGCGCGGAATCCGCTGCGTCATCGCTATGGCCACGCGCGCAAAAATCCGCCGCTCAAGGATTTCCACCGCGTAGTACTGGAACGCGCGAAAGGCGCCGACGAACAATAGGGCGAGAACCATGATCGCCGCGAGGGTAACGATGGTGATGGGTTGAATGGCGAATGCGAAGGTGTTGACGAGTTCTTGGACCGTCAACGGGACGATCAATGAGAAGAGCCCGATCGCCAGCGAGTAGGACAGGATCAGGCCGAGGATGCGCTTCTCCAGACGCAGCAGGAGACCGATGTGGCCGATGATCGTCCGGAATATGTTGGCGGGCGCGTCAGGACGAGGCGGCTCCATGCTCCATCCACCGACCAGGAATCAGGCTCGGCGTCCGGTGAGACCGCCGATCGCTTCCGTCACACACGGCTCCCACAGCGACAAAATCGTTTTTGATGGACATCGCGTGTAACCCTATCAAACGAGTCGGGAAAAAGCCACTCTCTCGTTGCTTAATCGCGCGCTCTGTAGGTGACCGGGACGACGGACGGCAATGTTTTCGCCCAGGCGCCGATTGCCCATTGGTACAGCGCGAGCGCTTTCTGGTAATCGGCCTTCGCGCGGATCAACTGGTTTTCCGAGTCCACGGAATTGCGCTCACGGAGGTTCACGAACAGCACGCTCGTGGCGCCCATCGTGAATCGAAATCGTTCTCCTTCCTCGAGAGTCTTGGCTAAGCGAAGCGACTCCGCCGCCGCCGCGATCCGTTCTTTCGCTCGCTCGATGGCCGACAGGGCATTATCCACATCCACCACCACTTGTTGCTCCCGGAACTTCTGCGTGAGGACGAACCGGTCCGCTTTCCCCTGCGCTTCGAGCACCTCGCCGCGGCTCTTCCGTTGCAGGATCGGGATCTTGAGCTCGAGGCCGAACCGGTATCCCAGGCCGAGGACGAATTTCTCAGGCGCGCGTGCCGGAGCAGCTTCAGCATCAAGGCTTGGTAAGAGGTTGTTTTTGGCCAGCTCGAGGTCGATGTTGTTAAGTTTCGCCTCGATACCGATTTCTCGGACCTCCGGTCGCTCCGACTTCGCCTGGAGTTTGTGGGACTGAATCATCTCGGGCGCGGGCGTCGTGAGCTGGGACGGAAACTCCGGCGCCCGTTCGATGGGCGGCGTGGTCGGGGCGTTTCGCTCCCACAGGAACATGGACAGCTTGTATTGCTCTTGTTCGATCAGTCGCTGGGCTGCGATCAGCACCTCTTTTCTCCGCTGTACCTCCTGCCCGGCTTCCACGACATCGAGCGGAGCCACGGCGCCGGCCTTCGCACGCCCTTCGACCTGCTTGTACCGATCTTCCGCGACCGTCAATGCTCGCCGCTGGATGTCCGCCAGTTTCACGGCGAAGACCCAATCCCAGAACTGCGTGGCCGCGGCCAGGAACAAGTCCTGCCGCGTCTGCGCAATCTGAATCTCCGCTCGCGGGTCCGCCAGTTGGGACCGCTGCAGCTCGGCATTGTCCGGGTTCATCATCAGGCCTTTGAGAAGGGGAAAGAAGCCGCCGAGGATGACTTGCTGGTTGCCGTTGCCGAAAGAGAGATCGGGGATCTGAGCATCGCCGATGGCCTGACGGATGCCGGCGCTGCCCCGGAAACCCCAGGGATGTTTCGCTTCGACCAGCGTATCGTTGAATCCAACGGTCTGCGTGCCGAATTTATCCTTCGAGATGAATCGTTCGATCTCCGTGTCGTTGATCACCGTGGGCTCAAAGGCGCCTAAGGCCTTCAGCATTTTCCCGCGGGCCACGACCTTTTCCGTCCCGGCTCCCATGAGCAACGGATGAGATCGGTCGATCCAAGCCAGGATCTCTTCGACGGTCAACGGAATGGGCGGCAATGACTTGGTCTTGGCGCTCTCTGCCGCGAGCGCCCGCGTATTCCAGACAACCACGCAGCATACGAAAGCTGCGCAGACGAACACGGACATCCATCGCACCATGGCATACGCTCCTTTCTGATGGCGGTTCAGCCGAGAAGGCAGGTTCTCCCACTGATAGGGGTTCACATGATTCGGTTGGGAAACGAATAGGGCGTTGCTGGCCAAGGTCGCGAGCCGTGCGATTACTTGGCCCCTCGACCGGCCTTTGGCAAGAGGGTGTCGATCAGGCTGGGTGGCCGTTCCTGGTAGTCAGGTGGGAAGAGGTTGAACCGGCGCCACAATTCGTACCAAAGCGGTACTCGGTTCAAGATGACCCAGCCCATGGCTTTCGTTCCTTGCCGAACGTGCGCCTGTTCGGGCCACGGCCGTTCCTCGGGATCCGGGACGACCCAGAAACGGAAGTTTCCCTTTCCGTCGTCGACTTGGTCGATGACCTTGATCAGGCCCCCGTACGTACCGGCCATCAGTTCCGGCCAGGCCGGCAAGGGGATGGCTGGGATGCCGTAAAAGAGGATGCGGACCTTCCGCCCGACGTTCAGCAACGGAGCATCGAGGCCGTCCGCCACCATCTCGATGGCTTTGTCTGCACTGGCGGGCGAGATGCGAACGATTTTGTCTCCCTGTCGAACCGTTTCGCCGACACCTGCTTCGATCATTCGGACGACGGTCCCGTCGATGGGAGCAAGTATTCGACTGGCGATTCTCCGCTGGGTGGCGTTCGATAGACGAAGTGAGACGTCGGCCAACTGGTCCGCCGCTTTGGCGGCTTCCGCAATCGCGGCATCCCGGGCCGCCTCGGCATCCAACAGACGTTGCAAGACCTCGGCACTGATCTGATCGCGGCCGAAGCTCAAGGCTTTCATCGCCTGTTGGGCAGCCTTCAGGTTGGCTTCAGCCCCTTGCAAATCGGCCTTGCTGGCGATGGCGGCCTGGATGGTGAGTTCGAGTTCACGCTGCGAGACAAGGCCTTGTTCAACCAACAGCTTGTGCCGATCAACGTTCAACTCGGCCGTATCCACGGCGATCTTGGCCGCGGCCACCTTCTGCCGTGCCTCGCGAACTTTATTCTCGGCTTCGGCTACCCTGGCTTCAGCGGACGGCACCGCCGCTTTCACGAGGTTCTGCATCTCCGCGATCCGTTTCTCCAAATCTTCGGCTCGCCCTAACGCGGCTTTGCGGGTCTGCTCCAGCGCGACTCGTCGCTGTTCCAACAGAGTGAGAAGGTCGGGCGCCATGAATGTCGGGTCGTAGTCGTCGAGCTCCACGATCAGGTCGCCCTGTTTAACGCGGACGCCTTCGAAGACGTGCCATTTCTTGATGCGGCCGGTGATCTGTGATTCGATGTCTTGCGGCCGCTCATAGGGTGTGTATGCGGAGAGCTGACCGGTGACGGTGATGGTTTGGGTCCAAGGCACGAAAGCGATTACGAGAACAAAAAGGAAGACCAGCTTGAGGGCGAGGCGAGAAGAAAATCGCAGCCGGTCCGGAATCTGGACCGCTTCCCACGATTGCAACTTGCTGGATGTCGCGAGATCGTCCACAGCGATCTCGTCCAGCCCGGTGGGCTGGGTGATCAGAGCCTTGAACTTCGACTTGAGGTCGTTTCCGACGCGCTGCATCCCTGCTCCAGACGCGTTCTCGCACAGACCCTATAAACATCATCATAAAAGATTCTGCGGTAGCCGGTCAAATTGTGATGGAATCCAGCTCCCCCTCGACGGGCGGGACATGTTGGGAGACCTTGACCCTCTGCCGGAGAACGGCTATGGTGAGCGCGCCGGTTTCGCCGGGTAGAGTAAGTAGATATATGAACGCTGAACCGGTCCACCTCGCTATATGACGGTCAGACAACGGAAACACCAGTTGGCTTCCCGAACCGGCTCTCCACTGGTTGGCGTGCTCGGCGGCAGTAAGTCGGACTTCCCTGTCCTGGAAAAGGCCGTGGCCATTCTGGATACGCTCGGCATTCCCAACGAGTTGTTGGTAGTCTCCGCCCACCGCACACCCGACCGCCTCTTTGCCTATGCCGAACAAGCGGAAGGACGGGGGATCGAAGTGATCGTCGCCGGGGCCGGTGGCGCCGCGCACCTGCCGGGTATGCTCGCTGCAAAGACACATCTTCCAGTCATCGGGGTGCCCATTCCGACCGAGAACTTGCGCGGTCTGGACTCGCTGTTATCGATTGTGCAGATGCCGCGCGGTATTCCTGTGGCAACGGTAGCCATCGGAGGGGCGGAGAATGCGGGGCTGCTTGCAGCACAAATCCTGGCCGGCCGTCACCGCGCGATCCGTGAACGACTGCTCCGGTTCCGCGCCGAGCAGACTCAATCGGCCATCCAATCGTCTCCGGAATCGCAGAAACAGTGATGAAGTGATGGATAACAAGTAGCACAGCCATCTTTCGGATCTTCTCCCTTCGCATGTCCCATCACCCGTCATCCGTTGCCCATCACGTCATCGAACCAGGTTCCACGCTCGGCGTTCTGGGCGGCGGGCAGCTAGGTGCGATGTTTGCGTTGGCCGGTCGCCGTTTGGGCTACAGGATCGCAGTTTGGGATCCGGATGGCGACGCTCCGGCCCACCACGTAGCCGATGCGTCCTTTGCGGCCCCCTTCAACGATCGCGAAACCCTCTCCCGCTTTTCCCAACAGATCCAGGCTGTGACCTACGAATGGGAAAATGTGCCCGCCACTTTGTGTGAAACGTTAGAGGGGAGCTTCCCTGTGCGACCGAGCTCCCGTGTCCTGCGCCTGTTACAGGATCGGCTGGAGCAAAAGGAGTTTCTTTCATCTCAGCGATTCCCGGTACCGCCGTTCCATCCGGTGTCGTCGCCGGACGAACTGACGCCGGCCGAGCGGGTGGGATTCCCCTGCATCTGCAAGACGGCGACGGCCGGGTATGACGGTAAGGGACAGTGGCAGATGGCCGCTCGCAGGGATCTGCCTCACGTGCAGCAGCAGCTGCGTCAGATCACGCGTCCCGGTGCCCGGTGGATCATCGAATCATTGCTTCGGTTCGAGCGGGAGCTTTCTGTTTTGGTCGTCCGCGGGAGCGACGGCGCATGCCGGGTCTATCCGGTGGCGGAGAACGTGCACGAAGACGGGATCCTGCGTCTGTCCCAAGTGCCGGCGTCCATCTCGGCCTCCGTTGCGGAAAAAGCTACGACATTGGCTCGACAGGTGGTCACGACGCTGGAAGGCGTCGGCGTATTTTGCATTGAAATGTTTCTGATGCCGGACGGTGCGCTGTTCATCAACGAGGTGGCGCCGCGTCCTCACAACTCCGGCCATTACACGCTCGATGCCTGTTCGGTTTCGCAGTTCGAGCAACAGGTACGAGCGGTCTGTGGGCTGCCTCTCGGGGAAGTGCGTCTCTTGACTCCGGCTGTCATGCTGAATCTCATCGGCGAAGAAGTGACCAGCGCGCGAACAGGCCGAGGAGGACTGGCGCTGTTCGGGACGCCGGGCGCCGTGTTGCATCTTTATGGGAAGCGGACCATCCGCCCTGGCCGAAAAATGGGGCATGTGACGTTTATGGCTGATAAGGTGGAATCGGCTCGCGACCTGGCCCTCCGATTTCAGGATATGTTTTTGAAACAAAATCCGGCATTGAAAGAACGTGAGGGCCGTTTGTAGCCAGGCCTTCCTGTCATCCCCATCCCTCTCCGGACTCGAGTTGTTCCATTTTGTGAACTTCTGTAGGGGGCTGCATAGCAGCATGGGTTATGCTCGTGCCCATTAGTAATCAAAACTGAGAGGTTCTGAGGAGCTTGTGATCGGTATAGAATTTGCTGGTTCTTCTCCGGTAGGTTAAGAGAATGGATCGACCGTGAACATCACAACCTCTGCTGACGTTCTTTCCTGTCCCGCAACAGCCTCTGGCCTGGCTCGATTGTTCAACGCCCCTCGGTCCCGCTACGTCCTTCTTCAGAGCCTTGTCAGTATTATGTTGTCCTACCAATTGATATATGGGGAAGAGTCGATCGTCGGCCGTCCCATCAGCGAGATTCTGGTTGCGGGGCTCATGCTGGTAATTTTGGCTGTTGTTATTCTTCCGAAAGTGATGCTGGCATCGACGTGGCTGCCCAGCGTGCTTGTTACCCTCAACACAATCGCGGTCACGGCAACGATTTATCTTTCAGGGAATGCGAGGACCGAGTTGTATTTTTCCTACTTTCTTCTGGTACTGCTCGCCGCATCTGCGCGGACGCTGGGCCAGATGTTGGGACTCTCTTTAGTCGTCTGCGCCGGCTACGGGGTGTTGCTCTACGAAAGTGTGCTTGAGACCGGTCTCCTCTCAGTCGGACATCTGATGGGCATTCCGGTTCTCCTGGTGATGGCTGTCTTTTATGGGGTCATACTGGAGAGCCTCACGCTGGAGCGGAGGGTGAAGACGAGCCTGACCCGGGACGTCGATAAGCTGCGAGAGACGGAGAAGGTCTTGCTATCCACGCGCGAGCAACTCGAATCTCGCGTGACAGGACTGCGGCAGGACCTCTCGAAGGCCAATACGGAAATCCAGGCGGGTGCTATCGAGCGGCAGGGTTTAGAACGCCAGCTCCGCGACGCGCAGAAAATGGAGGCCTTCGGCCGGATTGCGGGAGGGATGGCGAAAGAGTTTGGCCAACTGCTGACGGTGGTCGGGAGCCAGACGGGGGTGATTCTGTCGAAACTTAAACCCAACGACCCGCTCTACCAGCCGGTTGAAGACATCTTCAGGGCCGGCGAACGGGCTGCTGCGTTGACGGCTCAGTTGGTCTCCCTTAATTTGGCCGATAATCGGCTACGCGAGCCCGTGCCGCTCCATCTGATCGTGTCCGAACTACAGGGTTTGCTGGAGGGGCTCCTCCCCAACAACATCGATCTCCGGCTGGATCTCGATCCGAAACCGGCCATGGTCTATGCGGATCGTGAGCAAATCGAACTGGTCCTGCTTCATCTGGTTATCAATGCACGTGACGCTATGCCGAACGGCGGACATGTGGTCGTCGAGACGAAGCAGGTCAAACGGCCGTTGTCGTCGACCGCAATGCGCGAGACTCCTTCGCCTACCAAAATGGTTAGATTTACGGTCTCGGACACAGGACGAGGGATTACGCCGGAAATCCAGGCGCGCATGTTTGAACCATTTTTCTCCACAAAATCAGCCGGTGTGGGGCTAGGCCTGCCGACCGTCTACGGCATTGTCAGGCAGTTGGGCGGGAATCTGGAGGTGGACAGCAAGCCGGGGCACGGCACCACGTTCCATATCTATCTTCCGCAGGCCGATTCTACGAGTCGTGTGCAGCAGGGTGAGCCTAATCGGGCGGTGATGGCCAATGGGAACGAGACCGTGTTGCTCGTCGAGCAAGATGAATTGCTCAGGAAATTTGCAGCCTCCGCACTCGCTCGTCACAAATATCAGGTGCTGGAAGCGGCCTCGCCTGTCGAAGCGTTGCTGGTGGCGCAGCAACACACGGGGTCGATTCACATGGCCATCAGTCAACTGGTCATGCCGGAGATCAATGGACACGAACTCTCCCAGAGGCTTGTCTCCCAGCGTCCCGGCATGAAAGCGCTGTTCGTGTCAGGCTACTCGGACGAAGCCATGACGCACCACCGGATTCGCCCCCAGTTCGTCCTCCAGCGTCCCTACCGCCAGGATGTCCTTCTGCGAACAGTTCGAGATGTGCTCGATGCCGCCTGACCGATACAAGTCTTTCGGGTAAGACATGTCTTCACCGCCAGATGTGGCGTCTGGCTGGAGCGAAGAATTGCACGTCCGCCCGCTTGAAGAGGCCGATGAGCAACATCCCCGCGATGAATCCACCGACGTGAGCGAAGAAGGCGACACCGCCACCTTCCGTGTTCAGGCTCATTCCCCCGCTCAGCAACTGCATCACGAACCACAACCCTAACACAACGCCTGCCGGGACGTACATCGTCCGCGAGGCGAAACCCATGGGAATGAAAACGAGAACCCGCGCGCGCGGAAACAGGAGCAGGTAGGCGCCCAGCACGCCGGAAATGGCGCCGCTGGCACCAACCATGGGAATAGTCGAGGAGGGATCGGTCAGCGCGTGGCTCAGTGCCGCGAGGATGCCGCAGGTGATATAGAAGAGCACGAACTTGGCGTGCCCCATCACATCTTCAATGTTGTTGCCGAATATCCACAGGTACAGCATGTTGCCGATGAGATGCAGCCAGCCTCCGTGCAGGAACATGCTTGTTAGCAGCGTGGCATAGGGAGGAATGCCGGCCAGCTCCGACGGGGCTTCCGCCCGGCCGAAAACGAGTGCGGGAATCGCGCCGTATTGGAACACGAACGTCCGGCCCGGCTCTGTCGAGAGCGTCGACTGGTAGAAAAAGACAAGGGCGCAGGAGGCGATCAGCGTAACAGTGACAAAGGGTGTGATCTCGGTAGGATTGTCGTCGTGGAGGGGGATCATTGAGTGGTAGTCACGAGGGCGCGTTCTTCTTTCTGGCGGAAACCGGCTGAGGAAGTGTGTGGTGATTGACGGGTGATTCATCGCCGTTCAACGGAACTGAAAACCCGGCCGCATGAGTGTGTCCCCCTCCGCCAAACGATGCGGCGATGGATCCAACGTCGGTCCCGTCCTCGCGCGAACGCATGCTGTAATAACGTCGACCGTTGCGGTCATGCCAGATGATGCAGAACGGATGATCGGGCGAGAGCCGTTCGCCGATTTGACTGGTCAGAATTGCGCTCTGGACGGCGGGCACGGTCTGCCCTTGAAACTCCATCATCTCGGCCTGCGCCGCTAGTTTCCCCACCAGCTCGTTTTCGTATCGCAGAATCGCCCGCCCTTCCTGTTCCAACTCATGTTGCTTGAAGCGATCCCAGAGGTGGAAATCGAACGGATAGGAGGCGAGCGCGGCGTTGATCTCTCGGCTGGCCGGCAGGGCCCATTGCCAGAGGTCTTTGTCCTGAATGTATTGGAGTAGCCACGGTGCCGGCTCCGTGTGCGCCCATTCCCAGGCGAGCACAGCCCCGGATTTCTTTTGGTCGAAGTACGCGAATGGAAGGCCGGCCAACGCCTGTTCGGCGGTAATGTGATGGTCAAGGACCAGGAGAGATTCTGCTTCTTCGGCCATGGCCTCGAGCACCGGCCTGGGGTAACTGAAGTCGACGATCAGGATCCGTTGCCCAGTGAGTTCCAGTAGCGGCGGTGGATCCCCGTGTTTGACGGCAACAAACTTCGTCGAGGGAAATCGCTTCCAGATGGCCCAGGCGGCGCCGAACCCATCGGCACATTCCGCATGGTAGAAGACTACGGTGGCTGGTTTATCCAACTTTGCGCTCATGCCGGCCTCTTTGTTTCCCGCACAGCATACCACGACACTTGTGCTGGACCAAAGGGGGTTATGAGGTGCGTAGAAGCGGGATAAGCAGAGATACCGGCGAGATACTGGTGCAGTCGGATCGACGGTCAACGAAGGGCAAGGGACGCAGCGGTGTGCGGACAGGCTGCTAGGGAAGTGCGTTGACGTGATCGATGAGCTGTCTCAGCCTGCCGGCGCTGCGCCGATTGAACTGGAAGACCAGCCGCGGGAAATCTTTAAGGGCTGGCTCATCCAGCTCTTCGGCGAGAGGTTCGCGTTGTTCGAATGTTCCCTCGCTGAGCAAGTCGTGGAAGGATGTATGCAGCTCTGCCACTTGGTCTTCGTTCAGGGGTCGTGTCAATCGCACGGCCAACTGGCGACCGACGAACCGGAGGGAGTGGTATCGACGATAGAAGGTGGTGATCTCAGCTACCGCGGCTTCCTCGGTCTCCACGATCTTGAAGAGGCTCAGATCTTCCGGATTGATGAGGTGGCGGTGCAGCATTTGCTCTGTTATGAAGGAGTGCCACTGAGTCCAATAATTGCAGCCCGGCGCTTGCAAGCAGACGATCGGCTGGGGATCACTCTTGCCTGTCTGGGCGAGCGTGAGGATTTCAAAGCCTTCGTCATGCGTGCCGAAGCCGCCTGGAAACAGAGCGATCGCATTGGCTTCTTTCTGGAACATCAGCTTGCGCGTGAAGAAATATTTGAACGTCACAAGCTTGGGATCATCGGCGATGACCGAATTGGGCCCCTGCTCGAACGGCAGCATGATATTCACGCCGAAACTATTCTCCCGTCCGGCTCCTTCCTGGCAGGCCCGCATGATACCATCGGCGCCGCCAGTGATGACCATGTAGCCTTCCTGTACGATTCGTCTGGCGAAGCGAAAGGCAAGCTGGTAGTTGGGGTCATCCGAGGCCGTTCGGGCGGAACCGAAGATGCTGACTTTGGGCCGATCCCGATAGCCATGAAAGACTCCAAAGGCGTGCCGAAGCTCCTTGATCGCCCGGTTCACGATCTTGAGATCCAAGGCGTGAAGGTTCGACTCGGACAGCCGCAGCACGCCGGCCAGGATCTCTCTCAGCAGCACTGCCGGGAGGTCGTCTTCCGGGCGTTCCAGAAGGGCGCGAACCTGCGACAGCATGTCGTCGTTGCTAGGGATCATTCGAGGACGTGCCTGCACAGTTTTCATCATGTATCCATTTCGGCTAGGAGTGGCAAAGCTTAATAGCTCCCACAGAGTAAAAATTTTACCAACCAACTCAGTGACCGGTCAAAAACTGGGAAAGATGGCAGACGCTCAGGCGTGTGCCGGCGGAATCGAGCGTTGCTGCTGAACCCAAGCTCTGATTCGAGTCTGGTCGGAAGGAGACATGTTCGCGAACTGGACGTCAACTCCTGGATTCCGAGGCTGGTCCAGGGACTCCTGAGTCGCAGGTGTGGTGTCGCTGCTGAGAATGGTGCCCAGGATGGAAAAGGGGCCGTTCAGCCCAGGGATCGTGAAGCAGAGGATCACGCTCGTGCCGGGTAAAAGCCGCGCACTGCTCTCGATGGTCGCACTTGCGTGACTGAGGTGGGTGATCGTCGCTTCGTGTTTCGCATCAGGTTGTTGGCCGTCCAGGATGCTGAGGGTGGTTGCAAGACGGGTTTGGCACCGTTGAGGAGCCAACACGAGGTCCCGGGCGGTCAGTACGCCCACCGGCTGATTCTGTTGGGTCACGATCAACAGAGATACGCCGGCTGACGCCATAAGCGCCGATGCTTCATCGAGCGCGGAATCGTATTCGATAAACCGGACAGGCTTCGACATGATCGAGCGAACTTCGACGTTCTCCGGTTCCAGACCCTGTGCCACGACCTTTTTCACGATATCGGCCGGGGTCATGAGACCGAAGCGGGTCTCGGTATCCTTTACCAAAAGACAGGGTACCTGCTCTTTCTCCAGCAGCAAGGCTGCCTCGCTGACCGAGACGTCGCCCGGAATCTGTACGACACCTGGAGTCATCATATGTGAGACCAATGTCCTGGCCCTGCACTGACCTGCCGCCGGCCGGCGTGAGTGGTTTTCGCCTTCGTCATGGTTCGATCCCATCGTCTGGTGCAGCGCCGCTGCGCCCAACTATGCAGAAAACCGTTGTGACGTACTGTGACGTACGCAAGTATAGCAGATCACCCCAAGGCGAGTTGAGTCGTATCTTCCCTTGTCAAACAAGGGGTTTGACGAATAGACTAGGCCTGTTCCGCCGACTATTGTGTTAACCCGGGTCATTCAGTGTGCATCTCTGCAACAGTCGCAGATACGCCGCTGCACCGGGCGGTTCGCGGCTTTTCATAAGTTTTCAAGCTGTCATCTGACAGATGTCAGTTAACGTGCGGTGAGCTAGGGAGGACGAAACGCGTGGGAATTCACTCCGAGTTCATGAAACGCGTGAATCAGTTACCTGCGCAGGGGCTGGGTTTGTCCGTGGATGTGTATCAACCGGATCTTGCGGAGTTGATAGAAACGTTGGCAACTCGACGGTTGAATGTGGGGTATCTTGAGGTCTTCAAGGCTACAGAGAAAGCGATTGAACAGGTGCGGAGCCGGCTTCCGTCCACTAGGCTGACCTACCACGGGGAAGGACTCTGGGTCACGCAACCGGATTTTGCCTGCGTTCCCTCGGTTGAGGAGGAACTCACGACAGCCACGACCCATCTTCGGACGTTGGCAAGCCCTTGGATGACGGTGGAGTGTGCCTCGAAACAGATGGCCGGGTATTCCTTTGGGACGTATCTGCCTCCCTTGTATACAAGAGAGAGTGCTGCCGTTACGGCAGAGAACGCTCGTACCGTTCAATGCTATCTGGACCGTGTGCTTGGTCAGGGGGGTCTCCCAGGATCACTGCTCTTGCTCGAAATTCCGCCGCTGACCTATTTCGGCGTTGGGACATCGCCGATCCCGACCTTCTTCACGTGGATCACGGACCAGGCATCATGCGGACTGGTCTTGGACATCGGCCATCTCTGGACCGTTTATCGTTACACAGACGCATGGCGGCAACAGTCTCTCAAAACTTTTGTCGATGGCTTCTTGAACGATTTCCCGATGGAGCGAGTCGTGGAGATCCACTTGGCCGGTCTCGCAGAGTGGGGAAGACAACCGGAGGAGCCGGAAGACTTACGCGATTCACAAGAGACCGTTCAGGCGGGGGAGCCACAGGACGTTCCTCCTCGGTGGATTGATGCTCACGGAGCGCCGATTCCTATGGTGTTGTTCAACTTGTTGGGGCAGGTGTTGGACAATCCGCGCCTGACGAATTTGAAGGGCATTGCTCTTGAGGTCGATACGAAACCGATTCCGCGCACCGTTCAAGAGTTTACGCGGCTGTGTGACCGGTTCGGGCAAGTCTGGCAGCGAAGGGAGCAGGCGCCGATTAAGCCAAAACAGTCGGCCGCCGGCCGGAGCGAGAGCGAGGCGAGTCGTGAGGCCAACGAGGATGTGAGATGTGCGTTGCGGCGAGACTATGAACGGTATGCGAAGATGGCCTCCGGCCGGCTTGATCCTCACGCCTCCGGTCTCTTGCATCCTTCCTGGTCATACGAAGATCTCGGCGAATACCAGGCCGTCTATCTGCCCCATGAAATCCTGCATTGGGGAGGAGAGCTGCGGGATATGTTCCCGGAGAGCTGCCGAGCGGTAGAGGAAAAAGGTGTCAACCTGTCGGATTTCGTCTCCGACTGGTTCCGAGAGCCGCGACCGGTCACGGTACCGTATGACTTTTTCTTGCTGAAGGTCGAACGGTTTGTTCGCTTCATAGCCGATCGGGTGCCAATGATCCTCCCACTGGCGGAACGGGAAGCGCTTGATCTACGGAGGGCCTATGCTATGGCGAATGAAGGGAACTTCCCGGCGACTGAGGTCAAGGCATGAACTTTTGGGCCTCTCTTCCTCACCCCATCATTGGATTGGCGCCGATGGACGGCGTCACCGATGCAACGTTCCGCCGCGTGGTGTCAGCACAAGGCCGGCCGGACATCACCTTCACGGAATTCACGAATGTTCACGATGTCTGTCGCGGTCCCGAATTTCTTCTGTCGACGTTGCTCTATAGCGAGCAGGAACGACCGGCTGTGGCGCAACTCTATGGCAAGGATCCCGCTCTCTTTTACATCGCGGCTCACATGGTTTGCGAACTGGGGTTCGACGGGCTCGATATCAATATGGGCTGTCCCTCACGGAGTGTCGCGGCCTCAGGAGCCGGTGCCGGGCTCATCCGGACGCCGGAGCTTGCCCATGCCATCATGCGCGCGGCCAAACAAGGAATCGACGACTGGGTCGCAGGCCAATCCCCCGAAGAAGCTGGTCTCAAGCCTGCGCGAGCGGAACTACTCCGGGTGATGAACCGCGGGCGCACCGGCGTGGAGACCCCGGTCCGGAGATGGATTCCCCTCTCGGTCAAAACCCGCCTAGGCTACGACTCGGTCGTCATCGAGGACTGGGTGGCCCATTTGTTGAAGGAAGAACCGGCGGCCATCTCGATTCACGGCCGGACGCTCGAGCAGATGTATCGCGGCGAAGCGGACTGGTCTGCCATCGCCCGGGCGGTTCGCGTGGCACGTGGCACGAGCACGCTGATCTTGGGGAACGGCGATGTCCAGAGTTGGTGCGATATAGCGCGGCGGGTGATGGAGTGCGAGGTTCATGGTGTATTGGTCGGGCGCGGAGCGCTGGGGACTCCGTGGTTCTTCCGAGCAAAGGAGCGGGTGCGTCGGGTAATACATGTCGGAGTGGCCGACGGACGGGCCAACGCGGAATTGTTTGAGGAACCGGTAAGCTTGCGCGAACGGATGGGTGTGATGCTGGAGCATGCTCGACAGTTCGAACTTCTGTGCGGGCAGGGTCAGTTCCGTCGCATGCGGAAACATCTGGGATGGTACTGCAAGGGGTTTCCCCATGCTGCTTCACTTCGGGCGCGAATGTTCCAGGTCTCTTCCGCCGCCGAGGTCGCCCAGGTGATCGAAGAGTCGTGGCCCAACATTTCAGGAGAAGCGTGTGCGACCGCCTGCTGTGAGCCAGTCCCCTCAGCCCCGGTTCTCTCCTAACACATGCGGCTCATTTTGGCTTCGACCTCTCCCCGCCGAAAGGAACTCCTCGGTCTCCTTCAAATCCCCTTCGAGGTCATCGCCCCCGCTTTTGACGAAGTCGTGCGGTCCGACCGGTCTGTCGAGGAACAGGTGCAAGCATTCGCGCGAGGCAAAGCCAGGTCTTGTGCTATGCACAATCCTGGCGCATTGGTACTCGGCAGCGACACCTTGATCGCCTGTGATGAGGACATTCTGGGTAAGCCGGCTAACGAGGATGAGGCTCGGAGGATGCTGCAGCGGTTGGCCGGACGCGCC
>JBBIQV010000036.1:0-32022 GCA_037442105.1 Nitrospiraceae bacterium | reverse complement strand
CGTCATATTTGGGAGCAGGGTATAATGTTTGCAATTCATCCCTAGATCTACTCTGCGAGATTGTGAGTCCATGCGAGACATCATTGCGATGGCATGGCGCACGGCCATGACATAATAGTACTAATTCTGAAGCAAATAATAAGGGCAACAAACATGCGCTTCATCCTTTCTGGCATCGTCACATCTGAGCAAGGAGGTACGCACCAGCAAGGAGGTGCAAAATGACACGAGGCGGAGTTCTTTTTACCACCCTCACATTCACGATGACACTGACGGCCCCGGTCTGGGCCTATCGCGATTATTTCACCCCGGAACAGAAAGCCCAGCTCGCGAGGATTCAAACCGTGCTGGTTGAAACGATCACCCTCACGGACAAGGGCGCCGTCGACGCCGGTCCAATCTCAGAGACTATTTCGCGTCGCTTGGCTGAACTCGGGTATACGATTGTGACTGAGAACGCGAAGCTGCACGATGTGGCATTCAAGGTGAAATGTGAGCAACGAAAAACTTGGGAAGGGACGACCGCTGCCGGTGGAGATGCCGACCTGCCTGACGCTCCGTCGCGGCTATGGAAAGGGCCGGCCTGTCAGCTCACCTACCTGCTCGGAGGCATGAAGATCAAGTGGCAGAAGGAGGTCCGAACCGATTTTGAGGATGCGGTGCAAGCAGCTCAGGCAACCAATGCTGGTGAGGCCGGAGCCTATGCGATGGCGAAACTCAAGGAGAAACTCGAGCAATATGATTTCCCCGTGTTCGTCTCGGCTGAGTGGGGACAACCGGATAGACTGCTCAAGCTTCTGGACGCATCCGATACCAACCAGCTTCGGAAGCTCAGAATCATCTCGGTGCTTGGTGAGATGCAAGCCGATGAAGCGCTCACGAAACTCAAGCAGGTGCTCCAGGACCGCGATCTGGCAAAGCAGGCGGCGGTTGCTTTGGGCAACCTGGGCAAGGACGGTATTCCGGTCCTGATCGATATCCTCACAAATTCTCCGCAGTTGGAACTGCAAGCGGCTGCTGCCAAGGGATTGGGGCAGCTCGGCGGGACCCATGCAGACACCTCTGTCGTGCCGTCGCTACTAGCAAAGCTTCAGAAGCCGGATACCGATTGGACGGTTCTGACCGAAGTCGCATGGGCATTGGGGAAGGTCCCCGATAAGCGGTCTATTCAGCCCCTCTATGATCTCGATAAGAAATTGCAGGCCATTCGCGATCCCGAAAACCAGCAGTTGAAGAAGCTGAAGGAGGCGGTCTTCTGGGCCATCAAACAGTGCGATACCTGGGATCAGTACAGCTGATCTTCTCCTACCGCCTCGCCAAGTTCCACGATGTTTTCGGACAGGTCGCTCTTCAGGTCGCTTCCTGCCCAGCACGTTTTTCAACTTCTTACCTTCGTCCTTCATCTCGCCGGCGTTTGTCATCGCTTCTAGCGCTTTCATTTCTTTCACGTTCTGTTTCGCTTCGCCGCCTTCTTTCTTGATATTCCCGGCGTAACCCATCGCCGTTTCGGCCTTCTTTCTCACGACGTCCAGGTAACCGCAAAGGCGGACATGGTTAGTTCCAACGCCTACGCGGGAATGATTGCCAGCAGAGCGCCCGGCATCGTATTATCGGTTGCCTCCTCATGAAAGGGACGATGGCACAAGGCTCTCTCCTGTCACGATCGCGATGAGATGAGGAGACCGGAACGCGCACCCGCGCGCTCCGGCGTTCCTGCAAAAAGATTACGACTTCGGCGTCACGCGTACCTCGACGCGGCGATTCTTCTGCCGGCCTGCATCCGTGCCGTTTGGAGCCACCGGCTTCGTATCGGCATAACCGGCGGACTTGATGCTGCCGGCCGCCATGCCGCCATCCGTCAGCGCTGTCACCGCGCTGGCCGCGCGAGCTTGCGAGAGTTCCTTGTTCGTGGGGAACCGCTTTTTCAGCGAGCTACGAATTTTGAGGTTATCCGTGTGCCCGGCGACATCGGTGTTGTACTCGGGGTAATCTTTGAGGATCGTCCCGACACGCTTCAACGCGTCAACGCCTGCCGGCTTGAGCTGATCTTCACCCAGACCGAACAGATAGGCCGACGCCAGGTTAATCAGCAACCGCTCGTTGTTCAGATCTACCGTGATGTTGCCCTTGTCGATTTCCGGCTTCAGGGCCTTGACCAATCCTCGCTCGGCGCCCTTGAGCTTCGCCATCTCGGCCGAAAGTTCGCCCTTCAGACGAGCCAATTCCCTTTCTTCGTCCGAGAGATTGCCGCGGAGCTTGGCCAGTTCCGCGTCCCGATCGGCCAGTTGCCGTTCCAGCTCGGCGATCCGCTGTTCGGCTGCAGCGAGTTCCGCGGCGAGCTTGTCCTTGTCCCCGCTGGCACCTTGCAGCCCGGCGAGTTGCGCCTCCTCCAGCGCAGCGGCTCGCTGTTTTGCCGCCGCGAGTTCCTCTGCCAGCCGATCCTTGTCTCCGGCACCAGCTTGCATGCCGGCCTGTAGCGATGCGAGGTGCGCCGCCAACGAGGCATTTTCCTGCTTCGCCGCCGACAGGTCGGTAGCGAGCTTGGAAGCGTCCCCGGCGCTACCCCGCAAGGCGGCTAGCTGACCTTCGAGGTCGCGAGTGCGGCTGGAGGAGGCGTTGAGCTGGCCGGCCAGGCTATCCCGCTCGCTCGCCATACTGCGAAGACGGCCAAGGTCCTCGTCGCGTTCGGCCAGTTGCCGCTCCAACTCGCCAAGCCGCTGCTTAGCTTGATCCAGATCGCCCGTCGCCGTGGGGAGTTTGCCCGCCAGCACAGAAGCATCGCCCGCGCTGCTGCGCAACGCCGCCAGTTCGCGATCCCGATCGGCCAACTGCCGATCGAGATCGGTGATGCGGCGGTTGGCATCCGACAAGTCGCCGGCTGCGCCGCGGAGCTTCGCCAGCTCCGCCTCTCGGTCGGCCAAGCGGCGCTCAAGGTCGGCCATGCGGGCATCACGGGGATCGGCCGGGGGAGGCAGCGACTTGGGCGTGGCCTTCATTTCGTTCAAGGCACGGCTCACCGTGTCGTTGGGCGCGTCGGCCTGCTGGGTTGCTACACACCCGGCCAGCAAGAAAGTCGGGAGAACTGTGGCACTCATCCATCGATCACTCATGGGTCGCTCCTTTCGAGTCATTCGTTCACCTCTGACCGCCCGTCCGCGCGAATACCTCAAGACCGCTGCTGTCTCAACACATCCCGGATTTCCGCCAACAGGGCTTCTTCTTTCGATGGACCTGGCGGGGGGCCGGGCGGCGTTTCTTTCTTGAACCGGTTGACCTGCTTCACCAACAGAAAAATCACGAACGCGATGATGATGAAGTCGAACACGGACTGCAGGAAGACTCCGTAGTTGAGCGTCGGAGTCCCCGCCGCCTTTGCCGCAGCCAACGACGGTTGCGGGGTGCCGGAGAGGTTCACAAAGAGGCTGGAGAAGTCGACTTTGCCCATCATCAATCCGATGGGCGGCATGAGCACATCGCTGACCATCGACGACACGATCTTCCCGAATGCCCCGCCGATGATGACCCCGATCGCCATGTCGAGCACATGGCCCTTCATGGCGAATTCTCGAAATTCCTTCAGCATGGTCTCTCCTCCTTGAGAGAGGGTGCATGGCAGTGAGCCTCAGCGCCTGAGGCTCGTATCGAAGCTGTACCCCAGCGTGAGCAGGTACAGATTGTCCGTGTCTTTGGTGCCGGCGGCCGGCCGGCTGTTGTAGCGCAGGGTCCATTGGAATCCGGTCACGAACCCTTGCCAGATCTTGAACCGGGCGCCGGTGTCGGCGGTGATGTAGACATCGCTCGTGTTCTGGAGCGAGGGGAATCCTTCCTGGAAGTGATAGAGCGTGATCTTGTCGTCCAAGATCGGCCAGTTCCATTTAATCGACCAGCGTCCGCGGAAGGAGGTTTTATCCGGGGCCACCTTGAAGTCTTCATTGAAGTAGGAGGCGCCGGCTTCCGCGTAGAGCGTCATGTCTTTCAGCCAGGCACCCGCGAAGTCTCCCTGTTCGATGAATTGGTAGCCGGGGCCGGAGGCGAGGGAGGTCCGGAGCTTGAGGTCCTGAAAGGTATCTTGCTCGAAGTAGGAGGAGGCGAACCAGTAGAACCGTTTCGTGATGAAGAAGTCGAGTTTGATCGTGCCGCGACTGTTGCGGACCAGCAGCCTTCCCGCATCGTCTCCATAGATGTACCGGCCGAGAATCGTGAGCCGCAGCGACTCGCTGCGGCCGGTGAATTCGCCGATGAGGCTCGCGTTCCGGAGGTGGCTGTTGCCCGAAGCCTGGGAATAGCCTGCCTGGAGGCTGCCGGCATAGACGACCGGCGGCCGAATCAGCGGATTCACGGAGACGACCGAGTCGAGGGGCACCGTCATCGTCCCTTGCAGAGGCACCGCCTTGAACAGCATCGTGCCGGCCTCGCCTTCCTCGGCGGTCCCGATCAGCACATTGCCCTCTTTCAGATGAAAGGGAAGCGGATGTGTGACTTTCAGTTTGGCGACTTCGGCCCACTTCACTTTGATGAGGTCCCCGGCAGCCGGGCTCTTAAGGTGCAACATGCCGCCGGACACCTCGACGACTTCGCCGTAGATGATGCTCCCATCTTTCAGCGTCACGACATCGACGGCCGGTCCCTCTCCCGCGTACGAAAGACCAGTCAGACCGATGATGAGCCCCAAGGTGATGGTAGACCAGAACCCCGTTCTCATTCGTTCGTCTCCCTTTTTGCGTGTGCGAACCATGATCAAGTCATGGAATCCATGCGCCTCGGAGTTCGGCGAACCCTCAGGGTGTCGAGAGCAAGCGGACTTCGTGTTGGGGGAAGGGGATTTCGATCTGGGCAGCGCGGAACCGTTCGATGATTGCTTGGTTCAACTCGGCCTGGACCGCGACGTAGGAAGCGACCGACGTCCAGGGCTCGATCGTGAGCGTGACGGCGGAATCTCCTAACTGCGAAATGCCGACCACCGGGACGGGGTCTTTGAGCACGCGGGGATTCTGGGCCAGGATGTCGCGGACGAGGGCCAGCGCCTGAGTGAGATCGGTCTTGTAGGACACGCCCACGGACAGATGGAGCTGGCGGATCGTGCCGAAGTTGTGCAGGATTTCCCCGACGATCTTCCGATTCGGAATCACGACGCGGGATCGGTCGGGGTGCACCAAGGTGGTCGTAAAGATGTCGATCTTCACCACATCGCCGTGGACGCCTAGGAGCGAAATGTGTTCCCCGACGCGGTATGGTTTGGTGAAGATGATCGAGAGTCCCGCCATGACGTTGCTGAGCACACCCTGAAGCGCGATGCCGATGCCGAGCCCGGCCACGCCGATCCCGGCGATAAGCGGGGCGATCTGCACCCCGATCTGGTCGAGGGCGGCCAGCAGTGCGAAGAGCAGGACGATTCCCTTGACTAGGCGGACCAGCAACAGACGAACCGGCGGTTCCATCTCCTGGCGGTCCAGCCACTGTTGGGCAAACTTTCCGACCGACCGTGCGACGACGGTGCCGATGGCGAGGATCACCACAGCCCCGAGCACCTTGAAACCGTAGCGAACGATCAGTTCCATCGCGACATCCGGTGCCAGCATAGGTCGCTCCTCGCTTATCGACCGAAGAGACCTTTCAACAGGTCCTGCCCCTTCTGTTTGAGTTCTTCCGGCTTGGCGTGTCCTTTGAGCACCTCGCCGACCGCTCCTTTCACCTTTTCCTTGATCTGCTCCTGCACCTTCCCCATCAAGGCTTTCGAATCCAAACCATATACGGGGGCCTGCGCGGTTCCGGTGATAGAAAGCGGGAGAAAGAGGCGACCATCCTTCAAGGCCAGCTTGGCGACCGGGGACGCCCCGGCGATTTTTTGACTGAGTGCCTGCGAGAGGTTCAGGTTCGTTTTGAGATTGAGCGTCTGGTCGAAGCCGACCGTGCCGGCGCCAGTCACCTGAAAGTCATGGCTCTCCATGAGGAGCCGCTGAATGCTGATGATCCCGTTCTTGATCGCCACGTCGGTTTCGATCGTCGAAAACGCGGTGACCTTCGCGCTGTCTGTAGCAACCCCTACCGCCTTGAGGAGAGCAGTTGCCTCCTGCAACAAGTTCACCCCTTCGAGCTTGCCGTCCTTCACGGAGATATGCCCGACCCCTTCGAGGGCGCGGGTAATGTCCGGCATGGAGAATCCTCGGCCGTGCAGCGCCAGGTCCGCGGAGGCTGCGCCACTCACGTTCACTTGATCGGTGCCGAGAGCTTCCAAAGCAGGACCTAATTGGAGTCCTTGGATCGTGATCTTGCTCGAAAAGGGCGGCGCGGGCGATGCCAGTGACAGAGTGGCGTTGGCATTGGCCTGCCCATTGAACACCTGGAACGACAGGGTGGTCACCCGTGCTTCCTGGTCTTCGAGTTCAGCGGCGACATGGAAGTCCTTCACCTCGACCGGTTTTTTTAACGGCAAGGTGGCCGGTACGTCAGCGCTGTTCAGGACCGGCGACGTGGCGCTCACTTTTGCGTGGCCGCTCAGGACGGTTCCTTTGACGTTGAGGACAGAACTGCCAAGTGTCACGGCTAATCCCAGATCCGTGACATCCGCCAGTTCCAAGGGCGGGCTGCCGGCTTTCGGTGGATAGCTTGCTTTGACGGTGGCGTGGAGGTCTGTGACTTGAACCGGTTTGGTCAACGGGAGCGAGATCGGCAGGTCCTTCGTATCGATTAGGGGAGACGAGAGGGTGGCATTCAGTTTACCGCCGACCGCGCTGCCGGTCAGGGCCAGCGCTATTTTTCCGAGCCCGAGCGTGAAGTTGAAACGCTGCAGATCGAGGGTCTCAACCATGGGCCCGAACGAGCCGTCGAGCTCAACCGGCAGATTAAGGGGCTGGACGGTCGCTTCCAGGTGCAGCGTGGGCGTCTCACCTAGGTGCACAGACTTCAGCAGAAATTTGAGGTTCTGCACCTGGTACTCCGTCGGCTTGGGAGTCGAGTGATCGCGGTAGGTCAGTTGACCGCCGGTGATCGAGACCCGATCGACCGCGAGAAGGGCCAATGCCTGCAGGGGGCTCCCGCTCGGCTGAGCCGGCGGCGCGTCCGGCTGCCGGGGCTTCGATGGAGCCGGCCCTTTCGGGCCGATTGTGGAGACGTTCATGACTCCGTCCTCGTTCTTGATAACGGTGATCACCGGGTCGTGCAGGGTGACCTCTTCGACCTCGACGCGCTTCCTGAGCAGCGGCAGCAGCTTGACGCCGACATCCAGCGAGGTGAGCGATGCAAAGGGACCCGCAGCAAAGACCGGATCATCCATGACGGTGAACCCGGCCACGCGAACACCGAAGCGCGGCCACATGGTCAGCCGAATGTCCTGCAGGGCAATCTTCCGATTCAGCGCGTCCTCGATGATCGGTCGGTATTGGTCCTGGTACTTGTTCAGATCGATGAGGAAGGGGAGCAGAAGGACAAGTCCGACCAAGAGGACGATGACGACACCGAGCCCGATGACGATCTTCATGCAGCACCTCTTCGCGGTTGCCCGCAGTATAGGAAAGGGTTCGGTAGCGGTCAATGTGGGCGCGTGACCCCGTTCCGGAGATCAGTCCATCAGCTTGCCGGTCCTAGGACCGCATGCTAAGATGCCGTCTCTTTGAATGCCCATGGCACGGAGAGGTGCGAGAGTGGACGAATCGGCGTGCCTGGAGAGCACGTGTGCTGGCAACGGCACCGTGGGTTCGAATCCCACCCTCTCCGCCACAAAATAGCTATCAGCAGTCAGCGTTCAGCCATCAGCTTTCAAGAACGAGATGGACCGCTCCATGAATCCAACGGGCTTTTTGGCTTCCACCCGATAGCTGATTGCTGACGGCATCTGAAGATAAGGGGCTGGGCCCTGTGCAACAGATACCTGCCAACCCCGCCAGGTCCGGAAGGAAGCAACGGTACGCGGGCTCCTCTGGGTGCCGCAGGATCACCTGGCCCCGCAATGTGAGCTGTCAGCCGTCAGCGTTCAGCTTTCAGTCTTTGCTGAGAGGTGATCGCTGATAGCTTCCCTGCTGGAATATGGATTACCAAGTCTCCGCTCGCAAATACCGGCCCGGCACGTTTGACGATGTAATCGGGCAGCCGCACGTCGTGCAGACGTTGGTCAACTCGATTACGACCAAGCGTATCGCACATGCCTTTCTCTTTTCGGGCACACGCGGGGTGGGCAAGACCACGGTCGCGCGCATTCTGGCCAAAGCGCTCAATTGCGAGCAGGGACCGACGGGCACGCCTTGTACTACCTGTCCGAATTGTCTGGAGATCGCGCAAGGGACTTCCGTGGACGTGATCGAGATCGACGGCGCCTCGAATACCAGCGTGGACGATGTGCGGGAGATCCGCGAGAACGTGAAGTTCACGCCGTTCCGCGGGAAGTATCGCGTCTATATCATCGACGAAGTCCACATGCTGTCGAACTCGGCATTCAACGCCTTGTTGAAGACGTTGGAAGAGCCGCCGGCCCACGTTGTCTTCATCTTCGCGACGACGGAGATCCACAAGATTCCGGCGACGATTCTCTCGCGCTGCCAGCATTACAACTTCCGCCGCATCGCCCGGACCGAAATCATTCAACGGCTTCGCCATGTGGCGGCGCAGGATGGGATTGCCGTGGAAGACCGCAGTCTAACGGCGCTGGCGCGGGCCAGCGAGGGCAGTATGCGCGATGCGCTCAGCCTGCTTGATCAGGCGGTGGCGTTTGGCGGGAAGACGATCAACCACACAGACCTTGAAGTGTTGCTCGGGGCGGTGCCGCAAGAACATGTGCGGGCCATGATTGCGGCCGTTACGGCACAGGATAGCCCGGTGGCGCTGCGCGTCGTGGCGCAATTGCTCGACCAGGGGCACGAGCTGCGGGCCTATTGCGCGGACTTGGTGGAATATATTCGCAATTTACTGGTAGCGGTGATTGTGCCATCGCAACAAGAATTGCGGGGGCTCGTGGAGACCTCCGATGAGGACCTTCGCCGGATAGTCGCCGATGCCAAGGCCTTCACGCCCGATCAACTGCAAGAACTCTTTCGCATCTTCACGCACGCAGAGGACGCCCTCCGGTTCAGCGCTCATCCTCGCTTTGTGTTGGAGACAGCGGCAGTACGAGCTACGAGGTTGCTGCTTCCAAAAGAACAGGGGACATCACAACCAGCGCCGAAGGTTCAGGTCGATACACCAACACCGCGCCCGACTGCAGCACCGGAACCTCGACGAACTCAGCCACCGCCACCGGGACCGAAGGCTTCTCCATCACCTGCAACCGCCGCGCGAACAAGTAGCCCAGTCGGTGCACCGACTGGGCAAGACACCATGTCGTTACGTGTTCCCGCCGCTCCTGATGCGAAGGGCCGTGAAGAGACACGTTTGGAAAAACCAACGGCTCCCCCGTCGCAACCAGCCCCAGAAATTTCCGGTGCGACCAGCACGGCGACGACTCCGCCGACGGTTACGCTCGATTGGGAGCGGTTCCAGGAAGAGGTCGCGACAGCGCATCCAAACATTGCTCCATTCTTAGAGATGGGTAGGTTGGTGGGTATTGAAGGCAATCTTGTGACGATCGGGTTTGCCAAACAGGCGACGGTCGCGCGGGCCATGATCGAGAAAGAAGACAACCTCCGCATGGTAGCGGCGCTGTGGCAGCAGTTGAGTGGGCAGCCGGTGCGCCTCCGGATGGTCGAGCTGACGGACGACGACCCACCTGGACCGACCATGGCTCAGATCCGAGCCGCGAAAGAACAGGAGCAGCGACTCGTCCTCTTCCGGCAGGCACGCGCCCATCCACTGGTGAAGCAGGCGCTGGAGATCTTTGGCGGAGACCTGGCCGATGTCCGGCAAGTGTCCCCTCAGAAGGAGGTTCGTGAATGAAGATGCCATTCGGCAATATGGGCAACATTCTCAAACAAGCGCAGGCCATGCAGGAACAAATGGCGAGAATCCAGGAGCAAGCCGCGGCGAAGACCGTCGATGGGACGGCCGGCGGCGGAATCGTAACAGTTACCGCGAACGGCGGGCTGCAGGTGGTCGGCGTCAAGATCGATCCCGAAGTGGTAAAGTCCGGCGATGTGGATATGTTGCAGGATCTCGTGACTGCCGCGACCAACGAGGCCTTGCGCAAGGCGCGAGAGATGGTGGCCGAGGAGATGAAGGCGGTGACGGGCGGGATGAAGATTCCGGGGCTGTTTTGATTGGGCAGGGGATGAGGTGCCTGGAATGACTCCCATGCTCCCGGAACCCGCGCTTCAGAAAGCGCTCGTTCGACGGCCGCAAGAGGGAGTCATTCCAGGCACCTCCATTAAGTAAGATGGACTGATCGTTGCCCGGTCTGTCCGGAAGCCGGTTACAAGTAACAGGAAGGAATAGATGGCGGTTGATCAACAGGGATTGCTGGCGCAATTGGTCCGCGAATTGGTGCGACTGCCTGGTATCGGGCAGAAGACAGCTCAGCGGTTGGCTTTTCATTTGCTCAAGGCGGGCCGTGACGAAGCGCTGAGGCTGGCCGATGCGATCCGTGCTGTGAAAGACGGCCTCGACTTTTGTCGGCAGTGCCGCAACATTGCCGAAGGGGAGCTCTGCGAGTTTTGCCTCGATCCCAAACGAGACCGGTCCAAAATTCTCGTTGTGGAAGAACCCAGCACGCTGTATGCCATCGAGCGTGCTGGCGGGTTCCGTGGCCTCTACCATGTGCTGCTCGGTACCTTGTCGCCCCTTGATGGGGTGGGGCCTTCGGACATCAAGATTGACGAATTGGTCGAGCGCGTCAAAGGAAGCGGGGTTGAGGAAATTATTATCGCAACGAACCCCACCATCGAGGGCGAGGCCACGGCGATTTACTTGACGAAGGTGTTGAAACCGTACGGGGTCCGCGTGTCCAGAATCGCTTACGGTATTCCTGTGGGGACGGATATCGAGTTCGCTGATGAAGTCACGTTGATCAAGTCCATCGAGGGCAGGCGGGACCTCTGAGACACATTGTGTCGTTCTCTCATTCACATCGCTTGCGGTGACGGCGAGGCGACGCTCGGGTCAGGCAACGTTCATCACCTGAACCGGGTGCTTTCTTTAGCCATGCGACCATTGACGATCTCTCCAAGGCGTTGCTAAAATGTTTTTTTAATGGGGCTCATATCACAATGAAGTCCAGCCGCTCCGCCAATCAAGTTCGAGTGAACCGCCGGACCAAGCCTATGGTAGGCGAGCCGATCGCGCCTGCTCGCGGCGTAACCAAGAAGTATTCCGACATCCGCCGCGATCTCAAGCGTCAGCGGGCGGCGATCTTGGACGAGGCAGGCGAGGTCCTGACGAAGCGAATCGCCAAAGAGGCCTTGCCCGATGTGAGCGACCAGGCGTCGGCTGAAGAGGATCAGTATTTTTCGCTGCGCATCAAGGAAAGAGAACAGAAGCTCCTCCGAAAGATCGACGAGGCGCTCGATCGGCTCGCTAAGAACGTCTATGGGATTTGCGAGGCTTGTGGGGAAGAGATTCCGTATAAGCGCCTGAAGGCTCGCCCCGTTACCACACTCTGCATCGAGTGCAAGACGCTTCAAGAAGAGCAAGAGAAAGTGCACTATTAGCCTGCGCGTTTCCTTACTGCTTCAATGCCTTCACCCGAGTCCGTGCCAGCGCCGCCCGATCCGCTTCTTCCTGAATCCCCTCAACCAGCGCCAAGTAGGTTTCATATTCCGAGATCGCTCGCTTCCGATTGATCGACTCATAGGCTTCAGCAAGGTTGTACCGCGCCACGGCGTAATTGGGGCGGAGGGTCACCGCTTTCTCAAAGGACGCCCGTGCCTTGTCCTTCTCTCCAAGCTTGGCGAACACGGTTCCCAGGTTGTTCAAGACATCGGGCATGTTGGGCCGAATCGTGAGCGATTGCTGCATCTCGGTCTTGGCCTTTTCCAACTCCCCCTTTCCTTCCCAGGCAAGTCCGAGTTTATGGTGCGCTTCAGCAAGCCAGACTTTATTGGAGAAGCCGCTCGCGATCGCCTTCTGGTACGCATCGGCCGCGATGTCGTAGTTGCGCAGGCCGCAATAGGCGAGCTGGGCCGCCTGCCCACGCGCAAATTCCTGAAGTGAGGCAAACGGCTCTTTGTCCTCTGCGCCCTGGCTGTCGACCTGCTGTCCGCCCTTGGCGCCGTTAGGATTCCGCAGACGATCGAGAAACTCTTTACGGTAAGGGGAAAAGAGGCGGGAATAGGGATCAATGGAAAAGGATGCCTGCAACAACGTCGGCTCATAGCGATCGCCCACCACGAGGTATTGTGTCGTAGATTTCTCGTCCCCTGTTTCATAGAGCGCGCTCGATTCCATGTTCCCCTTCGTGGCGAGCTTGGCCACGCTGAGATAGAACTCCAGCGATGGTTTGAGCTGCAACAGCGTGTCGCGGAGAACTGAGTAGGGGGACAGATCGAGGCCTGCCGGATAGGTAAACAAGGCGCCCACGAGCAACCCATCGGCATCAAAGAAGTAGGATTCCTCGCTCTTAGAAGGACTTCGATCCGCTGGGATGCGAAGTTCCTGTCCGCTACCCCACGTGATCTTCTCCACCGGCAGGGAAACATGCCGCTGAAGAAAGGCGCCCTTTTGGTCGCAAAGCGCAGCGGACTTCAGCAGGCCGAGATCGCTGGCGGAAGGCGGTAAGTTCGATTTCGGGACAGTGCTTTCGCACCCGGAAACCAGTCGGAGGACGAGGAGTCCATACAAGATAATCCTGCTTGGGCGTGAACAGAACGGCGACATGGACAGGCCGGCGGCTTTGTCGCAGCATACACCAATCGCTTGGGAAGATGCTAATGGGAGTGAAAGTGGAAACCACGAGCAGTCATGACCGGCAAGGGCGCCTTGCAGCACAGAGGCTTCCTCGCCGGGATGATAAGCGGAGGGTGGATTACCTACGTTGTGAGTCGAGCATCGAATCTTCGGACGTGTAGCCGAAGAGAAATGGCGCGTAGCTACCTACCGAGTACACAGGCCGATTGATCCCGTAATCGAGTACTTGGCCGACGGGATACAGGAGGAATCCCATCCAGCGCCACAGGCTGTCGTTCATGGGCGACGCGCCGGCAGGGTCGGAATAGACCAGAGAGGTGCTATCCATCACGCTGTAAATGCTCATGGGGGCGCCGTAGGCCTTGTCACTTTCACTTATCTCTCCTTGGCGGCTCCCCGCACACGCGCTGACCGTCAACGCCATCGTTACAGCGATACCCGCGAGAAGAATGTGTCTATACATGACGTCTCCTCCCTGCCTTTTCAATCTCTATAAGAGGCCGGATCGGCAAATTCAAACAAAAGTCTAGCCGACCTTTCATATTCTGTCCAGTAAGCGCCACCTTCCGAAAGTGGAAGTAGATATTGCAGGATTGTCTGGATTGCGAGCACTGCGGCGAGGGAAATGGTGGGCGATACTGGTATCGAACCAGTGGCCTCTTCCGTGTGAGGGAAGCGCTCTCCCACTGAGCTAATCGCCCACGCGCGGAAGTCTAGCACGGGCTTCGCGGGCAGATCAACACAGCTTGCCAGCGCCTTGACATCTCCGAAACCGGCTTCCTACAATGTGCTTCCCTTCTCATATCCGCGTGGAGCTTCCATCCTCATGCGACAGGACATTGCGATCATCGGTGGGGGCCTGGCCGGCTCCGAGGCAGCGTGGCAGGCCGCGACCAGGGGGGCCAAAGTCACCCTATACGAGATGCGCCCCAAGGAGCCGACCAAAGCGCACAAGACGGGCTGGCTGGCCGAACTCGTCTGTTCAAATTCGTTGGGATCCACCGATCTGCTCAATGCCCCGGGGATTCTCAAAGAGGAGATGCGGCGCCTGAATTCACTCGTCATCCGTGTCGCCGACGAGGTTCGGGTGCCGGCAGGATCGGCCCTGGCGGTGGATCGAGAGCTATTTGCGCAGAAGATTACGCAAACGCTCGAAGGGCATCCCAATGTTCGAATCATCCGGGAAGAGATTAAGGATATTCCGGGTGATTGCATTTGTATCGTTGCAACGGGGCCCCTGACATCGGACGGCTTGTCGCAGACCATCGCCACTCTGACCCACGCGAAACATTTGTACTTCTTTGACGCGATCTCCCCCATCATCGATGCCGAAAGCATCAATATGAACGTCGTGTTTCGCGCGTCCCGCTATGACAAGGGCGGAGATGATTACCTGAACTGTCCCATGGACGCAGCGGCCTACGATGCCTTCTACGAAGCGCTGGTGAAGGCGGAGAAGGTGCAGCCGAAGGAATTCGAGAAGACCCCGTACTTTGAAGGATGTATTCCGATCGAGGTCATGGCCGAGCGGGGGCACCAGACGATGCAATTTGGTCCGCTCAAACCGGTCGGCCTCGAAGATCCGCGCACCGGCGCTCGTCCTGCTGCCGTCGTGCAGTTGCGAGCCGAGAATGCACACAGGTCCTGTTACAACATGGTGGGCTTTCAAACGAAGTTGACTTACCCGGAACAGAAGCGGGTCTTCCGCATGATTCCCGGACTGGAAAAGGCGGAATTTCTCCGGTACGGAAGCCTGCATCGGAATACCTTCATCAATTCACCGGAGCTTCTCAGGAATACGTTGCAGCTCAAGGCTCGCGGAACACTGTTCTTCGCCGGACAACTGGTCGGAGTGGAGGGATACACGGAATCTGCGGCGATGGGTGGACTTGCCGGCATCAATGCTGCGCGCGGATTAGCGGGGCAACCGCTGTTGGCGCCACCGCCGACGACAGCGCATGGCTGCCTGGTGTCCTACATCACGACCAGCAATCCCGAGCAATTTCAGCCGATGAACACGAATTTCGGTCTCTTCCCGCCTGTGCCGATCAAGACCAGGGATAAAGAGCAGAAGCGGCGATTCATCTCGCAACGGGCGATCGAGGATCTCGAAGCATGGAAGACGCGATCCGGGCTTTCGTGACGTTTCTCGACTGGCAACAAGGGGCATCCCCTCAGACCATTCGTAGCTACGAGTCCGACCTGCGCCAATTCTCAACCTTCCTTGGCGGAGCGGCCAAAGCTCCTGGCCCTGAGGCAGTCGGGACCTCCCACATACGCGAGTACTTGGCCTGGCTGGATCGGCAGGGAGAGAAGAAGAGTTCGCTTGCCCGCAAGCTTGCCGCCCTCCGCAGCTTCTATCGCTTTCTCATTCGGGAAGAGCGGATGACCCGTAACCCGGCCGAAGAAATCAGGACCCCGCGGTTGCCGAAACCGCTCCCGCGGGTCCTCACGAAAGATGACGCGAATGCGTTGATGGAGTTTCCCGAAGACCGAACGACCCTCTCGCTACGCGACCGCGCCATTCTGGAAACGCTCTACTCGACCGGCGCACGAGTCGGCGAGTTGGTCGGAATGAATGTCGAAGATGTGAACTGGACTGAAGGTCTGGTCCACCTGCGCGGCAAGGGTCGCAAGGAACGCGTCGTGCCGATCGGAAACGTGGCGCTCGATGCAATCAGGGAATATCATGCCGCCTTCACCTCGCCACTCACCACTCACCACTCACAGTTGAGTAAGATTCCCGTCTTCTGCAATAGCCGCGGTGGCAGGCTGACGGTTCGGAGTGTGGCACGGATCGTGGCGAAGTATTCCCGTCGGCTGCCTGGCGGGCCGGTGAATCCTCACGCGCTCCGCCATTCTTTCGCCACGCATTTGCTCGACGAAGGGGCGGACCTGCGCGCCATTCAAGAGATGCTGGGGCACGCGTCGCTTGCCACGACACAGAGGTATACGCACGTCGCAATGGATCACCTGCTCGCGGTGTACGACCGTGCCCATCCGAGAGCCGGCCACAAGAGCGATAAGCGGTCGGTAGAAAAGGGCAAGCCAACGTGACGATTCGGTCCACGACCATACTCTGTGTGCGGCGGAACGGCCGAGTTGCGATGGGATGCGACGGCCAAGTCACCGTCGGCACCACCGTCATGAAACGCAACGCCAGGAAACTGCGGCGTATGCACGGGGATAATATTCTGGCTGGTTTCGCCGGAGCCACCGCCGATGCCTTCACGTTGTTCGAAAAGTTCGAGGCGAAGCTGGAAGAATATCGCGGGAACCTGACACGCGCGGCGGTCGAATTGGCCAAAGACTGGCGAACCGACCGGATCTTGCGTCGCCTGGAGGCACTCCTAGCCGTCGCCGACCGCGACCAATCGTTTGTCATTTCGGGGACGGGTGATGTGGTAGAACCGGAAGACGGCATTCTCGCCATCGGTTCCGGTGGTCCCTACGCGCTCGCCGCAGCGAGAGCCCTCCTTGGCCACTCGAACCTGGAGGCTCGCCACATCGTGGAGGAATCCATGAAGATCGCAGGCGCTATCGACATCTATACCAATCAAGAAATCGTCATCGAAGAACTCAAGGGATAGGACATCTTGTCGTATGGGTCATGACCAGCTTGCCACACCGCTCAATCTGAACAGCCTGACACCGCGCCAGATCGTCGAAGAACTCGATCGTTACGTCATCGGCCAACGTGACGCCAAACGCATGGTGGCGATCGCGCTCCGCAATCGTTGGCGGCGGCAACAATTGGCGCCGGACCTTCGCGACGAGGTGATGCCGAAGAACATCATCATGATCGGGCCAACCGGCGTCGGCAAAACGGAGATCGCCCGTCGCCTGGCGAAGCTCGCGCAGGCACCGTTCATCAAGGTGGAAGCCTCCAAGTTCACCGAGGTCGGCTACGTCGGTCGTGACGTGGAGTCGATCATCCGCGACCTCACAGAGCTGGCGATCAACATGGTCAAGGCCCAACATCTTCAAGACGTCGAACACAAAGCCGAACGCTTGGGAGAAGAGCGCCTGCTCGACCTGTTGCTGCCTCCCCTTACCCCGAAGAGTGGGACCGGCTTGTTTGAGGAGGCCGGCCATGAACCCGTGAGCGCGCCAGGTCCTGAGTCGCAGGATGCGACACGCTCGAAGTTGCGGTTGCAGCTTCGAGAGGGAAAATTGGATCACCGATCGGTGGAACTGGAGGTCAAGGAGCGCGCAATGCCGCTCGGGGTGATCTCGAACGTGGGAGGACTGGAGGATTTGGAGAGTAACCTCCGGGATATGTTGGGCGGGATGTTCCAGGGGAAAAAGAAGAAACGCCACATGAAAGTCCCGGAAGCGCTCAAGCATCTGACCCAGGAGGAGGCGCAGAAACTTATCGATATGGACGAGGTCGTCCGGGAAGCCATCGCAAAGGTGGAGCAGGCCGGGATCGTCTTTCTCGACGAGATCGATAAGATCGCCGGCCGCGAGCGGACGATGGGCCCCGATGTCTCCCGGGAGGGGGTCCAGCGCGACCTGTTGCCGATCGTAGAAGGTTCCACCGTGAACACGAAGTATGGTCCCGTGCACACGGACCATATTTTGTTCATCGCAGCCGGCGCGTTCCATGTCGCCAAGCCGTCCGACTTGATCCCGGAATTGCAGGGACGCTTTCCCATTCGCGTGGAGCTGGCTCCACTGACAAAAGAAGACTTCGTGAAAATTCTGACGGAACCGCGCGGGGCGCTGGTGCAACAATACCAAGCCCTGCTCGCGACCGAAGGGGTCATGCTCGATTTCACGAAGGAGGGTGTGGAAGAGATCGCTGGGACGGCGGTCCAGGTGAACGAGCGCACGGAGAATATCGGGGCTCGGCGGCTCTTCACGATCATGGAGCGGCTGCTGGAGCGGGTTTCGTTCGAAGGCCCCGAGACGCCGGACAAGAAAGTCGTCATCGACGCACAGTACGTGAAAGACCGGCTGCGGGACATCGTCAAGGATCAGGATTTGAGCCGATTTATCTTGTAGTGAGCCAATAGCTGGTAGCCAACAGCGAGTAGCTATTCGCTACTTGCTATTAGCTTGGAGTTCAGAGATGAACAAACTCATCAAGAAAGCCGACGTGCTCGTCGAGGCCCTGCCGTACATCCGGACGTTCCGGGGGAAGACCGTCGTCATCAAGTACGGGGGCAATGCGATGACGGAACCGTCTCTCAAGGAACGGTTCGCCCAGGACGTGGTGTTACTCAAATATGTCGGGCTGAACCCCGTCATCGTGCATGGCGGCGGACCCCAGATCGACGCGATGCTCGATCGGTTGGGCATTGAGGCCAAGTTCCGTCACGGCGTGCGGGTGACCGACGAGGCCACCATGGAAATTGTGGAAATGGTGTTGGCCGGCAAGATCAACATGGAAATCGTAGATCTACTGAATCGGCATGGTGGCCGCGCGGTCGGGCTCAGCGGAAAAGACGGAGGGCTCATGCTGTCTCGGCCCCTCACCGCGAAAGCATGGGCCGAAAGTCTCGAAAAGGATCTCGACGGCGGCGAAGCGGACGAGGAATTCGGGCTCGTCGGCGAGGTGCAATCCATCGATCCGGGTCTCATTCTGAAGCTCCAGCAGGATCATTACATTCCCGTCATCGCGCCCATCGGGACCGACCGGGAAGGGAACACCCACAACATCAATGCCGATCTCGTGGCTGGGGCGATTGCCGCGGCGCTGCGAGCCGAGAAGCTCGTCATGTTGACGGACGTGAAAGGCATCCGCGACGCCAAGGGGCACCATCTCTCCACGGTCTCGCGCAAAGACGTGCAACGGATGGTCAAGCGAGGGACGATCAGCGAAGGGATGCTCCCCAAAGTCCATGCCTGCCTTGACGCGCTGGCCGGTGGCGTCGGCAAGGCGCACATCATCGACGGCCGGGTGCCCCATGCCATCCTCCTCGAAATCTTCACGCGCAAGGGCATCGGCACCGAGATCGTGTCATAGCCTCACCGGTGTCGGACACCACGCATCGCCTAACCGCTGACCTCCGCGCCCTGATCGGTGAGCGCCATCCCCTGTCGTCGCCGGGCCGGCTTCGACAAACGGAAGAGTATCTGCGCGAACAACTCCGCGTAGCAGGTCTTCACGTTACGACTCACGAATTCGAAGCGCTGGGCGGAATCTACCGCAACGTAGTCGGCACGGCGCATCCCGCCACCGCGCAAGACCAACCGGCGCTGCCGCCGCTCATCGTCGCAGCCCATTACGACACGGTCGAAGGTTCACCCGGTGCCGACGACAATGCCAGCGGACTTGCTGCGATCTTGGAGGTCGCTCGCCGTGTTCGGGAGATGACTCTCGTCAGGCCGATCCAGTTCATTGCCTTCAACCTGGAGGAAGAAAACCTGCTCGGCGGCCTGGCATACGTTGCAAATCTCAAAGCGGCCGACTGTGAAATTCTTGGCGCCATCGTGCTGGAATGCGTCGGCTATGCGTGTTCGGAGGAAGGTTCGCAGCAGACACCGCCCGGCGTGCCGATCAATGTGCCGTCGGTCGGGAACTTCTTGGCAATCGTCGGCAACGGCGCGTCGATCGAATTGACAGGCACAGTTGAACGCGCGGCCAAGCAACACCTGCCCGTGATCCCGCTCGTGGTTCCCGGCAATGGTGAACTGCTGCCCGACACCAGACGCAGCGACCACGCCGCCTTCTGGCACTACGGCTACCCCGCCGTCATGCTCACCGACACCGCCGACTTCAGAAATCCGAACTATCACCAGCCGACGGATACGTTGGAGACCTTGAACGCAGACTTCCTAGCCTCTGTGGCCGACGCGGTGACTGCGGCGGCGCTTGAATTGGCCGGCCGGCCTTCTGCGTAGCTTTCGAACGATATTTTGGCTAGACTCGATCCGGTACCTCAAGACCAGTTGGGCAAGAAGGAGCGAAACTGATGACGACACTGGCCTTAGCCATAGAAAAGCAGGCGCGCAAGCTTTCCGCGGCGGAGCGAGAACGGCTGGCCGAGCGCCTGCTGGCACAGATGGAGGATGAACGGTTGACGGCTGTGGACGAGGCCTGGGTGGCGGAAGCAGAGCGGCGCTTCTCTGCATGGAAAAGAAAGCGAACGAGAGCGCTCCCCGCTGCCAAGGCGATTGCCGACATCCGTAAGGAACTCCATCGGTGAAGCTGGTTCTCGATCCTGAAGCCAAGGCGGAATTGCGGCAGGCCGCGTTGTTCTATGAGGACTGCCGTGATGGCCTTGGCCTTGAATTCCTTGGTGCCGTTGGATCGGCGTTTGATCAGATTCGCCGCCATCCCACACTTTGGCGCATCTTGAAAGGGCGATTTCGCCGCTATCTGATCCATCATTTCCCCTATGGCGTGATCTATGCGGTCGAAGGGAGGACGATTTTTGTGGCGGCCATCATGCACCTCAAGCGCAAGCCCGGCTATTGGGAACTCAGGGCAAACTAAATGAGCCCTCTCCGCGGAGATCGGCAGACCTTCAAGAACGACGACCTTGTGTTAAAAGGTCTTGCAGAACATCAACCTCGCCGTCATGCTCACCGACACCGCCAACTTCCGCAATCCGAACCATCACCGGCCGGCTGACACCATCGAGACGGTGAATCTCGATTTTTTAAGCAGGGACTCGGCCGCCGTCACGGCGGCAGTCACAGCCCTCGCTGCGCCAATTACCTCGTAGCTTTAGGGGGTGAATTCGACTAAACTTCTGCTCGCGTAGCCAAGTCGCGTCGGGCGCTGTCAGGCCACGCACTGTGACGTCCCTATTCATGAGCTCGAGCCAAATCAATCTCTTCCCCGTTCTCAATCAGGGGCTCTTCTCAGCAAATTTCCTCAACACCAAGTTTCTTGATTCTCCGATTTGGCACGATACCGCCGGTGTGATGGACCGCGTGGCTCAAGCGCAGGCTGCCGTGCGGAGTGCTTATGAATCCGCCAAGCGAGCCGGCGTCTTTGAGGCCAGAGATGAGCAGAAAACGGAAGACAAGTTTGTTCGGCCGGTCCTGAAGGCGCTGGGTTGGATCTATGATCCCCAACCGCGCCACAAGCGCCGCAAGAAGAAAGTCCGCCCCGACTACGCGTTGTTCGCAACACAACAGGACTACGAGGCGGCCGGAAAGAAAGCGAACGAACCGAAGGCCTACTATTCGGGCGCCCACGCGATTGGCGAAGCGAAATACTGGGGGCGGCCGCTGAACGATACCGTGAAAGATGATCCATTGGACGCATCTGATGCGACGGCGCAACTGGTTCGGTATCTGGACGAGGTCTACTACCACACAGACGGGAAAATCTTGTGGGGCATCCTGACCAACGGCAAAACGTGGCGGCTGTTTTCCCACCGAGCGGCTTCGCGATCGAGCAATTTCTACGAAGTGGACTTGGAAGCTCTGCTGCAGATCGATGACCGGGATCAGTTCCGCCGCTTTTATGGGTTCTTCGCGAAAGAAGCCCTCGCGCCCGATCCGCTGACTGGAAAGCGTTGGGTAGACCTGTACCTTGAGGAAAGTGACCGGGTCGCCCGTGCGGTCAGCGATCACCTCAAGGATCTGATCTTCGGACAGGTGTTCAGGAAGGTGTCTGAAGGGTTCGTCTCGTTCCGGCAAGCAGAAAAAGGCATGAAGAAGGAAACAGATCAGACATTAGGAGAAATCTTCGCAGGCACGATGACTCTTCTCTTCCGGTTGTTGTTCCTCCTTTACGCCGAGTCGCGGGACCTCCTTCCGGTTCATGACCAACTTGGCTATCGGAAGAAAAGTCTGCAGGCATTGAAAGAACGCATTTGGGAAGACCTACGTGTTGGCGCCAAACAATCCGCCCAGTCGTTCGAATACTGGGAACATCTTCGCCGATTGTTCCGGATCGTAGATAAAGGAGATCCTGCCCTCAGCGTTCCGCATTACAACGGAGGACTGTTTCATGCGCCCAAAGCAATGGCCGGCATCAGTGTGTCGGAACACACCGGGTCACGGTTTCTAGCGGAACATCAACTGGCGGATCCATTCGTCGCAGAAGCCATCCAAGCTCTGACGTTCGATCCAGACGCCGGCCTTAGCGAGCGACAGTTCATTGATTATTCGGCATTGGGGGTCCGGCATCTCGGCGATATTTACGAAGGGCTCTTGGAGTATCGTCTCTGCCAGGACTCACCGGACCAGCCGCTGGGCTTAGAGAACTCCAATCGGGAAAGGAAAGAGACCGGCTCCTACTTCACGCCGCACTTCATCGTGGAGTTTATCGTGGCGCAGACAGTCGGGCCAGTCGTTGATCTTCGGCTGAACGAGGTCGAAGCCCTCTTGCTGGCCTGGAACAAGACTCACAACAGTCGTCTGCGGGCCAGGACGACGGAGTCGATCAGGGCGGCTCAAGGGGAACTGGATCGTCTCAGCCATCGCATTTCCGACTCGTTGTTCGGAATGAAGGTGTTGGATCCGACGATGGGGTCCGGTCACTTCTTGGTCTATACCGTCGACTATCTGTCCGACCGAATCGTCGCCTTTCTTGCCAAACATCCGGGCAATCCGGTCATTGCCGCGATTGAACGCATGCGGACCGCCATCGTGGACGATCTGAGGGCGCAACGGCTCGACGAACGCGAGATCGCGCGGATCTCCGGCAAATTGACCGAAATCAACCTCATCAAGCGCATGGTGATGAAGCGCTGCATGTACGGGGTGGATCTGAACCCCATGGCCGTCGAACTGGCCAAACTTTCCCTCTGGCTGGATTCGTTCACACTCGGCGCCCCGCTCTCCTTTCTCGATCACCATTTGAAATGCGGCAACACTCTCATTGGTGCCCAGGTCGAGACGGTAGAAAGCACATTACAGGGAGGCTTGTTCGGTACTCAGTTTGCGGGAATGCTCCAAGCGACCGAACTGATGCGTGAGGTCGGAGAGTTGACCGATGCGACCGTCGCAGAAGTCGAAGAAAGTGAAACGAAGTTTGAGCATGCGCGTCGGGCTCTGGTGCCTTTTCTCCGTTTAATGGATGCCTGGCAAGCTGGACCGTTCGGGCAGGAACAGGCGAGAAAGGCTCTCCGGCACTTTGGCGGCCAGGTTGGAGTGATTGACCACATCACAAGAAAATTTCCTGAAACGAAAGCCCTGGAGGAGAAGGTTCACCTTCTCGCCGATACACACCGCTTCTTCCATTGGGAGTTGGAGTTTCCAGAAGTGTGGTACGCCCAAGGGCGGCGCTTAGACGAACCGGGGTTTGATGCCGTGATCGGCAATCCGCCGTGGATACGCCAGGAGACGCTCACGAATTTGAAAAAAGTTCTGGAAGAAGCGTTCCCGTCGGTCTACCACGGGGTGGCAGACATCTATGTTTATGTGCTGGCGCGGGGCCTTGATGTGTTGAAGCCCGGTGGCCGGTTAGGCTTTATTGTCCCCAACAAATGGCTCCGCGCGAATTACGGTGAACAGCTCCGGACGCACCTGACCACACGGTACCAACCGGAGTTGCTCGTGGACTTCGGCCATGCGCCCCTGTTCCCTGAAGCCGATACCTTTCCGGTCGTAGCAGTCCTGCGCCGCCCGCATCCTGGCGATAGCATGACACAAGGAACCTTGCGGGTCTGTCCGGTCCCGCGCGAGATGCTCGATGACATCAAGCTGATGCCGTTTGTGGAAAAGCAGGCGTTCGACGTGCCGACCGTGCTGCTGAAACCAGAAGGCTGGTCGTTGGAGCCGCCGGAGATCTTGCGCCTGTTCGAGAAGATCAAGAACAGCGGGGAGCCTTTGAAAAACGTGGTTGGTTCGCCACCGCTCTATGGCGTGAAGACCGGTTTCAATGAAGCCTTCTTCATCGATCTGGCCACGCGCGATCGGCTGATCGCAGCGGACTCGAAGTGTGCAGGGCTCATCAAGAAGCTCTTGCGGGGGCGGAACATTCAACGGTGGGCGGCGGAGTGGGAGAACGAATGGCTGATTGTCCTGCCGTCAAGCCACAACCACCAATGGCCGTGGTCGCGCTTTGTTCATGACGAGGCGAAGGCGGAAGAAACCTTCAGAAAGGAGTTGCCCTCGCTCCATGCCCATTTTAAGCCGATGGAGAAGGCGCTGCGGAAGCGGGAAGACCAAGGCCAATTCTGGTGGGAGCTTCGGCCCTGTGATTACTACGACAAGTTTGAAGAACCGAAGATCGTTTATCAGGTTATCCAATGGCATAGCGCGTTTGGAATGGACGAGGATGGATACTACTTAAACGATAAGGCATTTTGCATGGCAAGCGCTGATCGATTCCTTCTCGCCATCCTCAACTCGCCACTGGCGTGGTGGTTTCTATGGCGCTATCTTCCTCACATGAAGGACGAGGCGTTGAATCCTGCCGCTTTTCTTATGGAAACCTTTCCGGTCGAATCACCAACAAACACCAAGCGCCGCACCATAGGGGATCGAGCAAACCACCTTATTGAATTAACCAAAGCCTTTGCGCAAAAACGTCGTTCCTTTCTTGATTGGGTCACACACGAGGCAGAAATTGCGAAACTTCCCTCTTCATTGGACACTCCTTGGAAACTGCGGCCTGAAGAGTTCCTGGCCGCCCTCAAGAAGGCCGGGATGAAGCGCGTCACACCAGCGACGCTCCAACATCTTACCCATACGTTTGAACGAGAAACTTCAGCAATGCGGGCCAACCGAATCGAGGTCTTGCGTCTCGAACGCGAACTAGACGATCTGATCTTGAAACTGTACAAACTCACGCCTGAAGAAATCGTGCTGCTGCGCCGAACCGCTCCACCTCGGTCCCCACTCAATGTCCTGGAGAACGAGCTTGGACTATCTCGCTCCCCGTCGGACAAGAGTTCCAAGGGGGAACCTTGAAAAGCCGATCCTCGGAGGCGAGGGCAATGCCATCCCAGCAAGCCGCCTCCCGCCACCGGCTCGATGACCTCTTCGCCTCCCTCCTCCACCGCGCGTTCCAGGGAGACTTGTGAGTCAAGCACTGAATAACCGTCATTCAGACCGTTCGGAGGAGGTGTCATTGGACCGGCAAAGTCTTCGGGAGGCGGTTGAAAACGGACGGGTTGACGAATTGACTTTTCGTCAGTCCCCCAGTATTCTCTTTTCCTTTCCAACAGAAGGAGTTAGCAGTATGAAAGTCATTCTTCAAGAGACCCTGGAAGGGGTCGGGCATCTGGGCGACTTGATCGAAGTCTCCGACGGCTTTGCGCGGAACTTCTTGTTGCCTCGTCGCAAAGCGCTTGTGGCCAGCAACCGCAACATCAAAGAAGTGGAACACGCGAAGCGAGTTACGGCCGAGAAGGCCCGCAAGGAAAAGCTGGAGATTGAAGACGTCGCGAAGAAAATCTCCGCTGTGTCCCTGACCATCACGGCCCAGGTTGGTAAGGACGATAAAATGTTCGGTTCTGTGACTGTGAAGGACATTGCCGAAGGGTTGGCGGAACAGGGCTTCACCGTCGATCGCCGGAAAATTCAACTCGGCCAGCCCATCAAAGAACTGGGGACGTTCACGGTGCCGGTCAAGCTGCCACGCGATGTCACCGCGTCAGTCGCGGTCCATGTCGTCAAGAAACAGGAAACGGAATCGCCTGCCTGAGCGCTGGGCGCGAGACACGAAGGCACGGCGGCAGTGAGGATGTATGAGTGATGCCGTAGGCTCGTTAGAGGCGTTGAAGAGCGCAGACCCCGATGTCTATGCCGCGATCTGTGCGGAAGAAGAACGGCAGCGCGAGAAGCTGCTGTTGATCGCGTCTGAAAACTTTGCCAGCCCCGCGGTGCTGGCCGCGCAGGGCTCTCTCATGACGAATAAGTACGCAGAGGGATATCCCGGCAAGCGTTATTACGGAGGGTGTCAGCATGTCGATACGGTGGAAACCTTGGCGATCGAGCGGGCCAAGCAAATCTTCGGCGCCGACCACGTGAACGTGCAGCCGCACTCCGGTTCCCAGGCCAATATGGCCGCCTACCTGTCGGTCCTCAAACCCGGCGACACCATTCTAGGCATGGACCTGGCCCAGGGCGGGCATCTGACTCACGGGAGCAAGGTCAACTTCTCGGGCACCATCTTCCGGTCGTTCTCTTACGGCGTCGACCGCCAAACAGAGATGATCGACTACGATGCGGTTCAGCGCATCGCCGAGGAATGCCGGCCGCGCATGCTCGTCGTCGGGGCGAGCGCGTATGCGCGGACGCTCGACTTCCCGCGTTTCCAACAGATTGCCCAGTCCGTCGGTGCCTACCTGATGGTCGATATCGCCCACATCGCGGGCTTGATCGCCGCCGGCCTCCATCCGAGTCCGGTGCCTTACGCGGACTTCGTGACGACGACCACTCACAAAACCCTCCGCGGCCCTCGCGGCGGCATCGTCATGTGTAAGGCGGAGCATGCCAAAGCGGTAGACAAGTTTGTATTCCCCGGCATGCAGGGCGGACCGCTCATGCACGTGATCGCGGCGAAAGCGGTCGCCTTGAAAGAAGCGTTGTCCCCATCGTTCAAGATGTATCAGCAGCAAGTCGTGGCCAACGCCAAAGCCCTGGCTAAAGGTCTGCTCGACCGAGGGTATCGCATCGTGTCCGGCGGAACTGATACGCACCTCATGCTGGTGAACTTGACCCCGAAAGGCGTGACTGGCAAGGAGGCAGACGGGGCTCTGGATGCCGCTGGCATCATTGTGAACAAGAATGCCATTCCCTTCGACGAGAAGCCTCCGGCCGTGGCCAGCGGTATTCGGATCGGCTCACCGATCGTCTCGACCCGCGGCATGCGCGAGGCGGAGATGGCCGAGATCGTGGCCCTCATCGACCAGGTGCTCCAACGTCCGCAAGACGCGCAGATCCAAAGCGAGGTGCGCGCCAAAGCCAGGGCGCTTTGTGCGCGATTTCCCATCTTTTACACCTATGCCTAACGATCGGCTCACCCACAGGATTGCCCCGGCATGAAATGTCCGTTCTGCGACGAGATCGAAGACAAGGTAGTGGACTCGCGGATGGCCAAAGAGGGCGAGGTTATTCGACGCCGTCGCGAATGCCTGGGTTGCAAGCGCCGGTACACGACGTACGAGCGGGTTGAAGAAACCCTGCCTGTCGTTGTGAAGAAGGACGGGCGACGCGAGCCGTTCGATCGCACGAAGATTCTTACCGGCTTGAAAAAGGCCTGCGAGAAGCGCCCTATCAGTACTGCGACCATCGAAGCGGTGACCGACCGGATCGAGAAGCATATTCAGGACCTGGGCGAAACGGAGATCGAGAGCCGGGTGATTGGCGAAGAAGTGATGGGAGAACTTTCGCAACTCGACCAAGTGGCCTATGTTCGCTTTGCATCGGTCTATCGGGAGTTCAAGGATATTGATCAATTCATGGAGGAGATCAAATCTCTCGCGCAGCAGCGACGAGAGCGAGAGCATTGATCCATCTCCCCTTTTCCCCTGGATGGGCGGCCCTCACGGTAGCCCCGCATATCACGTCGTTGTACATGTCTTGATTACCGCCCAGCAGTGACGGCTGTTCTGCCATGACGACCGCCCATACCCGACCGGCACGATCGATTGCGGCACGCCGTCGCGAGGCAGGGTCTGCGGGTGCAACCCACGTGGCGATCATCGGGGCCGGGCGAGGCGGCACGGCCTTGATGGAGATCTTCGCAAACGACCCGCTTGTACAGATCGTGGGTGTTGCGGAAGTGAATGCCAAAGCTCCCGGCTTGGTTCTCGCCAAACACCTGGGCATTCCGATTGCGCGGGATTATCGCCAGCTCCTTGATCTGGAGCGCGTCGATCTGGTCATTGACGTGTCGGGCAACCCCGAAGTAGGCAGATTTCTCGAAGATTTTCATCGGATGGGTGTTACGGTGATCGGTGGGGCCAGCGCCAAGTTTATGTGGCAGTTGATCGAAGCGCGCATTCGCGCGACGGCTGAGATTGAGAAGACGCTGAACAAATATCAATCGCTCTACCGGCTCTATGTGAAAGAGACAGGCGCGGCGGTGACTGAGGAACGGACTCGCATCGCCTGCGAGATTCATGATGGCCTGGTGCAGAGTCTGGCAGGGGTCAATTTTAAGTTGGACTTGTGCCAACAACTCATCAAGAAGAACCCTCGGGAGAGCATGGTCACGTTGCGCGAAACCAAGGCTCAATTGAAGTTGGCTATTCAGGAGGCCCGTCAGGTGATTTTCAACTTGCGTCCCCTCCACTACGACAAGATGGAGCTCATCCCGGCCTTGACGAATTATCTCAAGTCCTACGAAACTCAGTATCGGATCAAGACCGAGTTCAGCATCTCCGGCGATGAACAAATTCTCTTTCCACGAACGAAGATCTTCCTGTTTCGCATTGTTCAGGAGGCGCTCAGCAACGTTCAGAAGCATGCCCAGGCCGATCGCGTGTCGGTACGGCTTGAGATCGATCTCGATAGGTTGCGGGTGACGATCATCGATAATGGCGTCGGGTTCGATATGGAGACCATCCTCCGCGACCCGGAAAAGTGGGACCACTTCGGTATTCGAGGGATTCTGGAACGGGCTCGCCTGGTCGGCGGTGAGGGGAAGATTGACTCGAAGAAGGGGCGTGGCACACGGATTGTGGTCGAAGTCCCGCTTGTGAAGAAGGAGGCCTCGCGCAATGGAGAAAATTAAGGTGCTCATCGCAGACGACCACCGGGTGGTGCGCGAGGGGCTGGCCGCGATCCTTAAAACAAAAGAGGATATTCAGATTGTCGGCGAAGCACAAGACGGCGTGGAGGCGGTGGAAAAGGCACGAGCGTTGTTGCCGGATGTCATCTTGATGGACGTCAGCATGCCGAGGATGAGCGGGGTGGAGGCGACTCGCCAGATCAAACGCGAATTTCCTCACATCGGCATCGTCGCACTGACGATGTACGACGAACAACAGTATATCTTCGATCTGGTCCGCGCTGGGGCTACAGGCTACCTGTTGAAGGATTCAGAGTCATCCCAGATCGTGGCGGCGATTCGCGCCATCTATCGGGGCGAATCGCTGATTCACCCCTCCGTTGCCAGCAAGATTCTCGCGGAATTCTCGCTCATGGCCCAGAAGAAGGGGAAGAAGCCGGCATGGGTGGAGCACGATCTGACTGAGCGGGAGATCACCGTCCTACGCCTGGTCGCAGATGGAAAGACAAACAAGGAAATCGCCAACAATCTGGATCTGAGCGAGAAGACCGTCAAAAACCACGTGCGGAACATTTTTCACAAGCTACAGGTCTATGACCGGACTCAAGCAGCGATTCTGGCGATCCGCAAGGGGCTGATCGAATTAGAACCTCGCCCCTAACTCACCGCCCTTCCATTTTCAATTGCTATAATCCACAATTGAAAACTCCACATATGTAGATTTTATGCAACATCCTATAATTGGGAATTATTTAATTTTATGTAATTATTTCAGTTTGTTACGATGTCGTTGGTCATGATTTAGGAGTTGGCACATGAGTTGCTGATCGTACTACCTGACTTTTTGATTTGAGGAGTGGTGATGCGGTATCAGCAGACCATCAGAAACGCGGTTTCGTGCTCTGGTATGGGGTTGCACACCGGCGAGCCTGTGGCTATGACACTACGGCCTTCGAGGCCTGATACGGGGGTTGTGTTTCTTCTCCGTGATGGTGAGGGGGCGACCACAACCCTGACTGCGTCTATTGAGAACCTGGCTCCGACTGAATTGTGCACAACATTAAGTGGTACAAACGGCCGGCAGGTGAAAACCGTCGAACACGTCCTCGCAGCCCTGGCGGCATTGGAGATCGACAATATCTTGATTGAGGTAGATGGCGGCGAACTTCCCGTCATGGACGGCAGCGCTGCTCCGTTCGTCCGGTTAGTCCATTCTGCCGGTGTCATCTCGCAAGGGCGACGCCAACCCTACCTGAAGATTACTCAGCCGATTGAGGTAACGGATGGCGGGCGGCGAGTCAGGATCGAACCCTCCTCGACGCCTCGAATCACGTACTCGATCCATTACGAGCACCCGCTCATCAAGAAGCAGGTCTATGATTATGAGTGCTCGGCCAAAGCTTTTGAGCAGGAAATCGCCCACGCCAGAACGTTCGGGTTTCTCCACGAGGTAGAAACCTTATGGTCGCGCGGCCTGGCGAAGGGCGGCACCCTCGAAAACACCGTGGTTCTTTCCGATGCGGGCGTCGTGAATGAGTCAGGACTTCGGTGCCCTGACGAGTTTGTACGCCACAAGGTTCTCGATCTAATCGGCGATATTGCTCTGTTGGGAGTCCCCTTTATCGGCCACATCATTGCTGATCGTTCCGGGCACGCACTTCATAGCCGCCTCGTAGAACGCATCCTCGAAGAGGGTGATAAGTGGGTGCTCCTCAATCGTGAGGAACCGCTTGTTGTCCACGAATCCCACCCTTCCATCGGCGCTCTGCAGCCTGCATCAAGCGTCGCCGTTTGATTCTTTTCCCGTCTGAGTTGAAAGTGCGTGTGGCGCTTTGCATGGGAATGCCGCGCTTCTCGCACAGTGGGCAAAGGGCCTGATAAGACAACGCCGGAGGTAAGTGGCCTTACCTCCGGCGTGCACATCTGGCGGGCTTACTTCTTCTTCTTCTTCGCTGCCTTCTTTGTCGCCAAGACTCTCACCTCCCTTCACAAGCTAGTGGGTCAGTTGATCTCGATCGAGAATTACACCGCTTCCGTGAACGACTCCTGGATCGCTTCAAAGGTATTGGGGCTAACCTTCCTAAAGCGCTTATCCCGTTTCAGCGAAGTTGCAACAGAGGTCAGCGGCGTTTTGCCCTTAATCTGCAACCCTCCCTCGATTAAACGCTGCAGAAGTTCCTTCGCGTGCATCGCTCTGTTCGCTTCACGAAGGATCTGATAGGCCGCTTCAGGCACACTCTTGCCGACATACTTACTCCGCCCCAGCAAGATTTCCTTGGATTGATCCGTGACATCCATGACTGGAAGTGGACGGACCCCCTTATCGTCGGTGATGATTTGGCTCGAGAGGCTGGCAAGCTTTGCCTTGTCGGCTTCAACACGATAGAGCGTCTCTGCCAATTCCAGATACTTCTTGATGGTGGCGATTTCTTCATCCAGTCGACGGCGCTTCTTTTCCAACTCCTGTAGGCGGGTCTTATAGGCACTGATCCTCTGTTCCAGACCAACCAAGATATCTGTCAATTCTTCCACAGTGACATCTCCGTAAAAGCATGCTTGCTTTATAGCAATGCTTTTGAACTATGTCAAGAAAAAATATTGCAAGGCTTTACCAATTCTCATGACATGCAGAAAGTTTGCAATCAAGGAGAAGTAAAGGCTTGCCACCATTTTCTTCAACGCAGTGATCGATTGTTTTTCAACGTCTTCTAATGCTTGCGTCAATTAGCATCCAAGCTCAGCTATCATATGCCTGGTCTAACCTTGAAAATTTGGATGCAGAAGCTGCCAATCGACGGGCAGCGTTGAGGAAAGGCTGAGTAACGGCAGGCCAGCTAGATAGACAAGCTTTGCGAGAAAACTTCCGTAGTTGTGTTTGCCGTGTCAGTATTCGGACGCATCCGGGAATTGTGCCTCTGCGCCCAGAACCGAGCTATCTGTATCGAAGAAGACGGTGCGGTGCGAACTGGGGAAAGCTGGCGGGGTGGAAACATGCCGGCGGTGAGCCTTAGGAGGTGAAAAACTATTCCAAGGATGGCAGCGAGGACTCGTTCACACAAACCCCACGTTTAACCATCCGTCCAAGTCGGACTTGATCAGAGCCCGGCATGCGGATGAACTCCAATCCGAAGGTTCGTCCCTGAGACCAACGTACCCGGGCGAGGTGAATTCGAAGAGGCATGCCTTTCTCAAACCCGATGACCCGAAGTTCAAGATAATCACCAGATCGAACCGGCACCTTGCTTTGCACGGCACACCCCGGCACCGACATATTCACCACGATCCCCTCCCCTACAAAGTGATCACCGGCGAACACGATGGGAAAGGTGCTCGCAACGCGGGGACAGTACCTGAGGTGGATCCTGGACTCTGCCATCCTTGTTTCCATCAGGGAACCAACTACGAAGAATCCTAGCACAGACGTTGTGCAACAATCGATCCCATCCTTCAGGGGGGATGATCGAGCAGAGCGCCGTTGGTATTTGATGAGGCAGGTGATTGAATCAAGCAAAAGGAGCAACGGAGGGTGAGGGTACCGCCGGACTTCTCAAAGACAATTACAGTCGACCGTCGGCGTTCGACCGCTTCAAATCCATCTTGAATCGATGGAAGAGGATTGGTTGCGGGGGAAGGATTTGAACCTTCGACCTTTGGGTTATGAGCCCAAC
>JBBIQV010000035.1:0-32468 GCA_037442105.1 Nitrospiraceae bacterium | reverse complement strand
AACCATTAAGTAGACTGACCAGCCATATCCGCTCTCAAACGTTCCAATAAACGTCGCAATTCTGTTCGGTGTCCCAATACCTGTCAAGATCTTGTGGCCCCGACCTCGTGCCGACTGGCCCTGACCAGCATAATCCCATTATGGCTGACCGGCATCATTCTGGTATGGCCGTCCAGGAGGTCGGTGGATGGCTAGTCCGTCCACGGGACTTCGGACGCCTCTCCCGCCCCGGTTCAAGACATGGGTGTAAATCATGGTGGTGCTTATGTCGGTATGTCCAAGCAACTCCTGAACCGTGCGGCGGACAATCGGGGTCAGAGTGCAATTTCTAAGGAGCGGTCCACCCCTTTCGGTCGTCCCTGCGTTTCCCCTTTCAACCGCCTCCCTACTCCAGGGCAAGTTGCGAACAGACATGGTCCCGTAATTTGAGAAAGATGGGGAAAGTCGCGGCAGTTATAACGTTCGAGCACAAAGCACTTCGTCTTCGCGAAGCGCTTCGAGGGCAGAGGCGGGAACGGCGGTGACGGTGATCGTATCGCCGACGGCATTGAAGACCTCGATGGAGTATCCCTCTGTGCCATCAGGGGCCACGTGGTGGTCCACCGGCTTGACAATGTCGCCCCGACGGAGACGATGATCGGGCAGGTCGCACGTCAGCGCCACATCGGTGTAGAGATCAAACTTCATCCGGTCCTCCGTTTGTCTGGAATCAGTGTAACGAACTTCGTGATTCCCGACAAGTATTCAGTCATCCAAATGGTGCGAACGGCTAGTGCCACGCCATTGGGGCCGGTCAGCATGCCGCGAATCTCGTAATATTGCCCAAACTTGTTGGATTCCAATGGCACGGCATTTGCCGGCAAAATCTGCGTGCGCAAGTCCCGCAACAGAAGGTCGGCGTTTCCCAATGTATAGCCAGCCTGAGACAGAAAAGCGGATTTGTCGCCGCGCACTTGCGGCAGAAGCAGATAGCGCACCAGCTTGTCTTCGGCAATGATTGCGTCAGCGGGCAATTTCATAACGTTGTCAGCCGCGCGTTGCGCGAGCGTAGTTATTAATGCTCCTACCAAGCTCGCTCGTTTCCCCTCGCAAGAAGGGTGGCCCGATTAGTCTCCCCTGCGCGCAACGTTCTCACCCCCCTAGTCGGATATTTTTCACCCACCTCACCCTCCGATTGCTTCGCAATCGTTTTCCCGGGACGCGCCCTTTACCCAGGCGAGCACACAATCAGCCTGACCTCGTCCATTCTCTGCGCGGGGTGGTGGGAATGGTTCCTACTGCGGCCGTCCAACGAGCACATTCCGATCGTGCGCGTTGCGGGAGCACGGGAATCATTCCCACCACCCCGCGCCTCCCATTCTGATATCTGGCTGCTCCCTCCCCATCTTTCTGAGACCGCGCGTTGCGGGAGCAGATTCATGATGGTCCTTCCAAGCCTGCTCGTCCCTTCCATCAAGGGGTGGCCTGGATTGGCCCTCAACTGCGCCCGTCGAGGGAGCGCTTTCCCAAGCGCGGCCTCCGGGAGCACAGAGGGCTAACCAGGCCACCCTACCGATACACCTCGCGGCGATGCCCCACTTTGACGACCAGAACGATGAGCCGCGCATCCTGCACGGCGTAGACCACTCGATAGTCTCCCGCGCGAATCCGATACAGTTGGTCGGCTCCGCTGAGTTTTTCCGATCCCTTCGGACGCGGGCTTATCGCCAGCGCATCAATCTTTGGCTTGAGACGATGCTGGACTTGAGATGGCAGGTTCCGAAATTGTCGGTCGGCTTGACGCGAGAACTCAATTTTGTAAGACACGGCTTACAGGCCGAGGTCCCGCTTGATTTTTTCCCAGGCAACAGTGCCCTCTCGTTCGGCATGCGCTAAAGCCTTGCGTGCATCGTCGAGATCGAGCCGATCCTCGATGTCTTCAAGCAACTTCATGTCTTCGATGGGGACCACTGCCGCCAGATCTTTGCCTCGACTCGTCACCACCACGCGCCGTTTGGTCAGAGCTGTGCGATGGAGAATACGGCCCAAATTTTTCTTGGCCTCAGCAGTATTCACTCGCGTCATGACGATCTTCCTTTGTGAACGAGTATACTCGATCAATAGAGATGAAGAAAGGCGCCTCTACCAAACGAGAAATCGCCCTTCCCAGCTCGCTCGTTTTCCTAACAAGGAGGGTGGCTTGATCGATCCTCGATTGCGCGCGTCGAACGACCACTAGTTTCATCGGGTCGAGCTGCGCTCGACACGGGAGGGGGCCCAAACCAACTCCCCTCCCGTACCCACAGTGGGGGTTCCGCGAGCAGGAGGACGATCAGGCCACCCTATCGCCACCCCTCCCCGCTTGTGCCGCCGCCGAAGCCTCCGAAGTTGCCCCCGAAACCTCCTTGGCCGGTTCCCCAATACTCGCCCCGTCTGATGCGGGCATAGGGGTGACGCAGATCAGGCCGGCTGATCCACCATAAAAAGCCCAAGGCTCCGAGGCTCGTGACCAAGGTGATCCAGAACCCCACTCCCTTGAAGTGGTACCGGGACGGGGGACCGACGCGGATGTCTTGCGAAGCCGACGCAATGGCCACGGCGGTCCTATAGAGCCCTTCCTCGAAATGGCCTGTCTTGAGGGCCGGCTCCAGATACTCGGTCCCTATTTGAGCTATCATGTGGTGGGTGACCACCGGCAACATCCGCCGTCCGACCGTGATGGCCGCTTGATGGTCTTGCACCGCCAGCAAGACCAGTACACCATGTTCCTCTTGCGCAGTCCCGATCCCCCACCGCTCATATAAGGCCGTCGCGTAATCGTTCGCGGAACCGAAAGGCTTCACGCTCGGGACCGTTACAAGCACGAGTTCTACGCCGGTTTTCCGCTCCAGGTCCTGGCACACGGACCGGATGCGGTCTTTCCAATCTTCGCCCACTACCTGCGCGTGGTCGCTCATGTAGCCGAGCGGCTCCGGCAGAGGAGGACGTCCGGTCGGCACGGCATGGGCTCCATCTGACCACAAGAGTAGCCAGAGTCCGGCGGTCACGACGAACGCGCAACATCCCGGTAACAGACGCTCCATGTCAGATTCGTCCCTGTCGCTTGAATTCGGCGAACCGTTCGATCAAGCTCTCTAGGCTCGCGACATGCCGCTGGAACAAGCGCGGGACTTCTGCCGGGCCCGGCGTAATCAGCCCTCGTTTAAGCTGCAACGCGTCGTGGAGTCCGGTAAGGTCCGCGTCGAGCGTAGTTTCCAACTCCTTTATCACGGCATCGCTCGGCTGTGTGAGCGGATGCCCCAGCAGCCGCTGGATTCCTCTGAGACAAGGCAACAGCGACGTCACCGAGAGGGGGAGCAAGATCGCCGCAGCCTCTGTCCCACTGCCACCCTCCACGTACCGTTGTCGCAGGCGTATCAAATTTCCGTGCAACCCCTGCTCAACTTGAATCGCCAGATGGCGCAGATCGATCTTGAGACCCACCAATGGATCGTGCCCGACCAACAGACGGTGATGCGCCTGCATCTCCAGATATTCCAGCGGGAACACCGAGGCTGTAGCTTGCAGCTCCTGTTCAGTCACGAACAACGGCACGACGATCTGTTCTTTGCTCCAGCGCCGGTGAAGCTTGGCGTACCGTTGGAGCACATCGGGCTGAGATGAAGTGAGAAGCAAGAGTATGTTCAGATTCGATCGTCCCGGCAGGAAGTCGCCACGGACCGCGCTTCCATAGAGGATGATTCCTTCGACGATGTCGCCGAAAGTCTCCGTTACCTGGGTAACGAAGGCGTCAAGCGTGTCATGAACCTCGTTGGGAAGTCCGTCGAGCGACAACATAGCGTGGCTGGCTCCGGTGTCTCCTTAGCCGACTGCTTCGGATGCCACCATATGGGCGCAAGGGTCCGGAAGGAGTCCGGCAATCATCAGGCGGTCCAATAAAGAAAATGGAGGCCTCGTGCGCCATCCGGCCGTGGTGGTCAGGACTCGATACCGCAGCCGCCGGTTCCGATCGAGTGTCCGAAACGAACGGTCGCGAAGCAACGCGAGCACCGGGTTGCCGGTGTTCCAAAACAAAACCTGTTCGTCGGCCATCCGCTGCAACATCTCGACGTGGGGGCGGCGGGCTCGTTCAAATGCTCGGAGACGATCGAACGAACAATCGCCGGCGTTCAACCACTGGGGAATCAAGTCGGCCAAGGCCATCGCATCCATCATGGCCTGCATGCGTCCTTGCGAGGAATGGGGGTTCATTGCGTGAGCGGCATCCCCAAGCAAGACCGCTCCGTCAGCCACCCAGGTGGAAGCTCGCACGCGTCCGGTCGGCAGATAGGCAGTCTGATTCCAGTCGATCAGGTTCCTGAAAGTCGGTTCAAGGCTTGGGTCGATCTCGATCCATGCCGCTCGCAAGGCATCGAGACCGCCGGCTTTGATGCGCTCCATCGAGCCGGCGGGAATCATGTAAAAGATATAGCGCTTCCGTCCAGCGGCGGGAAACAGACCAAGAATCGTGTGCTTGCCGACCAAGTAACGGCCCTCGGTCAGGTCCTGCGGACTGTCCAGAATGGCGATCAGATACCCTTCCGAATACCGATGCAGATCGGTCGGAATCTTGAGCGCCTCACGAACCTTGGAAAATGCTCCGTCGGCTCCGATGACAAGTTTGGTCGGGAGGGTGATGGTCTCGCCGTCGCGATCGGCCATGACGCCGGTCACGCGTGGCCCATCGAAACGAAGGCCGGTGAGTGTCGCTCCGTACCACAGGCGGCCAGGAGCTTGCCGTTCCAATTCGTCAAGGATCGCGTGATGTGCGACGTTCGGCAAGGTCACGATGGCCCGGTTATACGGCGGCGGCAACTCATCATAATCCACCGTACAGAGTCGCTGCCCTCCGACCCGACAGAAATGAAAGAGCCGGACCGGTCGAGTGGACTCGGCCGGCAGTTTGTGGAGCAGTCCCAGCCGATCAAGGACTTGCTGCCCGTTCGGCTGAAGAATCTCACCTCGTAGCCCCTGCGGTGGACCAGACGCCCGTTCCAACACAAGGGCCTTGATCCCCTTTTGAGCCAGTGCAAGAGCCAGCACCGCTCCGCCGCCCCCGGCGCCGACGATGACGACATCCGTTTGTTCGAGACCTTGAGTCATGGTGCCCGGTCAATCCTGCCAGAATCGGAAACGGTCTTCATCTTTCCACATGGTCAGGAACTTCTCTCGCGCCTTCACGCTGGTGACATGATCTCTGATGATATCCAACCGCTCGTCATTGTATTGATTGCCGCTCGTCGTGTGATTCATCGAGCCGGAGGCGTTGATCTCATCATCCACAACAACCTGCTTGAGGTGCATCAGAGCATCGTGTCGATTTACGCGGATCGGGATGCCGGCCAATCGCAACGTCTCCAAGGCTGCTCGCTGCTTGGGATCGTTCAGTCTCTCCCGATCGGTAATCACGCGAACATCCACGCCTCGCTTCTTCGCTGTCACCAAGGCCTTCGTCGCCATTGGCGACGTCAACCCATAGACGGCCGTGTAGATGTAACGGCGTGCACCGTCATATACTTTGACAAGGTGGTCGAGGGGAAGGTCTTCGGGCGCATAGTACACCTCGATGCTGGCAGCAGCCGCCGGCTCTTGTCCGATGATGGCCGCTAGACCGCACAAGCCGATGATTTCCACGGCGATGACGAAGAGCCAGGCTCGTGTGTACGTCGATGGATTGAGTGTTCTGCTCACTCGATATCGAAGAGAGTCCGAAAATAGTCGTCGGAAGCTTCCCAGGCCTGGGGCGAATGTCGGCTCAACCACTCGCGAAGATACATCTTCTGTCCCGGCGTCAACATCTGTTTAATCTGATGAGTGCGGCCCTGCAGAGGCTGAAGAAACCCTGCGCGTTGTTTGAAATCCAGGGTGGCCGTTCTCACATAGATGTTCGTATACAAGGTCGGCTTATCGTCGTCACCTTCCCCCTGCACCCACACGGAGAGAAATTTCTCGAGATTGAGTCCGGCGCTATCCAGTGCCGGCTCCGTGTCATGGAACAGTTCATTCTCCGACTCTTGGAGCGGCGTGGCCTGCTGGGCCCGGAACATGAAGTTACGTTTCCACATGATTCTTCTCCGCAAGAGCGGGCATACTGGAGGGGATACCGCATGGTTGTCAAGAGAGCCGGCGGCGAGGCGACTCCCAAGATAGTCGCCTTGACAAGCATGCACCAGCTTTGTTAGGTTGTTCAAATTCTTCAATCTCTAGGCCAAGTTGGGAGCTTTCATGCAGGTCAAAATAAACGGGAAGCCGGAGGAAGTTCAGTGCGACAGCGTCCTCGACTTACTCAAGACGAAAGGCATTGAACCTCAGATGGTCGCAGTGGAGCTGAACGATAAGATGCTGGAGCGAGAGCATCTGAGTACGACCAGCCTTAAAGATGGCGATCAGGTCGAGTTTCTTTTTTACATGGGCGGTGGCCGGTGACCATGCACATGCACAAGGAGATCACTGAGCTGATCGGACGAACCCCGCTTGTCCGTCTCAACCGTCTTTCGAAACCCGGTTCGGCGACGATTTATGCCAAGGCTGAATTTTTCAACCCCGGAGGAAGCGTCAAGGACCGTATCTGCCTCAATATGATCAACGAGGCCGAACGGCAGGGAAAGCTGAAACCGGGAGGTACGATCGTCGAACCGACAAGCGGCAATACCGGAATCGGCCTTGCGCTGGTGGCGGCCGTCAGGGGCTATAAGCTTATCCTGGTCATGCCGGAGAGTATGAGCATGGAGCGTGCTAGCCTGCTCTCGTCTTATGGCGCGCAGCTTGTCCTCACGCCGGCCTGGGAGGGCATGAAAGGCTCGATCAAAGAAGCGGAGAGCATCATCGCGCAGAATCCTTCGTATTTCATGCCGGACCAGTTTTCGAACCCAGCCAACCCGGCGATGCACCGCATGACGACCGCCCTGGAGATCTGGGAAGCGTTGGACGGAACGGTCGATGCGTTCGTGGCAGCGGTGGGGACCGGCGGCACTGTGACCGGGTGCGGAGAAGTCTTCAAAGAACGTAATCCGAATGTGAAAATCTTTGCGGTCGAGCCGGCGGGATCGCCGGTTCTCTCCGGCGGCGAACCGGGGCCCCACAAGATTCAAGGCATTGGCGCGGGGTTTGTGCCCAAGGTCTTAAACCGGAACATCCTCGATCGCGTGATAACCGTCACGGATGATGAGGCATACCAGACGGCCAAGTTACTCTCGAAGAAAGAAGGTCTTTTGGTCGGAATCTCCGCCGGCGCCAACGTGTTCGCGGCACAGAAGATCGCCGAAGAATTGGGACCGGGGAAAAATGTGGTGACGATCCTCTGCGACACGGGCGAGCGCTATATCAGTATTGAGAAGTATTTCAATATTTGAGCAGAGAAGCTCTCAGCAGTCAGCTCCGAGCTGATGACTGATAGCTGATGGCTGACAGCTAAAATGGACTTCACCGAAGATCAAATCACTCGCTATAGCCGCCACATTCTGTTGCCCGAAGTTGGCGGAAAAGGCCAGAAGAAAATTGCAAAGGCAAAAATCTTCCTGGTCGGCGCCGGGGGACTCGGATCGCCCGCCGCCCTCTATCTCGCAGCGGCCGGCGTGGGCACGATTGGGTTGATTGACAGCGACGTGGTCGACCTGAGCAATCTCCAGCGTCAGGTCCTCCACCACACGTCGGATATTGGGCGCCCCAAGGTACTGTCGGGGAAAGAAAAGATCCACGCACTGAATCCCGACGTCCAGGTCGTGATGTATGAGGAACGTCTGACGGCGCAGAATGCCCTGAAACTCATCAGTGAGTACGATGTCGTCATCGACGGGGTGGACAACTTCCCTGCCAAGTTCTTGATCAACGATGCCTGCTTCTTCGCGAACAAACCCCTCGTGCATGGCGCCATCCTGCGCTTCGACGGGCGGGTCACGACGATCATCCCGAAAAAGTCGGCATGCTATCGCTGTGTGTTCAAGACCCCGCCCCCGCCCGGGTTGGTTGCATCCTGCCAGGAAGCGGGTGTCATCGGGGTGCTGGCCGGTATCATCGGGACCATCCAAGCGACGGAAGCGCTGAAGCTGATCCTCGGAATCGGACAGCCGCTCACCGACCGGCTGCTCGATTTCGACGCACGGCGAACGCAGTTCCGTGATATCAAGGTCCGGCGCAATCTCCATTGCCCGCTGTGCGGCGAACACCCGACGATCACCCAATTGTTCGACGAAGAGCCGGAGTCGTGTGAGCTGAGAACGCCGGCCGTCAGCGGTCAGCCTTCGGCAGCCGGCAAAGTTTCGAGTTGAGAGCTGATCACTGAGTGCGTCAATGCCCTTTCAAGGTGGTGCAACTATGGCCAAGATGAAAGCGCTGGTGTGCCGGGAGTGCGGGAAAGAATACCCCACGCAAGCCATCCATGTTTGCGAGATGTGTTTCGGCCCCCTCGAAGTCAAGTACAACTACGAGGAAATCAAAAAGACCCTCTCCCGGGAGAAGATCGAGGATGGACCGCACAGCATGTGGCGTTACGCCGACCTCTTGCCGGTCGAGGGCACGTCCATCGTCGGTCCCCACGCAGGCTTGACACCGATGGTGCGCGCTAAGAATCTCGGCGCCTATCTGGGGCTGGACGAGCTGTACATCAAGAACGATACGGTCAACCATCCGACGCTTTCGTTCAAGGACCGGGTGGTATCGGTGGCCCTGACCCGCGCACGAGAGCTAGGGTTTGAAACGGTTGCTTGCGCCTCAACAGGTAATTTGGCGAACTCTGTAGCAGCCCATGCCGCAGCCTCGGGCATGCAGTGTTACGTGTTTATTCCCGGCGACTTGGAAGCAGCAAAGGTTCTGGGCAATCTGATTTACAAGCCCAACGTCGTCGAAGTCGAAGGCAACTACGACGATGTCAACCGGCTGTGCAGCGAAATCGCGGGCGAGCACGGATGGGCGTTTGTGAACATCAACATTCGCCCGTACTATGCCGAAGGGTCCAAGACACTCGCGTTCGAGACGGTGGAACAGCTCGGCTGGCGCACGCCCGATCAGGTGGTGATTCCCATGGCATCCGGATCGCTCCTGACCAAGATATGGAAAGGCTTGAATGAGATGCACGCCTTGGGTCTTGTCGATTCAGTGTGCACGAAAATCAACGGCGCTCAAGCCGAAGGCTGTTCCCCCATTGCCACCGCCTTCAAAGCCGGACGGGACTTCTTCAAACCGGTCAAACCCAAGACGATCGCGAAGTCCCTCGCCATCGGCAATCCTGCCGACGGCTACTACGCGTTGAAGGCGACTGCAGAGAGCAAAGGTGCCATGGATATGGTGTCGGATGAGGAAGTAGTCGAAGGCATTAAGCTTCTCGCGCAGACGGAAGGCATTTTCGCGGAGACCGCCGGCGGGGTCACGATCGGGGTGCTCCGCAAACTGGTCAAACAGGGCATCATCAAGAAACGCGATGTCACGGTTGCCTATATCACGGGCAACGGACTCAAAACGCAAGAAGCCGTGATCGACGCGGTCGGGCGGCCCGTTCGCATTCAACCCAGTTTGCTCAGCTTTCAGAAAACGTTCGAGCTTGAAAGCCATGGTGGTGCCACATGATCAAGATTCGTATTCCTACCCCGCTGCGACCTTTGACAAAGGGGCGAGGCGAAGTCGAAGCCAAGGCCGCAAGCATCGTCGAGATGATCAATACCCTCGACTCCGTTCACCCAGGATTGAAAGACCGGCTTTGTGACGACAAGGGCGAGCTGCGCCGGTTCGTCAATATCTACGTCAATGAAGAAGATATTCGCTTCCTGAAGGGCAAGGAGACGCCGCTCAAGGATGGCGACGAGGTGTCCATCGTTCCGGCCATCGCAGGAGGCTGAGCATGACGAGTTTGCGGTTTCACATCCGGTTTCCTGAGGAGAAGATTAAGGAGCCCATCATCTACCAGATCGGCCATGAGTATAAGGTCGTGACGAACGTTCGCCGGGCCGATGTCCGCGAAACCACCGGCTGGATGGATGTGGAACTCACCGGCGAGACAGCCGAGATCGAACGTGCCGTGGAGGGGCTCAGGAAAAAGGGCGTGCTCGTCGATCCGATCGAATTGAATGTCGTGGAATGAGGGATAGCAATCAGCGGTCAGCTTTCAGCCAATAGCGTCCTTCATCAAGAGCTGAGAGCTGAGAGCTGATGGCTAATGGCTGACAGCTTGTTTGCACACAATGGACTTCACCGACACCCAAATCCAGCGCTATAGCCGCCATATCATCCTCAGCGAGGTCGGCGGCAAAGGTCAAAAGAAGCTCGCGCGCGCGAAAGTCCTTGTGATCGGCGCAGGCGGGCTGGGATCTCCCGCAGCGCTCTATTTAGCCGCCGCCGGGATTGGCACAATCGGACTGGTCGATGGCGATGTCGTGGACCTGTCCAATCTGCAGAGACAGATTCTCCACTCTACCGCGACCGTGGGGAAGCCCAAAGTTGAATCGGGTCAGAAGACGCTGGCGGCGCTCAACCCCGATATCACCGTCAAGACACACCATCACAACGTCGATGCAGACAACATTATGGGCTTGGTGTCCGACTATGACATGGTCCTTGACGGGTCCGACAATTTTACGACCCGATTTCTGGTCAACGACGCTTGCTTCTTTGCCAAGAAGACGTTGGTGTCGGCCAGCATGTTCCGCTTCGAGGGGCAACTCACGACGATCAAACCCCACGCCGGTTACCCCTGCTATCGATGCCTCTATCCGGAACCGCCGCCGGCTGGACTCGTTCCCAACTGTCAGGAAGCCGGTGTGCTCGGCGTTCTGGCTGGAACCATGGGCATCCTGCAGGCGTCCGAAGCGATTAAAGAGATTCTGGGAATCGGGGAAACGCTCGCCGATCGCCTCTTGATCTACGATGCCTTGGAGATGAAATTCCGTAAGGTCGGGCGTCCGAAAGACCCAGCCTGCAAGCTCTGCGGTCCCTCTCCGACTATCACCGATCTCAAGGGAGACTACAGCGTCTCCTGCTCCATCTGACCGTGCCGGACCTGACGATTCCCCAGCACATTCTCGACGACATCGTGGCCCATGCGCGGGAGCTTGCCCCTTACGAATGTTGCGGACTGTTGGCCGGGAACAATGGCCTCGTCACCCACGTCTACCGGATCAGAAATGTGGTCGCACTCGATGGCGCTGAGAAATTGTCTTCGTTCGACCCCGCGAAAGTCGCGCACTTGGAACGCCTCTCTCCGGAGGAACGAGCTGAAATCGCCTTCGTTATGGATATGCAGGACTTCTCAGCAGCCAAGAAAGACATACGGAACAAGGGACTCGACCTCCAGATTGTCTATCATTCGCACCCGAAAGACCCCGCGCGCCCCTCAGTGACCGATATTAAAATCGCCACCGACTACGAGGAGATTTGGCCCAAGATCAACTTGCCGATTCCAGCCTACCTCCTCATCTCCCTCATGAACGACGCCCAGCCCGACATTCGCACCTACTGGATTCGACAAGGCCAGGTGCGACCGGCTGACGTGCAACACATCTAACCCGCATTGTCATCCAACGCAGCGTCCTCTATCATTCACTTTTCATCAGTGGCATAATGCCACGCCAGTATCTTTTCATAGGAGTCTACATATGAGATCTGCGGCCTTCATAACAGCCCTTTGCACGCTCAGCTTGTCGATCCTGTCCCTCTCGCCCCCATCAAGCCTCGCCGAAGAAAAGGGCTTCTATAGCCCCGTCATTTTCGTCGACAAGGAAAACAACCTCATCTTCATCGCGGACAGTGGAGCCGTGTTCGGCATCGAAGTGAGCGAAGCGGCCAAGCCGCATCTCGACAAACTGCCGGTCGGCACATTGGTGGATTTTGTCGTGGAGATAAGAGCCGGCCGGCCGCCTTTGCTGAAAAGCTGGAAAGTCCCGGTCGGTGACACACCCTGTAAATATTTCGACGGCAAGACCTGCCGGTAGCATGAGTTGAAGAAGACGACCCGGCCTGGGTCAGGTTGAGCTGGCCTCTGCTCGTGTCTTCCTCTGTTGACTCCTTCCTGTGCTTCCTGTCGTGGATTCCCTGTCCGTTTGCTGAGCACCGGATTATACATTTTCTGAAAGTCCTCCTTTTCGCCCCAGGTCACTCACCCGAATGGGTGAGGCAAAATCAATCCTTTGGGCGCTAGTCAAGCTCTGCCTCATTTCGTATGTGTTGCGCACGCGGTTCAAGCGAAGCTTCACGCTAGACAACTTATTGACCTGTGGCCTGCCGGGAAGCTGGACGCCGAACATTTTCGGCGGGCAGAGAGGAAAGGAGGATGGCGATGAAGATGAAGCGGGTCTTGATGGCGGTCTGCGTTTTGGCGGTCGGTGGATGGGTAGGATTTGCGGTGGCCGGGCACAATACCGGTGGACCGGGAACGTTTAAGCCGGTAAAGATCGTCCAGGGAATCATCAAGGCGATCGATTTTCAACACGAGACCGTAACGGTCGAAGTCGTAGAAGGTCAGCAAGTGACGCTCAAGGTCCATGTGGATGCACTCGACCAGCTCGACAGAACGGGAAAGGTCGGCAAGCGGGTGGAGTTGCGGCTGAATGAGGAGGACATTGTTCACGTGGTGGCCATCGGGTTGGGGCCATAACCAAGGTGAGGACAGGAAAGAAAGGAGGGTATGAGCATGAGGATGATGAAGAGAGGCGGGCTTGTCCTGTTCGTCTTGCTGGTAAGCGGCGCACTCACCTTTGCGATGGCGGAGCGCCGAGATAAGGATGCGTTCAAAGGTGGCTCCCATATCCCGATGAAAAATGTCCAAGGGATCCTGACGGAGATCGATCCACTCCATCACACCATTACGATGGACTTTGGAATCGTGGAAGACCAAGAGATCAAAGAACATCGGATGATGATGTTAAAGGTGGACGACGAAGCGTTCGACCAAATCCACCGAGTTGGAAAGAAGGGCGACCGGCTGGAATTGCGTCTGTCAGCCGATGATGTGGTGCAGAGTGTAGCGGCAGGAATCGGACCCTAATAAAGGTCTAGCGAAGCTTCGCCTCAACCCGACGAGTAACAGAAACGCCCGTGGGAAGAACCCCGCTCACCCACGGGCGTTTCTATTAAGAGGGCAATGAAGCGATGAGTGAGCAGTGACGGATGAACAGTAATAACGGTCATTGATCAATGCTCGATTCTCAATGGCGTCCTCCTGATTGAGCACTGAACATTGCAAATTGTACATTGAGCCGGCGTTCCTACGTTTGAAACTGCGCCCCGTAGAGGCCGGCATAGATGCCTCCGCGCGCCATCAACTGTTCATGGTGGCCTTCCTCAACGATCTGCCCACGGTCCACCACGATGATCCGATCGACGTCGTGCAGGGTGGAGAGACGATGCGCAATAATGAAAGTCGTCCGCCCCTTCGTGAGCACATGCAACGCCTCTCGGATCTTCACTTCCGTCTCAGTATCGATATTTGATGTCGCCTCGTCGAAAATGACGATCGGGGGATCCTTCAGCAGGACGCGGGCGATGGCGATGCGCTGCTTTTGCCCGACGGAAAGTTTGACGCCGCGTTCCCCGATCCAAGTATCATATCCCTCCGGGAGACTCACGATGAAATCATGAGCACGGGCCGATCGTGCAGCCGATTCAATCCTTGCCTGGTCCGCGTCCAAATCTCCGTACAGGAGATTCTCTTTGACGGTTCCGTTGAACAGAAATGGTTCCTGCTGGACCAGGCCAATCTGGGCCCGCAAGAATTGCAACGGTAAGGTGCGAATGTCGTGCCCGTCGATGGTCACCGCCCCGTCGCGCACGTCGTAGAATCGCATCAAGAGCTTGAGCATCGTGCTCTTGCCAGCCCCGCTTGGGCCGACGAGGGCAATGCGCTCCCCGGCAACGACCGTGCAGCTCACATCTTTCAACACCGGGACATCCGGACGATAGTAGAAGCCGACACGATCGAACTGCACATGTCCGGCCAGCCGCCCGGCAGGCATCACGGCATGCGGGCGGTCCTGCACCTCCGGTTGGGCATCCAGCACATCGAACACTCGTTCGCTGGCCGCCAACGCGTGTTGCAGCATGTGATTGACCGAATGGATCTGGTTGATCGGGACATAGAACAGGGCCAGATAGGACAGAAACATCACGAGTTCGCCCACCGTCAAGGCGCCTGCCAGCACCTCCTCTGTTCCGTACCAGAGAATCAACAACGTGCCGAGGCTCCCCACCAGAATCATCCCCGGCGAATAGAGCGACCAGAGAAACATGGCCCGCAGGTTGCTTCGACTATAGTCCTGACTCAATCGGATGAACCGAGCCTGTTCGTACGGCTGCCGGTTAAATCCCATCGTTTCCCGAACGCCCGAGAGCGCGTCCTGCAGGTAGGCATTCAATTCGGCGGCGCCTTTTCTGATCTGGTGGTAGTAAGCGTGGACCCGCTTGGTGAACTGCGTTGCAGACAGGATCAAGACCGGCACGGGAATCAGCGACAACAGCGCCAACTTCCAGTTGAGGATGAACAGCATGGTCGTGATCCCGATCAGGGTCAGACTTGCCGTGAGCATCCCTTCCAGCCCATCGATAAAGATACGCTCGACATGCTCCGTGTCGTTCACCACGCGAGACATGATTTCACCGGTAGACCGGTTCTCGTAATAACTGATTGAGAGCCGCTGCAGCGCGGCGAACACTTGTGCCCGCAGATCGTGTACCACTCGCTGTTCGAGCGTGTTGTTGAACCGAATTCTCAGCGAGGCGCAGAGGTTTTTCAGTATATAGACGCCGACTAATGCCGCCAGTACGCCGGGCAGCAGCGCTGTGTGTTTGGCCCCGATCACATCATCGATGATGATCTTCACGAGCCAGGGAGGGACGAGATCAAGAGCGGTCGTCAAGCCGGCAAACAACAGCGTGAGCGTGGCGATGAAACGGTAGGGGGCGAGGTAACGAAGAACGCGAACGAGAGACTTCACAGGCGATGCATAAAGGGGCGAAAGATCCTAAATGACGGCGGCAGGTTCCTGTCGCCAATAGTGCTCAAACTCGTCGAGTTGCGTCAGCGTCGAGAGGTCAGCCATCCGATCCAAGAACACTTTGCCGATCAAATGATCCATCTCATGTTGGATGCAGACTGCATACAAGCCGCTCGCCTCAAAATCCAGCACAGCTCCATGACGGTCCAGCGCCTTCACCCGGACCATTGAGGGCCTGACCACTTTTCCCCGCAATCCGTCCACACTCAGGCACCCTTCCCAGTTTTCCGCCTGATGCGGACCATAGTAAAGGATGCTTGGATTGATCAAGACGGTCGCGGGGAATCCGCCTTCGCCTGGGCAATCCATCACAACGAGCTGCTGAGAGCGGAAGACTTGCGGAGCCGCCAAACCGATGCCGGGCGCTTCATACATGGTCTCGAACATAGCGTCGATGAACTGCTGGAAGGCCGCCTTCCCGAGCTCAGCAAGATCGACCGGAAGGGCCTGCTGCCTCAAGACGGGGTTTCCAAGCTTGGCTATTTTCAACAATGCCATCTCACACGCTCTCATGCTGTTTGAACTGCGCTCCAGTGCCAGTGGCACCGGCGTTCGTCGAACTTTTTACTGTATAACACAGCCCTCTTTCTGGCCGCAAGGATGTGCGGTTCCTCGCACACATCGCTTAGCCTCTGGATGACGGTCGTTTCGGCGTCTGTGGTACGGGAATCTCAAAGATATCCTTGTTCGCGTTCCACCAATCCACCCACTCCTGGGACCAGCTTTGGCGATCCTGCTTGGACGAGACATCCCAGTCGTGAAATTCTGTTTCGTGTCGCGTGATGATCCAAAGAGAATGGATCGCCGATATGGCCACGAACCGCTCATCATCGGCAACCAGGTCGATCAACACGGGAATGACGGCCTTCTGGCGCACGTATCGAGACTCGAACGCGGCGGACTTGCGAACCGAGGGATTCGGATCTTTCGCCATGATTTCGATGGCAGGAGGTGCAAGCGAGGCATCGAGTCGGATCGCTACGCGCAACGCATGCTCGCGGATCCGCGGCATCTCGTTCGGTTCCTTCGCGGTCTGAATCAGCGCAGGAACGGCGGCGGCCGCCTTCATGATCGACATCGTCTCAATCGCGTTATAGCGGATTCTGGGGCTCGACATCGTGAGAGCCTTCACCAGAACCGGCATCACGGAATCGCCCAAATGGACGAACTCGCCCATCGCCCAGAATTCCTGCTTGCCCTCGAGCAACGGAAGGAGCGCTTCGGCTCGTTGAAGTTCTTCCGGGGTCAGCGGTTGGGTGTTAGGAGGGATCGAGAAAGCCGGACCCGCCTCGGACTTGGGCGGCGGATCATAGGGCATCTGAACCGGCAAAGGCAGACCCAGATCGCCGCCGAACGTGCTCGACGTTGGGAAAAACGACACGAGCGCGATTCCCAGTAACAGAACGATCAGCACGCCATGACGAACCGTTATCTCCATTCCTCCGTTCCCTCCTCCGTCACACTGTTGCATCATCGTGTTTCAGCAAACCGGTGTCCCGCGAGCTTCAAGAAACACCCTATCGTCGCTTCCCTCGTCGTTCCAGGCGCCGATGGACGACTTCGTACAGGACCGGCAACACCAACAGAATCAATACGGCAGCCGTGAGCATTCCGCCCACGACCACTCGCGCAAGCGGCTTCTGAGCCTGCGATCCGATCCCCGTCGCCACGGCAGCCGGCAACAGCCCGATAGCCGCCGCTAAAGTCGCCATCAAGATCGGTCGCATCTGCACATCAGCTCCCTTGATGACCGCTTCGGTCAGCGGGAGCCCTGTCTCACGATACTCCTCAATCCGAGAAATGAGCAACACTCCCCCGAGGATCGCCACGCCCAGCGTCGAAATGACCCCCACAGCCGCAGAAATGCTGAAGTGCGTGCCGGTCAACACCAGCGACAGGACTCCGCCTACCAATGCGAAAGGCACGGCCACCAGCACCAACAAGGCGTTCGTCAACGAGTTGAACGTCGTATAGAGCAGAAACAGAATGATGACCAGGCTGATCGGAACGATCTTGGAGAGACGCTTCTGCTCGTCCTTAAGCTGATCATACTGTCCGGCCCATTCCATGCGATACCGCTCCGGAAGCTGGACGGTCTTGCCCAAGAGCCGCTGCGCCTCCTGCACCGTACTTTCCAGGTCACGATCGCGCACGCTGAATTTGATGGGGATATAGCGCTGGTTGTTTTCTCGGTAGATGATGAACGCGCCGGTCTGAGTCGTGATTTTCGCGAGCTGCTTCAGCGGGATACGCGCCCCTCCCGGCGTGCTGACCAGAATGTTCCCGATGGTCTCGGGGTCCTGCCGATACTCCGGCAAAAACCGCACGACCAGGTCGAATACTTTCTCTCCCTCATACACCTGCGTCACCGCCTGGCCGCCGATCGCCGCCTGCACCACTGCATTCACATCCGACACTTGGAGTCCGTACCGTGCGCTGGATTCACGATCGACCTCGATCAGCAAATTCGGCTGTCCCGTCAGCCTGAAGATGCCGAGATCCTTCACGCCGGGGACCTGTCGCATCGCTTTTTCGACCTCGACCGCTTTTGATTCCATGAGGCGGAGGTCTGTCCCGAACAACTTGATGGAATTCTCCCCCTTGACCCCGGACATGGCTTCCTCGACGTTATCCTGAATCACCTGTGAGAAATTAAAAATCACGCCCGGAATCACGCGCAATCGTTCATCGATCTCTTCGATCAGCCGGTCCTTCGTCATTCCTGCCCGCCATTCTTTCGGCGGTTTTAGGTTGGCGAGAAATTCTGCGTTGAAGAAACTGGTCGGGTCCGTGCCGTCGTCGGGTCTCCCCAACTGCGACACAATCGTCGTAACTTCCGGAGATTGCCGAAAGATGTTCCGAATTTCCATGGCGAGACGGTCTGCTTGATCGAAGGCGATATCCACCGGCATGGTCGCTCGAACCCACAGGTTGCCCTCCTCCAGCGCCGGCATAAATTCACCGCCAAGGAGCGGCAGGGCGACCAAGGTAAGCGCCAATAGGAGGCCGGCGGATAGGATCACGACCATCCGATGCGTGAGCGCCCAACGGAGAGTTGCGCCGTACGCACGCCGGATGACCCTGACCACGGCGGTATCTTCTTCCCGGATGGCATCGTTCAACAGCAACGAGCACAGGACCGGCGCAAGGGTAAATGCCATCAGCAACGCCCCGAAAAGAGCAAAACCATACGTGATCGACATGGGGGCGAAAATTTTTCCGGGGACGCCGGTCATGGTGAACAGGGGGATGAAAGCGACGACGATGATCGTCGTGGAGAAAAAGATCGGCTGTCCGACCTGGCGAGCCGCCCGGACGATCTGCTGTGGGACGGTCAGGCTATGGCCCCGGTGATGCGCCAAATGATAGAAGATGCTTTCGACCATGATCAGGGTGGCATCGACGATGATGCCGAAGTCGATCGCCCCCAGAGAAATGAGATTGGCGGATTGTCCGATCAACACCATCATAGTAAAGGTAAAAAGCAGCGACAAAGGAATGGTCAATGCCACGATCATCGAGGCGCGAAAGTGACCGAGAAACACGTACAGGATCACAAACACCAGCACCATTCCGCTGATCAAGATGTCCGTCACGGTTTCGACCGTCGTGTGGATCAGCACCGTACGGTCGTAAAACGTCTTCACTTTCACCCCGGCCGGCAACTTCCACGTATTCAGCTCCTCCACCTTTGCCCGGACTTTTTCCAGCACGGGCAAGGCCTTGTACCCTCGCTGGAGGAGCACCACTCCCTCGACAACGTCGTCCCGGTCATCGAGGCCGACCTTGCCCAGCCGAACGCGGTGTCCGATTGTGACCTTGCCGAGCGTTTTGACGAAAATCGGCGTGCCTTGCTTCTCCGTCACCATCACGTTTTCGATGTCGTCGAGGCTATTGATCAGGCCCAGCCCGCGAATGTTGTAGCTCTGGGCACCGACCGTCAGGTAGTTACCCCCGACGTTCGCATTGCTGTTGGTGAGGGCGGTCATGACCTGGGACAGGTTCACGCCGTAGCTGATCAGTTTCCCAGGGTCGATGTCCACATGGTATTCTTTCGTTGTTCCGCCGAAGGCCGTCACATCGATGACGCCTGGAACACGGCGAAATGCCGGCCGCACCTGCCAATCCTGGACGGTCTTCAGGTCGGTGAGGCTCATGCCGTTGTCGCTCGCCAGCTCATAACGGTAAATCTCGGCGATGGCCCACCAAGGAGATAGAGTCGGTTGCGCTCCCGGAGGCAAGGTCACCAACGCCAATCGGTTGATAACCTCCTGGCGGTCGAAGAAAATATCGGACCCGAAATCGAAATAGACTTTGATGTCGCTGAGCCCAAAAATGGATAACGACCGGATATCCGCCAACGCCGGTAGGTTGTTCAATGCGAGCTCGATGGGAATGGTGATCTGGCGTTCGATCTCTTCAGCCGACCACCCGGGGAACTGCGTGATGATCTCGACCATCGGAGGGGAGGGATCGGGGTATGCGACGATATCGAGAATGTGGAAGGCGTACAGTCCGCCGAAGAGAAGGGCGATACCGAGGGCACAGAGGAGAAACCGCTGGACGAGGGAAACTTCGACGATGCGCGCGATCATTGTGTCGCCCGGCCGCCTGCTACCAAGGCGAACGTATCCGAGTCATGCACGTCAGCCTTTCACTTCCTGGCCTTTGATCAAGACGGCCCCCTTGACGACGATGCGCTGTCCCGGGGAAAGCCCTTCCAACACACGGACCTGATCCTGCGACACGGGCGAGACTTTAACCGCTCGCTTCGTATAGCGGCCTGGGGACTCTTCGATATACACGAATTGCTTGCCATCCACCTCCAACACCGCCTCTTTCGGTACAGAAATGAAAGCCGTCGCCTCTCCGACATCGAGGTGAAGCCGTGCGAACATCTCCGGTTTAAGCCGGCGATCTTCGTTATTTACCCAGGCCCGAACTTTGATCGTTCTCGTGTTTGGATCGACGACGTCGCCGATCGCCGCCACGGCAGCCGGAAAATCCACGCCGGGGTAGGCCTCGACATTCGCGCGGCCGACCTCTCCGACCTTCACCAGCGCCAGATCCCGTTCATAAACATCTGCAACGACCTGCAAGGTATCGAGATCAGCCACCGTGAACAGAACCTGATCGGGGTCCCCACCGACGGACTGGCCCGGCGTGACGGCCCGTTCGACGACGGTCCCGGTCAGCGGGCTCTTCATTTCGAAACGTGAGGTGATGCGTTGCTGGGCCAGCGGTTTCTCCAACTCAGCCATCGGCACCCTGAGCGACAATAACCGCTCTTTCGCTCGGCGAAACTCCGCCCTGGCCTTGACGAGATCATTCTCCGCTTGCTTGAGGTCTTTTTGCGGGATCGCTTTGCTCGCGTAGAGATCCTTGGCCAATTCGTAAGCCCTGGTGTCGTATTCCAAGTCCGAGGCTTCTTTCACGAACTCTGAATAGGCCGCAGTGATGTCCGGACTATCGATGACCAGAAGCGTATCGCCGACCTTCACTTTGTCACCCAGATGAGCCCGCACTGCGACCACCCGCCCCTGCAAGGGAGAAGAGATCTTGGAATACCGATCCTCCCCGTAAGCTACTTTCCCAGCCAGTGAAAGAGCCGCGTGGGTGGTGCTGTAGTCCACGACGGCGGTTTCGATGCGGCTCTGCGAGCCACCGGGCTTCTCTGCAGTCTTGACAGCAGGCGGGGTGGCCGCGTTCGAATGCGTCGGCTCATCACCGCCGCGGCAGGCAGCGAGCATCAGCAAGGCTGAGACTAACGTCAGGGAAAGAGCATTCCTGACAATCGGCTGAGCCTTAACCTCGATCTTCACCGCAACCTTCATGAACTGATCTCCTGCCCCACCGCGCTCTCGAGCTGGAAAAGATTATGTTGGTAATTAAACAGGGCCTCGATGAAATTCTGCTGGATGGTGCGCGACGTGCGCGCCGCATCGAGAAGATCGATGATGGTCGCCCCACCCCGCTCGTATGCGCGCTCGACAATCGTGAATGTCGAGCGCGCATCCTCCAAAATCCCTCCGAGATAGGCCTCGACGAGCCGCCGGCTCTGCAAGAGATTCCGGTGTGCGACATCCACCTGGTTCTCGACTTGGTTGATGGTTTTCGTCAGGTCCGCCTGGGCCGTCTGTACCGCGACCTCCGCTTGCATGATGCCGCCTTGATTGCGATTGAACAGCGGCAGGGGGACACCAAGGTTCAGGATCGCCATCTGCTGATTATCCGGACCCTTCGGCCCCTGGACCGAATAGCCTGCACCGACTGTCACATCTGGAATTCGATACGCCATGGCCAGTTTAAGATCGGCTTCGCGCTGTGAAGAAGTGAGGCGCTTTACCCGAATGTCCGGCCTGGCTTCCATCGCGAACAGGCGAAGCTTCCCGATATCCGGGTCCACGCGCCGATAATCCAGCTCTGTGGTGAGCTCAAGTTGCATGGCCGGCGAGAGCCTGAGGAGTTGCCGGAGATCGGCCCTGGCCGTTTCCGCCTCCTGGATCGCCTGGATGACTTGCGACTGAAAGTCGACCACCTGTAGCCGGATGCGGATCAAGTCGACTTCGGCGATATAGCCTTTCTTGAAGCGAATCGTGTTGATTTCCAGGATGCGGGAAAACCGGTCGCGGTTCTCTTCCGCAAGCGCCAGACGTCGCTGGGCCAATTGAACCCGATAGTACGTGTCCTTGACGGTGAAGGTGAGCTGTCGGACAGCGTCCTCGAAACTCGCCTCAGCCGACTGTGTGCCGAATCCCGCGCTCTCGATTCGATACCCACGTTTCCCGGCCAGCTCAAAGAGTTGCTGTACCTGAGTAGCCACGCCGCCTGTCGTCGCCAACGTATTCCCTTGCGTAAAGGAGGCCACATTGCCCACTGACAGCACCGGGTTGGGAAACAGCCGGGCCGTAATTTGTTGTCCTCTGCTGTAATCAATGCCGAATTTTACGATGAGCAGATCAATGTTTTGCTGAACAAAAAGAGCCTGAGCATCACCGATACTCAGGCGCATCATTTGAGTACCAGGTGGATTTACCTTCACCGGAGGGTCAGCCGCAGATGCCGGCTCCCCCGCGCCCCCAAAAGCGAGAAAAAATCCGACTAAGAGGGAGCCGATGAGTCCCGCTCCTCGATTGCCAAGACCCGTTTCCACGTACCCCCCTCTCCTCAGACAGCCTTCCACTTACTCAAACACATTATTTAAACACACCATTATACTGATTACATCCACTAATGGGAACAGATTCGACGCAAGGCAAGGGGTTAATACATTTTCAGCTCGGTCCAAGCACGGTCATAGACACGGATGGCGTCTCCGACATCCGTCATCCATTCCAAGCGAGGGAACAACGCGTCAGGCGGGTAGATCGCCGGATTGTCCCGAATTCGAGCCGGTACCAATCCTCGCGCTTCCTGGTTTGCGGCAGCGAACAACAGCCGCTCCGATGCTTTAGCAGCAACCGAAGAATCCAACAGATAATTAATGAAACGCATCGCCAAATCTTTTTGGGAAGATGTCTTAAGAACCACCAGGCAGTCGGACCACACGGTTCCTCCCTCCTTCGGCACGATAAATTTGATGGACGGCCGTTCTTGCATCGCTCGCGCCACCGGACCACCCCAACCATGCGCCAGCACCACCTCACCGGACGCCAACAGTTGGTCGTAATGGTCGCTCGTGTAGATCTTGACCAAGGGCTTCTGGCGAATCAGCCGATCCTTGGCCTGTTCGATGACCGAGGGATCGCGCGCGTTGAGCGACTGCCCCATCGATCGCAACGTTGCTCCGAACACCTCCCGCTGATCGTTCAACATGCTGATCTTGCCCTTGTATCGGGGATCCCACAACACCGACCAACTGTCCGGCGGCGTTGGAAAGACCGTGGAGTCGTAGCCGATCCCCACGGTGCCCCACAGGTAAGGAACGGAGTAGCGGTGGGTCGGATCGAACGCGAGATGCTGGAGGTTGTCGGCAATCAATTCGGCATTCGGTATCTTGGCGATATCCAATTCGGCCAACAGCCCCTGCCCGATCATGATCGCCACCATGAAGTCCGAGGGAACCACCACATCGTACCCGGTCGCCCCGCTTTGCAACTTGGCCAAGAGCTCTTCGTTGCTGCTGAACGTATCGACAACGACCTTGACCCCCGACTGTTCCTCGAATGACTCGATCAGTTCCGGCCCTACATAGTCGGACCAGGTGAAATAGTGCAGCGTCCGTTGCGCACCGTGGGCGGCAGACCAGGTTCGCGGAGTCTTTTTGGGTCCGTCTTCCGGCGCCGGTTGGCAGGCGCAAAGAATGCAAAATGACAAATGCAAAATGAAAAGTTGAACAACACGGCGTCGCACCTCTCGCATTTGTAATTTCGCACTTTTCATTTTCAATTTCGCGTTGCAGCCTCGCGCTGCATCCCCAGCGCAAGGGCGATCAGCCCCATCGAGAGAAGAACGAGGATTGCGGACAGAGCGTTGATTTCCGGAGACACCCCGGATTTGATCATGGAGTACACTTTCAACGGAAGCGTAGTAGAGCCAGGTCCGGCTGTAAAAAATGTCACGATAAAATCATCGAAAGAAATCGTAAAAGCCATCAAGGCTGCGCCCAGAATGGCCGGTCGCAGCAACGGCAACGTCACGCGTTGAAGCGCCTGCCACACAGTGGCTCCCAGGTCGTAAGCCGCCTCTTCAAGGCGCTGGTCCAGTTTGCGCAGCCGCGCCCGGATGATCACCACCACGACGGGTATGTTGAACGTGGCATGTCCCAGAATGATAGTCCACAGTCCTAACGGCCACTTGACCATGACGAAGAGCAACATGAGAGCGACACCCATCATCACTTCGGGAATCACCAGCGGCAGCAATATCGCCCCCTCAACCACCTGCTGCCGGCGAAGCGGCAGCCGCTCGATACCCAATGCCACTCCCAGACCGAGTCCCGTCGCAATGGCGGTGGAGACCAGCGCAATGAACAGGCTGTTCCACGTCGCCCCCAGCAACGCCCGATCCCCGACCAACACGCCATACCATTTCAACGTGAAACCTTGCCAGCTTGCCGACAACCGCGACGCGTTGAAGGAGAACGCAATCAGGACGGCGACCGGCAAATAGAGGAACACCAGACTCCCGACACTCGCCCGCCGCAGCCAGGCCCGGCGCCGGATCATGGCCGAACCTCGTTCTGACGAAGGCGGCGCTCGGCCCGGAAGAAGGCCGCCATCGCCCCGACCACGACGAGCATCAAGACGAAGGAAATCGCCGACCCCAGCGGCCAGTCGCGGACGACGAGATATTCATGTTGGATCAGATTGCCGATCATCATGGTCCGGGCGCCGCCGAGCAGATCGGGCGTGATGAACGCGCCGAGCGTGGGAATCAACACGAGAATACATCCGGCAATCACCCCCGGCTTAGTCAACGGCAAGATGACCCGCCGGAAGACCGACCACGGTGAGGCATAGAGGTCCCATGCCGCGTCAATCAGTCTGGGATCGAGCCGTTCGACTGCAACGAACAACGGCAACACCATGAACGGCAAGTATCCGTATACAAGGCCGATGATCACGGCTGTGTTCGAGTATAAGATCTCCACCGGCGTCTCAACCACGCCGGCCTGCATCAAGAGCGTGTTCAGCAGGCCCTCCGCCCTCAGAATAAACATCCAAGCGTAGGTCCGCACCAGAAAATTTGTCCAGAAGGGGATCATCACCAAGAGCAGCCATATGCCTTGCCATTTCGGCGAAGTCCGCGCCATGTAATAGGCTAAGGGGAAGCCCAGTACCAGACAAACTGCGGTAGTCAGACCAGCGAAGAGCATGGACTGGCCGAAAATGCGAAAGTAGAGAGGATGGAGGAGATCCAGATAATTCATGAGCCCAAAACGCCAGACAACTCCTCCATAAGTGCCGCGGGCAGCAAAGCTGATCACGAGGACGAGCGCGAGCGGAAGAAAGAAGAACAGCGTTGTCCAGGCCAGACCAGGCCCCAGCAGCCACGCCGGATATCCGCCTGCTCCACCGTCGCTTGCACGCCCTTCCAACGACGGCACCGAGGTTACGGAGTTCATGTCGGCAGGACCACTCCCTCGGAAGGCTTCCACCGGACAAAGAGCATGTCGCCGGGAGAGAACCGTTTCTGATCTGCTCCGGCATTCGGTACATGGGCCTTCCAGAAAACTTCCTGCGAGAGACGCAACACATACCGTGTTTCGCTCCCACTGTAGAAGGCCTTCTCGATCCTGGCCCGGAGTTGGTTGTCGTCTCCCGTTATATGTCCATCCGAAGAGAGATGCAGTCGCTCCGGCCGGACAAGTAGTATAAGACGACTCCCCGCCCGCAGGTCGCCTCTGTTCGGCACCCGCACTGTCTGCCGCGGGTCGCCTAAAACAGGTACATCGATAAGGGCTTCTTCCTGTTCGAGGGCGACAACGGCGCCTGTCAATTCGTTGGAGACGCCGATAAATCGCGCGACGAAAAGGCAGGAAGGCGTTTCATAAATGTCCTGTGGACGACCGACTTGAAGGACTCGCCCGTCATTCATGACCGCCACCCGGTCGGACATGGTCAGCGCCTCTTCCTGATGATGCGTCACGCACACGAACGTGATGCCCACTTGTTCCTGGATCGCCTTCAACTCCGTCCGCATTTCCTGGCGCAATTGCTGATCCAATGCCGCCAGCGGCTCATCCAGCAGCACGACGGCCGGGCGGTTCACCAAGGCACGGGCCAGCGCCACGCGCTGTTGTTCTCCGCCGGAAAGCCGTGTCGGTAACCGATCATGCACGCCGGACAATTTCACCATCGAGAGCGCATCCTGGACACGGGCGCCGATCTCCCGTTTTGGGACCTGCCGCATTTCCAACCCGAACGCCACGTTCTCAAACACCGTCAGGTGGGGAAAGAGCGCATAGGATTGGAACACCATATTCACGGGCCGGCGATTCGGCGGCACATTCGCCATCGCACGGGCTTCGATCAGGATCTCCCCGGAGTCCGGTCGTTCAAACCCGGCCAGCATCCGCAGAAGCGAGGTCTTGCCCGCGCCGCTCGGGCCGAGGATCGAGAAGAACTCGCCGCGCCGGATGCCGAGCGAGACACGGTCGACGGCCAACGTCGCACCATGCCGCTTCACCAGGTCGCGCGTTTCGATGCTCCAGTCGCTCAAGCGATGAGAGCTCCCAGGAGAGAACGGGTCGGGAAGAAGGTCCTGTTGCTCATGCGAGATACAGGCCCGATTCAGAGAGAGGGGAAACGGCTAGCTATCGAACCCTGGCCGCGAACTGACATCGCGCAGATGCTTGCGGGCACGAACCTTCGCATGATGCTTCCGGAGCAATTCGCGGCGGATCATCTCGCGATCCTCCGCCACGATGCGGACCAAGCGATCGTTGTCCTCCGCGTGGTCGCGGACGAGTTCGGTCAATTTCTGCAACTGCCGCTCCAGGCGATCAAGCCGCCATTGCACATCCTTCAGGCTCTCGTCCACACCCCCGTTCTCAGGCTTGGGCAAAGAGGACACCACCACATCACGCTTCATAGACATCCCTTCAACTCCTGCTTGATCGTGCTCACAGGTACCCTCCGTGTTTCGGTGTCGTAGTATCGTCCCAGACGAACCGGAAGTCAACGTTCGAGCTTCCTTTCTATTTATTTCCGGTCCTGTTAAAATTCCGGCCATATGCGTGGGATCTTCACCATGATCTTGGCCGGTGGGAAGGGCGAACGGCTCCAACCCCTGACAGAACATCGAGCCAAGCCGGCCGTCCCCTTCGGGGGCAAGTATCGGATTATCGATTTCACCCTCAGCAACTGCCTGAATTCCGGCCTGCGGCAGGTCGCGGTCCTGATCCAATACAAATCGCATTCGCTGGACCGGCACATCCGTACCGGATGGAACCTTCTCAATGCCGAGTTGGGGGAGTACATTGCCTCGGTTCCCCCACAGCAACGCATCAGCGAGGATTGGTACAAAGGAACGGCCGATGCCGTGTACCAGAACCTGTTTCTCCTCGACAACGATCAACCGGAATTGCTCCTGGTATTGGCCGGTGACCACATCTACAAGATGAACTACGCGGACATGTACCACTGGCTGTTGGCCAAACGGGCCGACGCGGTAGTCGGAGCCCTTGAGATTCCGCTGCAGGATGCAAGCCGGTTCGGCGTCATCGGGGTGGATGAAGACTACCGCATCACTCATTTCCAAGAGAAACCGGAGCACCCGACCCCGATTCCCAACGATCCGACGTGTGCCTTCGTGTCCATGGGCATTTATCTCTTCCGCTCGCAGGTCATCCGCCGGCACCTGATGGACGATGCCCGAGAAGACACATCCCACGACTTCGGCAAAAACATCATTCCCCGCATGATCAAGGACTGTCGGGTCTTCGCCTTCAAGTTTCAGGATGAAAATCGGAAGGACGTAAAATACTGGCGAGACATCGGGACGCTGGATGCCTATTGGGAAGCCAATATGGATCTCGTCGCGGTCGATCCGCTCTTTAACCTCTACGATCAGAAGTGGCCTATTCGGACCTACCAAGGGCAATACCCTCCTGCCAAGTTCGTGTTCGCGCAAGACTTCCAAGGGGGGCGCATGGGCGTCGCGCTCGATTCCGTCGTGTGCGGTGGTTGCATCATTTCCGGAGGCCGCGTGCAAAATTCCGTCCTCTCCCCCAACATCCGCGTCCAAGACCACGCCGATGTGAGGGAATCCATCGTGATGGAAAATGTCGTCATCGGCGATCATGCCCGTATCCGGCGCACCATCATCGACAAGGACGTCGTGATTCCGGCCAAGACCGAGATCGGCTATGACGCGGACGCCGATCGCCAGCGCTTTACGGTCACCGACTCAGGCCTCGTCGTCATTTCCAAGGGAATGAAGCTGCATGCCTCCATCAATTCACCCGGTTGATCTCATCACCGGCCTCCGCCTCAAGCACTTGACTCCCGCCATCGTCTTTCTCACCTCGCGCCGCGCCTGCGACGAAGCGATGCAAGCCTTCGAACGAAGCCAGGTCCAATTGCCGCCGGCACGCCAAGAAGCCATCGCCGCGGTGCTCAAACAAGTGATCGCGCAATATCCCAGCGTGGCGGAACATCCGCTCCTTGAAACCGTCCAACGCATCGGTGTCGCGGCCCATCATGCAGGACATCTGCCTTCGTGGAAAATTGCGGTCGAAGAACTGATGCGGAACGGCTGCTTAGACGCCGTCTTTGCCACGACCACGTTAGCCGCAGGCGTGGACTTCCCTGCTCGCACGGTCGTGCTGACCCAGTCCAGCGTCCGCAAAACCCGCGACTTCACGGACCTCTCTATCGGCGAAGTGCAACAGTTGTCCGGGCGAGCCGGCCGTCGGGGCAAAGACCTCGTCGGCTTTGCCATCGTCACCCCATCGCCCTACATTGAACTTCCCGTCATTACCAAAGGATTGACGGGCCAGCCGGAACCGATCGACAGCCAGTTCGTCATCACCTATCCGATGGTGTTGAACCTCCTGAAGGCGCATCCGCTCGATCACATTCAGCCGATCCTGGCCAAGAGCTTTGCCCAATTCCAACTCAACCAGAGGGCGGAGGTCCTCGAACGCAAACTCGATCACCTTCGTGTCCAGATGGAGCCGTTTGGACCTCGTGTCTGCACGGACTGGATTACCCAGTGGCATACATTTGATCAGGCTCGCCGCCAGAAATCCCATCGCGTTCAGCACAAGCGGCGGGACTCGCCGGAACTGTCGGCTCGTTTCCAGTTTCTGACACCCGGTCGTGTCATCGGGATACCGCGCGCGCGCGGCATCGTCTTGAGGCAGTACCGGAGTAAAGGACAACGGAGCCCGATGGTCACGGTGCTCCGCCCTGGTGGAGCCGTCACGGAATGTCCGGCGACGATCGTCACGGAGGTATTCGATCGCCTGTTCGACTGTGTGGAGGCGCCGGTGTATCCCTGGTGTACGCCGGCCAGCTTGGACGACCTGACAAAACATCTGGAAGAGCTTCCCGGCCGCCTGCCCGTTTTGCCGATCCTCGTGGAGGACGAATCGTATTCGGCGTCCGAGCAGACCATCGCCCAAACGCTGGACGAATTCCCCTGCCCGACCTGTCCCTCCCGCTCAATGTGCCAAAAAGATCATGCTGCGGCCTACCGGCTCCGGCAGGAGATGCACCGGCATACCAAAGCAATCCAAGCCTTGCACACCAGCCTCTGGCATCGTTTCCAGGACCGCGTAGAAATCCTGCAGCAATTTGGCTACCTCACACCCACGGCACACCTGACCGACGACGGTGAATGGGCCAGGCTGATTCGCATCGACCATTCTCTACTGATCACCGAATTGATCCGCGCCGAAGCGTTCACGGGAGCCGACCCGCACATCTTGGCCGGGATCATGGCGAGCATCGCGCAGGACGACGACCGGCCTGGGGCCTTCCCTCGCGTCAGTCCTGGACTCGCCTCGCTGCTGGGTCAGGTACGGAAGCTGGCGGAATCGCTGGCCCCACACGAAGACCCCCCGCTGTTACGCGCCGACATCGCGGCATTGCCCGAGCGCTGGATCGCCGACCCGACGTTGACGTGGATCGGGCTCTGCCGCACGACGACCATGGCCGAAGGCGATATTTACCGGCTGTTTGCCCGAACGTTGGAATTTTTGTCTCAGCTCCATACACTCAAAGACACTCACCCCGGATTGGCCGACACCGCCGGCCGCGCCATCGCCGCGATGCGCCGCGACGTACTCGAGGAGCTGCCGTGACGAGAAGCAGTCAGCTTTCAGCCGTCATCTTTTTAAGATTCGGAATGCTGAAAGCTGAGCGCTAACGGCAGAACGCTAGGAACATGACGACCGACGAGCTCGAAAAGCTCTTAGTCCAGCAGCCGGTGTCGATCCTCCATCGGTTGGCGCGAGGCCGTGTCCACCGCCATTTTCGAGCCGGCAAACGCCGGCTGATCGAGCTGCTGTTGCAGCACTCATCCCAAAATCGCGCCGGTCTGGAGTCCGACCTTCAGGCCTTGATCCAGGCGCGCACAACCACGCACGAAACGCCACCAGAACCGAGGAGACTCCCCGCCTCCCGTCCTCCGGCTGCAAAACCGCGCCTTCAAGAGGCTCAGAAATCTCCCCACCCGCACGAGCAGGAACATCTTGAACCGCCGGTGAGCTTGGCGGCGTGGCTCGAGGGCATCGGCGTTCCTCCTCTTCGCCCGTTCGTTCCGGATGCGTGGCAAGAAGATGCGCTTGCGAAATTGGCTGAGACCGATGTGATCGTGAGCGTGCCCACGGGAAGCGGAAAAACCTACGTGGCGATCGAAGCGGCACGACGAGCCATCGAGGAGAACCGTACGGTCATCTACACATCGCCGCTCAAAGCCCTCTCCAACACCAAGTTCACGGAATTTTCGCGATTGTTCGGGGCCGAACGGGTCGGCATTCTCACGGGAGACCGCCGCGACAACGAGCAGGCTCCCCTGTTGATCATGACAACGGAGATTCTACGCAACTTGCTTTACGATGCGGCGGGAGGCGAAATCGATCTGCGGTTGGATACCCTGGGGCTGGTGATCATGGACGAATCGCAGTACATCGCAGACCCGGAACGTGGGGTGGTGTGGGAAGAGACGATTATCTTTTGTCCGGCCCAGGCGAGGCTTCTGCTGCTCTCCGCATCGATCGGCAATCCGCAAGACATTGCCGATTGGCTGACCTCGATCCGGCCCTCGCCATGCCATCTCGTACGGCATTCCCGCCGAACGGTTCCACTCCGAGCCGGCTATCTCCATCCGAACGGTAAGCTAGCGCCGCTATTCAGAACAACCGGGATTCCCCATGGCCATCCCGGCCATCTCCATCCGGACGCCAAACGATTGTTCACGCAGTACGAAGAAGAAACCCTGCCTGGCCGGCGACCGTAACTCCGAAATGCCGTCGATCGTCAATGGTCATTCGTCAATCGATCCCTGGGTCCACCGGGCTAGCGCGCTAGAACACGTAGCTGAGACCGAGCGTCACTCCATGGCGCATCGTTTGGAATTCCGTCAGCGGCGCCGATGAGGATGAAGACCCGACGGGATGATTCTTCCAGGTTCCATCAGCCACATGGTTCCACCAGAACCGGTATCCGGCGTTGAGGAATAGGTTCCGGGCAACCATAAACCGTGCACCGGCCTCCACATCCGCGCCTATCCCAATCCCCGACATGGAGAAACTCGGATTCTGTTGAAGAGCGCCCGTGCCGGTCTGCCTCAAGTGATGGATGTCCTCGTTCTCCACATAGCTCAGAGGAATAAACGCCGCGTTCCCCTCGACACTGAAACGCCTCGTGAGCCGATACTCACTCTGAACGCCGAGACGGAGAGAATGCCACCGCGTCGTATTCGTAATCGCGAGCTGTCCTTGATGGGAAGTCGTCCCGGCCGGGTCGCAACCGATGCCAGGAATCCCTGATGAACTGCACTCGACCTGCCTGACACTTGTCGCCTCGTACTTCGTTCTCCAATATTGATAGCCCCAGAAGACAGCCAGGTGTCCCCGGCTCCCCGGATAGTCCGCTATGCGGAGCCCCATATCCGCATTGAGATACTGCGTCCCGTTCCCCGAGATATCACTGTGAGTTCGCGAAAAGAGGTGCTGCCCTCCGACTGCAGAAAAATCGTCGTCCGTGAGAATGCCGCGATCCAGGGCTGCGCTGAATCCGACATCTGCCCGTATAAACCACCGTTGGCTGAAAGCGATCTTGCCGGTCAACTCGATGATGTGTGTATCGTTGTCCTTGTAGGTCAACCTGGATGTTGGATTGCCGAGTCTTGAATCGAGCCCCGATGCATTATGACTCCACTTGGTTTGGCCCTGCGTGAAGAGCCATGAGCTTATCCCGATTTCCACCCGTGGATGTGACTGCTGAGCCGGCTCCGCGCCGGTAGCCACGGTCGCGGTCAGTAGAACAATGCTTGCGGCACCTGGGAGCAGGAATGTGCGGACACGCGCGTCGGTACACTCCAAACCCGTCATCGCCTTGTTCCGCCACGCTGGATAATCACCGTATCAAAACAGCGATCCGCCGACTCCGGCATCGTGCGGCGACACGCGGCCCTGATCTCACTTTCGAAAGCCGACTGCTGGAGCGAGACATAGAGCCAGACCAGCCAGGTCCCAACCAGGACCGCCAGAACCGTTCCAGTAACCCACCGAACGAATTCCGCGATCCAAACTCGCCTACGGACGACTTGCGGAAGCGAAGTTGTCTCCTCCCCCGGTTGCATCTTAAGAAGTTCCATAGTCATGCACCCCACTCTGTTGTCTTGGATGCAATCCTACACCAGGCCTCTGGATTTCGCGTATCGTTTTCCAGGATCATGCAAGGCATGCTCGGCGAAGCGCCGGCACCTTGACCATCCGCTGATCGGACCTGTATAACCTCCCGCTAGGCGCCCGTAGCTCAATGGATAGAGCACCAGACTACGGATCTGGGGGTTACAGGT
>JBBIQV010000034.1:0-33586 GCA_037442105.1 Nitrospiraceae bacterium | reverse complement strand
TCGATGACGCCCTCTTTGGCTTTCATGGCGAGTCCCTCCTTTGAGAAGTGTTGAGAGAGGCGGGGCGCTCGGGGGCGCTCACTGATAGACGAAACTGTCAGCCAGTAGGTTGACGACGACATTATCAGGCTCTACGATCCGGACTGTCAAGGTGTTTCTACGTAGATAATGAAAACAGTTTTCAATTTCTGAAAATGAAAGGCCTCAACGCGTCTACAAAGAAGGTTGGTCATCGTGGCGGGAGTTTTCTTAGCGGGCTGAGGCGAGATTCAACTGGCTTCCTTGTAGCCGCACTCCTCGTTCTGGCATTGAATGATCCTACCGGCTTGCTTGTTGACCTTTTCGACAAGGAACGGCGCCTTGCAAGTCGGACAGGCTTTGTTGACGGGGCGGTCCCAGAGAGCAAACTCGCACTGGGGATAGCGGCTGCAGGAATAAAAGGACCGGCCTTTGCGCGTCCGCTTTTGCACCAAATCCCCGCCACATCCTGGTGAGGGGCATTTCACACCGAGGGCAATTGGCTTCGTGGTCTTACAATCCGGGTAGGCCGAGCACGCGAGGAACTTGCCGAACCGTCCGGTCTTCACGACCATCGGGCTGCCGCATTTCTCGCACTTTTCATCCGTCGTGAGTTCCAACTTGGGAACGATCTTGATCGTCCCGTCCGGCAACTTTTCAAAGTTTTGCGTGTTCTTGCAGGGAGGGTCGGCTTTGTAGCCGGGGCAGGCCAGGAACTTTCCGTTGCGGCCCCATTTGATCTCCATTTCCCGCCCGCATTTCTCGCACATGACGCCCGTTGGAGGTTCCACGGCATCCTTTGGACCCGGGATGGTTTTCGCCTTCTCGATATCCTTCGTGAAGGGCACGTAGAAATCCCTGACCGCCTCCGCCCACGCCTTGTTACCCTCCTCGATCTCATCCAACTCTTCCTCCATCTGAGAGGTGAAATCTTCGTTGATGAGATCCGGAAAGCCTTTCATCAGAAAATCATTGACGGTTCGGCCCGTCTCGGTCGGCGCGAACCGGCCCTCGATTTTCTCCACATACTTCCGGTCCTGAATGGTGGAAATGATCGAGGCATACGTGGACGGCCGCCCGATGCCCTTTTCCTCCAGTTCGCGAATCAACAACGCTTCATTGTAGCGAGGGGGCGGCTGGGTGAAGTGCTGTTTCGAGCTCAAGCCTGGCACCGTCTGGCCTTCCTGGGAAACGAGTCGCAGCCGTTCGCTTTCATTCAGCACAGGCAACAGACGCTCCGTATCTTCTTCAGGCTCTTGCTCGTTCTTCGGTTTCTGCGCAGCGAGTTCCTTATCGGTCCCTTCCAGGTACACAGCAGTATGGCCGGGGAATTTCACAACGGTGCCGGTCGAGCGAAACAAGTACCGTTCTTTGGTGCCGGCCGGCGCCGTTTCCACTCGGGTCACGTCCAAGATCGCCGGGACCATCTGCGACGCGATGAAGCGATTCCAGATGAGCTTGTACAAATTGTAGACGTCGGGCTCCAGGTATTGCCGGATCGATTCGGGATCGCGAGAGGCCGAGGTCGGGCGGATCGCTTCATGCGCCTCCTGCGCCGCTTTTTGGGTTTTATAGACGTTCGGGGTCTCCGGCAAATACTCAGCCCCAAACCGAGCCCGGATGACCTGTCGCGCCTCCTCCATCGCTTCGTTCGAGATACGCGGCGAGTCCGTTCGCATATACGTGATCAACCCCGTCGGCCCTTCTGAACCGATGTCGATGCCTTCATAGAGTTGCTGCGCCAACGTCATCGTCTTCTTCGGCGTGAAGTGCAGCTTCCGGGCAGCCTCCTGTTGGAGCCGGCTCGTAATGAAAGGGGCGACCGGGTTCCGGCGCTTCTCTTTCCGCTCGATCGTCTGGACGACGAACTCTTTCCCTTTGATCGCCTCAACAATGCGTTGCGCCTCCTCGCCCGAGGCGATCGATGCATCTTGCCCGTTGACGCTGTGGAGCTTGGCTTCGAACGATGGGGGCTGTGCGCCGGCCAACGTCGCCGTAACGGACCAGTATTCTTCTGCGCGAAACGCTTCGCGCTCCTGTTCGCGGTCGCAGATCAGTTTCACCGCCACCGACTGGACGCGCCCCATGCTGAGACCGCGGCGGACTTTGTTCCAGAGCAATTGGCTCCCTTGATAACCGACGATCCGATCCACCACCCGGCGCGCCTGCTGCGCATGCACCAACTTCATGTCGATCTGCCCGGGAGATTGCAATGCCCGCTTGATGGCCGATTCGGTGATTTCGTTGAACAGCACACGAAACACCTTGCCGTCCTTCTTCTTCCGTTTCCCGCCGATCTCCTGCGCAATGTGCCAGGCGATCGCTTCACCCTCGCGGTCAGGGTCAGGGGCAAGAAATACTTTCTCCGCCTCTTCCGCCTTTTTCTTGATCTCGGCCAGCACCTTGGACTTCCCCTTGATCGTGACGTACTGGGGTTCAAAGTCACGCTCGATGTCGACTCCGAGCTTGCTCGTCGGCAAATCCTTCACATGACCCACGGAGGCCACAACCGCGTAGCCACGCCCCAAATACTTTGTAATGGTGCGCGCCTTGGTGGGGGATTCTACAATGACAAGAGATTTAGCCATCGTGTTGTTGTGTCCTTTCATGGTCACGCAGGAGCCGGCGCTCCCAAGAAGTATAGCAAATCAACCTGATCCAGACTCACACGGTCCATCAGAGTCGAAGATACGTGTGACCGGGGAGCTGCCGCACATACTCTTTAAGCTCCAGCGCGAGCAACAGCGCCGTTACTTCCGATGCTGCCAAGCCCGTCTTCTCGATCACCGCGTCCACATGCATCGGCTCATACGAGAGGGCATCATACACTCGCGCCTCCGATTTTCCCAATTCCGACTTGGAATGTCGCGGTGCGCCCCCGGACGCACCTGCCGCTCGCGCCCGGAACGATCCGTCAAGTTGCGGAAGCAATTCGTCGATAACATCTTGCGCCCGTTCCACCAGTTTTGCCCCCTGCTTGATCAAGCCATGAGGCCCGCCGCTGTTTTCCCCTTTGACAGGACCGGGAACGGCGAAGACCTCTCGGCCTTGCTCGGCAGCCAGCTTCGCCGTGATGAGGGACCCGCTCTGCACGGCGGCTTCCGTCACCACCACGCCGAAAGACAGCCCGCTGATAATACGATTGCGCCGGGGGAAATGGTAACTATGCGGGGCGGCCCCGATCGGCAATTCAGAAATCACCGCACCGCTCGCCTGGATTTCCTCCCGCAGCTTCTTGTGCTCCGGCGGGTAGGTCAGGTCGGCGCCGCAGCCGAGAACCGCCAAGGTGCGCCCCTTCGCCGACAAGGCACCTCGATGGGCCGCCGCATCGACTCCGCGTGCCAATCCGCTCACAATCGTGAATCCAGCCGTTGCAAGGTCTCGACTTAGTTCTTCCGTCAATACCCGTCCCGCCGGAGTAGCTCGCCGCGCGCCCACGATCGCCACGGCATAGTTGTCGCGCCGATCGAGCTTTCCCGTGACATACAAGAGCGGCGGCGGGTCCGGGATCATGGTCAAACGCTCGGGATAAGCCGCATCAAGGCAGGTCAAGACGGTCACCTTCACCCGTTCTATCGCTTGTAGCTCTCGGTCAATCTGGCGACGGACTTGAGCGTCCGGTCCTCGTTGGATTCGCTCCGCCAATACAGGGCTGCATCCGATTTTGAGCAGCGCATCGGTCGAGGCGTTCCGTACCGCCTCAGCGCCGCCAAGCGCCCGGACGCATCGCACAAGCCCGACATCGCCGAGTCCTTCGATGGCCCGCAACTCCAGCCAGGCCCGCAACGAGGTCGTCGCCACTGCGCATCCTGTCACGTCAATCGCCCATCACAACACCGCCACATCAAACTGTTCCAGATGCAGTTTGTCGTCGGCGGTCACGATGATGCGGGCCGAACACCGGCGTTCGAGGTCTTCGAGGCCATGCCGCTCTTCATCTTGCAGCAGGCCTGCCACCGTGGGATGCGCTCCGATCACGATCCGCTGCTGATCGGCCTCGCTCCCGATGCGCCGGAGCTCGCGGAAAATCTCATAGACGATGGTGGTGGGCGATTTCGTATAACCGCGTCCCTCGCAATAGTGGCAAGGTTCGGACAGGGACCGAAGCAAATCCTCCCGCACCCGCTCGCGCGAGATCTCGATCAAGCCGAGGTCGGATATGCGGGAGATGCGCGTTCTCGCCTTGTCCGGTCCCATCGCCTCGATGAGCGCGTGATAGACCTTATCCCGGTTCTTTTCCCGCTCCATGTCGATGAAGTCGACGATGATGATGCCGCCAATGCCGCGCAATTTGACCTGATAGGCGATCTCCCTGGCCGCTTCCAGGTTGTTCCGGAGAATCGTCTCTTCCTGATCCCGTTTGCCGACGAAGCGTCCTGTATTAACGTCGATCACCGTCATCGCCTCGGTGTGGTCGATCACGAGATAGCCGCCCGACTTCAGCCAGACTCGCCGGCTGAGCGCGCGCGCAATTTCCTGTTCGATACCGAGGTGGTCAAACAGCGGCTCCTCTTTGTCGTAGTAGTGGATACGCGCAGTCTGCTCCGGCGAGAAGCGCTGGACGAAGTCCCGGACCGCCTCGTACTCGCTTCGCGAGTCGATCAGCAGCCGGTCGACCTTTTTGCTGAAGAGATCCCGGACCACACGGAAACTCAGACTGAGGTCCGTGTGAAGCAGTGCGGGCGCCTCCAGCTGATCGCGTTTCGCCAAGATGTCCTGCCAGAGCACATGCAGAAATTCGACATCGGACCGCAATTCGTCTTCCTTCACTCCTTCGCTGACGGTTCTGACGATATAACCGCACCCAGGCCGGCGTACCCGCTTCATGATGTCTTTCAAGCGGGCTCGCTCCTCATCCCGAGGAATACGCCGCGACACCCCGATGTGCTCGACGCTCGGCATGAAGACCAAGTACCGCCCCGGCAGCGACACGTAGGTCGTGACGCGCGGCCCCTTGGTCCCGATCGGCCCCTTGGAAATCTGCACCATCAGCTCCTGCCCTTCGCTAAGCAGTTGCTCGATGGGCTTGGAACTCTGCCGCTTGGGCTTGGGCATATCGGATTCCCGATCGTCGTCGTCTCCGTCCATCAACGTATCGCCGGGCTCCGTCTCCATCGAGAGATCGGAAACATGCATGAACGCCGCCTTCTCCATCCCGATGTCGACGAACGCAGCCTGCATTCCCGGCAAGACTTTCGCGACCCGGCCTTTATAAATATTGCCGACGAAGTCTTTATGTTTGGCGCGGTCCCCGTAGAGATCGGTGACGACACCGTTGTCCAACACGGCGACGCGAGTCTCCTCGCGTGCAATAGCAATAGCAATCTCGAGACCCATAGGAACTCCTTCACCATGAGCGTGCAGCGGTCAGCGCTTTGCTCGTTGAAAACTCCAGGCTGAGCGCTGAAAGCCGACGGCTGACGGCTTACTTTAGTAAAACAGCGTCAACCGCCGCCGCTTCACATTTAACAACAAGCCCAATGACGCCATGGTCATGATGGTGGCGCTCCCCCCATAGCTCATGAGGGGCAAGGGGATGCCGACAATCGGGAACATCCCCGCCGTCATACCGATATTGACCACGACGCAAAAACACAACATGGCGATGATCCCTGCGGCCAGCAGCGCGCCCAGTGCATCCTTTGCTTTGAACGCAATTTCCAGCGACAGCCAGATCAACACCACAAACAATACCAACAACACCAGGACGCCGAGAAAGCCCCACTCCTCGGCAAAGACCGCAAACACGAAATCGGTATGGCCCTCGGGCAAAAACTTGAGCTGGCTCTGCGTCCCTCCATACAAACCTTTCCCGAGCAGTTCGCCCGAGCCGATGGCGATACGTGACTGCAACGCATGATAGCCCTTGCCGCCCGGATCGTACGCCGGATCGACAAACGCCATGATGCGGTGTCGTTGATAGTCATGGAGCGAGCCCCACAGCATTTCCCAGGCGAAGGGGAACAGCATGAGCGAAAACAGGATGATGACCCCCAACGCCTTTGAACGCACCCCCACCATGAGAAGCATAGCGGCATAAACGGCCAGAAAACTCAGACCGCTCCCGAGGTCCGGCTGTTTGAGGATAAGCAGGAGCCCGGGCAGAACCATCAGTCCCGGCAGCACCACCCGCTGGAACCAGCCGATGCGAGGCATAGTCGTGTAGTACTTCGCCAGGACCAAAATCAGCACCAGCTTAGCGAATTCGGACGGCTGAAAGGCAAAGGGCCCTATCGGAATCCACCGCTGCGCCCCACGGCTCGATTTTCCCATCACCAGCACGATCGCCAACAGAACGAGAATGATCCCATAGAGCGGATAGGCCAAGCGCGCGATCTTATGGTAGTCGAACAGAAGCATAGCCAGGAACGCCACCGCCCCGAGGACAATCCAGAAAAGTTGCTTCACGTAGAAAGGCAGCCCCCCCTGTTGTTCATGCGTGACGCTATAAATCGACAGCACGCCCAAGGAGAGGATCCCGACGATCAATCCCATGAAACGCCAATCGAAGTTATCGAACCCACGACCATCGATGACGCGATCGATCATAGTAGACGTGCGCTCTCCCGGCTGACGGCTTCGGCGCCGTTCTGTTTGTCCACCGGCACCACCATCGGCGCACGAGGCGCGAGCTTCACATACGCCTCGATGAGGGATTTTGCCAATGGGGCCGCCGCCGACCCTCCGTGGCCCATATGTTCCACCAACACGGCCACGGCGATGCGCGGCACCTCCACCGGCGCAAAGGCCACAAACCAGGCATGGTCACGAAGCTTCTTGGGGATGTCCTCCTCCGGACCTGTGCGCAACGCGGCGGTTTGCGCCGTCCCGGTCTTGCCCGCAATCGTCACGAGGGGAGATTTCGCGCGTGTGGCGGTGCCTTCCGTGACGACACCAGCCAAGGCCTCCTGGATCAACTTTAAGTGATCACCGGTTACTTTCAGCTTTCCGCGCGGGACTGCGGGCAACTCCTGCAAGCGGCCGGTGGTTCGATCCATCACGGCTTGTACCAATCGGGGGCGGAAAGAGATACCGCTATTCGCAACGGTCCCAATGACACTCGCCATCTGCAACGGGGTGACCGTGACATAGCCCTGCCCAATAGATGCGGAGATGGTTTCACCCGGCAACCACGGCTGCCCTTTCGCTTTCTGTTTCCAGGCCGATGACGGGACGATCCCGACCCGTTCAGACGGCAACTCGATCCCGGTCTCGCGTCCCAACCCGAACTGCGCGGCATAGTCCGCAATCGTGTCGATACCCATCCGCTGACCGACGGTGTAGAAGTACACGTCGCAGGAGTGAACCAGCGCGTGTCGTAAATCAATCAAACCGTGTCCTCCCGCCTTCCAGTCGTGATAGAGGCGGTTCCCGAACTGATAGCCGCCCGTGCAGCGGATCGTCGACGACGGCGACACCGTGTTGCTTTCGAGCGCCGCGACCGCCATCACCACTTTGAAGGTGGAGCCGGGCGGATATTGCCCCTGTGTCGCCCGGTTGTTCAGGGGCCGCCCTTCATCCTGCACGATCTCCACCCACTGTTTGGGCGTCAGCTCGCGCGAGAGCATGTTCGGATCGAAGGCCGGTCGGCTCGCCAAGGCCAGCACATCGCCGTTCGCGGGGTCCAGCGCCACGATCGCCCCGGCCTCCTCGCCCAATAACGCTTCCGCCAGTTGTTGCAGGCGGATGTCGATCGTCAAATACAAGTCATCGCCGGCGCGGGGCTTCTCCACCACCGCCGTCCGTTTTTCGTGGCCCAGTGCATCGACTTCTACGCTCTTCTCGCCGGCCCGTCCTCTCAGATAGCGATCAAAGGACTTCTCGACGCCGTACTGTCCGACAATACTGCCTTGGTGGAGATCATCGGTGCCTGCCCGCTCCAATTGCTCCGCTGAGATTTCACCTACGTACCCTATTAAATGCGCAGCAGTGACTCCGCCCGGGTAGTTGCGTTGAGACTCCACCTGAATCATGACCCCCGGAAGATCCAGACGGTGGGATTCAATGATCGTCGCCTCACGGAGCGTCAATCGATCTTTGATTTTTCGCTGCAGGAGCTTGCTCCCCTTAACGGAAAGCTTCTTGCGGGTGAGCGCGGGGTCCAGTCCCAAGAGCGACGTAAGCTGTCCAACCAAAACCTCCCGATCCTTTACGTCCTCCAACGTGACATACAGACTAAAACTGGGGACGTTATTGGCCAGGAGGACGCCATTCCGATCGAAGATCAGCCCGCGTGCCGGTTCAAGAATAACCGAGCGGGTTCGGTTGTTCTCTGACAAATCCCTGTAATAGAGCCCCTCGTGGATTTGCAGATGCCACAGACGGAGCGCAAGCAGCGCCACAACGAGCAACAGGCCGATTCGCAAAATGGTCAGCCGCCGCTGCAGCTCACTCAGTTCCGTATCTTGAAAGCCAACGCTTGCCATCACCGATTACTGCACGCCTGCCGGACCAGGCTCCGCCGTCGCCCCCGTTTAGAGCCGGTCTTCCGCCAGGAACCGCTCGGCCAAGAATCGCCGCTGCACCACCCAGTAAACACCCACGCCCATCAATGCATCAAAAACAGCCTGCAACACCACGACACGTCCGACCGTAAACCACAAATCGTCGAACGCCTTGAGCTTCATGGCAACGATCACGATAGCACCGGACAGGGCAGATACGATCAACACCGCAACAAACACCAACATCGGCGTGAGGTGCGCCACCTGGCGCTCAACGAGACCAGCCAGAAATCCGGCGCCGCCCTTCGTTACCAAGTTCAGCCACAGCGCGCCGGCGGAAAAAATGTCTTGTGAGAATCCCAGCAGACAACCGAGCAGCAGCCCATCCAATTCGCCGGCTAGAAACCCTACGAGACACGCGGCCACAAGCCCAAGATCAGGCCTTATGCCATCTATGTTCACAGCCTGCCAGAGGGTCGATTGCAGCGGAACGATCGCCACGGCCAGGGCGACGTAGATCATAGCCTTCATGGCTTGTCCTTTGCCGGCGCATTGGCCAACGGGCTATCGTCCTGACGGTCGCCCTCGCCGTAAGGCACCTTGATGATCAAGACCTCTTCCAGTTTCGTGAAATCGACATCGGGCACGATCTCGGCGGACTGAAAGAGATCACCTTCCTCTCTTTCGATACGGGTAATCGAGCCGACAAAGATTCCGCGCGGGAATCCCCCCGTAAGACCAGAGGTCACGACGCGATCACCTGCACGAACCCCTGAAAGCAGCGGGATGTAGTTCAATCGTGCGCGCCCCTTCATGGTCCCCTCGACGATCCCTTCATCCCTGGTGCGCTGAATCAAGCCGGCAATGGCGTTGTTCGGGTCCGTGACGAGCAGAACCACGGAGGATGAAGCGGCGGTTTTGACGACGCGGCCGACCACGCCGGCCGGCGTCATGACCCCCATCTCGGTCCGCACCCCGTCCTGCGCACCTTTGTTGAGCACCAAGGACCGGTACCAGTTCGTGGCATCCCGCCCGATCACCTGTGCCGGGATGGTTTCGGACGCCGTCCGCTCCTTAAAGCTCAGAAGCGCGGCCAGGCGCTGGGTCGCCACGGCCGTCTCGCGCAACTGGTTGTTCTGTTCTTGCAACATTTCGATTTCTTTTTGCAGTCGCTGATTCTCCTCTCGTACGCCTTGCAAGGCGACATACCCCTCCCAAATCTCCGACAATCCGCGATCGATCGAAGCGAACGCCTCGATCGGCAGCGTCAGCACTCTTCCAACGGGGCCGCCGACCTGTTGAAGGACGCCCTGGAGCTGCGCCGGAAGCAGAAGCAGAACCGAGAGGAGTAGGAAGAACAACACCACGGCCACACGCCGTGTGCCGTAGGTTGACCGAAACATGGCCATCCACATGTGTAGGAGGGAACCTTACCGCAGGCTACTGCATTGGGACATCACGGAGACCTTGCGCAGGAGATCCAACTCGTCAAGAATCTTTCCCACCCCTAAGACGACGGACGTCAAGGGATCGTCGACTGTAATGATGGGCAGATTGGTTTCCTCGCGGAACCGGGTATCCATCCCTTTCAACAGCGAGCCTCCGCCCGTCAGCACGATTCCTCGGTCGATGATATCCCCGGCCAGTTCAGGAGGAGTATTCTCCAACGCCACCTTGATGGCATTGACGATTGTCCCGATCGGTTCCTGCAACGCTTCCCGGATTTCGGCATCATCGATAACCAAGGTTCGTGGAATGCCCGATATGAGGTCTCTCCCTTTGATCATCATGGTCTTCCGCTCCTCGAACGGATAGGCCGACCCAATCTCGAACTTGATTCGCTCGGCCATGTGCTCGCCGATGAGGAGGTTATACTTTTTCTTGATGTAGTTCATGATCGCTTCGTCCATGCGATCGCCGGCCACCTTGACCGACTCGCTGTAGACGATCCCGCCCAGCGAAATGACCGCGATATCGGTCGTGCCCCCGCCCACATCGACGACCATGTTGCCGGACGGCTCTGTAATCGGCAAGCCGGCCCCAATCGCGGCGGCAACCGGCTCTTCGATTAAATACACTTCACGTGCCCCCGCAAGCTCGGCCGAATCGCGGACCGCACGTTGCTCCACCTGCGTAATCCGCGACGGCACCCCGATGATGATGCGCGGTCGAACGAACGCGCTCCGGTTGTGAGCCTTGCGAATGAAATGCTTGAGCATCTGCTCGGCCATTTCAAAGTCGGCGATCACGCCCTCTTTCATCGGTCGCACCGCGACGATATTGCCCGGCGTGCGTCCCAACATCTTCTTGGCGTCGGCCCCGACCGCGAGCACCTTTTCGCTTTTCTTCTCTACAGCCACCACGGAAGGCTCGTTCAGGACGATCCCCTTCCCATGGACATAGACGAGCGTCGTCGCTGTCCCCAGATCGATGGCGAGGTCATTCGAAAACCAGCCGAATAGGTCTCCCGTCACCCCCACAGCTTTTCTCCCTTCCGTTTCTTCCGCTCCATCACAGCATCGAGTCGGACGGTTTAATCGGGCAGGGCCAGTTGGCCGACATCCAGCACTTGGGTCTGCGCCACTTCGTCACCCAGCCGCCGTCCCTGATCGTTTCCCAGAATGAGCAGCGCCTCGAACACCACAATGGCCAACGACACGGCCCATCCGACATACGGGATTTCGAACGCCAATTGCGCGACAGCGAAGGGCAGATTGCGGATGATTGATTCTTTGAAGCCAGCCGCCTCACGTGTGTGCGGCAGGATCGTCTGTAGTCCGATCAGCCGTTTCCCGATACTCCGTCCCCCGGCAAACCCGTCGGCGACCAGGACATACGCGAGGCCCGCTAAGAATCCGACCGGAGGAACAATCTCGCCCGCAGCGGCGACGATGAGGAGATCGATGAGTTTGGCGACGAATCGGTTGAGGACATGCGCCTTGGGGTATACGCCGACACCCAACGGGCTGACCCCACCAGCCTCCTCTCCCAATCGATTCCCTCGCAATTAGCGAACAATATAACAAATTCGCCCGGACAGCACAAATAAAGAGCCGTTCTTTTTTCGCTCATCGCCGACTGGTCCGCGCGATGCCACCCACGCACCGGCTCTTGCCTTCCCACGCTTGGCTGAGTAGAATTCGGTTAATTTGACCGGGAGAGGGCATAAGTTATGATCAAGCTGATGCGTGAGGCCGCCCACAACTATCCGTGGCTGTTGAAATCCATCATGGGCGTGCTGGCGGTCGCGTTCGTCATCACAATGGGCTGGTGGGGGTTCGGGGGGCAAGAGGCCAACGTGGTCGCGTCCGTCGGCAATCTGATCGTCTCGCGCGATGAGTTCCGTCGCGCCTACGAGAACACCTACCGCTTCTACAAGGAGAAGGCGCAGGGCGAATTCAAAGACGAAACAATCAAACAGTACGTGATCGAACAAATGATCGATAACCGGATTTGGCTCATTGCCGCCGCCAATATGGGTTTGACCGTCACAGAAGAAGCCCTCCGCGAGGCGATTCTGCAACGTCCGGAATTCCAACGCAACGGCAAGTTCGATCCGGACGTGTACCAGCAATTGCTGGCCGCCAATCACCTCACTCCTGCAATCTTCGAAGCGATGGAATCGAAAGAAATCCTGGTGAACAAAGCCCGGACCATCGTCAGCGACGCAGTCGCCCTGACCCCTGCTGAGATCTCTGAAGCCCAAGCCCTCATGGCGCGGCAATCTTCCTCCGACGCATCCAAGGACCAGTCGTCCCAAAATCGAATCTTCCAAGACTTCCTGTTTCAGAAGCAGCAGCGCGCGCTCATGGCCTATCAGGAAGCGCTGAAAGCCTCACTGCCCGTCAAGATTCGCAAAGAACTCCTCTGATAGAAAGCGAACAGCAGGTAGCAAGCAGCGGGTAGCAGAAGACGACCGGCCAATGCTCGCTCTTAGCTATTCGCTGCTCGCTATTCGCTAAAGAATCAGCATCGCATCCCCGTAGCTGTAGAATCGATAGCGGGCCTCGATCGCTGTCCGGTAGGCTTCTCGCAGACGCTCCACTCCCGTCAGCGCCGACACCAGCATAAGCAACGTCGTGCGAGGGTGATGAAAGTTGGTCATCAGGGCGTCCACAACTCGAAACGCATAGCCGGGCACAACAAACAGGTTCGTGTTTCCCTGAAACGGTCGTAATGCACCCTCCTCCTTTGCAGCCGACTCGAGTGCACGGACCGTCGTGGTCCCGACCGCCACCACCCGACTTCCTGCCGCTTTCGTCTCTCGAATCATGTGAACCGTCTGCGCCGGTACCTCCACCACCTCGGCATCCATCCGATGCTCCTCGATGCGCTCCGCGGTGACCGGCTTGAACGTCCCCAGCCCAACATGGAGCGTGATAGTCGCCAGTTGTACGCCGGTGCCGCGCAGCGCTTCAATCAACCGAGGCGTGAAGTGAAGCCCGGCGGTGGGCGCGGCAATCGCGCCGTCTTCTCGCGCAAACAGGGTTTGATACCACAGGCGATCAGCATCAGTGGGAGACCGCTTAATATAGGGCGGCAGCGGCATGTGTCCCGCGCGTTGGAACAGTTCCCGCACCGGGCAGGCGCTTTCGATTCGAACGACGCATGATATCCCGCGCTCAACCACGTGTGCGCGCGCGTCCCCATCGAGGTCGATGATCTGACCAGGCCGGCATGTTCCCCTCATCAGCACTTCCCAGAGATCGGGCTTGATCTCGCGCACGAACAACAGCTCGACGACTCCCCCGCCGGGCCGTTTCCTTCCCATCATCCGAGCGGCGAGGACTTTGGTGTCGTTCACGACGAGGAGATCTCCTCGCTTCAATAATTGAGGGAGGTCGGCCACGCGCTGATGGCGCACCGGTCCGCCATGCCGGTCGACGACCAGCAAACGCGCGTGATCGCGGGGAATCACCGGTTCGGTCGCAACGAGGGAAGGATCGAAAGGAAAATCGAACTCGGACAGCAACATGCGCGTCAGAGAATCGGGGTCTCGCAACAACACCTACGGTTGATCGAGAGTGTGAACGAGAACATGTTGTATGGCAACGCCTGACCCTTATCTGGGTTGGGATATGCTTCCTGCAGGGCTGTAACGAGTCGATGAGAGAGGTTTTGATCGAAGAGCAGCTTCACGACGGTGGAATCGACACAAGCTTCCGCTCTCTCTCCGCTGCAAAGGCCAGACAGGCCCGGATGTCTTCACGGGTGAGATCGGGAAAGTCCTTGAGAATCTCTTCTTCGCTCATGCCGGAAGCAAGGTACTCCAGAACGTCATACACGGTCATGCGAAGCCCACGAATACACGGCTTGCCGCCACGCTTCTCGGGATCAATGGTAATGCGATTCTTCCAATCCATGTGTTGAAGGGTAGCCTGGGAAGCAGGAAAGATCAAGGCCGCATCACCTAACGCTTCCCGCTTCTAAATGCGCACGCTAAATGGGGTCAGGTCTTGCAATCATACATTCGCCTCTTTTTCCGATACACCTACCAGACGACCTGCTCGTGAATCTTATCGAATTCGCCAATAAAGGCACCGAGAAATCAGCGGCGATCTGTGAGAAAGGGTTGAAGACAGCCGAAACGACAGGACATGGGAGAACAAGCGCGCGCGGGGACGACCGAATGTGTGGTTGCAAGACCCCTAATTACTGCTCAATTCTTGAGGCCATCAGACCGTAAACAGGTCATCGCCGGTGGCGCGATCATTGTTCGCAAGATGATGGAGACGCTGGGAATATCGGCGGTGCTGGTCAGTGATCTAGGATTGCGCGAGGGGGTCCTGATTGATCTGTCGAGCCGCTTGGTGTGATTGGTGCGCCGAGGATGGGGGCTGTCCGGTTCCCTCTTGCGTGAGTTATCGATGTTCGATAACATCGTTCCGTGATTGAATCTTTTGCCAATCGGCTTGCAGAAGACTTGTTCGATGATCGGCGATCGAAAGCCGTCCTGCGCTTTCCACCGGATTTGATTCGAGCCGCTCGTCGAAAGCTGCTCTATTTGCATGATGCGGCTGAGATCAGCGATCTTCGTGAGCCTCCTGGGAATCGGCTGGAGGCATTGAAGGGTGAATGGAAGGGCTTTCACTCCATTCGGGTCAACGATCGATGGCGGGTTGTCTTTCGCTGGCACGCCGGCAATGCCTATGAGGTTCAAGTCATCGATTATCACTGAGATGTGGGATATCAGGAGGTGCGAGCGATGAGACTACCTAAAAACCCCTTCCATCCTGGCGAGATGCTGCTTGAAGAGTTTCTTGTTCCTGGAAAGATGACCCAAGCTGCGCTGGCCGAGAAGCTTGGCTGGACGCGGGCACGTCTAAACGAGCTGATTAAGGGCAAGCGCGATATTACGGCGGACTCGGCTCTGGATCTGGCGCGTGTCCTGGGCACTTCTGCGAAGCTCTGGATGAATCTCCAAGCCACGTACGACCTTGATAAAGCTATGCGCCGGAGAACAATTGCCTAGCCTTGATTGTGGCCACTAGCGATGGTCGGTCTGCCAGAGTTGGAAAAGAGCCGCGAGGAAGTCATCGCCGCCGGCGCCGTCATTCTCCGGACGGTGATGGAGACGTTGGGCATGGCCGGCGTGTTGGTCAGCGATTTGGGGTTGAGAGAAGGAGTATTGATTGACTTGGCGAAGCGAATTGAAAATCAGTGAGCAAGGAAGTAGGGCGCAGTTGCTGACACGTGAGCGGTGGACTACAATGGAGCTTGTTGGGAGGAACCCATCATGGCAATTTCAAGGATGACCCGTCGTCGGGCAAAGGAGCCAAAGATTATGGTTGCGGAGCCTCTTCTGACGGTTCTTCTTGCGAAGGACAACGGGCACTACTGTGCCAAGTGTCCCGAATTGGATCTCGTAACAGAACTTCCCACCGCCGAAGCCGCGCTGGAAGATTTAATTGAAGCTATTCAGGACTATGCGAAGGAGTATCTCCACGACCGCGATCGGTACGCCGCCAGTCCTAACCGAGCCCACCATTTACCCTATGTCGAGGCCATTGCCGCTTGTAAGACCGATTGGGAGATGCGGACGCTGATCGAGATCAAGCATGGCCGCGTTCACGTATAACGATTTCCGTGTTGTGCTCAAGCGGGCGGGGTTCGAACATCTCCGATCGGAAAAACACGAAACCTGGCGAAAGTTCCTGCCGAACGGGTCGATTCTGCGAGTCCGGATCAGCCATCAGGAGCCTGTCCGACATTGCCGTTCGTGACGAGGCCAAGGATGTGCGGGCATATGCGAGGCCGCAGGCCCGAAAAAACCGGAGGCGTATTCGCTGGAATACGTTGAGGATTTTTTCTGGCCGAGAACGACGCAGATGGGCGCAGATCGTTCGCCGCAGTAGAAAGGTCATGTCGGACAGGCTCCTAATACAAGCGCGACATTCCCAAGTGGCTGCTTCACGAAATGCTTCGCCAAGCGGGGCTGACGTTGGAAGAGTTTCGCTCGCTGCTCAACTCGTGACGGCAAGAGGCCGAGCCGAAGTCACCGCCGCCGGGGCGATTATCATTAGGACGATCATGGAGACGCTGGGGATGTCCAACGTGCTGGTCAGCGATCTGGGATTGCGGGAAGGCGTGCTGATCGATCTGGCGAAGCGGATCAAAGAGCATTGAAGCCAGGCCATCAGCTTATGCAATGTGTGGGTGTAGGCTTGGCCCTCATTTCTGCTCCGCAATGCTCAGAAGTTGCACTCTGCGCCCAGTTCCTCCTCAAACATTGACCAGCTTCGACCACTTGAGTACTCGTAAACAATCGAGGTTTATGGGGTTGGAACACAATACTTTGACATTTGCGGACTGCTTGCATAGGTTGCGACAGGAATGAGCTGTGCATCTATTATTTGGAGAAGAGAGTCGCTATGCGAAGGTGGAGGAATCGACGGGAGGTATTAAAGGCACATGAAAAGTTTACGATAGACTTGTTTTTAGAATGGTTTAATCGACAGCATTCTTCGCAATTCAAGGTTATTGATGAGCCAGATCCTCCTGACGCGGTCATCAAATCTGGGAAGACTACTCGATGGGTAGAGGTAACTGCTGCTTTTTGGAGCGACGCATTCGCTCGGGACCTTTGCTCTTATGCAACTGAAGGCGAAACACATAAGCCCGTACCTGATGGGGCTGTATGTGTGAATCCCACCGCGGATTTTGTTCAGAGATTTGTAACTCTTCTTGCCGAAAAGTTGAACAAAAGCTCCTATGTGCCGTATCGAGACACATATGGGCCTGGCTATCTGATCATCTCGATTCAGTATCCGTTCTTCGACAAGAACGTAGTGGCTCGTCTTGGACATGCATGGGATGAATCCCGGATCGTTGATCGAGGCTGTTTCCGGGGCGTTTATTTTGCCCATCGTGTGTTTGGTGGTGCATACCGGATTACGCGGTGGGCTCATTATTCTGCTAGCTGAAAAAGTTCCAAGCCGAAAAATGTTCCAGGAGCCACTTGATTGTTCCGAAAAAGACCGCAAAGAAGTCGTCGTCGCCGGCGCTTTTTAAGTAACGGCCTTTTTAAGGCGAGGAAGCTGAAGTATGCGAGGGCGGTAATTCGAAGGGCACGGAATGACACTTGTTTGACTGGTCCTGACAGATGGCCTAGACTTGCCCCCTCAACAGTAAGACAATCAACTCCATGAATGAACGTCAAACGCGGAAAGCCATTTCTGTTGTAGAAATCGTATTAACAGCGGTCCTCCTATCTACTGCTATCACATGGGCTGCCAAAGATGCCCGTCCATTCTGGGCCGAGAAGTCAGCGTTCATAGAAGGAGATGATTTGTTTGTCGTCGGGGTGGCTTCAAGAGCGCGAACGGTTGAGGAAGGACGAAGACAGGCCTTCGAGCAGGGTAAGACCGAACTGATGAATTATGCTCAAGTCACCAACCTTGAAGCGCAGGGTCTTGTTGTCGAAACTCAAATGACATATGAAGAGTCTAATCCCGACGGCACCGTCACCATCTACCGCCTTCTTCGAGTGCCAGCTTCCAAGCTTGTGGTGATTCAAGAGCGTCTTCAGGCACAGAGCCGAGCCCAGGAGCAAACTCTAGAGCAGTCACGGAAGGAGCTGACAGCCATCCAGCAAGCTCTTGCCCAAAAGCAGCATGAATTGGAAGCCCGATCCAAGAGCATCCAGGACACTCTCGGATCGGTTTCTCTGTTGCAAGTAACAATTGGCGAGAAGGCCGCGAAATTGGATCAGCAACAACGGCAAGTTGAGCAGATGTTGCAGCAGATCAATTCAAGGCTTCAAGTGAACAATGCGCAGATGAATCGTTCCGAGCGAAGTGGGTCGTTGATGGATTATCTCAAAGAGACAGAAGCCAAGCTTGATGCGAGTGAGCAGGAGATGAGGCGGCTCTCCATGCAAATTCAAGAGCGAGTAAAATCTCGATCTCAAAAGGCTTGTAGATACATTATCTCAGGAATGAGCCCCTCCGAATTGACGGAGCTTCTAGGAAAGCCGGATGGTAGGAGCAACGTGAGTATCTATCAATATGACGTATGGTCGTACGGCACGGTAAACGTTCATCTGAATGGTCAGGGGGTTGTCCAATCTATCTCAGGCTGTCAAAGATAGTAGCGGTGGATTGTTCGGTTCTTTCTTTTCTCAATTGCCACATGTGCCACATGCCTGCATCGGCAAGTTCTAACTTTTGCCCTTGTTCTTGGTCGACCTGACTTTCGGCGCGCCGCCGGGTTTTTACAGGAGCCAAGACCGTTTCTTGTTCTCCTTTTGCGAGGGGTGTAGTCAAGCCATGGGGGGTCAGTTCTTGACTTTGCACCCCCTCCGCTCTATCCTCCGGCCTCATGGTCCGCTCGCTCCGCTTGGAATTCCCCGGCGCGCTCTACCACATCACGGCACGCGGGAATGCGCAGCAGCCCATCTTTCTCGATGACACGGATCGGCATCGCTTTCTTCACTTGCTCGGCAACGAGATCCGGCAACAGCATTGGCATTGTTACGGGCGCAGCATCAGGGTCACGGTCTTGCCATCCAACATTGCGGGTTGCGGGCGCTCGATTACTGCGACTCGATGTTGGTGTGTTCAGCACGTGGGATAACAATACGGCGCTTGAGTGTGGAGGGTCAAAATGAGTGGGCCAGGCTTGTAGGTAGCACGTGATCGGTCCGGTTTAGGGTGCGCCCTCAAGGAGGGCCATCATGACACGGGCGATCGTCTTCAGGAGGTGCGACAGACCCGCCTGCCGGGGCGCGGGCAGGTGCGGGTTGAAGAGCGGCGCACACGACTCATCACGCCGCGAATTCAACTCGCACGGTCCGCCCGAGCCGTGCTTCAAGCGTGATGAGCATTTCCAGGCTGAACTTGTCCCATTTCCCGCGCACAAGATCGGAGACCCGTGATTGGGCAATGCCAAGACGTTTGGCCGCTTCCGACTGGGTGAGCTTGTGCTTCTCGATATAGAGACGAAGATCGCTCATGAGATTCGCTCGCATGTGGAGCACCGCGGCTTCGGCCGGATCGAAGCCGAGGTCCACAAAGACATTGCCGCTAGACTTCGTCGTGTTCTTCTTCATGACCGGTCTCCAATCTGACGATACCGCTGACGCGCCAGCTCAATATCGCCCCTTCTGGTCTTCTGCGTTTTCTTTTGGAACGCATGAAGCACGTAGACGGCCTCGGCGAATTTGGCCACATAGAGCACGCGCCATTCTCCCAAGACGTGGATGCGAATTTCCCGGACACCGGTACCTACTTCGTTCATGGGCTTCCAAATCCGAAGGGTCCAGTTCTCGCTGAACAAAGTCCAACTCGAACCCTGCTGCGCGCCGCGCTTCTGCCGGAAACGCCCTAACCCGCATTATTCATGAACGCTTCTGCTGCAATCGCCGATCCGCTGCTGCGACAAGCCTGCGGGCGGCGGGCTCGCCCCTCGGTCCTTCGCCGTACTGCACGAGTACGCCTCAGGACCTCCGGGCTCCGCGCGCCGCTCTCGCGACGCGGCTCCGCGATTTCGCGACGAACCGTCATGAATAATGCGGGCTAAGGTCTTCCAGGCTTGACCCGACAAACTCCAGGGGTTTCATCAAGTGCATTATATAAGTTCGTTGATAGGCAGATCAACGGCAGCACCACGGCGTGGCAGACCCCGGTGGGTCCGGCCTGCTAGACTTCAAAGTCCTGACGCTCGATAACTCCCCGGCGAGGCCCAAGGAGGGAGAGGGAATAAGGGGGCACCCTTCACGACTTCCCGAAAACCCAAGGGAATTCCTTTCGCTGGTTTCAACCGTCTTTCGACAGAGCATCGGGTCAGGAGGTGGGTACGACGGACACGGGCGGTTTCGTGTGGGCGGCGTCCTTCAATTCGGTTCCTGGATAGTAATACTGAAGGATGGTCATATAGGAGTAGCCGAGTTCGGCCAACTCTTTCGCGCCCCACTGGCAGAGGCCTACGGCATGGCCCGCGCCATAGCCGGTGAGCACGATCTCCGCCCCGATGGATTCAATCGCGAACTGCGTGCTCGGCACGACCGTGTACCCGACAGCCTTGCGAAGGTCCTCGCCTTTCAAGATCAGTTCGCCGCCGGAATGCAACACTCTGAGGGTGGCCACGCGGCCAGCCCGGCTGTGGGTGAGCGGCGTCAGGGTGGCGATCGTGCCCACGGTGAATCCAAGCTGGCGAAGATTGCGTTCCAACGTGTCGATCTTGAAGGACGCGCGCCATTGGTAATAGGGCGAGTTCAAGTCGAATGGGCACTCGACCCCTTTGAGATAGGGCAAATCCTTGGCCCATACATTCATCGCATCTTCCGTTGGGCCGGCCGCCGTCGAGGAGAAGGCGGCATAGATCGGCGCATCTTGATAAGTAATGACCAGACCCCGCGTCGATTCGACCGCTTCCTCGACCCGGCCGTCGATCCCATGGCGACCGCGATAGACCTGGTCCTGAATACTCGCGACCACGTCATAGTTCCGCGCCGCGCTCAGGCCACGCAGATAGAGCGCATAGGTCCGAGCCGCCACAGCCTGCGCTTTGAGCATTTCCTGGTGCCAAGCCGAATTCACTTCCGACGGCACCACGCCCTTCACGTACTCTTCTAGATCCACCTGATTGATCACCAGCAGCCCTTTGCCTCGCCGAAGAATCTGGACGACTCCGCCGACCTCCAGCACCGTTTTGGAGGCAAGGTCGCTGTTTCCACCGGCCGAAGGTGCCGACGCGGCGGTCTTCCCGTTCATCGCCAGAGACAACCAGGTCCGGAGGGGACGGAGCGTGAGACCGGCTACCGGCATCTTGATCCCGTTTATGCTGATCCCCGCCCCGAGCACGGCCACCGCAACCGGAGCTTTGAACATGCGCTCATGGCCGTTCACGGTCGCAAGCACCGCATCGTCCTGTGTCGTCACCTCAAGCCGAGGGAGGTCCTGCGAGAGCAACACACGGACCGATTCGGCCGACGCCGGTGCCGGCCACGCGGCAAGTGCGAGGAGAAAGAAACCAAGGCCGGCGAGAGAAAGGGTCGGCCGGCCTATCGGCGAAAGAGCCACGAGAAGAGATAGAAAATGAGGCTCAGCACCACGCTGAGCACGAGGCTGGTGACGACCGGAAAGTAGAAACTCACGTGGTCGCGCTTGATGGATATATCGCCCGGCAGTTTCCCGAACCAGCCGAACATGTTGCTCAAGCCGGGAAGCCGGTCCGAAAACACGAGCAGGACCCCGAGCAGGACAAGCCCGAGCCCGGTCGCGATCAACAATTTCCCGAGGACGCTCCATTCCGACATAGCCTATGTTCTATCAAGCATTCGGCGATCTGCACGGCATTGAGCGCGGCACCCTTGCGCAGGTTGTCCGCCACGACCCAGAGATTGAGACCGTTCGCGATGGATTCGTCCTCGCGAATCCGCCCCACGTACACATCGTCCTTCCCCGCCACATCGAGCGGCATGGGATAAATCTTCCGGGACGGATCGTCATAGAGTTGCACGCCGGGAGCCGACGCAAGGATGGCGCGAGCATCGTTGGCAGAAAGTTTCTGTTCGGTCTCGATGTTGACCGCTTCCGAATGGCCGACATAGACGGGCACGCGGACCGTCGTGGCGGTGACCTGAAGTGATTGATCGCCCAGGATCTTCCGCGTCTCGTTCACCATTTTCATTTCCTCTTTCGTGTACCCGGACGGCAAAAACTCGTCGATGTGGGGTAAACAGTTGAACGCGATCTGATAGGGATACACTTTGGGAGTCGGCTCTTTGAAGCTCAGCAAATCCTTGCACTCCTCCATCAACTCGTCCATCGCTTCCTTACCCGTCCCCGACACCGATTGGAACGTCGTCACCACAATACGCTTGATCCTCGCCTGTTCGTGCAGGGGCTTCAACGCCACGACCATCTGTATGGTGGAGCAATTGGGATTGGCGATGATGCCCTTGTGCCAAGCAAGATCATTCCGGTTCACTTCCGGCACGACAAGCGGAACTTCGGAATCCATCCGCCAAGCGGCACTGTTGTCGATGACCACCGCACCGGCCTTGGCTGCGATGGGAGCATATTCCCGGCTTACATCGGTGCCTGCAGAAAACAACGCGATGTCGACCCCGGCAAATGAGTCCTTGGTCAATACTTGGACGGCAAGATCCTCACCCAGAAACGTGACCGTTCCGCCAACGGAGCGCGATGAGGCCAAGGGGAGGAGCGATTCCACAGGGAAATTCCGTTCCTCGAGCACCTCGATCATCTCCGTTCCCACCGCGCCGGTCGCCCCGACGACGGCCACCCGATAGGCAGGCTTCTTGTTCAGCATAGGGCTCCTACTAAAAGGCAAGCGGCAACTCAACTCTTGCCTTTGTCCGTTTCACTTGTAACTCGCGATCGCGCGGATGCGATGATTAAACGTGTCTGCGATGAGGACCGTCCCTTCCCGATCGATCGCCATCCCAAACGGATAATTCAGGCTCGCAGCTTCGGCCGGTCCGCCATCTCCGCCGAATCCGGGCAGGCCGGTCCCTCCCACCCGCTGGATGACGTTCTGCGCCCGGTCCCATTTTCGCACGAGGTGATTATCTGAATCCGTCACGAAAATATTACCCGCGCGGTCCAGGGCAATGCCATAAGGCCGAGACAAACTCATGGACGGGCGGTCGTCCTGGTCATGATACCGATACTCGCCACCATCCCCGACAACGGTGCCGATCAAACCGGTCTTGGGATCAACCATCCGAATCCGTCCATTGAACGTGTCCGCCACATACAACTCTCCACCTGGGCCCAACGCCAAGCCGCTCGGCCCGGCCAGGCCGGCTTCGACCGCGAGGAGGCCATCACCATTATACGTAGCGCTGCCGTTGCCCGCGACCGTCTCGATCAGACCCGTGGTCAAATCAACCATCCGGATCCGGTTATTGCTTTGATCGGCGATATACAAACGCCCGGAAGCATCGATCGCCAGCGCCGTCGGTTCGTTCAGCGCCGCCGAGACGGCGGGCCCTCCATCTCCGGCATACCGAGCCTGGCCGGTACCGGCGATCGTGGTGATGATCCCGGTTACCGCGTCAACCCGCCGAACCCGATGATTCATGGTGTCGGCAATATAGACATAGCCTTGCCGGTCTACGGCCACCGCCGTCGGAAAATTGAGCAACGCCTGAGTCGCCGCGCCGCCATCGCCCTGAAACCGTTTCGCCGAGGCTCCGTTCACCACGAAACGGACGGTCCCGCTGAGATCGGCCAATTGCGTGAAACCGGGCAATCGCGTGGACGAAGGGTCCGCAAAAGGATCTTCCCCTCCGGCATCTTTCGCCACTGTCCCCGCCGCGCTGCCCTCCTCCGGCAACACCGCGCCGGCGATTGTCGCGATCCGTCCCGTAGCTCGTTCGACCTTTCGCACGACATGGTTTTCGGAATCGGCGATATACAGGTTGCCGAACTGATCCACCGCCAGACTCTTCGGCTCGTTCAGGCAGGCTTTGTCCGCAGAACCGCCATCCCCCGAAAAATCCGGCACGCCGCTTCCCGCGATGGTCGAGATGGTTCCCCATTTTGTAGAGACGCTCATTGCCCAACCCTGATAGGCCTACGACAGATTCCTGAGAATCGCGTCGCCCATTTCAGCCGTCCCGACCAACCGCATACCCTGGCTGGTAATATCTTTCGTACGATAGCCGAGATCGAGCGCCTTCGTGATGGCCCGCTCGACAGCTTCTGCTTCCTTCTCCAACTGGAAGGCATAGGACAGCATCATAGCGGCTGAGGCGATGGTTGCGATCGGGTTCGCGATGTTCTTCCCGGCAATGTCCGGAGCGCTCCCATGGATCGGTTCAAACAACCCCACCTGCGCCCCTACACTGGCGGATGGCAGCATGCCGATCGACCCGGTCAGCATCGCCGCCTCGTCGCTGAGGATGTCGCCGAAAATGTTGTTGCAGAGCAGCACATCGAACTGCCGTGGGTTCCGGACAAGCTGCATGGCGCAGTTATCGACGTAGATATGGCTTAATTCTACGTCCGGATAATCCTTCTTGTGGACCTCGGTGACCACGCGCCTCCACAGTTCCGACGATTCCAGGACATTGGCCTTGTCCACGGACGTGACCTTTCGCCGCCGCTTCCGTGCCGCCTCGAATGCAATCTTCGCAATACGGCGAATTTCATCCGTTGTATACACCTCGGTGTTAATGCCCCGTTCGCCGCCGTTCGGCAGCTTTTCGATCCCTTTCGGCTTTCCGAAATAAATCCCGCCGGTCAGTTCACGCACCACCAACACATCGATCCCCTCAATAACCTCGCGCTTGAGCGTGGAGGCATCCGCCAGCATCGGGTAGAGCTTGGCCGGCCGCAGGTTGGCATAGAGGCCAAGCTGTTCCCGCAGACCCAACAACGCCCGCTCCGGACGCAGGCTGTACTCCAGCCCCTCCCATTTCGGTCCTCCCACCGCGCCGAGCAGCACCGCGTCGCTCTGCTTGGCCAGCGCCAGCGTCTCCTGAGGAAGGGGAACACCCACTTTATCAATTGCCTGGCCCCCGACATCTCCCGCCGCAAATTCAAAGGTGTGGCCATACCAGTCCGCCACAGCCTTGAGCGTTTTGACCGCTTCGGGCACGATCTCACGCCCCACCCCATCTCCTGCCAGCACCGCTATTTTCGCTTTCAATTTCCCTGCTCCTTCCCTTCTCTTCAGCGGGGTGTCCGGAGTGCCCTTGACTGCGCGAGCACGAAGGGCACTCCGGACACCCCGTTATTCCAACACCTCTTCATCCTGGCTTCGCCAGGCCGGATCGACCATGCACAGGAACTCAATGGCAGATGGTCCGTCATTTACCAGCGACTGCTTCGCGCCGGGCGGAACATATACCGTGGTGCCGGACATCACCGGCACTGACCGGTCATCGACCGTGAAGACTCCGGCGCCGGCCAGAAAGTAGTAGACCTCCGAGGAGGCCAGCCGGTGCCACTTCGACCGCTTCCCAGGCTCCAGGCGCCCATGAGCCAAGCTGTAGCCGAGCCGCAACGAGTGCTTCGCCGGATGGAGCAGCTCTCGCAGGACCGTATGGTCTCCGGCGAGGAATTCATGGCATTCGCTCAAGGTCGTTTTAAACATGACAGAACCAGGATGTTCAAAAGACTCGCTCAACGGGGTGGCCACTGTACCCTGAGACCACGCTCAAATCAAGCTGACCTTCTGCATACCCTCAGCTTGTTTCGAGGAGAAATATGCCAGCTTGTTCAACGCATTGAGGTAGGCTTTCGCCGATGCCGTGATGATATCCGTATCGGCGCCATGGCCGGAAACCGTTCGCTCACCTTCCTCCAACCGGACGGAAACCTCGCCCTGCGCATCGGTCCCACCCGTGATGGCGTTGACCGCGTACATGACGAGCCGGCTCTTGGTCTGGGTCATCGCGGAGATCGTCCGGTAGACCGCGTCTACCGGGCCATCGCCGGTGCCGGTATGTTTAAGCGGCTTTCCATCGATCTCCAATTCAACCGTCGCGGTCGGCACCTTGTGCGTTCCGCTCTCGACGGCGAACGATTTCAGCACCACGCGCTCGGACATCTTGGCGATCTCCTCCGAAATGATCACTTCGAGATCTTCCTCGTAGATTTCCTTCTTTTGGTCGGCCAGCCGCTTGAATCGCTCGAAGGCGTGATTCACTTCTTCATCGGACAGCTTGTACCCCAGCTCTTCCAGTCGCTGACGGAACGCGTGACGCCCGGACAACTTCCCCATCACCATCTTGCTTTGCACCAAACCGATCGACTCCGGGCGCATGATTTCATAGGTAGTTTTCTCCTTCAGTAGTCCATCCTGGTGAATGCCGGACGTATGGGCAAAGGCGTTCGCCCCCACGATCGCTTTGTTAGGCTGGACGACCATACCGGTGATCTTGCTGACGAGCCGGCTTGTCTTCGAAATCTCCTCCGTATTGATCTTGGTATCAGCACCATAGAAGTCCTTGCGCGTGCGCAACCCCATGACGACCTCTTCCAATGAGGTGTTGCCGGCCCGTTCCCCGATCCCGTTGATCGTGCATTCCACCTGACCGGCTCCCTCCATGACGGCGGCCAAGCTGTTCGCCACCGCCAAGCCGAGATCGTTATGGCAATGGACGGAGATGATGGCCTTGGTGCTGTTCGGCACCCGCTCGCGAATGCCTCGAATGAGTTTTCCGAACTCCTGAGGGATGGCATAGCCGACGGTGTCCGGAATGTTGATCGTTCCCGCGCCCGCCTCAATCACCGCTTCCACCACTTCATACAGGTAGGACGGATCGGAGCGGCTCGCGTCCATCGGCGAAAACTCCACATCGTCCACATAACTGCGGGCACGCTGCACCATCTCCACCGCCCGCTTCTTGGCTTCTTCCCTCGTCATACGGAATTGATGCTTGAGGTGGATATCCGAAGCAGACAAGAAGGTATGAATCCGGATCTTGGGCGCTCCTTTGAGCGCCTCCCAGGCACGATCGATATCCTCGGGACGCGCACGCGCCAGGCTGCAGATCGTCGGCCCTTCGACCTCCTGAGCGATGCGCCGGACCGCCTCGAAGTCGCCCGGCGAACTATAGGCAAACCCAGCTTCGATGATATCGACTCCGAGGCGGGCAAGCTGCTTGGCGACCATGACTTTCTCTTCCACATTCATGCTCGCACCGGGCGACTGCTCCCCATCCCGTAACGTCGTATCGAAGATCCGAATCATCCGTGTCATAGCAGCACCTCTCTCCTTGAGCGAGCAGCCCGTAGTTCCGGAGCTACTCGCTATTCACTGCTAGCTACTCGCCAGCACGATTTTAGCTAAAAAAACAAAAGCCTCCATCCCGCCAGGGACGAAGGCTTCGCGCGCTTCGTGGTACCACCCTGATTCGGTGACAGGCAACCGATTCTGATTGCCCTTCGCCCTCCATTAGCACCCTTCACGGGGGTGATGCGGAGCCCATTACTTCGATCGTTTCACGGGCCCGGCTCAGAGGCGAGTTCAGCGATCTGCGGGCTGGTTTGCACCGTCCACCAGCTCTCTCGGTTCCTGCAGCACCGCCTACTACTCCTCGTCGTCGCCGTTACTCTTTCGTGCCCAAAGCCGGCACGTCGGATTTGGGTGCTCCTCGCTTCTTGACGAGCAGCTTCACCAGGAAACTGAAGGCGCGTTCCACCGGCCCGGACAGCGCATACCCTGCAAAAATCACAAATAACATGACTTGGGGCCAGGCCACAATCAGCATAAGCCCAAGAATGCCCCAGACCAGATACGTGAAATGTTGTCTGCCGCGGAACTTGAGATCCTTGAAGCTCCGATACTTGACCGTGCTGACCATAAGGAACGCCAGCGTGAGCGTAATGACCAAAATCAGCAGCGGCTTGACCTCCGCTCCCATTCGAACGATATGGTGATCGAAGATCACCAGCGAGGCCACCACGCCGGCGGCGGCCGGAATCGCAAGACCCGTAAAATACTTGCTGTCCGCATTCGCCACCGTCGCATTGAACCGAGCCAGACGAACGGCTCCGAGCGCGACGTACGCGAACATCACCGCGGCTCCGAACATCCCTTGCCCGCTCAAAGCCCATGAATAGATCAATAGACCGGGAGCCACACCGAACGACACTACATCGGAGAGGGAGTCGTATTCCAGCCCGAACTGACTCGTGCTGTTCGTCAGGCGAGCCGATTTCCCATCCAATACATCGAACACCATTGCGACGAGGATGGCGATCGCCGCCGCCATATAGTTCGCATTGAAAACCGATAAGATGGCGAAGACGCCGCAAAACAGGTTGCCGGTCGTAAAGAGGTTGGGAATCAGATGGACCGCTCGGCGTCGCTTTCCGTCCTTCGCAAAGGCGTTTCGGAACCCTGATCCTTTCATCGGAGTTCTCCTACAATGGTTTCTCCGCCCTTGACCCGGTCCCCCACGCCGACTCGTAATACCGTACCCAACGGCAAGAAGGTATCCATCCGCGAGCCGAACCGAATGAGACCGAACCGCTCGCCCCGCTGCACGCAATCGCCTGGCGATACCCAACAGACAATGCGCCGGGCGATCAAACCGGCTACCTGCACGCAAAGCACCTTTGCACCGGAGACGGTCCTCAACATGAGCGCATTCTGCTCATTCCTGATCGTCGCATCGGGACGGCTGGCGACCAGAAACTGTCCCGGCTGATAGACGACATCCTCGACGGCTCCTTCGCAGGGAATGCGGTTCACGTGAACATCGAACACGTTCAAGAAAATGCTGAGGCGAATGCTTTTCTCTTTCAGGAACCGCGGCTCGTATTCTTCATCGATTGCGATCACCCGCCCGTCGCCCGGAGCGACAACCACTCCCCGCCCCTGCGGAATGATCCGTTGGGGATTCCTGAAAAACCAGGCCGTGAAGATCGCCAGCCCGCCGAACAGCACGGCCACCACAGGCCAACCGAACCATCCCGTCAAGAGCGCCAAACCTCCCATGCTTCCTACAAAGGGAAGCCCTTCTTTCACGATCGGGATGCCAACCGCGCGGTCCGCCATCTGAGTAACACAGTGGGTGCTGATGTGTGATGAGTGATCGGAGCGAGTTATTACTACATTCCTAATTCTTGCTTTTGTCAACCAACTGATCTTTCTTGAGCCAGGGCATCATCGCACGCAGCCGCGCGCCCACTTCTTCGATCGGATGCGCTTCGCCTTTGGCCAACAGCGCGTTGTACACCGGCCGGTTGGCTTGGTTCTCGAGGACCCATTCTTTCGCAAACTGGCCGCTCTGGATTTCCGTGAGAATCTTCCGCATCTCTTTCTTCGTTTCGTCCGTGACGATGCGCGGACCTCTCGTGACATCCCCGTACTTAGCCGTGGTGCTGATCGAGTACCGCATATTGGCGATGCCGCCCTGATAGATGAGGTCGACGATCAGCTTGACTTCGTGCAGACATTCGAAGTAGGCCATCTCCGGCGAATAGCCGGCGTTGACCAAGGTCTCATAGCCGGCCTGAATCAAGGCGGTCAAGCCGCCGCACAACACCACCTGCTCGCCGAACAGATCGGTCTCGGTTTCTTCCCGGAACGTCGTTTCGATTACGCCGGCCCGGCCGCCGCCGATGGCGCTCGCATAGGCCAGCCCTACTTGCCGCGTGTCGCCGCTCGGGTCCTGATGAATGGCCAGTAACGCGGGAACCCCGCTGCCCTTTGTATACTCGGACCGGACCAGATGGCCGGGCCCCTTCGGCGCAACCATGAAGACGTTCACATTCGCGGGCGGCACGATCTGACCGAAATGAATGTTGAAGCCATGCCCGAACGCCAAATACGAGCCCGGTTTCAGATGAGGCGCGATTTCCTGGCGATAGATCGCCGCTTGGGCTTCGTCGGGCGCTAGGATCATCACCACATCGGAGGCCCTGACCGCATCTGCCACAGGCATGACTTTTAATCCGCTCTGCTCGGCCTTGCGCCACGAACTCCCTTCCCGCAGTCCGACAACCACGTTCACACCGCTCTCTTTCATGTTCAGGGCATGGGCGTGGCCTTGGCTTCCGTAACCGATGACCGCCACTTTCTTACCGCGGATATGCTGCAGGTCCGCATCCTTATCGTAATAAATCTTCATCGCTGACTCCTCTTTTTATTCCTTCGCAACTCGCTTGGGTTGAACCACCGCAGGCCGGATCGGCTCGCGGGCGATCGCCACGCGACCGGTCCGCACCAGTTCCTTGATGCCGAGCGGCTGTAGCAGGTTAATAATCGCTTCGATCTTTTTCAGGTCGCCCGACACCTCGATCGTATAGGTGGTCGGGGTCGAGTCGATGACGTTCGCGCGAAAAATGTCGGCAATGCGGAGCGCTTCAGCTCGGTCTTCATCTCTGGTGTGGACCTTGATCAACGCCGTCTCGCGGGAGACGAACTCGCTTTCGTTGAGGTCCACGACCTTGATCACGTCGATGAGCTTGTTCAACTGCTTGACGATTTGCTCGATGATGCGATCATCACCGGAAGTCACGATCGTCATCTGCGACATCGACGGATCGAGCGTCGGCGCGACCGACAGGCTCTCGATGTTGAACCCTCGTCCGCTGAAGAGTCCCGCCACTCTCGACAACACGCCGAACTTGTTTTCCACCGTAACCGAGATGATGTGTTCCATAGAATCAGCCAACAGCGAATAGCCGGTAGCGAACAGCCGGAAACTCCGAACTACTCGCTGTTCGCTATTCGCTACCTGCTCACGCCGTTAAGATCGTGTCCTTGTCCTCCGGGACCACTTTCCCCGCCGTGGCCTGCTTCTGTTTCAACTCCGGCGGATCTTCCAGAATCATTTCGTGGTTGCACCCACCGGCGGGAATCATGGGATAGCAATTTTCATAGGGATGCGTCGGCACATCCACAACCACCGGCTTGTCGACGCTGATCGCTTCTTTGAGCACGTCGTCCAGCTCGGCCGCCTTACTCGCCCGCAAACCCACCGCACCGTAAGCCTCCGCCAGCTTCACAAAATCCGGCGTCGTATTCAGGTAACTGGAGGCATAGCGGCCTTCGTAGAAGAGATCTTGCCACTGGCGCACCATACCGTGGAACCGGTTGTTGAGAATGACGACCTTCACCGGCAGCTTGCTCACAACAGCCGTCGCCATTTCCTGCATATTCATCTGCACGCTGCCGTCGCCGGCGACACAAAGGACCAGTCGGCCGGGGAAAGCCGCCTGGGCGCCCATCGCCGCAGGGAACCCGAACCCCATCGTGCCAAGACCGCCGGAGGTCAAGAACCGGTTCGGCTTCGCCAGCTTGAAATACTGAGCCGTCCACATCTGATGCTGGCCCACGTCGGTTGAGACGATCGGATCGCGATCTTTGGTCAGCTCGTAGAGCCGCTTGATGACGTGTTGCGGCTTGATCGGCCCATCGGTCTCCTGCTGATAGGCCAACGGGTGCGCCTTTTGCCACTCCCGAATCTGATCCCACCAAGGCTTTCGCAATTCTTCCTGATCGCCGTTCACGGTGGCGCATAGGATCTGATTCAATTCCCGCAGCACCGTCTTGCAATCGCCCACGATCGGAATATCGACGTGGATGTTTTTCCGAATCGACGTCGGATCGATGTCGATGTGAATGATCTTCGCGTAGGGACAGAACTCCGAGACCTTGCCCGTAACCCGGTCATCGAAGCGGGCGCCGACGGCGATCACGAGATCGGAATAATGCACCGCCATGTTGGCCCAATAGGTGCCATGCATCCCCATCATGCCCATGGATAACGGGTGCTCGCCGGGAAATGCGCCGAGCCCCATCAGGGTCATATCCACGGGAATGTGCGTCATCTCCGCCAACTCGAGCAACTCCTGCGACGCCCCCGAAAAGACCACGCCCCCACCTACATAGAGGACCGGCTTTTTGGCCTTCATGATGGCCTCGGCAGCCTGCTTGATCTGCCACTTGTTCCCCTCGTAGGTCGGGTTATATCCGCGAATCGAGACCGAGTTGGGATAGTGGAACTCGGCCTTGTTCATCGAGACATCCTTAGGAATGTCTACGAGCACCGGGCCGGGCCGGCCGGTCGTGGCAATGTAGAACGCCTCCTTGATCGTCGTTGCGAGATCGTTCACATCCTTGACCAAGAAGTTGTATTTGGTGCAAGGGCGGCTCAGGCCGACGTTATCAGCCTCCTGAAACGCGTCGTTCCCGATCAGGTTGGTCGACACCTGCCCGCTGAAACAGACGAGCGGAACGGAATCCATATAGGCATCGGCCAGCGCGGTGATCACATTCGTCATCCCCGGCCCGGAAGTCACCAGAGCGACTCCCGCCCTCCCCGTCGCCTTGGCATAGCCTTCGGCCATATGGCCTGCACCCTGCTCATGGCGGGTCAGCACAACTTGCACATCATTCTGCTGGTGAAGCACGTCGAAAATCTTCAGGACGACGCCTCCCGGCAAAGCAAAGATCGTTTTGACGCCTTCACGCCGTAGACATTCGATAAAGATTTCCGCCCCGCTCAGCTTCATATGAACCTCCCCTCGAACTCTACCGACAGGGGGTCGGTAGAGGGGAATCTGATCCGTTTTCGCCGAGGGCCGGAAAGAAACCCTCCCAGCACCAGCAGCGATCTCGTTGAAAAATCAATGGGAAAGATGCGCGATCCTACCACCGCACACATTCAAGGTCAATAGAGCTACTCCCCTTTGTCGCTCCCCGTCGAGAGGTCGAGCCTGCGGTGACAGATGCGTGAGGACCGTGGTAGCGTAGCGATAATGACTCGCCTGTCCATTCTGTCTCGCAAAGATTGCCATCTCTGCGATGTGCTCTATCGGATCGCGCTCCACCTTCAACAGGAATTTGAGTTTGAGCTCACCAAGGTAGATATTGACCAGGACCACCGGCTCGCCGCGCAGTACGGCACTCGTATTCCCGTCGTCCTGATCGATCAGGTCGAAGCGTGCTCCGGAAAAGTGACGGAAGGACAACTGCGACGGGCGATAAAAAGGGCGCGCTGGAGGAAACCTATAAGCCGGATTCTGTCCCACCTTCGCCTGCGGCTTGGGTGGGGGTGATCATTTCTCTGGGACTCGAGTTGCCCCGAGCCTCAAGCGACCTACCCGAGGACTTCGGCCGGGCCGGCCTTTCCTGGTGCGCGAGCACCCGGTCGTCCTCCTATTTGGCCTTGCACCGGGCGACGCTTACCGTGCCGTCCGTGTCGCCACGAACGCGGTGGGCTCTTACCCCACCATTTCACCCTTACCTGAGCCGCCGCGATCAGATGGGGATCCCATCGCCTTGGCCATCGGCGGTTTGTTTTCTGTGGTGCCGGTGTCGGATTGCTCCGCCTGGGTGTTACCCAGCGCCCTGCCCTTGGAGTCCGGACTTTCCTCCCATCGAATAAGCTCGACGAGCGATCACCCGGTTTTCTCCTGCGCGCAAAATCAGTATAGAAGCGATGGGAGCGGGTTGCAAGCGTGGATCGCAGTGTTCCTCACGTAGCCGGAAACGCTGGTCTTCGCCCGCCATGAGCCCAGTTTTCACCAAGTCGGCGAAGACTCTAAATTCCGTATCGCCGCAGCTCTTCCTATTCTCGCTTTTCCCGCCCCTCGCCTCTTACCGCGTGCCTCTCCCTGTTCTCACTTTCCCCGTCCATTGCCTCTCGCCTTGTGCCCCTTGCCTCCCTTCAATACTGACCCGCATGCATGCCACCGCGCACGCACCAAGCGTCAGTGGTAACGGGTTTTGGGAAGCTGCCGTCCATTTCCTGAATGCTGAGAGAGAGGGATGAGGAGAGGGTTAGGCAATCAATCCAAGATGCTGTTCGGCGGTCAGGGGGCTCATGCAGCCAAGCCGAAGATCACGATTCGCGCTGTTGGGATTCTCGGCATTCGTCGTCGACCAAAGCGCGAGGCGGACGGATTGTTGGTGTCCCAGCGCAGGGTATGGTTGCCGTCTCCGCCTCCGCCAATGCCTTGGATGGCTGCCAGAATCTCCTCGAGCTTGGCGAGAATCTGGCCGAAGGGGTTCGGCGGGGGATGCGCCCCGGCCGGCGCGACGCCGCTCCCCACATTCGCGAGTACTAATCCCCCGATGACCAGCACCGCCCCGACTCCACTCACCCATTTCGACTTTCGACTCCCCATGATGACCCTCCCATGAATAGGGCCTCTGTCAACAGTGAACACGAGGCCCTGTTGAAAAAT
>JBBIQV010000033.1:0-35691 GCA_037442105.1 Nitrospiraceae bacterium | reverse complement strand
GAGCATCAGCCTTCTAAGCTGAGGGTCGCTGGTTCGATTCCAGCCGGGCGCACCACTCAATCTTCACGTGAATTCCGTTTTGTCCGACGGTTAGCCCGCATTATTCATGACGGTTCGTCGCGAAATCGTGGAGTCGCTAAGCGAGACGGGCGCGTGAAGCCCATCGCGGCCGAGGCGTATTTGAAACAGTACGTTGAGGCCGCGAGGGGCGAGCCCGCCCGCCGGCATGCCCCAACGCCGCATGCCGGCTTGTCGCAGCGGCGAATCCGCGATTGCAGCAGAAGCGTTCATGAATAATGCGGGTTAAGACCGATACCGCATGCGGGTGCCGTGGAGGAGAGACAGTTCAATTTCCGACGCGGTAAGCTCAGGCGGGAAGTAGGTCCCTGAAATTTTCGAAGCATTGATACTGGCCCCTTCGAGCCGGGCATTCCGAAAATCAACCCCCCGCAAGTCGGCTTGACGGAAGTAGCTATCGCTGAAGTCCAATCCGGCGGCGTCCAACCCCCGCAGGTCGAGGCCGCGCAAATCGCATCCCCGCAGGTCCGTTTTTTCGCCCGCCGCCTTCTTGGCGTTAAACTCGGTGATGCACCCTTCCCGCAGCAATTGGTACATCCTGTCGGTGGGCAAGCGAAGTTTCGGTCGGGTTGGCTTCGTTGCATCCATTTGAAAGGACCTCCTGCAAGTCGTCACAGCTCTTTTCGGATGATTTTCCTGTACCTTGAGCGGGATAGCCTCTGCTTTGAAAATGGGGTCCCGTCACCGACCAGCCCGCTGGGGACTGGCCCCCTTCTGCCTGGGGCCTGTCCCCCTCCCGAGAATAGAAGCGCGGATCGCCCGGCCTCCTTCCTACTTGAACTTGGTTCATGGATGGCAGTATCGTACCCGACAGCAGCGAGTCGATCACTCATAATCCTTAACTGATAGACAGGTGGAGGAGGGGCCCATGGCACTACGATTAGGAGATGAAGCGCCGAACTTTACGGCGGAGACGACAGAGGGGACTATCAATTTTCACGAGTGGTTGGGCAACGGATGGGGAATTCTTTTTTCGCATCCGAAGGACTTTACACCGGTCTGTACGACCGAGTTGGGTACGGTGGCAAAGATTACCCCGGAGTTCAAGAAACGGGGAGTCAAGGTCATTGCGATAAGCGTGGATCCGCTGGATTCGCACAAGGGCTGGATCAACGACATCAATGAGACTCAGAAGACGACGATGAACTATCCCATCATCGCCGATCCGGACAAGAAGGTGGCCACCCTCTACGACATGATCCATCCGAACGCGCTGGACAATATGACGGTACGTTCCGTGTTCGTGATCGGGCCGGACAAGAAAATCAAACTGACGCTCACGTACCCGGCGTCGTGTGGGCGCAACTTCGATGAGCTATTGCGCGTCGTAGACTCGCTCCAATTGACGTCCAAGTTCAAGGTGGCGACTCCGGCAAACTGGAAAGATGGCGAGGATTGCATCATCACCCCAGCCGTATCCGACGCCGAAGCCCGGACGCTGTTTCCCAGAGGCTTCAAAACGGTCAAGCCCTATCTGCGCTATACCCCGCAACCGAACAAGTAGCTTCCTTATTCGTCGATGAAACGAGAAGAGCCGCCTATGGGCGGCTCTTCTCTCTCAGACCAGCAGTAAGCCGATCGTCCTGGCTGCTTTCCAGGTGGAAGACTGCAGGTAGCGGTCGAACCCGTTCGCTCCGCCGAGAGGATAGGTTGCCCGAACGTGTTTGAATCTGGGATAGGTTTCGCCATGTTTCTCCCGAGTCGGCGTGGCAGCGTGGATCAATTCCATGAGCCAGGAAGTTGTCTCAGGTGTGACTGTCAGTGTTGTATCCTCCGTCTTGTTGGGAAGGATGATGCGGCTTTGTTTTCCCCGTCGTTCCAACACAGGCCGGCCGCCGATCCAGACGAAACGCCGTTCGGCTGATAGATCACCCCGCTGCTGCGCCGCCAACACCACCTTGACCCAGTTAGGAGTTACACGTGGCCGCTTGACCGGCTCGGTAAACCAGCGTCGCACATCGACCGTGAGCCCATTTCCCTCCATGTAGTTAGACAGAGCCGTTCGCAAGCCATCGCCCACCCAGGCCGGAGTGCCGCCGGTCGGATCGATGTGGGCCAGATCATTCTCTGCAAATCCTTGAAACGTTGGCCCGGTAATGTGGATGCCGTGCGCCTGAGGATTGAGCCCGATCGGACTATGGGCTGTTGCGGTGAACTTATGCCAAAAGGCCGATTGAATGAGGCCGGCTGCGAAAAGTTGCCGAACCCGTTCCAGGCTATCGACAGTGTCTTCGATCGTCTCGCCGGGACAGCCATACATCAGATAGGCATGGACGAGAATCCCGGCCTGGCGAAATGCGGCTGCTACGCGCGCGGTCTGGGCGACCGTGATGCCCTTTTTCATCTCCTCTAATAAGCGATCCGATGCTGCTTCAAGGCCTGCCGTGATCGCCACACACCCCGACGCAGCCAGCAAACGGCAGAGGTCCGGCGTAAAGGCTTCTTCGAACCGGATGTTGCCCCACCAACTGATCGCCACGCCTCGTTCGAGCAGCGTGAGCGCCAGCGCTTTGAGCCCGGCCGGCGGCGCCGCTTCGTCTACAAAATGAAAGCCGCGTTGTCCGGTTTCGGCGATCAGCAATTCGATCCGGTCTGCCAGGGTTTCGCTCGGTGCGGCTTCATAGCGACCGATGTAATCCAGCCCTACATCGCAGAAGGTGCATTGTTTCCAGTAGCAGCCGTGCGCGACGGTCAGTTTGTTCCAATGTCCTTCCGACCACAGCCGGTGCATCGGGTTGAGCGTATCGAGGATGGACAGATAGCGACCGAGCGGCAGTCCTTGGTAGGTTGGAGAGCCAAGCTCCGCAATGCGCACGTCCGGTTCCGCAGCTCCGTCACAATAGATCACCTTACTATTCCTTCGGACAAAAGTCCGGCAGAGGTTCGCCCTGTCGCGCCTCCCTTCCAAGTGTTCGAGCAAGCAGAGCAAAGGGCGCTCTCCATCATCTAACGTGACGTAATCGACGTAGTCGAACACGCGAGCGTCTTGAAGACGGCGCAGCTCGGTATTGACGTACCCCCCGCCGAGAACTACCTTCAGAGGTGGCTGTTGTGCTTTTAATGCCTGAGCAATCCGGAAAGCTCCATAGAGGTTGCCCGGGAAGGGAACAGTCAGCCCGATCACCGTCGGGTGGGTCTCATCAATGTGTCGCCGGAGGCAGTTCAACATCAAATCATCCGTGAAACAGGGAGGCGTCTCCAAGGCCTGCTGAATCCGGTCGAAAGAAGAGGCTGAAGAGGTGATCTGCTCGGCATAGCGGCTCAGTGCAAAATGCGGTGATACGGTTTCATGCACCAGGTCTGTGAGATCTTCCAGGAACAGCGTGGCGAGGTGGCGTGCGTGGTCTGTCGAGGGGGCCGCTTGCATTGCGGACACCTGATCAGCCCGAGCGGCAAATCTGGGGCCCTGGGGGAGAAACCCACGCTGGCAGAGTCGCGTGGCCATCATGGGATCGCGTCCTTGGAGAAAGCCGATGACCGGCTCGATAGAATCGAGGTAGGCTTGCGCGAGTGCCAGCATCTGCTTGGCTTCCCCCGGCAGTTCCTGTTCTCTTGTGCGCAGATGGTCGAACACGCGTGTCAGCTCAGCACGAGAGAAGAGTGCCAGGACCATTTCGATGCCGACGTCCGCTTGGGCGACCGAATAGCCACGCGAGCGCAGGAATCCGGTCAGGTAAGCAGTGGAGGGATAGGGTGTATTAAGTTGGGTAAGCGGAGGGATGATCAGCAGCACCGTGCCGGCAGCCATGATCAGTGGAATACCACAGAGGCTTGCCCGACTGCCAGATCGCTGGGTCAGTGCCTGTTACACATAGCAGCGGTCTTGGTCACGGTGTGGGGGCGGAATGCCTATTTCCGGATATCGAGGACGCTGCCTAGGACCTGGTCCGTGGTCTGGAGAACTTTGAGGTTTGCCTCGAATCCACGTTGACCGATGATCAGATTGACAGCCTCTTCCCCCAGATCGGTGTTGGAGAGTTCGACTTGGGCAGGACCTTGAGAAGTATCCTTGAGGACCTGCGGACCCGGAGCATTGTCTTTTTGGACTGTTGCCTGTACTCCACCACCGGCGACTTCAACGAAGTCGGTCCGCGACATTTTAAAACCGTCGGTATTCACGTTCGCGACATTGTGGGATGTCACCTCGATCTTGCGCTTGAAGGCTGTAAGCCCGGACAGAGCAGAGTTGATGGCGGAGATCATTGGACACCTCCCGCTTCACTTCGACTGGCTGAAGTCTAGCAGAAATGGACGAACAGGATCGGCGCGGTACGTAAAGTGATGGAGAGGAACGGGCAGCAAGTGCTACCCGGTGCACCGTTCAACCTCGGCAACGAATTGACGGCACGCCCTCGCAAATCCTTCGGGATATCGTCGGACATGACTCCCCAGAACAAAGACCACATCCGGTCCATAGACCTCGACCATTTCCTTCACCCGCTCCACCCCCATCCGACCGGCAGCCGTCGGGAAGATCGGTTTCAAGCTACCCCAGGACCGACCGCAAGAGACTGCGATCGCCTCGCAATCCTCACGGGATATCGGAAACTCCAATCCATAGATGGGGAAGATCGTCACGTCGGCACCGGCTAGGCGCGGGAGTTGGCCGAACAACACGGACGGTGCGATCCCGCTGTCGGGGGAGACATAATAGCTGCCCAGCATGGCTGGGTGGCTCATGATCGGAAGTGCAATGGCATCGTCACAGGCAATCTTATGAAGAGTGTCGTAGCCGGTGAGCCCCGGACAAGTCAGGAGGCCGCCGGCTCCGGCCTGTTTTGCCAGGAGACATTGCGCATGAAGAAGTTCCCACGGGCCGGTAACGTGCGGCGCGTAGAGGCATCTCCTGCCGGTCTCGTGGTTGGCTCTAGCCACAGCCTCGGCGCAGCGTTCGATCCGTTCTGCAAACGGACAGAACGGATGATCTGCCAGGCCCTGATCGTCTTTGATTACATCAACGCCGCCCAATGCAAACTGGAGCGCGAGGTCGGCCAGCGCTTGCGGGGAAAGACCGAGCGGTTTCAAGACCGCGCAGATCAGCGGGCGCTGCGGCACATCGGTCAGTACCCGCATGCCGGTTCGTCCGAAGCGAGGGCCTGGCCACCCATCAGGGAGCGGGTCAGGCAGGTCGAATTCTGTCAGTCGAATTCCTCGCTTCATGCTCGTGGTGCCGAAAAGCGTGTGAAGCAACTGTGCGCAGGTTGAGCCGAACAACTCTACCGGGTAACTGACAGTGAGCCGAAACCGGTCGGTTTGCTTGATAGTGAATATCTCGATCCGTCCAAGAATATCTGTACTATTCGGAGTAGAAGGAAGAATGTCGGCGGGAGCCTCGATCGTCTGATCGAGGCACAGGAGTTCTGCCGCCCGGCGGGCTTGCGCTTCGGTTCCCCGAAGGAGATACTCCACGGTGAAACGGTGGCCGGTGAGTGAGACAAGAGACTGGCTCATCGTGCGCTAGATCTTTTCATAGCGGAGGTTGCCATGCAACAACCCGTGTCCTTACTCGCAGCCGTCTTGTGCGTGATTCCTACCATTGGCTGGGCAGAAATCGATGACTGGAAATTGATCGATCTGACGTATCCATTCGATGAGCACACCATCGTCTGGCCGACGAACAAACCCTTTGCATGGGAAAAAACGGCTTGGGGCATGACGGCTGCCGGCTACTGGTACGCTTCCGGAGACTTCACGATGTCCGAACACGGCGGCACCCATATCGATGCGCCGATTCACTTCGGTCAGGGGCGGCAAGCCCTCGACGAGATTCCGCTGCGGAAGTTGGTTGGGCCAGCGGTCGTCGTCGATGTTGCGAAGGCGGTCGAACGGGATCGCGATTATCGCTTGACGGTGGACGACATCCTGTCCTGGGAATCACAGCATGGTCGGATTCCTGATGGCGCGATCGTGTTCATGTACTCGGGGTGGGGGAAGCGATGGCCCGATCGAAACAAATATCTGGGGAGCGAGACGCCACACGACACGAAGACGCTCCACTTCCCCGGTTTCTCCAAAGAGGCGGCAGAATTCCTCGTGAAGGAACGCGCAATCGACGGGGTGGGGATCGATACGCCCAGTATCGACCAAGGCCCGTCGCAGGATTTCATCGTTCATCGGATTGTGAACGGCGCCGATGTCTATGGACTGGAGAACGTGGCCAACCTCGATCGGCTGCCGCCCGCCGGCGCTACGGTGATGGCGCTTCCGATGAAGATCAGAGGGGGAACGGGCGGGCCTGTCCGCATCGTCGGGCTGCTTCCTTAGGAGCCTGTCCGACATTGACCCTTCTACTACGGCGAACGATCTGCAGCCATCTGCGTCGTTCTCGGCCCAGAAAAATCCTCAATGTATTCCAGCGAATACACCTCCGGTTTTTCAGGGCCTGCGGCCTCGCATCTGGCCGCATCTCCTTCGCCTCGTCACGAACGGCAATGTCGGACAGGCTCCTAGCCAACGATATGCGGACCTGAGAGGGGTGGTGAGACAATGGCTAACAATGAATATGAATCGACTTCATCACCGCGGTACTCAAGATGAAAAGACAAGAAACCGAGAAAGTAGGGTCAAATGGCACTAGTGTAAACGCGAGGTATCCCGTTGGCGCCGCGACGGATTCCTATAGGATCGTTGAAGATCGGGATGTTCGTGATCGGGGTGGACCGGTCATGGCTGCAGACGCCGTTTCTCCGCCATCGCTTCACAATCAAAGACCGCTCGGAGATCGACACGCTCGCGCAGGCCGGGATAACCGAAGTCACCATCGATCCGGACCATGGGCTGGATGTCACCGATCTCCACCCTGTGGCGGTAAGCCAACCGGTGAAGTCTACCCGTCCTGATCGATCAAGTTCCGCCCTTCCAACGACTCAATCCATACAGCCGCCATCTCCCTCCTCCTCGACGCTGTTTCTTGCGGAAAAGTTCTCCCTTGCCAGGCAGCGAAAAGTCGAATGGACGGCGCGCCTCAAGACGCTGTTTGAATCGACACGGACGTCCGGTTTGATTCAATTTGATGCCGTGCACAAATTGGTCGGGGAAATGGTCTCGGATATTCTCGATCATGAGGCGGCCTGCTTTGCGGTGCTGGGTGCGCAGAAAGCCGATAGGGCCCTGCATGAACATGGCCTGACGGTCTGTACCCTGTCGGTGATTTTGGGGCACGCGCTCAACTATCCACGACAAGCTCTCGAGCAGCTCGGGCTCGGCGCGTTGGTGCATGACGTGGGGTTGCTTCGCCTTCCTCGCAATCTCGTCAAGCGGTCCAAGCATTTTACGCCGGCGCAGCAGACGCTGTACGACTCGCACCCGATTCAAGGAGTGGGGGTCATCGAGAACAGCGGCCCGGTCGATCCTATGGTGCTCGACATTGTGAAGGGGCACCATCAGGTCGAACCACCTTCGACCCCCGCGCAGTCCTCCGAGCAGGCGGCGGCGGATCCGGTCCGTCTCGTCATGATCGTCGACCAGTTTGACGAGTTAGTTACCGGCCAAGGAGGATTACCGCCTCTATCGTCTCACCAAGCGCTCACGCAGTTGTATCAGGAGCACCGCCAGTGTCCCGCGATGCTGGAGTTGGTCTCGCACCTGATTCGGACCATCGGTGTGTATCCTCTGTACAGCGTAGTCGAGCTGAAATCCGGCGAGTTGGGTGTCGTGACGGGAATCACTCCCGGCAAAGCTCACCTTCCGGTTGTGCATCTGTTTCGCGACAAAGCGAATGCTCCCTACGTCCCGCCGGTGGAAGTGGATCTGGCGCAAGAAACCGACCCCGAACGAACTATCCAGGACATCCGCGACGCCGACCAGGAAGGCATCGATCTCGAAACAATTCTTAAACAGGTTGCGTAGCACGATGGAACGCGGAGCCGCTCCTGATCGGCACATTTCTCCTCCCACAGCCTGGCTCCCGAACCGGGAAGACTCTCTCCTCCTTCTCGAAGCGGTCAGCGATGCGGTATTCGTGGTGGACCGAGCCGGCATGATCCTCTCGCTCAATCCTGCCGCCCAGCAGCTTTTCGGACAATATTGCGACGCAGTGGGGCAACGTGTGCATGACCTGCTGGGGTGTCATGATGGTGAAACAGCAGTGGGACCAGCCTCATGCCCATTCGATCGGATGCTTGCCGCCGGGCAGGTGACCATGCTGGCCGACCATCAGTGGATGCGCGACGATGGAACGCTCATAGAGATCCATATCACATATTGGCCACGCCTGCATGCTCGCGAAGTTGTCGGTGGAGTCGTGTTGTGTCGCGATCTCACTGTGGAGCGGGAGGCACAACGAGACCTGCAACGAGTTGCCACTCTTGCTGAGGACGCTCCCCATCCCATCGTGGAGTTCGATGATGCGGGCGTGATGTTGTATGCCAATACGGCGATGGTGAAGCTGTTGAACGAACTGGGATTCACCGACGAGGATTCGGCGGCGGTTTTGCCCCGCAATCTGAGGGAAATTCTAAACACGTGTCTCTGCAACGGACAGGCATCGGCAAAGATCGAGATGGAGGTCGGTGGTCGCGTGCTCGCCTGGTCGTTCTACCCCCTTCAGCAGGCCCGGCAAGTCCGGGCTTATGGCGCGGACATCACGGCGGCCGTGGCGCTTCGCCGTGACAAGGAGGCGGCTGAAGAAACCGCGCGCGCCAAGAGCACCTTCCTGGCAACCATGAGCCATGAGATCAGAACACCGATGAACGGCGTCATTGGATGCGCCCAGTTGCTTCAAACAACCGATCTGACCGAACAACAGCGGCAGTACGTGGAGACGATGCATCGATCAGGCGAGGCCTTGCTGGCGCTCATCAACGACATTCTCGACTTCTCCAAGATCGAAGCGGGGAAGATGACATTGGAAGTCGCCGATGTCGAACTCAGACCGCTGATCAACGATGTGGTGACGCTGGTCTCCGGACTTGCCGCGCAGAAGCGCCTCACCTTGTCCGTTCTCATCGCGCCCGATGTACCGCCGGCCTTCCGCGGCGATCCGGTCCGTCTCCGGCAGATTCTCTTTAATCTGGTGGGGAATGCCATCAAGTTCACGGAGCAGGGCGGCGTCCACATTCATGTCGTCCGCGAGGTCGGCGAGCACGAAGACCCCGATGTCGTGGTTCTCCGGTGGAAAGTTCAGGACACGGGCATCGGCATCACGCCGGAGCAACGGGCGCGGCTCTTTCAAGCCTATACGCAAGCGGACAGTTCGACCGCCAGGCGGTTCGGCGGAACCGGCTTGGGCTTGATGATTTGCAAGCAACTGGTCGAGCTGATGGGCGGCGTGATCGATGCGGACAGCGTACCGGGCCAGGGCAGCACGTTTTGGTTTACGACGACATTGCTGCCGGCCATCGAACGCACGTCGAAACACGATTCACAGAGTTTAACGACCGGCAAGCGAGCGTCTCGGACAGGGACGGCTCGTGTGCTCGTCGCCGACGATAACGACGTCAATCAGGTCGTGGCCTGCAAGTTTCTCCAGAAGCTGGGCTGTCAGGCGGAAGTCGTACGCAACGGACGCGAGGCGGTCGAGGCGTTGGAGCGAGCCGACTACGACCTGGTGCTTATGGATTGCGAGATGCCCGAGCTGGATGGGTTTCAGGCTACAAAACGCATCCGCGAGTGCGAAGTGCAGGCCAGTGGTGAGAGGCACAAGGCTAGAGAGAAGGCACAATGTTGTTCACCTCTAGCCCCGCGCCGCGTTCCAATCATAGCCTTGACCGGCAACGTCGGCGCAGAGGATCGCCGGCGGTGCATCGACGCCGGTATGGATGATGTCCTGACCAAGCCGCTGATCCTGGACACGCTGCGCGCCAAACTGGATACCTGGCTCCCGGCAGCCTGATCCGGCATCGATCCTTCCCACTGGTGCACCGTCCTTCCGTTCTCCTACCGTGCGCTTGCTTGACCGGGGGCCGCTGCGGCTCTCGCAACTCATCGTATGCGTGTGGAACAGCTCAAAAAGTTCACGGCAAGTTCTCGCGTTCGCTTTGACGACTTTCCGCTGGAATGGTAAAGATGCAGATAGAACATTCTCAAATGGGAGGTCTCGGCGAATGTCTAAAAGGTCACCGAAGCAGTCCCAGCCAGCACAATCTGCATCGCACACGATATTGGTAGTGGATGACGATGACGCCGTCTGCGATCTGACCGCAAGTATGTTGGAAATGAAGGGCTACCGTGTCCTTCGAGCCGCCGATGGGGAAGAGGCGATCAAGGTGTTCCAACAGCACGCCCATTCCATTCAGTTGCTGGTGGTCGATGTCGTTATGCCGCATATGTCCGGTCCGCAACTCGCGCAGCAACTGCGAAATCTGCGCCCCAGCCTGCCGGTGCTCTTTATGTCCGGGCTCGTCTCGCACAGTAATTTCCAGGGCGTGATGGGTGGCTGGTTCCTGCGAAAGCCCTACACGCCGCAGATGCTCGCGGAAAAGATCCAGCAGGTCATGGCCGAGGCGGCGTGAAACTCGGCACCGCTTCCTGCCGCGCGTCTTTAATCATCTTTTGAGCTTCAATATCCTTCCAGAGCCGTTTGACCTGGTCTCCTGTCGACTGCCTTCCGGATATGGAAAATGAGTCTTGACGGGTGGTTAAATGATTTTTGTCTATGCGGGCGCATGTGATGTGTCTTGCGAGCCGGGAACCACCTCATCAAGGAGGGCGAGCCATGAATACCATCGGGCAGACTCTCAATCGTGCGGTCGTGATGACAGTGATCGGGGTACTGTTCGTTTTTAGCGCCGGGTGTGTGAGCAGCAGCAGTTACCGGGCAGTGAAGAAAGAGGCCGAGGATGCGCAGCGTGAGCTGCGGATCGAACGGACAAAGATGGCGGCAATCGAGAAGTTTCACGCCGAGCGAAGGAAGCAGACCGACGAGCTAGTAAACAAACTCGGCTTGGCAGTGGATAAGTTGGATAGCACGACGAGATACTGGGGCGAGCTCCGCCATGAGATCGCCCGGCTCAGGATCGCACGCGAACTGGAACGAGCGAAAGTGACGGACAAGCCGAGCAGCATGAGTCTCGTGCTGGAAACCGAACCGCGAGCGCCGGAGGCGGGGCAGGGGACGCCGCTCAATCCTCTTGTCACTCCAAGCGAATCGAAGCAACGCATCAAGGAATTGATTCAGCAGCTTCAGGGAATCGTCGAGCAAAACTGACATCAGAACCGTTCCCGCGAATGCTTAGGCCGGGACAAATTTGAGTGCGGCGGAGTTGATGCAGTAGCGCAGCCCGGTCGGTGGCGGCCCGTCCTTGAAGACGTGCCCTTGATGGCCTCCGCAGCGCGCGCAATGCACCTCGGTTCGCGGAATGATCAATTTGAAATCGGTATGGGTCTCCACGACCTGCGGTGCGATCGGCTGCCAAAAGCTCGGCCAGCCTGTGCCGCTGTCGAACTTGTGCTCGGATGAAAACAACGGCAGCTCGCAGCCCGCGCATTGATAGATGCCGGGTTTCTTGTTGTCATGATAAGCATTCGTGAACGGACGCTCCGTCGCTTCGTGACGCAGGACTTGGTAGGCTTCCGGCGCCAGCAGCTTTTTCCATTCCTCGTCGTTCTTGAAGACCTTCACGATCGGGCCGATCTCGATTTTCTGCGCCATGGCACCCTCCTTTCCCACTATTGCGCCCATACCAATCACAGCCTATCTTGCGACCCAATTCTTGGTCGGACGCCGAGAAGCTGCCTTACGCTTATAAAGAAAGATCAACGATTGGGAAGAGCTGCCGCCGGCTCGACTCCGTCCAACGCACATTGTTGTGACTCGAACGCAGCCGAGAGCACCTGCTCAATGGTTTCCACCAGAATGAGTGCCAACTCCTGCCTGACCTCGTCCGGCACTTCCTTGATGTCTTTCTCATTCGCTTTCGGCAGGATGATCCGTTTAATTCCAGCCCGGTGTGCGGCAAGAACCTTTTCCTTGATGCCGCCGACCGGTAACACCAAACCGCTCAAGCTGATCTCTCCGGTCATCGCCGTATCGTTACGAACAGGAGCGCCGACGTAAGCCGATGCAAGCGCCGTGGCCATCGTGATACCGGCTGACGGACCGTCCTTCGGAATGGCCCCGGATGGGACATGGATATGAACCCCGTTCCGCTTAAAGCGGGAGATGTCCAACCCCATGGACTCCGCATGAGCCCAGAGATAGCTGCGTGCTGCACGGGCGGACTCTTGCATCACGTCGCCGAGCTGTCCGGTCAATGTCAGGTCGTGACTTCCCGGCAACAGACTCGTTTCAATATAGAGAACATCTCCTCCTGTCGGTGTCCAGGCCAGACCGGTTGCGACTCCTGCAGGCAGTCGCTTGCGCGCCTCTTCAGGCATGAATCGTTCAGCCCCCAGCCACTCAGCCAAGTGATCTTGACGGATGGTGATTGGTTCACGCGGCTGATCTTCCGACAGATCGGCAAATTTTAAGGCTATCTTTCGAGTCAGCCCTCCAAGCATTTGTTCCAACTGACGGACTCCTGCTTCACGTGTGTACCGGCTGATGACGTGGGATAACGTCTCCTTGGGCAGCAGAACCTGCTCGTGGTTCAAGCCGGCTTCCTTGAGTCGTCGCGGCCAGAGGTAGCGAACTGCGATCTCTTCTTTCTCTCGTTCGCTGTAGCCCTGTAGGCGGATGATCTCCATCCGATCGAGCAGCGGTTGGCTGACGGTATCTAGCGTGTTAGCCGTGGTGATGAAAAACACCTTCGATAGATCGAATGCCAGATCGAGATAATGGTCCCGGAACGTGTGGTTCTGAGCCGGGTCGAGCACTTCCAGCAGCGCCGCCGCCGGATCGCCGCGAAAGTCGTGGCCCATCTTGTCCACTTCGTCAAGCATCAAGACCGGATTGTTCACCCCTGCCCGGCGTATAGCTTGGATGATGCGGCCGGGGAGGGCGCCCACGTAAGTCCGGCGGTGGCCACGGAGTTCGGCCTCGTCATGGACCCCGCCAAGGCTGAATCGCTCGAAACTCCGTCCCATCGCACGTGCAATGGATTGCCCGAGGCTTGTTTTTCCGACGCCGGGAGGACCCACCAGACAGAGAATAGGCGCCTTTGCGCCGGGGTTCAACTTGAGCACGGCTAAGTGCTCGACAATTCGTTCTTTGACTTCCTTAATGCCGTAGTGGTCCTCCTCCAGTACCTGCCGAACCCGAGCCAGGTCAAGCGGATCTTCCGATGCCTTCTTCCACGGCAACTCGATCACCAGTTCTAAATAGCTGCGAATGACTTGGTGATCCGGCGAAGCAGGCGGAATCTTAGCCAGCCGGCCTATCTCACGCTCAGCCTCCTTGCGAACATGGTCCGGCAAATCCGCTTCCTGGATCTGCTTCCTCAGATGCGCCACATCGTTGCCGTCTCCCTCCGACTCGCCCAACTCATCCTGGATCGCCTTGAGCTGCTCGCGCAGGAGGTATTCCCGTTGGGTCTTGCCGATCTTCTCCCGCGCTTCGCTTGTAATCTTGTCGCGCAACTGGAGAATCTGAACCTCCCTGGACAGGGCGGCATACAGTCCGCGCAGCAAATCCACTCGGGAAGAGGATTCGAGCAACTTCTGCTCGTTGTCTACTGTGAGGTTCAGGAAAGAAGCAATGCGGTAGGCCAGCGCCACGGGATCCTGCTCCGCACCCAGAGCCAAGGCTGCCTCCTGAATCCCCGGCGACTGGATCAGTTTGGGCAAGTCCGTGACTATGTCCTGGATTGCCCGGTGAAGCGCGTCCACTTCCGTTCCTGTGTCGGTCGGATCGGGGAGGGACTTAGCCCGTACGAGCAGATAGGGACTGTCTTGCTCGACTTTGAGCAACACGACTCGCTCCAATCCCTGCGCCAAGATATTCAACTGGCCTTCGGCGCTTCGCGCGATTTGCCGGATGGTTGCCTTCGTGCCAACTGTATAAAGCTCTTCGAGACCCGGCTGTTCCGTCCGTGGATCACGTTGAGCGACGATCAGGAGGGTTTTATCCTCGGTTTTCATGGCGGCTTCCACTGCAGCCACCGACCGCTCGCGGCCGATCGTCAGAGGCATGATTACCCCGGGAAACAGGACCGTGCGCTTGATGGGAAGTACAGGAAGGTTCGCCACGAACGAATTGTCAGTCATCAGTTCCTCCACAATTAAGCCGACTTATCGCCTTTGAGACTGATGCCGTTGGCGCGTAAGGCTACTATTGTAAGAGTGAGATAGCCACCGAATTAGAGGAGTCAAGGAGTAGAAGGCAGGATGTGCTTCTCGGTCAGATGCTCATAGATCACCTTCGCCGCAAGTTCATGGCCTGTAGGGTTCCAATGGTCATCGATCGCAAAGTGCAACTGCTTTCCGGCGGTCGATTCCTTCACAAACGCAGGTCTCAAATCCACGCAGTCGAAACCGTGCGAGCGGAAGAACTTCACGATTGCGTCCCATTGCCTGAGATCGTTGGCGCTCGCGCCGGGTCGAATATGGTTCTTGTATGGAACCATCACGACCACTAGCTTAGCCTCATGAGATTGCACACGCTGCTGCAGCGCTAACAGCAACGCTTCTGTGAGGCGATCCACCCCTTTGTTGGCCATTTCTCTATCGTGCAGGAAATCCCTTCCCCTCGCCCACAGCCACGAATGACTCAGCACGTGTGTCTGCAAGAACGCGTTGATCTCTCCCCTTGACTCGTCTGCCTCAACCGGTTTTACCCGCAGTTCTTCAGGAAGCCCGAGATGTTTTGCCCAGTCTCCTGTTTTCTTCGGCACCGGCGAGTTCCTGAGAACCAGGTGGTTCTCGCGTAACAGGAAATACGGCTTGGGATAACCGTGCTGCACCGAATGTGCGTTGTTAATGATGTCTTCGGTCCCGAATGCCACGAGCACCAAGTCGGGATGATATCGGTAGCCCTCCTGCGTCCAATACAGCAGCTCTTGATCAGTTCCCCACCCGGTCACCCCCGCATTGATCACCTCGATGGGTTCACCGACCAACGACTGGAGTTTATCCGTGAATCGTTCATTCTGCTCGACCCCGAACCCCCAGGTGAAGGAATCGCCGAGCGCAAGTATTCGGAAGCGCCCGGGCTTCTCGAACCGGTGCTCCCGATCCCGCACTCCTTGTGAATTGATTTTGACGGAGGTGACCGAATCCGGAATCTTGAACGTACCTTCTGCATCTGGCCTGTTTCTCCAGCCGAGAGTGGAGTCATATTGGAAGAACTTCCAAGCGCTGTCCTGTTGCGGCTGGTTCGTCACAGCGGCCGGTTGGAGTTGTTCAAGCCGGTAACTCACTCTCAGACCCAACTCGACGGCAATGATGGCTACCAGGATTGCGCTGACCAGGAGCAGCATCTCGCCCAAGAGGGGGGTATTGCCCGGCTTCTTGCACATTCCGCTCCCTTTAGGCTCCGTCTTTGACAGCGGCTCGCGTTTGTATGCGAGTTTCATCGTTCTTGTTCCTTGAAGGTTCTCCCCCTGTTTACGCGCCCGGGGAAGATCTCACGGATGAGCGGCATCAACCCATCACACAGTTCATCCTTGCTCACGAACCCATCCGCTTGTGCGATGAGCTTCTGCCGGAACGGCTCCAGATTGTGCATGGAGATCAAGATCACGCGGGTCGCATCCAATCGACTCTTGATCAGTTCGGCCGCCTGGAGGCCGTTCATCGTCGGCATGGAGAGATCCATCAGGACGAGATCAGGACCGAGCAGGTTCGCCTGCTCAACTCCCTCCTCTCCCGATGTCGCTCGGCCTATCACGAGGATGCCGGGTTGGTTCATCAGCCATCGCGATACCTGCTTGAGGAAGAGCGGATTGTCGTCCACCAACAGCACGCGTAGGGGCGGCTGGGGTTGCCCGGATGTCGCTGTAGAGATGGGCTGTTCCATACGCAAAGGATGGCACGGAACAGATGGTTCGCCTATCAAGGGAGGTACGGGGTGTCCGGGGGTGGACTACGGAGGATAGTCCCGTATCCTACGGAGGGCAGGGGATGAAAATGAGGACAGGCACCGGCGGGGCTTGTCCCCATTTTCAAAACAGAAGGGTGGAATTTACGAGTTGGGCTTGATCAACCCAGCTCGGATGGCCAGCCTCACGAGACCTGGAACATCATGAATGTCCAAGCGGTCCATCAGCTCGGCTCGATGGGTTTCCACGGTTCGCGGACTCAGATTGAGGCGCTGTGCAATATCTTTGGTGGTATGCCCTTCGGCGATCAACTGAAGGATTTCTCGCTGGCGTGAGCTGAGGCGAGCGAGCGGCCCGCATTCCCCTTCCTTGCGGTACCGGTAGGCCTCGACCGCATACTTCGCCACGGCAGGAGATAAATAAGTTTCGCCTCGTTGGACGGTTTTGATCGCCAACTCGAGCTCTGTGCGATCCGCATCCTTGAGCAGATAGCCGGCCACGCCGGAATCCATCGCCTGGTGGAAGTACTCCTCGCCCCCGTACATCGACAGCATGATCACGCGGGTGGTCGGAGACTCTTTTTTAAGGCGCGCGGCTGCCTCAAGGCCGTTCAACCCCGGCATCGCAATGTCCAGGAACACGATATCGGGCTGAGCCGTTTTGGCCATCTGCACCGCCTCGCGTCCATCGGCCACATCTCCCACGACCTCCACCCCCTCGAGCTTTTCCAGCAAGGACCGGATCCCTTGCCGGACGAGCGCACGATCGTCTGCCAGCATTACCCGGATGTGAGCCATCACGCCGCCTTCTCTACGGACTCGACCGGTTGCTGGCTCGGTGCAACGAGGGGAACACCGACTCTGATCCGCGTTCCCGTTCCCCGAGATGACAGGATCGCCATCTGTCCTCCAACCAGTCGCACCCGTTCTTCCATGCCGAGCAATCCCATGCTCGTGCCTGTTTTGGCAAGGGCTCGCGCACCGTCGATGTCGAACCCCTTGCCGTTATCCTCGATCTCCAGCCAGAGGTGACCGTTCTGCTGGCTCAACCTGACCCGCACATGTGTGGCCTCGGCATGCCGGGCCACGTTGGTCAACGCTTCCTGCGCGACACGGAAGCAGGCGATTTCAACTTCGGCCGGAAAGCGGTCGATCGCTTGATCTGCCGAGAACTCCGCTTCCCACCCGGCCCGTACACCCTGGCGATTGACGCACCATTTGAGCGCGGGTACCAACCCCAATTCATCGAGCAAGGACGGACGCAGATCCAAGGCAAGGCTTCTCACGTTCTGGATGACCTGATCGAGGATCTCGAGACTATCCGCAAGAAAGGAGGCTGTCGCCCGTCCATAGGAAAGGTTGTGCACCTCCCGCAAACTGAGTTTCATGGCCGTCAGCGACTGGCCGATTTCATCGTGCAGGTCGCGGGCGATGTGGCGGCGTTCCTCCTCTTGGACCGCGATAAGCCGGCTCGACAGGAGTCGGAGGCGCTGGTTCGCTTCCTCCAAGTCCTTCGTTCGCTGCCGGATCCTCACCTCAAGTTCATCGCGCGCTTGCTGGAGGTGCTCCTGCGCCTGTTGGCGTGCGGCGATCTCACGGCGTATCTGGAGTGCGACCCAGATCAGAATGAGGATATCCAGTATGTCACCGATCACGGAAGTGAGTATCGCGTTCCTTCCTTTCGCATCGGCATGCTGCTCCCGTGCGAGCAATAACGCCTTCTCCACGTCCTGCATGTCCTTGATGGTGACACGAATCGAATCCATGATTGCCTTACTCTGATCCATGGAGGATTCTATCTGTGCCGGGGTGGAAGCGGCGTGGTTGCGCCTGGCGATCAGAGCCTTCAACACATCCAGTTGTTGACCGATGAGGCGCTTCAGGCGTTCGAACCGCTGCACCTGCTCAGGATTATCCTGGAGAAGAGTGGCCAGCCGTGTCTGATCGTGGTCAAGGGAAGTCAACGCTTTCTTGTAGGGTTCGAGAAAGCGTTCCTTCCCCGTCACCAGATAACCGCGGACTGCGCTCACGGCTCCCAGTGTGTGTGACGACACCGCATGTAATGCCGCCATTTCTTCTTGTGTATGGGTTACCCAGTCGGAGGTGTTCTCGAATTCTCGGAAGCTTTCATAGGACGCCAGACCGATCAGCACCAGGACGGTGGCTGCGACCGTGAACTCAGCGCCGATCTTGTAGAAGAAACGTTGCCGTAGTCGTCGCGAGCGATCAGAGTAAGGCATCCGGCACTCTCACCTCTTGATGACGCCGTCCGGTGGTCTATCACGGTACGGGCTTAGTATATCGGGACTTCAGCACTTGGGCGAGGATTGATCAAAAAAACGCCAGGGCGGGAAAAGACCAACCGGTGTCGTCTGATGCCTGATTTCTTATCTGCTTGCATGCTCCCGCTGCTTATCGGTCCACGAACAAGCTGCCGGCCGACTCCAGGAGGATGATCCCGTTGCCCCGTGTTGTGCCAGCAGGGCTGTTCATGGAAGCTGGCGGCGGGTACTCGTCCTTCCCGGCCAAATCGAAGAAGCCGCTCAGGCTGTCATCCGAGGCACTGCCGAGCCCATTGGATAAGAGGTACCGGTCGTTTCCACCTTCCTCGATGAAGAGACTCCAGGAGGTATGTTCGGCTTTCCCGAGGCCGGATGATCGCTGGAAATCATACTGGTCGGCGCCGGTTCCGGCGTCGATGGCCACCATCACGCTGAAGTCCCAGGCCGTGCCTCCATTGTAGAGCGGCCCGGTTGAACTGTAGCGGTCGTCACCGTGCTTGTCGATGAAGAGTCCAACGCCGAAGTGGGCCCCGGCTGCGTGGCCATAGCGAGCCGCCGCATGGTCGTCATCGCCGTCCAAGTCGAGCTTGAGGCCGATTCCGAAGAAGTAGCCGCACCCCTGAGAGAAGTTGGCACTGCGATACCGATCGTTTCCATGGAGATCGAGCAATATGCCCCAACCTCCTGCCAAGTTGTAGGCTTGTTGATCGGGTTGTTTCGCGAGCACGCGTCTGCCGGAGCCCGTGCCCAATCCGAAACAATCATACTGAAACAGAGGGTCACCCGGTGTTGCATGTGGTGCATCGAGGGCGTTGTAGTTGCTGGGATACTTCTCGCCGCACTGGTAGGTATCGTTTCCTTTGACGTCGATCACTGCCCCGATGCCCTGCGGACCGCCGAAGCCGATCGCGTAGCCGTCGCTCACATAACGATCGTTTCCTGCTTCATCGAGGAGCAAGCCGAGCCCCGCGATGGCCGTCCCTTGCGTGAAACGACTACCCATATAGACATCGTTGCCATTCCCGTCGTAGAGGATGCCGAGGCCGGCGAACCCGGTACCACCGGAACCGAGACCAAGGTGATATACATCGTCGCCGGACAAGTCGGCGAGCAGGCCAACGCCCAGCCGACCGGTCGCCAAGCCGAGCGGGGCCGCTTCGTAAGTGTCGTTGCCGGACAAATCAATCACGACGCTGTTACCTTGTCCGACCTGGCTCGAGGTGGCGATTGTTCCTCGGTACGTGTCATCCCCTCCAAGATCGATGACCAGCGCCACGTGTTGATCCATATCGTAGGTATTGGGTCCCACACCCCCAATGACGATAAGTCCATAGGATGTTTCCTGTGCCAGGAGAATCTGGCCGTTCATGCCTTGTGGCGGCGTCGAGAGCGGCGGCTGGTTGTGGAACAGGACCCACAGTTGGCGAAGCCAGCGATCGTTGGCCAGACGGGTCAGTGCCTCGGCCGCCGCGATGAGCGCGGCGTAATCAACCTGTTCGGCCACAGTCTGCACGAAGCGTCGATCGGCTTTTACCTGGGAGGCGCTCTGGTCAGTGAAGGCTGCGACATGGGGAATAAAGTGCTCGACCATCGAACGAGAATGGATGAAGAGCCACGTGCGGTCTTCCTCGGAAAGATTTCGGAGAGCCTTCTCGCGGAGGACGCCGGCCTGCGCAAGTACATCGGTGAGAAAGGTCGCTGCTTCTTCTCGGCTCTTAGCGGATGGGAAAGGAATCGGGTTGAAGAATGCAGCCGTGCGGTCCGCACCAGCCTCCATGATATCGATGAGGACCGGCAAGTTTTCTTTGCCACCCTCGGCCAGCTCGGCGATGAGGAGCCCGTGTTGCTCGATGGCCGTGAGCCCGGTCCATGGATCGGTCAAACTCTGAACCGGGAGGCGCAGTTTGAAACCAGCGGGAAAACTTGTTGCCTTGGAGGACACAGCCTGGAGGACGGTTGCCTGATGGACCGACATGTGCCGATCGAGTTCCATTTGTACATCCGGCTGGACGCGAGACAGAACGGATTGCCGTATCCGACCGGGAACCAACGAGCGGACATCCGGCGGCGGGAACAATTCTTGGATTATGCTGCAGCCGGTCAGGACGAGTAGGAACAGAGGCATGCCGGATTGTCGCCAGGCCGGGATCTTCATATCGTGGTGCCCTTTCTCCTTCTGTTTCCTCCTTTGACTATTCGGAATTCATAGAGCCGGCAATCGATCGCGCCGTTGAACAGCGGAATGCGGCGTGATGGAGAGAGTCCGATCAACTTGGGCAACCTCAGATCGCCGGTGAATAGGTAAGCGGTCCATCCAGGGAAACGTTGTTTGAGGCAATCGCCGAGAAGAGGGTAAATCTTCGCCAGTCGCTCATCGTCGCCGATGCGCACTCCATAGGGCGGATTCGCGACGAGGATGCCTGCATCAGCCGGTGCGGTTAGGGTGAGGAAACTCGCTTGATCGAGATGGATGGCATCCGCGAGGCCTGCCGCTCGGACATTCTCCTCAGCGGCCTGGATCGCCTTCGTGCTGCGGTCGCAGGCAAAGATAGAACACGGTGCACGTTTCCGTTGCTGAGCCCGGCTTTGGTCGCAGAGATCAGCCCAGACGTTCTTCTCAAACCGGTGCAGCTTCTCAAACGCGAAGGAGCGTCCCAGCCCCGGCGCGATATTTTTAGCGATCAGCGCGGCTTCGATCGGAATCGTCGCTCCGCCGCACATCGGATCGAGTAAGACCTGGTCCGGTCGCCAACCGGCTAATCGAAGAATCCCCGCCGCCAAGTTTTCCCGCAAGGGGGCTTCGCTCACCCGCTGTCGCAAGCCCCGCTTGAACAAGGGATCTCCCGATGTGTCAAGGTAAAGGGTCGCGGTCCGCTGATCGAGAAAGGCGACGATGAGGATGTCGGGCCTGGTTGTGTCCACGCTGGGACGGCTGGCACAGGTAGCGGTGAACCGATCGCAGATTGCGTCTTTAAGACGGAGGGTGACGAAGTCGAGGCTCTTGAGGGGGCACTGTTTCGCACTCACTTTGACTTTGATGGTCTGCGCCGGCGAGAACCACTGGTGCCAGGGAACGTCATGCGCAATTAGATAGAGATCCTGCTCGGAACGATACGGCGCTTGCGCCATGCGCCAGAGGATACGACTGGCAATCCGGCTTTCCAGGTTTGCCCTATAGCACAGGGCAAGGGAACCGCTGAAGCCGACGCCCCCCGGCACCAGGGCAGGCTGAGCAGCGCCAAGTGCGAGCAGCTCGTCGGAAAGTACCGCCTCGAGCCCGCGTGGGCAGGGTGCAAAGAAGGTGTGGTTTGTGCTATCCATTTCTAAGAAGGGTCGAAAAAGGGTAGTTGCGATGAAGTTCTGTAGTCAATGCGGCGCACCGGTCACCCGCAAGGTCCCTCCTGGCGATAACCTGCCACGCTATGTCTGTGACACGTGCCAGGAAATCCATTACCAGAATCCGAAGATCGTCGCCGGCTGCATTCCTGAGTGGGATGGCAAAATTCTGCTCTGCCGGCGCGCGATCGAGCCACGCTACGGACTCTGGACGTTTCCTGCCGGGTTCATGGAAACGGGCGAGAGCACGGAGCAAGCCGCGGTGCGCGAGACGTTCGAGGAGGCACGGGCGGACGTTGAGATCACCTCACTCTACGCCGTGTTCAGCCTGCCGCATATCAGCCAGGTGTACATGGTGTTCCGCGGTCGCCTGCGTGGACCCGCCTATCAAGCCGGAGCTGAAAGCCTGGAAGTCCAACTGTTTCACCGAGACGCGATTCCTTGGGATCGGATTGCCTTTCCCGTCGTACGCGAAGCACTCGCCCGATACGTGCACGACGTCGTCCGAGGAAGCTTCCAGGTTCATGTGGATAGCCTGCGCCCAGACCGATCATAATTTTCCTTCTGACGAGCGTGTCAGATTGCCCGCCATCAGCTCGGACTTGTGAGCAATGCGGTGCATGTCGTCCATCTGGTGAGCAGCTTACGAGTAGGTGCGGGGGGATTGCAAGGCGGCATGTGACATGGTGGCGCGGGACTAGCGCGCTAGGAGGAATAGCTTGACGCGATTGTCGGGCAAGATCGCCATCGTGACGGGAGGCAGCAGTGGAATTGGCAAGGCCATCGCTTTCCGGTTTGCCGAGGAGAGTGCGGCTGTCGTGATCGCCGCACGACGCCGGCCTTTGTGCGAAGAGACACTTGCTCGGATCAAGCAGAAGGGCGGGGAAGGCATCGTCATCCAGACGGACGTGGCGGATGAGACCCAGGTTGAACGCCTCATCGGAGAGACCGTGAATCGCTACGGACGGCTTGATATCCTGGTGAACAATGCCGGCATCGGTGGCGGAGGGCGCATTGCGGAGACAACCACCGAAGTGTTCGATGAAGTGCTCAACACCAACCTGAGAGGCACGTTCTTTTGTTGTCGTGCTGGGTTTCGACAGATGAAACGGCAGGGTGGGGGCGTGATTATCAATATGGCGAGCGTCGCGGGAGTCCAAGCGTGGGCAGGTACCGGGACCTACAGTGCGTCCAAGCACGGAATCATGGCGTTAACAAAATCTCTAGCCGATGAGGGCCGCCCGTACCATATCAAGGTGAGCGCAATCTGTCCGGGCGGTGTGGCGGACGAACTGGTCGATGCATCCCCGGAGGAGATTCTTCGCAGCGAGAAGATCAGTCCATATGACATCGCGGAGACGGCCCTCTACCTGGCGACGCTGGGGCGACACGCAGTCGTTCATCAAATTGTCGTGCACCGGCTAGGAGCAGATTGGTAGCGGCAAGGCTCCTAATTGATCCCAGGAAGGCAAAGTGTGGTCGCCTGACAATTAGACGCTAGTGGGCATAGGTGCAGTGGCCATGGCAGGAAGAGACTCTTTGCACTCAGTGACCGCTTGGATGAAGATGTCGGTCAACATGGGATCGAAGTGGGTTCCGGCTTCTAAGGAGATTTGGCGGAGGGCGTCATCGATGGCCACCGGTGACTGGCCGGGAATCGCAGCGGTCAGGTGGTCATAGACCTGTGCGATGCAGACAATCCGAGCGAGCAACGGAATTTCCTTACCATGCAGACCATGGGGATAGCCCGACCCATCGTATCGTTCGTGGTGGCAAGATATAATCTGCACCACCTCAGTTGGAAGCCCGAAGCGTAAGGCTACCTGCGCCCCAATGTTCGGATGTCCCTGGAATGATGTCGATTCGCCTAGATTGCCGATCCGGTCGCGGGAGAAGTCATATCCTTCGATGCGGATCTTCCCGATATCGTGTAAAAACGCTCCCAGGGTGAGGGACTTCTCTTCGGTCACGGTGAGGTTCAAGCGGTTCGCCAGCAGAGTGGCGTAGAAGCTGACCCGGCTGCAATGGTTGAGGAGCTGCCGGTCCTTTGCTTCAAGGAGATCGGACAGCAACACAAGCAAATCGGCGGCGGATGGGGTAGATACTTCTTCCGAGGCTGGCTTTCCGATTGAGAAATACTGGTTCCGGAGTTCCTTCCACGCGGCCGCACCTTCTCGGTCTGTCCCCCATAAGGCTGTTGGCTTTCGCAAGAACGTCCTGAGGAAATCCAATCGCTGTTTCTTCTTCACCGTCTGATTCATGAGCGTAATCAATTCGGTGACATTGAATGGTTTGAGCAGGTAACCGGTAGCCCCGTGTCGGAGTCCCTCCATGGCGGAGGACAGGCTCCCGTAACCCGTAATGATGATCACCTCAACGTCTGCATAGGTATGTTTAATGTCTTGGAGTAAATCGAGTCCCTGGCGATCAGGCAGCTTCTGGTCCAACGTGATCAGGTCGATCGGTCGTTCGCTCAGAACCTGCAGAGCAGCCTTGGCGGTGTCGACTGCGTGGATATCGAAGAAAGGTTGCAGGATGACTCTGAGCGCATCACGAGGTCCTGCCTCGTCTTCAACAACGAGAACGGCCGGCTTTTTCTGGACTCTTTCTGTATGGGGTGAGGTTCTTAGAGGACCACGTCTGCCTCTGAACGTGGCCAGCAACGCCAGGCCCATTCCAATGCCCAAACCTACAGCCAGCTTGCCAGTCGGCTTCCTATGTTGAGACGGTCTGTCCTCGTTCCGATTCACAACCATCCCCTGTGGCAAGCCGACAACGTTCAGCAGATGACGCGTGTGATCTCTATCCTGTGCTGGGGCAGTGCTGAAAGAGAAGAGAGCAAGAGCAATACCTATGAAACTCCGGAGTGAAAGTGCTAGGCTTTGCGTTTCGAAAATGCCACAACACTAAGAATAGACAGCGAGCTGGGTAATTGAAGGATTAAGTGAACGGCTGATATGCAACTAGCACCACAACAGAATGCAACATATAGATGAGATATGCTGCCTAACAAATTGATACAAAATGCATGTATATCGAACGGCTCGGCTTATATTCGCTTTAATTTAAGAATTTGTTTTGGTTTTCACGCTGTACAAACATCCATTCAGTCCGAGCTCCTGGAAGAACGAAAATAAACGAATAACGATCACCGTATTTCCACAAACTCTGAACTGATAAAACGGGATGAATCTGCTAACCGGCGGTCTTTCCATAAGGAAATAGGGAGGGCGATGAAGTGCGGTTATTTCGGGAACAGAGTGGGACGATCCTGTAGTAAGGTGGAGGCCAGAGACTTCACCGACCATCGCCCCCCAATTGCTGATGTAGGCCCACTCCACTGCTCGGAGAGCGGGGTTTCAGGAAGTGAAGCAGGTTGCTACGCTAGTGGTTCGCGAGGCACGCTCCGTCGCCGTCAGTTGAGCGAAGACCACAAGCCTGGGAGTTGTGAGACGGCTATACGAGCCAGCTCGGTCGCTGATGTGGGATCAAGATCAGAGAGTTCAAGGCCAAAGATTGTGCCGTTCGCCCAGCGCACTATCGCGCGACGAATGAGCAGCGTGGCATAGGGCTCAGGCGGAATCACGAAGATGACCAAAGACATCCCGGCGTTCACTGGGTAGGTTCCGTGCACGCATCCGCCGGTGTCCGTGAGATTCTCTACCACGCCACTGGCGTGGAACTCGCCGTTGGAATAGTACGCCGGACACCGGACTGAAAATCGACTGGCAGTTCGCCTGCAAAGGTCTGGTGTCATCGGGGTGATGCTCCTATCTGGGTGAGCAATACCCGGCATGCTGGAACCGCTGCGAGGCGGCATGGTTTGAGAGACGATACCCACTGCCATAACACGAGACTGCCAGCCACAAAAATCCCAAAGGCATCGACCAATAAGTCTTTCACCGACGGAGAGCGCCCAGGCGCGGACGCTTGAGCCACTTCCGTCCACAGTCCGAACAGAATGGCAAAAAGCACACCCACGATCAACGCATAGGGGACTGGCCAGCCGCGTCGTTGAAAACCGCGGATCGCGAGCCAGGCTAACAGGCCATATGCAGGCGCATGCATCCATTCCATCAAGTCACCGGGCAGAACCAACATCAACATCCCAATCGGCCCGACTCCGGGAGACGCTACCGCCAAGATACCTAGCAGGCTCATGTAACAGACGATCGAACTTGCCACCAACACCATGTAGAATCCTCCACGCGTGAAAGACGATGTAGCGGGAGAATACACGGGGCGGAGTTCATGAAACTATTGGGCATTCGTAGTCTTAGTAGTGCTTTCGAGGGGCGGGGGAACCGGGGTGCCCATGTTGGTCCCACTGCGGCCATCGAACGAGGCCCTTCTGAGGGCGCGCGCTCCGGAAGCACAGGACCAACGCGGGTGCCTCTCGGCCTATCCTATTTGGCGATTTCGAGCAACTCGACCTCGAAGATCAGCGTCGCGCCCGGCTTGATCACCGGCGGTGATCCCCGGTCGCCATAGGCGAGATTTGAAGGGCAGACCAGGCGGCTTTTGCCACCGACCTTGATGTGTTGCACACCCTCGGTCCAACACTTGATGACTTGGCTCAACCCGAATGTCGCCGGCTCTCCTCGTTTGACTGAGCTATCGAACACCGTGCCATCGATAAGCGTGCCATGGTAGTGGACCTTGACTGTATCCGTGGCCTTCGGTGTCGCGCCTTTCCCTTCCTTCAGCGTCATGATGATTGCGCCGGACTCGGTTTTCTTCGCTCCTGCTTCTGCCGAGGCCTTGGCAAGGAAGGCGGCCCCGGCCTTCTTCTCGGTTTCCGCCACTGCCATGGCTCTTGCCTGCTGCAACTGCTGAATCTTCGGTCCGAACGCCTGGAGTTCTACCTTGTGCGGCCGTTTCAGAACGCCGTCCGTGAGGCCGGCCTTCACGAACTCAAGCTCGGACTCGCTGAGTGTAAAGGTTCCGAGGGATTGACTCATGGCCACTCCAAGGGCGTAGAGGGTTTTCTGCTCGTCATTGGTTGGTTCCGGTGCGGCGGCTGATGCGGTTGAGACTGCGATGCAAAGCAAGGAAGAGACCCAGAATGCTAGGAGTCGCATGGATGATCCTTTCTTTTGAGTGGCTGCGATTACGACGAAGAAAGTCGGTGATAGGAAGACTTTCCGACTGTGCGGTGATGCTGTCCCAAATGTCCTCGCGGGTTATACGCACTATGTTACGCTGAGCCGAAGAATGTCTAGGGAGATGGTGAAAGCACGCGGCCATTCTCCACTATTTCAGGGTTTGAGGCAAGCCACTTAACTACACCCTCCGCGGTGTTTGATTTTCGGTAGAGGGACTTCTAGAATGCCGCTACACGAAGTGACGTCGTATGGCAACCCGCTCTCGGCCTCGAACAGCGTCTCGTCGCGGCAAGAAGAAGTCCGAAATCTCTCCCGTTCCTGATTCGCTCGTGAAACGTCGGTTTCAGCAGCGTTTACTCAAGTGGTACAAGGAGCATGGTCGCGATCTTCCGTGGCGGAAGACGTCGGATCCATACCATATCCTTGTGTCTGAAGTGATGCTTCAACAGACGCAGGTGGATCGCGTGATTCCCAAGTACCATGAGTTTCTGACGCGCTATCCGACCTTCGAGGATCTGGCTGACGCGCCGGTCGAGGATGTGCGGAAGACCTGGTACCCGCTCGGCTACAACATCAGGCCGGAACGGCTTCACGGCATTGCCCGTGAGACGGTGGCGCGCTACGGCGGGAACCTCCCGAAGGACCCTGATGAGCTGCTGTCGTTCAAGGGGATCGGTCGATATACCGCGGGGGCGATTCGGTCTTTTGCTTTTAACGAAGATGCTCCGATCCTCGACACGAATGTGATGCGCGTCTTGCATCGTGTCTTCGTCGGCGTCGGCGATCCTAAATCCAGGAAAACGATGTTGTGGACGCTCTCAGAGTCGTTGATCCCAAGAGGGAAGGGCTATGACTTCAATCAAGCCGTTATGGATCTTGGTGCGATGGTCTGTACGGCCCGTGATCCCTACTGTCTCCTGTGCCCGATGAAGGACCTCTGCAAGACCTATCCCTTCGATCCCAAACGAACATGATGGAAACACGGTTTTCTCATCCTGACAGGCTGATCCAGGTGGCGGCAGGGGTGATTTGCGATAACGGCCGTTACTTGATCGCTCGCCGGAAATCGGAGGTCCATCTTGGAGGATTCTGGGAATTTCCCGGCGGGAAACGGGAACCGGGGGAGTCGCTCGAAGACTGCTTGCGTCGAGAGCTGCGCGAGGAGCTCGCGGTGTCGATCTCTCCACCGATCCAGTGGTATGTGATCCGGCATGACTATCCCGAGAAGACCGTGGAACTGCATTTCTTTCGCTGTTCAATCGTGAGCGGGCCAGCTCAGCCGATCGATTGCGCGGAGGTTCGATGGGTCGTTGCGGAGGAGCTCAACCACTATTCCTTTCCACCGGCCGACCAGCCGATTATCGAAGCGCTCCAACGTGAGGGGCGGTTCACACCATGAAGGTTGTTCTCGATATTGAAACCCTGCAGGCCCCGCGCGAGGAATGGGCGCGGCTGGTCGGTGTAGCCCCATCTGAGGTCTCAGAGCCTGAGGGTGGATACGATCTGTTTTCCTTAACCGAGGCGCAAGATCGGAAGCGAACCGAGGACGAGCTTTATGAGAAATCGGCTTTCGACGGCACCTTCAGCCGGATCGTTTGCATCGGCTTGATTGAACTGTCCGACGCTCTTGAGCCCAGAGGGGCAATCGCCTGGTATGGAGCGAATGAACGAGAACTCCTGCGGCAGTTCTGGACCCGGTTGGCGGAGACGCGTCCCGCTCTGTTCATTACGCACAACGGTCTGGGCTTTGACCTTCCGTTCATCAAGAAGCGCTCGATCATCCAGCAAGTGAAACCCAGTGTCGAGATCAATCTGGCCAAGTTCCGGACTGACCCGGTGTATGACACAATGGCGGTGTGGAGCAACTGGGATTCGCGTGGATGGGTGAAGCTGGATGTACTGGCGAGGGCTCTGAACGTGGAGACGAAATCAGGAAGTGGAAGTCAGGTGGCGGATATGTGGGCGAAGGGACAAGGGCGTGAAATCGGGGCCTATTGTCTCCAAGATACCTATGTAACTTACGCCTGCTACTGCCGGATGAACTTTCGGCAACCCTTGTCCCGGGAAGTGGTCTTGCTCCAGCCCGAACTGATCGACGTGAGCTGATGGGTTCGGCCGGCGCTCGTTAGCGAGGGGTAATTTGAGCTGTTCCTGTTTTGGGTTTCTGCGTGGCCTTCGTTGACACCTTTTTGCTCTTCAGTTCCTTGATCTCCGCGGCGCTTTGCCGAAGTTCACGCTTCATCTGTTCACTTTCCTTGCGCAGGATACTGAGCTCCGTGTCCTTCTTACTGATGGTGTCCTTTGCCTGGCGGAGTTCTTCGAGCTTCTGGTTCAGGAACTCAGCATCCCGTGGATCCTGGTCCTGCGAGGACACTGTGGACTCCGTGGGGTGCTCCGACATGCTGACAGGAATTGCAGCAGGAGCCGGGCTGGGCCGGGAAGCCATTGCCTTCGCGGATATGGGAATATCGCTGCCGGTCTTTGCCAGCGCATGGTAGTCGATGACGATCGTACTGGCATTGGCCTTCCCCTGTGAAGCGGCCGTCGAAGCCTGTTCGACACGGCCAGCGGCTGTGGGAGTGAAACTGACCATCTTTGCGGACTTGCCGTCGCCGGCTTGGCGGCCGAACCATGAGGTTCCGCTTGTGGTCGGTTTGCCCGGGTATTGCGTCAGAGTGAGATAAAGGGAAGCTTGTTGGATGTAAAGGGTGCCCGTGGTGGGTTCAGAGCCTGACCCTGCCGATGAAGACAGACGGAAACCAACGATTTGTTCGGGTTTCGCACGAGACAATGCTTGGGCTAGCAGGGGAGCAAGGAATTCGACGTCCTCATCGCTGAATACTCTCATCGGCTTGCCGCCACCAACGGACATTTCGGGAGACACCGCCTGGGTGTCGTCGCGCTGCGTACCACGAAGGGCCTTTGCTATCGTGGTGGTGTCGATCATCGTTGGATGAGACGCTTCAAATGACCAGTCTGACACTTCTTCCAAGACAACGCTGCCTCTTGCACTTTGATGAAGGGTGGTGACGGAACTCAGGAAAGAACAGCCAACCGTAGAGGCACAGAAAGGAGCCGCGCATAGCAGGGTTCTGGCTATCAGAACGGATGTGCGAGAGACAATTCGTTCAACCTGCATGGCTATTCCCCTTCTTGTTCTTGTATTTTGAAAAGAAGACCTGTGCGCGAAGTGCGTACCAGGAGGAAGCTCGTCGGCGAGGCCACAATTACCAGATTCCCAGCCCCATCAGTACCATGCCGATCGCCAACCACCCAAAGACACCGACAGAGATAATCGTTTCGAGGCTCATACCTTGCTCCCCTTGTTCAAACTCGGTCTTCAGGTCAGGGTGTTTCATTTTCTTTGGGGATTCCGTTCTCTCTCTGTTGGGTTTTTCTATCCCTGCTTCGCTTGAAAATTATCAAGCAAGGTCTGTGCCCCAACCAGACTCATCTATCTGAAATGGTTTGGGTTCTAATCCTTTGAATGGGAAGTTGCTGTTCCTATGACCCTGCCCAGAACATGAGCTGACTCTAGATGAGTACATAGCTCGCAACTCATTGATAAGTAAGAATTAATCGGACGAGACTTTCTCGGCGGCGATTCATAGCCGGAACATCTGGATAAGGAGAGTGACCAAACAGGGGTGATGCCTGCTAATCGGACTAGAGGAGTGCAGCGGATAAGATCAGAGGGCACCTGTAGGAGAATGAGTGCAGATTGGACAGAGTGCGTGCAACTTTGTCGTTCTCGTCCTGGTCGTGGGTGCTGGTTAACCTATTGTTGCGCCGAAGGAGCCGCTTGCCGACTCAGAGGGTGGAGGAGGGATGGCCGAAAAGAGTCGTGGCGGATACGTCGTGTATGGTTATATCTACAAGCTGGCCCGGTCTGAGCATATCCCCGTTTTTATCCCAGACGGTCGTGAGGTTTGTGTCGGTCCGGCCCATCCACTGCCTAGCGGATCGTTTCGCGTCTCCCTCGACCAGTATGCGTACCGATTGGCCGATCAGCCGCCGGTTCTTGGCAAGAGCGATCTCTTTCTGAAGACTCACCAGTTGTGCTACACGGTCGGACTTCACATGATCAGGAACATCGTCCGGATATTTTCTTGCAGCGATCGTGTTCTTCCGTTCTGAATACTTGAAAATGTATGCCGCATCGAACCCAACCTGTTCGAATGCCCGGTAGGTATCAAGGAAGTCTTGCTCCGTCTCCGTGCAAAATCCACAGATGACATCGGTCGTGAGAGCAATGCTGTTCGAGTGAGCCTGAATCTGTTCAACCAACCGGAGGTACTCGCCGCGTGTATAGGTACGCCCCATGAGATCCAGAATCCGATCGCTGCCGGACTGAACCGGAAGATGAATATGTTTACATATCTTCGGATGGTTCGCTACGGCATCCAGCAAGGCCGGAGGGAAATCTTTCGGATGGGGAGACGTAAAACGCACGCGCTCGATGCCGGGCAGATCGGCAACTGCTGTGATGAGTCGCGCAAAGTCCCATCCTTCGGACCGATAAGAATTCACGTTCTGCCCTAAGAGGGTGACCTGCTTGAATCCTCTTGCGATGGCTGCTTCGGCTTCCCTCACAATGCCTTCAGGGTTACGTGACCGCTCGCGCCCCCTTGTATAAGGCACCACGCAGAAGGTGCAGAAATTATCGCAGCCCCGCATGATCGCAATCCAGGCATTTACCCCTTCGGTGCGGTCCGGCAGGATATCGCTGTAGGTCTCATACTCCGAGAGATCTACCGCCATGTCCTTTCGGTAAAGACCTTCTCCCTGCGTCTTTAAGGCTTGATCGATCATCTCCGGTAACCGACGATAGCCATCAGGCCCGACGAGGATGTCGACGAGCGGCTCAGTCTCGAGAAGCTCCCTCTTCAGGTTCTGCGCCATGCATCCGAGAACGCCGACCACCAATGGTCGTTGCTTCTTGATGGATTTGAGTTCTGCCAAGCGGCCATAGACTCTGTTGTGGGCGTTCTCGCGAATGGCGCAAGTGTTCATCAGCACCACATCAGCCAATTCCTTGTCATCCGTGAGCGTGTACCCATCATTTTGCAGCAACGACCGCACAAGTTCGCTGTCGTATTCATTCATCTGACAGCCGAACGTCTCGATATGAACTCGGTAGGCTCGCAGGATCGTCTTCATACCAACGCACGTTCCCGTACTGATGTCGGAGACGGAGCCAGGTACCCCATGGCCAGGCCATCCATTACACCGGTGATGATAACCTCGCGGAACGAATTCCATAAGTCTTCTGAGGACGGCACTTCGACCTTTATGAAATTGCCCGTCCTCCCAGTTGCAAATCCCGCGCGATCGGGCTTTTCGAACAACACGTGGACAGGCCGGCCCAGGTATCGCTGATAGAATGCAAGCCGCTTGGCCTGCGACAGCTTGGCGAGGATCGTGGCTCTGGTCTTCACGATGGAGGAAGGCACGGCCTGCCGGAGTCGCGCTGCAGCGGTCCCTGGACGCTTCGAGAATGTGAACACGTGCAGATAACTGAACGGCAACTCCTCGATGAGCCTCACTGTCGCGTCAAATTCATTGCTCCCTTCCCCAGGGAATCCGACCATCACGTCAGCCCCCAAGCCGAGGTGGGGGATTCGACTGGAGGCCTTTTCAATCAAAGCACGGTACTCCGCGGCCATGTACTGGCGATTCATCGCTTGAAGTATTTTGTCGTCCCCACTCTGCAATGGAATATGAAGGAAGGGGCAGAGCTTCGACGAAGATGCCATGTGATCGAGCAACCGCTCCGAGATGGTCGTAGGCTCGATGGAAGAAATCCGAATCCGATCGAGGCCGTCGATCTGCTCCAACCGTTGGATCAGGTCAACAAGATCTCCGTGTCGGCTGTTATGCCGACCAATGTTGACGCCGGTGAGAACCACTTCGCGGTGGCCGCGTTGCACCAACTCAATCGCCTCCCGTATGGCATCGTCAACATTCCGACTGCGTTCCCGCCCCCTGGCAAAAGGAATGAGGCAAAAGCTGCACATGAAGTTGCAGCCATCCTGAATCTTCAGAGGCGCACGTGTCAGATCGCAATCGCCTGTTCCAGGAAGAGTAAATTCCTCGTGGTCGATATGCTTCGTGTGGAGCACCAGCGCAGTAGATTCTTTGGGAAGCACTGTTCCGACCGGCAGATGCTCCGGCAAGGCCATCTTGTATTGTGTTCCGACAATCAGATCGATGCCCGGTACTTGCTGCAAGGACTGCATGCCTGTCTGCGCATAGCATCCTGTGACCGCCACAAAAGCATTGGGCGAATGCTGCAAAGTCTTACGAACGATTGCACGGCACTCCTTCTCAGCCTGCTCGGTCACTGAACAGGTATTGATGACCAGCAGGTCGGTGGGTTGGCCACTGTCGACGAGTTGATAGCCTTTCCTCCTCAATTGATCGGCAAGCATTCCTGTCTCGGCCTGATTGAGCCGGCATCCAAGAGTATGGAAGGAGGCCCTGGGTCGTACAGCATTCATGGCGCGGATTATAGAAGGCCACGGACGGGAGGGCAAGTCATGCACGGTCCGGTCTGCACGCTCGTTGTGTCTGTAGCCCATTGTTGAATGGTCCTGATCCTCATGTTACGATGCGGCCATCTTTCTCGCTACTCGTCGCACGGGAGTATGATTGCATGGAAAAGTTGCCGCTCGCGACGGTTCTTGCCGTAGCAGGCTTGCTTCTGTTTGCTGCTCCCGCCGGCTCGACCAAAGACGCTCTCCCCATCGAGCCGGACGTGGATTCCCGCCTCGACGAGTTGTACGACCACGAAGCCCGCCTGTTTCTGATGCTTTTTTCGCTCCGGGGAAACGGCGAAGTGGATTACATCACAGGGCGATTAGTACAGGAGTACGCGCGTAGCAATTACGGCAATCCCGTCTACTATACGGAACCATACCCCTTATTCTACTGGTGGAACCATACCATGTGGAACGACCCGGAGCAGGATGGCGTGAACGGCAATGAACGGGTCTACCAGGAGAACGTGGATTTCGACATTACTCGCTATAAACCCTGCCTCTTTAACGGCCAGCCCTGTTGAGTGAAAGCTTACAGCCCGGTTCTCTCAGTGATAGCGCCGAGTCACCGCTACGGTTTCATTCACTTCCGTCAAGTTTCGTGAATCTTATCCGTGGTCGTTCGGCCATGGTGGTATTCTAGCGACGCATGTTCATGGGTCGCTCTACGATCGTGCCGTTTCACCAACTTGCGCATATTCTGACCGGTCGCCGCATTGCGATCATGCTGCCCCTGGGGTTTGTCTCCGGCCTTCCTCTGGCGCTCACGTCCGGCACAACATTACAAGCTTGGTTGTCCGTGGCCGGTACCGACATTCGAACGATCGGATGGTTCACGCTCGCTGGTCTTCCCTACACCCTTAAATTTCTCTGGGCACCGGTGATGGACCGGTTTGTTCCTCCGTGGCTCGGTCGCCGGCGCGGCTGGATGCTCGTGACGCAGGGTGGTGTCGCGTTGAGCCTCTTGGGCATGGCGGTGACTGGACCGGACCACGGGTCATGGCCATTAGGCATCATGGCGGTGCTGGCAGCCTTCTTGTCAGCATCGTTGGACATTGTGTTCGATGCGTATCGGACCGATTTGCTCCAACCTCACGAGCGAGGATTCGGAGCTGCCTTGTGGGTAAACGGGTATCGCATGGCGCTGCTCGTCGCGACGGTTCTGGCCTTGATTGCGGCGGACCAGATAGGGTGGAGAAACACCTACATGTTGTTAGCCGGTCTAATGTTGATAGGAATCCTCGCCGTTTTCGTCAGCCCCGAACCGGCTGATCCTGGCATCCCGCCTGCAAATTGGGAAGAAGCGGTGTGGGGACCGCTCCGAGAATATTTCTCCCGCTCCCATGCGTTGAGATTCTTGCTGCTGATCGTGCTGTATAAAGCCGGAGACGCCTTCGCCGGAACGCTCACCACGGCATTTCTCATCAGGGAACTGCAGTTCAATCCAAGCGACGTTGGCGCGATGAGAGGGATAGGGTTGGGTGCAACCTTGTTAGGCGCGTTGATCGGTGGTGTCGCTATGGCCCGGTTCGGGCTGTTTCAATCTTTGCTCGCCTTCGGGGCGTTACAAGCCGTGTCGAACCTTGCCTTTGTGGCCTTGGCGTGGATGGGGAAAAGCTATGGAGCGGCGGTTTCTACCATAATCATTGAGAATCTGTCGGGAGGGATGGGCACGTCAGCCTTTGTCGCCTTGATCATGTCCTTGTGCGACCATCGGTTTACGGCAACGCAATTTGCTCTGCTCTCCTCGCTGGAAGCTCTCGGACGGGTCTTCCTCGGACGTCCAGCCGCAGAGTTGGTAGAAGTTCTCGGTTGGGGGCAGTTCTTCTTGATGACGTTCGTTGCGGCGTTGCCTGGATTATGGTTACTTTGGATGATGCGTCCCTCCCTGTCAGCTCAAGGGCCTGAGGGAGTATATCCGGCAACTGTGAGCCCGTAATGTTGGTCGACGTGAGGTGGTCACACCTTAAGCTTTCGCTGGAGAAACAACACGTACAGCATAAGGGTCGGGAGCGGGGCGAAGAAAAAAGGGATGAACCAGATCCAGACACTCTTGCCTCGCACACGGGCCTGATCAATCATCCATACGAACACCCATAAAACCAGCCCCGCATAATTCAGCGCCATCCACCGTGTTGTATGAATCTTCAGGCCGCTCGCGTTGTCCGGCGAGCCATGGATCAAGAAGATTCCGAGGAGAATGACAAAGGCGGCGAGCAACCCCGTAACGAGACGCTTACTCCACACGAACATAGGTGCCTCCAGTTCCTCTCTGTCAGTTCACAGCAACCACACGATGTGCGGGCTAGGCTAATCGGCGTTGCCTCGATTGTCAAATCACCGCTCATCTAGCCCAACGTGCTGCGCGGACAGAACTACCTCTTCTCCTTTTCCATACCTCTTTGGGGTTACATCTCTACCCTTTTGTAGCCTTGTACGGCAAGCCTAGACTGGCTTATGTGTGTCGCAGCACGCAGATATTATTCATTCTCGCCATA
>JBBIQV010000032.1:0-38107 GCA_037442105.1 Nitrospiraceae bacterium | reverse complement strand
GCACCGTCCGGGAACCTACTCGTCGATGACGGCGGAGCGGTGCTCGCGCGCATCGGGGCGCATGACGATCCCACTCTTCCGGCTTTAACCGGGGTCGATCCGGATAGGTTGGCGCAGGGAGACGCGATGGGCCGTGCGGTCGTCAAAGCAGGTGTGGAGCTGGCGAAGCTCGTGGCGCAGACGCTCGACGGTCGGGCGGAGGTGGACGCGACCAATGCCGAAAGTCTGGTGGCCTCCGTGAAGGGAGTTCGCTTCCAGGTCGGGACCTCGGCGGTAGAGGAACAGTGGGAGCGATTCCGCAAGATGAAGCCCGCGCTGCGTTCGGCGGCTTTGAGCGGAACCGGCAAGACGACAAACGAAATCGATCTGCGGTACGCAGACCGCGTGATTGTCCGGGAAAGGGGGTGACGCACTGTGCCGAAACGTGACCAGATCCTTGTTGGGCTGGATATCGGCACCACCAAGATCTGCGCCATTGTCGCGGAGACGACGGAGGAGGGCATTCTCAACGTCATCGGGGTCGGATCGAGTCCGTCCCGCGGTCTTCGCAAGGGCGTGGTGGTGAACATCGAAAGCACGGTGGAGTCGATCAAAAAAGCGGTCGAGGAAGCCGAGCTGATGGCGGCCGTTCAGATCAATTCCGTCTATACGGGCATCGCCGGGAGTCATATCTCCGGTGAGAATTGCAAAGGCGTGGTGGCGCTCAAGAGGCAGGAAGTAACGCGCGAAGACATTCAACGGGCTGTAGAGAGCGCCAGGACCTTGGCGGTCATTCCGCATGAGCGGCGGATTCTGCACGTGTTGCCCTGCGAATTCATGGTCGATGACCAGGACGGTGTGCGGGAGCCGCTAGGGATATCCGGGAATCGGTTGGAAGTGAACGTGCACGTCATTACGGGGGCGGTGACTTCGGCTCAGAACATCATCAAGAGCGTGAATCGCGCGGGGTTGGATGTGGTCGATATCATACTCCAGCCGCTCGCTTCCAGCGAAGCCGTGTTGAGCCCGGAAGAGCGGGAACTCGGCGTGGCCATGGTCGATCTTGGGGGCGGGACGACCGACCTGGCGATCTTTCTCGACGGGAGCATTCGCCACACGGCGGTCTTACCGATCGGCGGCCAGAATTTGACCAAGGATCTTGCCATCGGTTTGCTCACGTCCCAGACGGAAGCGGAGAAGATCAAAATCCAGCATGGAATCGCGCGCACGGAGTTGCTTCACGACCATCAGAGCATCGAGGTACCGTCGGTGGGGGATCGGCCGCCGCGGATTTTCTCCCGGCGCGATATTGCAGAAATCATCGAGCCGCGGGTCGAAGAGATGTTCGAGCTGGTGCGGCGCGAGATCGCCAGGGCCGGCTATGAAGGCATGTTGGGCGCCGGTGTGGTGATTACCGGCGGGACCTCCCTGCTGGAAGGGATGCCCGATGCCGCGGAGAAAGTGCTGAACCTGTCGGCTCGGCGCGGGACGCCGTCCGGTGTCGGGGGCTTGCGGGATATCGTGAGCAACCCGATGCATGCCACAGGGGTGGGTCTCCTGCTCCATGCCAGGAAGCATGCTGAAGAACTGGACACCGCCGGGCTCCATAGCGGCCGCTCATTGAGCAAGGTGTTTGCCCGGATGAAAGCGATGCTTGAGCTCTTCTAACGGTTGCGCGTGGCGGGAGGCCGCACGCGCGTCTTACTTTTACCAGGGAGGTGTCACGATGTTCTCATTCCAGGAAGATGCGTTGTCCCCCGTGCGCATCAAGGTGATCGGGGTTGGCGGGGCGGGCTGTAACGCGGTCAATACGATGATGGCGAACGGCTTGTGCCGGGTGGACTTCATCGCCGCCAACACGGACCTGCAAGCGCTGGAGCGATCGCATGCGGGATTCAAAATTCAACTCGGTCCCGAGCGGACGCGCGGATTGGGCGCGGGTGCCAAACCGGAAGTGGGCAAAGATGCCGCATTGGAAAGTAAGGACGACATCCGCGAATCGCTCGAAGGGGCCGACATGGTGTTTGTGACGGCCGGTATGGGCGGCGGAACCGGCACGGGCGCGGCGCCGATCGTCGCGAGCATCGCGCGCGAATTGGGCATCCTCACCGTCGGCGTGGTGACGAAGCCTTTTTCGTATGAGGGGCATCGGCGCATGAGCCATGCGGAAGAAGGCATCCGCGACCTGAAGCGCCACGTCGATACGCTCCTCATCATCCCGAACCAACGACTCTTGGGGATCGTGGACAAGGCCACGCCGTTGCTGGATGCGTTCAAGGTGGCGGACGACGTGCTGCGCCAGGCGATCCAAGGGATTGCGGACGTCATCACGACGACCGGTCATGTGAACGTCGATTTCGCCGACGTCAGAACCGTGATGTCCCATACGGGGCGTGCGGTGATGGGAATGGGCGTCGCGCGGGGAACGAATCGCGCGATCGAAGCGGCCCAGAAGGCCATCTCCAGCCCGCTGTTGGAAGAGGGGAGTGTGGAGGGAGCGCGCGGCGTGTTGCTCAATATTACCGGTGGCCCCAACATGTCGTTGCACGAAGTCGAAGAAGCGGCTTCGATTATCCAACAGGCCGCTGATCCTGAAGCCAACATCATTGTCGGGCAGGTCATCAATCCGGATATGGGGGATGATCTCATCGTGACCGTCGTCGCCACCGGGTTTGAAAAGGACGAGCAGCCGGCGCCGAAGCCCGTCGCGGTTGATCGCGGTCCGGTACGCACCGTGCGGAACAATGGGCAACAGGTCCTCGCCGGCGTCCAAGCTGCGGTTGCGGAGATGCCCCGCAAGGACCTGGATCGTCCTACCTTCCTGAGGCGGTTGGGAGAATCGCGCGAAACGGTTGAGCGCGTGACAGCGGTTGCCGATGACGAGTGGGATGTGCCGACCTTCTTGAGAAAGCAGGCAGACTAACAGGATCGGGAGAGCTACCCGCTGTTTGCTATCGGCTATGAGCTGCTTTTACCGATGACAGGTCTCGTGATCACGTTGCCGGCGTTCGCAACTTCATGCCAGGGAGTCCGCCACTTCTTCGGTACCAGGCATTCGATGATAGGATCTCATCGGGAGCAGGCCGAGCCGAAGCGTGCCATGCGTGGCGCGGGAAAGGCCGGTGTCCTCGTGTCGGTGAAGCAGGTTCATGGAACCGATGTGCTGGTATTGAATCGGCCTGTTCAGGAGGGAGAACCGTTCGATGGTGGGTGGGATGCGCTCGTGACCGACCAGCCGCACGTGATGGTGGTGGTTCGCACAGCCGACTGTGTGCCGGTTCTGTTGCATGATCCCAAACGCAAGGTGGTGGCGGCTATTCATGCCGGTTGGCGAGGGGCGGTGGCCGGGATCGTACCTAAGACGGTGGACGTGATGAAGCGCCGGTTCGGCACCGATCCGGCACAGGTGCGCGTGGGTATCGGCCCGTCGGCGGGACCTTGTTGTTATGAGGTCGATGAACCGGTGTTGGCGAGGTTGCGCGAGAGTTGCAGCGACTGGCGACTGATTATTGCAGAACGAGGTCGCAATCGGGCTCTCTTGGATCTGCGGAGTTTGGTTCGGCGGCAAGCAGAATCGATCGGCGTGGAGGCTGCGAACATTGCGACCGCCGGCGTATGCACGATCTGTCACCCCGACCTCTTCTTCTCGTATCGACGGGATGGTGTCGTGAAAAAGACGATGATGAGCGGCATCGGTCTCGTTGGCCGCCGACCATGAGGCCCCTGGTCGGCTGTGCGTTGGCTCTGCCATTTCAGCGGAGCCTCCGGTAGAATAGGGGGCCTGTGAGTCAAAGCTTTGCCGGGGATGCGCGACGAACCGCTGTGAATAATTCGGGCTAGATGAATGCCGGCGAATCGGATTCTATTGCCCACAATGTTTCGTTGGTGTTGGAGAACATTCGCCGGGCGGCTGAGCGGGTGGGACGACCTCCTGAGACCGTTCGTCTCATCGCAGCCACGAAGTCGGTTTCCGTCGATCGCATCCGAGTGGGCCTCGCTGCCGGGCTGACGCAACTCGGAGAAAACCGTCTCCAGGAAGCGCTGCCGAAGATCGAGCAGATCGGGCGAAGCCAGGCGACCTGGCACTTCATCGGACGGCTGCAGACCAGAAAGGTCAAGACGGTCGTCGGGTTGTTCGCGATGATTCACTCGGTTGAAAGCGTCGAGCTGGCGGCTGAGATCAATCGCCGAGCGGAACAAGCGGGGATTCGCCAGCCCCTGTTGCTGGAAGTGAACGTCGGCGGCGAGGCGACGAAGGGTGGTTTTGCTCCTGATTCGCTGGAACAGGCGCTCCCCGAGCTCAATGCGATGCCCGGGTTGGCGGTGAGAGGGTTGATGGCGATCCCTCCGTTCCGAACGGACCCCGAAATGACGAGACCCTATTTTCGCCGGCTCCATGAATTGGCCCGCTTGCTCGCTAAGCCGGAACTGAAGAATATTAGGATGGACGAACTGTCGATGGGGATGTCCGGCGACTACGAGGTGGCGGTGGAAGAAGGGGCGACGTTCGTGCGCGTCGGTACGGCCATTTTTGGAGCGCGTCGTGGATAGTCTTCCCATCAGGAAAAAGTTGGCCTTTATCGGCGCCGGCCAGATGGCTGAAGCCTTGATCGGCGGGCTCCTCGCCGCCAAAGCCTGTGAGCTCGGCGCGCTGTGGGCCACCGACCCCAGCGCAGAGCGGCGTGATCTCATCAAGCGGCGTTTCGGCATTCGGGTTGGCGAAGACAACCACGAAGCAGCGCGATGGTCGGATGTCGTCGCCTTGGCTGTAAAGCCGCAAGTTCTAGGCCATGTGTTGACGGGTATTGCGCCCGCACTGGAGGGGCGGTTGGTGATCTCGATCGCGGCCGGTATCTCTATCCCATGGCTGGCCGCACGATTGCCGGCATCTGTCCGTGTGATTCGGGCTATGCCCAATATGCCGGTGTTGGTACGCGAGGGTGCGGCGGCATTGGCCGGCGGATCCGGCGTGCGTGAGGAGGATTTGGCCCTTGCGCGGTCGATGTTCGAAGCGGTGGGACGTGTCGTGCCGGTTGAGGAACGCCTCATGGATGCCGTGACGGGGCTGAGCGGTAGCGGACCCGCGTATGTCTTCCTGATGATCGAAGCTCTTGCGGATGGCGGCGTGAAGGCAGGGTTGCCCAGGCAGGCCGCCGAGATGTTGGCTGCCCAGACGGTGCTGGGGGCTGCGCGGTTGCTGCTGGAGTCGGGCGAACATCCTGCACGGTTGAAGGATCGAGTCGCTTCGCCGGGCGGCACGACCATCGCAGGTCTTCACCAGCTCGAAATTGGCGGGCTGCGCGCGGCGTTGATTGCGGCTGTCGAGGCTGCAACGAATCGCTCACGAGAATTAGGCGCCTGATGTTTGTGGTGGGGAACGTGCTGTTGGGAGTCGCGACGGTCGTGGACTACGTCCTCTGGCTCTATATGTGGGTGATCATCGCGCGTGCCTTGATCTCCTGGGTGAATCCGGATCCGTGGAATCCGATCGTGCAGTTCCTGGAGCGAGCTACTGAACCGGTCTTGGCGCCGATCCGCCGGTGGCTGGGCTGGCGGATGGGACTCGATCTTTCGCCGGTGGTGGCGATTCTGATCATTATCTTTCTCCAGATCGCTCTGGTGAACACGTTGAAGGAAATGGCAATGCGGATGAACTGATCCAGTGTGGGAGGAATGCCATGAAGATCACGCCGCTTGATATTCAACAGATGGTATTCAAGGTCGCCTTCCGTGGTTATGACAAGGAAGAGGTGAACCGGTTTCTGGAAGAGCTCGCGCAAACCGTGGAGATGCTGAACCGCGACAACGCCGTGCTGCGGGAAAAACTCGCGTTCACGGAACAGCAGCTTGCGGAAGTGAAGAAGACGGAAGCGGCGCTGTCCAATACGTTGGTTTCCGCCCAATCGTTGGCGGACGAGGTCAAGCGTGGAGCGCAACGTGAAGCCGAGTTGATTATCAAAGAGGCGGAGCTCAAGGCTGAAGAAGTCCTGCGCCAGGCAAGGATGGAATCGGCCGATGCCCATCGCGACCTGTCGGAATTGCGCAAGCAACGTGTGCTGATGGCCGAACGCATCCGTGCGACGCTCCGGACGTTCGAGCGCCTATTGGAAGTGGAGGAATCGGAGGATTTTCACGCCGACGCAACGGCAACGGATGAGAAACTCGCGGGGGATTCGAGCCACTCTCGCTAGTCGGCCCGGCCGTTGCCGGCAATACCCTTCCTAGTCGGACGCGCCCGACTCCAGGCTTTAACCTGCCCGATCATACTGCTCCTCATGGCGCCCACGATTCTATGATCACATCCGATCCGATCGGTGCAGCGATGGAGCAGGCTGTTGCCGACGGGGTCTTCCCTGGCGCGGTACTGCTGATTCGCCTGCGTGGTGAAGTCGCGTATCGTAAGGCGGTCGGGCGGCGCTCCCTTCTTCCCTCCGGCGATCCGGTCACTCTGGAGACTATTTACGATCTTGCCTCTCTGACCAAACCCCTCGCGACGACGAGCGCTGTGCTGCTTCTCGTGCAGCAAGGACGACTGCAGGTCGATAGAACATTGCGCGCCCTGTTGCCGGAGCTCTCGAACGTTCCCGTCGGCGAGGCCACCGTCTATCACCTATTGACTCACAGCGCCGGGCTTCCCGGATGGCGGCCGTTCTATGAACGGGTTGCCGAAGAAGACCGACGCCGACCGGGATTTCTCGGCGATCCCGCCGCTCGACAGGCGGTGCTTGAGTACATTCGCGACGAGGCCCTCCTCTATCCGATCGGTTCGCGCAGTCTGTACAGCGATCTGGGATTCATGCTGCTGGGAATGCTCGTGGAACGGGTGACCGGTCAGTCGTTGGCGGTGTTCTGCCGGGAGCATCTGTACGAACCGACGGGCGCCGCACCACTGGCCTTCCTGGAGATCGGGACGAAGAGACTCGATAGTCTCAACCGGGCCGGGATGGTCTTAGACGATGTCGCTCCTACTGAAGAAGACCAGTGGCGTGGCCGGGTGTTGCAAGCGGAGGTGCATGACGAGAATGCCTATGCGTTGGGCGGGACAGCCGGGCATGCGGGGCTATTCGGGACCGCGGCGGCTGTGCTGGCGATGTCGGAAGCATGGCTGAACGCTCACCGCGGACGACGGACGGTATTCGATCCCTCGATGGTCCGTCAGTTCGTTTCGCGGCAGCATCGGATACCGCAGTCGAGCTGGGCGCTCGGCTGGGATACACCATCAACCTCGTCCTCTTCGGGGACGAAGTTTTCTCCCGAGTCCTTCGGGCATCTGGGATATACGGGCACGTCGTTGTGGGTGGATCCAGTCTGCGAGCTGGAAGTCGTCTTGTTGTCGAACCGCGTACATCCGACGAGACGCAACGAGTCGATTCGTCGGTTCCGGCCGCTGATCCACGACCTGATTCACGGAGAGCTAATCGAAGGAGGTTGGGCTTCGTCCGGATAGTCGACCCAGGTTTCCTTCTCCGCCAGATATCGTTGCCCTTTGAAGTTTGTTCTTGTCCGCATCCGGCGAAATCCGAAGTTTCTCAACTTGTCGACAACCTCTTTGACAGCCAAGCTGACGGTGGGATGCGACTGACCTTCGACAATCAGGGCCTCGTACATGACCTTGGCCGCGTACCCGCTGGGTGTTCGATTCACGAGAATCGCGCGGTTGAAATAACGATCGCTCGGATCAACTCCTTCAAGCTGGTGCCGTTCGACCAGCCCTTCTTTTTTGAACACGAGGGAAAGGGCGCTCATCGGAAACCTCCTCACTGGGCTGTCCGAGGATGATCGCCCGACATTATAGGCGGCGACGTGGCCGGCTGCAACCATCGTTGACAAGCCGAAACCGGCTTTCTATCATGCCGCCCTCTGCCAATAGGTTCGTATGGACGAGGAACACAAAACGGTTTCCACTGTCGCGATGAACATTCCCAACAGTCTGACGCTCATTCGTATCTTGCTCATCCCGGTTTTTGTCGGGTTGTTGGTGTATGAGCGTTACGATGCGGCGCTCGTCGTGTTGCTGGTTGCAGGCGCGACCGATGCGCTGGACGGAACTATCGCCAGGGTAGCCAACCAGCGGACTCGCTTGGGAGCGCTGCTCGATCCGTTGGCGGATAAACTGTTGCTGATCTCCGGCTTCCTGACACTGTCAACGATGCACTGGATTCCGTCCTGGGTGGCGATCGTGGTTGTCAGCCGTGATCTCATTCTCATAGCCGGCACCGTCGTGGCTCAGCATACCGGCTCGCGGGTGGATACGTCGCCGACCTTCTTGGGAAAGGGCACCACCTTCTGTCAATTGACCTATATTCTCCTGGCCGTGCTTCTTGTCTCGCGCCAAGGCGATCTTTCTATGATCCAACCGCTGCTCTATCTGATGGTAATCTTCACGCTCTCGTCCGGCTTCCATTACCTCTATCGTGGTTATGTGAAGGTTACCGCGAACGGTCTGTGATCGTTCTTGACTCCCCGGCGCTCCTCGATGTCAGATCCTCTGACAAGAACACGAAAGTGCTTTGACAAGATGGGGGTCGTCCACTAGACTTTCCACAGGGTTATTTCCAGCGCTCTCAAGCCATCCTGGTGTTTTCAGACTGGTAGCAGAGAGAGTCTTATGGCCACCTTTGCTTATGTCGGTAAGACGAGACAGGGAGTCGTTCGAAAAGGCGAATTGACGGCCAAGACTCGGGATGAAGCCGTTGAGCAACTGCGCAAACAGAACGTCTTTGTCAGCAGCCTCAATGAGAAGGCGGCTGGGTTCGGCGGCTTCTCGTTTGGTAGCGGGATCAGTGATAAGGATCTGGTGGTCTTCACTCGGCAGTTCGGGACGATGATCAATGCCGGACTCCCGCTCATCCAGTGTTTGGATATTCTCGCGACCCAGTCGGAAAACAAATTCCTCGGCAAGACCATCGGAGAAGTGAAAATCGATGTCGAGGGAGGATCCACCTTCTCCGATGCTCTCAGGAAGCACCCGAAAGTGTTCGATGATCTTTACATCAATATGATTCACGCGGGCGAGGTCGGTGGGCTGCTGGACACCATTCTCACCCGGCTGGCCAAGCACATCGAAAAGGCTATGAAACTCAAAGGGATGATCAAGTCGGCCATGGTGTATCCTGCGGCGATCTTGGGCGTGGCTGTGATCGTGATCACCGTTCTCATGATCTGGGTTATTCCCATCTTCGCAAAGATGTTTTCCGAGATGTCGGGGGGCAAGATGGGATTGCCCGGCCCGACGCAGCTCGTGATCGACATGAGCAACTTTATTCAGTCCTATATTCTCTTTCTGATTGCCGGAGCCGTCGGGGCGGTATTTGCGCTCAAGAAGTACTACAAGACGCCGAAAGGTCGTCTGGTCATCGATCGCCTCCTCCTCAAGCTGCCCATCTTCGGAGAATTGATTCGGAAGGCCTCGGTGGCTAAGTTTACGAGGACGCTGGGAACGCTGATCACGAGCGGTGTACCGCTGCTCGATGGGCTGACGATCTGTGCCAAAACATCCGGGAATAAAGTCATCGAAGAGGCTCTCCTCAACGCCCGCGTCAGCATCAGCAGCGGGAAAACGATTTCTGAACCGCTGGCCAAGAGCGAGACATTCCCGAAAATGGTCACCCACATGATTGCCGTCGGCGAATCGACCGGCGCGCTCGACGCGATGCTCGGTAAGATCGCCGATTTCTACGAAGACGAAGTCGATCAGGCGGTGGCTGCGCTCACTTCCCTCCTTGAACCGGTGATGATGGTCTTTCTTGGCACGATCATCGGCTTCATCGTGATTGCCATGTACTTGCCGATCTTCCAGATGGCGGCCGCTATTGGGTAACCGTTGCAGACAGGGTGTTGCTGGGAAATCACATATCTGCGGATCAGTTGGGAACGTAGGGCTTGTCCTCCCGCGGCACAGTGGCCGGCCGAATTTGACCCTCTAGGCGACAGGCTTTCCGGCTGCCTACTTACTCCTCATCACCGCGTACTTCGTTCGCCGCAGGGCCCTCACGATGATGGTGCTGCGAGGCATCGCGGTTGACGATCGCCAGGGAGTCATCGATACCAATGAATGATCTCCGGGCCAGATTGCATTGGTTGATATGGCTCCGCGTCGTAGTCGTGACCCTCCTGCTCGGCCTGTCGCTTGCCTTCCAAATTCCCAAGGGCGAACGAGTCCAGACGTTCTATGTGTTGATTACGCTGATCTACGCGATCACGGTCCCTTACGCGATTGTGCTTCGTTATCTGAAGGCTTCGAAGGCCCTCACCTTGTTTGCATGGTTCCAGGTCGGGGTCGATTTTGTCCTTGAAACCGTGCTGGTCGCCCGAACGGGTGGCATCGAAAGTCCGTTCTCGGTCCTTTACATCATCACTGTGACGGTCGCCAGCCTGGTCCCCAGGCGGTCGGTCGGGTTGGTGACCTCCAGCATCTGCATCATCTTGTTCGGCATCGTGACGAATCTCCAATTGTATGGGGTGCTGGAGTCGCTAGGCTGGTTGTCTCACAGTCGCTTATCGAGCGCGGAAACGCTGCAGACATTCGGAGTCTACGGTTTGGCGTTTCTCGTCGTCGGGTTTCTCAGTGGGGCGCTCGCGGACCAGTTACGCCAGGCGGATCTCTCCCTCCGTGAAAAAGAGCAGGGCTTGACCCGTTTGCAAGCCTTCCATGAGAACATTGTCCAAAGTATCAGTAGCGGCGTGTTTACAGCGGATGTACTCGGTCGCGTAACGTCGTTCAACCCTGCGGCTCAAGAGGCAACGGGCTATGGTCTTGATCAGGTGCTCGGACGTCCCTGGCGAGAAGTGTTCAATTGGCATCCGAATGGGCCGTCCGATGAACAGACCATGAACCCGTCCGTGTCGTCGCGGTTCGAAGTCGAGTGTAAGCGCGCCGACGGGAGCCGGCTGATTCTGGGTATGACGGTCTCGCCCCTTCATGAGCAGGGCGAACAGACGGGGCTTGTGGGCGTCTTTAAAGACTTGACCAAGATCCGTGACATGGAAGAGGAAATGCGTCGCCAGGAATGGCTGGCGACGCTCGGCGAGATGTCGGCCGGGATGGCCCATGAGATTCGTAACCCCCTGGGTGCGCTGGCCGGTGCCATGCAGATGTTGCGCAAGGATGTGGGATCAGACGAAACCAGCCAGCGACTGATGGACATTGCCATCCGTGAAGCCACCCGGTTGGATACGATCATTACCGAGTTTCTCCTTTATGCTCGCCCGCCGGCGCTCAATCTGGCAGAATGTGATGTGAACAAGGTGATCGCCGACACGCTCGATCTCATTCAACATGAAGCGCGCTCGCGAACGAATGTGCGGATCGTCACCGCGCTTGCCAACGGCGCGTTACGGGCGCAGGTCGACCAAGACCAGTTGAAGCAGGTCTTTTGGAATCTTGTCACGAACGCCTTCGATGCGATGCCTAACGGAGGACAGTTGACGATCGCCACAGGGCAACGGCGGGTGGATTTGGGCGGGCGCCGTGGCGAAGTCATCGAGATTGCATTTCAGGACACGGGCGAAGGCATCCCGAAGGACCGCCTGGACAAGATTTTTCTACCGTTTTTTACCACTAAAAAGAAGGGATCGGGACTGGGGCTCGCTGCCGTGCACCGGATCGTCGACCTGCATGGTGGCTGGATCAAGGTCGAGAGTCAGGTCGGGAGCGGATCGCGCTTCGTGGTGTGCCTGCCGCGTACCGGCGAAACGGGGTTGCGTTTATGGCATGAGGGTAGGGAACCGTGGAAAAGATCCTAATCGTTGAAGATGAACAAAGCATGCGCGATGTCTTGAGCATCATGCTCAAGCGCGCGGGATACCATGTCACCATAGCGTCTGACGGAGAAGAGGCCATCGGCCACATCGGTCAAGAGATTTTCGACCTGGTGATCACCGATCTCAAAATGCCGAAGGTCGGAGGCTTGGACGTCTTGAAAACCGTGAAAGCGGCATCGCCCGAAACGGTCGTGCTCGTAATCACGGCCTTCGCATCAGCCGAATCCGCCGTCGAAGCCATGAAGCATGGCGCCTACGACTATCTGACCAAGCCCTTTCAAGTCGATGAAGTGCAACTGATCATCCGGAACGCTTTGGAGAAGCGCCGGCTTTCGACCGAGAACATACTGCTCAAGCGCGAGATGGCAAGTCAGTCCTCCTTCGCGCAAATCGTCGGACAAAGCGACGCCATGCAGAAAGTGTTCGATGTGGTGCGCAAGGTGGCGGATTCGAAGAGCAACGTGCTCATCTGGGGCGAAAGCGGCACCGGCAAAGAGCTCGTGGCGCGGGCGATTCATTACAACAGCGCACGGGCCCAGATGCCCTTTGTGACGGTGAATTGCAGCGCGGTTCCCGAGACGTTGTTGGAAAGCGAGTTATTCGGCCATATGAAAGGATCGTTCACGGGGGCGATCTCCAACAAGGCCGGACTCTTCGAGGTTGCCAATGGAGGCACCATCTTCCTCGACGAAATCGGCGATACGACGCCGGCGATCCAAGTGAAGCTCTTGCGCGTTATTCAGGAGCGGGAATTCCGTCGGGTCGGCGGCACGCAGGACATGAAGGTTGACGTGCGCATCGTGGCGGCGACGAATCGCGATCTCGAAAAAGCCGTGGCTGAAGGCGGCTTTCGGGAAGACCTCTACTATCGGCTGGATGTGATCCCCATCCGCCTACCTCCCCTGCGGCTGCGCACGGGGGATATTCCGCTTCTTGCCCAACATTTCCTTGATAAGTTCGCGCATGAGAACGGCAAACCGGCTCCGACGCTCACAACGGACGCCATGCACGTTCTGCTGGCGCACGAATGGCGAGGGAACGTACGGGAGCTGGAGAATCTGATCGAGCGCGTCGTCGCATTCTCGACTGGGGCGTCGGTCACCGACAATGACATTCGCGGATGGCTCCATCGCCCGGTTTCTCCCCAGCAAGCGCTCCCGACGGATCTGCCGGAGGAGGGGCTCGATCTGGAAGGTCTGATCAATTCGATTGAGAAAGATTTGCTGTTGAAAGCCCTTGAGCGGACCAAGTGGGTCAAGAAAAAGGCGGCGCGTCTCCTCTGTCTGAATACCCGCTCCTTCCGCTATCGGCTGGAAAAGTACGCCATCAAAGGAGGGCGAGATTAGGTGCCTTCCGCAAGTGATTCTGGACCTGCCACGGAAGTTCGCGTCCATGCTCCGGCCAAAGTCAATCTGATCCTTCGCGTGCTGGATCGTCGTCCGGACGGGTATCACAACATCTGGTCCTTGATGCAAACAGTGGGATTGGAGGATGAGGTGACGATTCGCCGCACGGCCGCTCCCGGGATTCGACTCCATTGCGAGCATGCGGTCTTGGTGGGCGATCAGACCAATCTCGTCTATCGGGCTGCGGCCTTGGTACGGGAACGGATGGGCGTTGGGGATGGGGTCGACATCCGGCTCATGAAGCGCATCCCACTGGGCGCCGGGTTAGGCGGGGGTAGCAGCGATGCCGCTGCGACGATCCTCGGTCTCAACCGGCTACTCGGTCTAGGGTGGTCGGTTTCCCAAATGGTTGAAGTGGGACAGTTGTTGGGGAGCGATGTGCCGTTTTTTTTCTCGGCGCCGACTGCAACCGTGTCCGGCCACGGAGAAATCGTCAGGAGCGTACGGATGAGAGGGGAACGGTGGATTGTGCTGGTCAATCCGGGGTTTCCTGTGGAAACGCGGTGGGCCTATCAGCAATTGGCGAAGACGAGAGCGTCCGTCCGTCCGCTGTCTGATGCCTTGATCAAATTGAATCAGCAGGACGTCGTGTCCTGGGAACGCCTGCACGAACTGGCCGAAAACGATTTTGAAGAGCCGGTCTTCGCCAGCCATCCGCTTCTCCGAGACTTGAAAGCTCAACTTGTCTCGCATGGAGCCGAGACCGCGATGCTCTCCGGCAGCGGGGCAACTCTGTTCGGGGTGTTCCGCCAGGCAGCCGCTGCCTCACGTGCCCAAGTACTGCTCGATCACCAACAGGGCTGCCGAGCCTATGCCGTCAAAGCTGGGACAGGGCCCCTGTGCGCACAGTAGCGCGTTCGTTTCTTACCGGTCTTGCATTGACAAAGTGACGAGATTTTCGATACAGTATCACTTCTCGGTTGGTTTTCTCCTCGTCGCATTGCGAGCGAGGGTGGCGGGAAGGGGTGGCGTCCCGCTCGTGCCCACCAGATACGAACTGCTCGGGATTACAGGGTTTCCAGGAATCCCACTCATACGTCCGAGGAATCCATGAATAGGGAATTAAAGATCTTCTCCGGCACGGCCAATCCTGCCCTGGCAAGCCAAATTTGCAGCTACCTCGGGACCAAGTTAGGTGCGGCAACGGTGGCTTCCTTCAGTGATGGAGAGATCCGCGTCAAGATCGATGAGAATGTTCGTGGCGCGGACGTGTTCGTGGCGCAGTCCTGCTGCCATCCCGTCAACGATTCGATCATGGAACTCTTGATCATGATCGATGCTTTGAAACGGTCCTCGGCCAACCGGATCACTGCTGTGATCCCTTATTTCGGGTATGCCCGGCAAGACCGCAAAGATCAGCCGCGGGTGCCGATTACTGCCAAGCTTGTGGCCGATTTGATCACCACGGCCGGTGCCGATCGGGCACTTACGATGGATCTGCACGCGGGGCAGATCCAGGGGTTCTTCAACATTCCGGTCGATCATTTATATGCGATGCCGGTGCTGCTGGACTATATCACCAAGCGGAAGATCGCCGATCTCGTGGTCGTATCGCCTGATGCGGGAGGCGTGGAACGGGCGCGGGCCTTCGCGAAACGGTTGCAGGCCAACCTAGCCATTATCGACAAGCGGCGCGAAGGACCGAACCATGCGCAGATCATGAACATCATCGGCGACGTCGAAGGCAAGAGCGCCTTGCTGTTCGACGATATGATCGACACGGCCGGCACGATCGTGCAGGGGGCCCAGGCTTGCTTCGACAAGGGGGCGCGGGAGGTGTGGGCGGGCTGCACACATCCGGTGTTGTCGGGGCCGGCATTAGAGCGGCTGCAACGGTCCTGTTTGGCGGAGGTAATCGTGACGAACACGATCCCGCTGCGGGGAAAAGAGCAGACCTGTCCGAAATTACAGGTGCTGTCGGTAGCGCCATTGCTGGGAGAGGCCATCCGGCGCATCCACGAAGACGAATCAGTCAGTTCGTTGTTTGCCTAAGAAAAAAGGAAACCGAGGGAGCGAGGAGGAGGACGATGAAATTCGATCTAGCGGTGGATGTGCGAGAGCGCGCAGGGAAGGGAATGGCGCGCCAATTGCGGAGGCAGGGCAAGGTGCCGGCTGTCCTGTATGGGCAGGGCGAATGCCTGCTGCTGACCGTGGACCCCGACGATATGATTAAGATTTTGCGGTCGCACGCCAGCGCCACTGCCTTGCTCTCGCTCACCGTGAACGGCGCAGAAGCCAAGTCCCAGCGTACGGCACTACTCCGCGATTATCAGGTCGATCCGGTTACGGGCGAGTTGCTCCACGCCGACCTCTTCGAAATCTCGATGGATAAGGCGATCCGTGTCAAAGTGCCCGTGCATTTGACCGGCGGTGTGCCGGCCGGCGTCAAGGAAGGCGGCGTGCTGCACCACAACCTGCGCGAGCTGCACATCGAGTGTCTGCCATCGGCCTTGCCGGACTTTATCGAGGTAGACGCCTCATCGTTGGCGATCGGCCAGGGCCTTCACCTGCGCGAGATTTCCAAGCGCGAGGGGATTCGGTACTTGGATGATGCCGACCAGATGGTCGTCAGCGTCGCCGCGCCGATGTCGGAGGCCAAGCTCGAAGCGCTATTGACCAGCGGCGCGGCCGGACCGGCGGCGGAACCGGAAGTCATCGGCAAGGGGAAGGAAGAGGCGGCGGAAAGCGTGGCGGCAGGGGCCGCCGCGGCTCCGACTGCGGAAGCCAAGGGTGGCGAGAAGAAGGAAGCTGCCCCCGTCAAGGAAGCTCCCAAGGCCGAGAAGAAGGAAGCGGAGAAGAAAAAGTAACGTTGCGTCTGATCGTCGGTCTCGGCAATCCCGGAGGCGCTTATGCCACGACTCGCCACAACATCGGGAGCCGGGTTGTCGAACGGGCCGCTGCTCGGTGGTCCATCGGCCTGACATGCCGTGGGGTCACTATCCGCGGATCGGGGCGGGTGGGACCAGAACCGGTCGAACTGGCCGGCACGCTCGATTGGATGAACGTGACGGGCTCTCCCCTGAAAGCTCTCCTCGACGAGCTCGCGCTCTCGCCTGAACAACTCATCGTCATCCACGACGATTTGGATCTGGAACTTGGCCGCCTGCGGATCAAGCAAACCGGTGGGCATGGCGGCCATAACGGCCTCCGTTCGATTCTGGAGGCGCTCGGCACGCGGCAGTTCGCGCGGCTCAAAATCGGGATCGGCCGTCCCGCGCCGGGGCAGGACGCAGCGGATTACGTGCTGACGCCGTTTTCGCGGGACGAGTTAGAGCAGTTGCAGCCTTGCGTGGACCGGGCGGTTGAGGCGTTGGAGTGCGTGATCGAGAGGGGCGTGGCGGCTGCAATGAACGAATTTAACGTGCGCGAGCGTTCCGATGAAGAGGATGGCGAGCAGCGGTCTAGCTGATCCCGTGCTCGTGCACCCCTCACCTCGGAAGGTGATCGGTGGACACGCGCAGTGAGGATCAGCTAGACCGCTGCTCGCCGGAAGGTGAAAATTCTTGCGACTGAGGAAGAGGGAGTGAGGAATAAGAAGATATGGGACTGTGTTGTGGAATGATCGGGTTGCCGAATGTGGGGAAGACGACGGTCTTCAACGCATTGGTCGGCGCAGGGGCGGTGGCGGCGAATTATCCCTTCTCGACGGTCGAGACCAATGTGGGAATTGCTCCGGTTCCTGATCCGCGCTTGTTCAAGCTCGTTGAAATCTTCACATCGAAGAAGATGACACCGAGCACACTCGAAGTGCGCGACATCGCTGGGCTCGTCGAAGGTGCGAGTAAAGGCGAAGGGCTTGGCAACCAGTTCCTCGGACAGATCAGGGAAGTGGATACACTGATGCATGTGGTCCGGTGTTTTCAGGGGACCGACGTGGTGCATGTCGGCGGGAATGTGGATCCCATCCGCGATATCGGGACCATCGAAACGGAATTGATGTTGGCCGATCTGGAGACGCTTGATCGCCGGAGGCAGCGGGTCGAGAAAAAAGTGAAGACCGGAGATAAGAAGGCAGCGCTGGAGGTGGCCTTCTTGCAACGGCTGATGGACCGGCTCGATAAGGGTGAGTGGCTGGGGAATCTGTCGTACGCCCCGGAGGAGCGCATCGTCCTTGACGAGTGTCAGCTTCTAGCCGCCAAGCCGGTCCTGTTCATTGCCAATGTATCTGAAAGAGCCGAGGCAGATGAGGCGCTGGTAAAGCCGGTGCGTGAGTTTGCCGAAAAGCGAGGGGCGCGGGTCGTGACCATCTGCGGCCAGCTTGAAGCGGAATTGTCGTCGCTGCCGGAAGCCGAGCGGGCCGACTATCTGAAAGAAATGGGACTGACGGAATCCGGCCTCGTTCGCCTCACGCGCGAAGCCTATACGCTTCTCAACCTCATCACCTTCTTTACCGCCGGCGAGACGGAATCGCGGGCATGGCCGTTGCGGAAGGGACTAACCGCTCCTCAGGCGGCGGGCAAGATTCACTCGGACATGGAACGCGGGTTTATCCGTGCCGAGGTCTATCACTATGATGATCTTATCGCTTGCGGCACAGAGGCTCGTGTGCGGGAGAAGGGGTTGTTCCGGCTCGAGGGCAAGGACTATGTCATTAAAGAAGGCGACATCGTTTACTTCCGATTCAATGTTTGATGGAGAGGTTGGAACTCTTTCGTCCGCTTGATTGAATCCGGTGGGTCCCGGTGAAAGTGTTGCCGAACTAGAACCTCGACTGAGGCAAAATGCCGGTCTGGAAGATTCTTGAACCGCCGTTTGCAGTCGAGAAGGGCTTCGTCGGCTGAGGCGAACGGTTCGATTATCGACAGAAGGTGCTTGTGGTAGTCCATGAGTTTCAGTTCGACGGTTCGGAGGTGCCTGGGGTCATCGGCAATGGCGGCTGCGGCGTTGGCCTGGTCGCCGCCTGATTCAACAAGCGCTTGGAAGCAGAGGCCCTTCAATCGTTGTGTCACGGTACTGCGATCCCACCCCAAGGTCTTCGCCGTGGCCTGCATATCGAAGCTATGCCGGCGCAAGCAATGTAAGACCGCTGCATCGCTGGCCGGGTCCGGAAGAATCTGTGACTGCTTGACTCGACCGGCGGAGAGCGTAACGTGTTCGCTGCCGAGTCGCAAGGACTCGGTGGTGAGCAGAGAGCGGTCGCTGAGCGCCACGGCTTGCTCAAGGCAGTGGCGGAGATCCCGGACGTTGCCCTTCCATTCATGTTCGATCAGGGCACGAAGCGCCTCATTTGACAGCTTCGGAACCGGCTTCCCCATCTGGGTAGCGATCTCGGTCAGGAAGATGTCAGCGAGGATCGGTGCGTCGCCCGTCCGTTCTCGCAACGGCGGAAGCCGGAACACGAGACCGGTGAGGCGGAAGTAGAGATCCTCACGGAACCAGCCCTCGGAAACCCCTCGCTGCAGATCGCGATTCGTCGCAGCCACGATGCGCACATCGACTGTGGTCGGGATGGTCGCACCGACGCGATAGAACGACTTCTCCTGCAGCACGCGCAGCAGCTTGCTTTGGTGATCCAGGCGCAGATCGCCGATCTCGTCCAAAAAGATCGTTCCGTGATCGGCCAACTCGAAATAGCCTCTTCGCTCTGCCATTGCCCCGGTGAAGCTACCTTTTGTATGGCCGAACAATTCGCTTTCAAAAAGCTCCGGCGAGATGGCGGCCATATTGACGGCGATAAACGTCTTGCCGTTCCGTGGGCTGAGCCGGTGAACGGCGCGAGCGAACAGTTCTTTGCCCGTGCCTGGTTCGCCCAGCAGCAAGACCGTCAGGGACGACTTTGCGCCTTTCTTCAGATCGCGGTAAAGGCGCAAGAGCCCGACATCCTGGGTGATGATGCCAAGTTGGCGACATTCCTCGCGGAGGCGATCGAGTTCCACATCGTCCATTGTCACGGGCTCACGCGTGGCTGCACGCAGGCTATGGAGTTGCTGTTCGAGTCCCTCCAATTTCCTGCGCGCCTCTTCTTCCTGCGTCTGGGCTTCAGCCAGTTGAGACCGCAACAATTCAGTCGTTTTTGTGAGTTCTTCCTGTTGCCCGGCGGACTGCGTGACAGCGGTTCGCGCGACAGCAAGATCCTCTTGCAACGTCTCCGCGCGGGTCTCACGAAGGACCAAGGCTTCGCGCACGGCGGCTGCTTCCTGCTGAAGCCGGAGCATGTCCTGCTCTAAGAGGACCAGTCGTTGGTGCGCGGTCAGGTTGCTCCAGATGGTCGTGCCGATGAGTACCACCGCAGCGGCAGTCAGCGGCAACGCCAAGGGGAGCACAAGATGGACGGCGACCAGGGCGATCAGCATGAGAGATCCGTAGATGGCAATGGTCGTCCCGGCCAGTAACAGGCTGATCGTTCCTCGAAATTGAAGGAGGAACCAAGCTATGACCGCCGCCAGGAGGAGCGTCACGGTGTAGCGGCCGGTCGTGCCGAGCCTGAAGATTCCGGCGTCGGTCAGCAGCATGTTCAGCAGATGCACATGAACAACGGAAGTGCTGACAGTTTGGCCCGTTGGCAAGAGCCGGCTTTCCTCGGTGGCCAGGCTTGGCAGAAACACGACGATCTTTCCTGTGAACCATTCCGAAAGCCGGTTGCTGTCGTGATGTCCGATTGCATCCCAGACGGCAGAAACAGGGATTGTTGGGAAGGCGCTCAACACTCCATTGCCGACGTAGTTGACCAGAAGAGCCGTCTCCCCCTCTGCAGAAAAAGGCCGGGCTGCCGGCGCGGTCTGTTTTTGAAACAAGCCAAACAATGAGGTGCCAAAAGCCGGAACGAATCGGGAGTTCACTGTCGTCATCGAAGGCACGGTTCGCGCCACATGATCGGGATCGGTTGAGACGAGCAGGTGTCCGAAGATGGCCGAATCCGGGGCGAGAGGCGACTCGGAACTCTGCACCACGACGACCGGGCCGGCAGTCTTCATCGCTTCGAGCAGCAGCGCGTCGCTCGCGGCCCCGCCCAACTGAGCCGGGCTAGCCTGATCGAGCCGATGGTCTATCCCGATCGTCGAAGCTCCCGCCTCATGAGCCGCTGTAATCAGTCGTGCCGGTATGGCTCGATCCCAAGGACCGGTGCCGAACTCTTCTTCACTGGCCGGATCACGAGTCACGATAACGAGAGAAGGACTCACGGGAATAGGCGTTCGATGGCGCAGCCAGAGGTCGTAGGCCGTCCAGTCCAGCGCGGTGAACGTGGCGGGAGCGGCCGTCCACAAAACGAAAGCCAGGATCGCCGCAAGGAGCCCCATTGCAATGGCTTGGAGCCAGGGGGTGTTCAAAAACTGTCGCCAGAGAGGTGAAGCGCCGAGCATGGCTAATCCTTAGTGCCCCGCAACGTCATCGAGAACCGCTTTCATCTCCTGCTTCGGCAAGCCCTTGAGGAGCGCGTTGGCTTTTTTCAGATCGGGTGTCACGCCAAGGCCTTGGCCATAGATGCTTGCCAGTGCCTTCTTGGAGGGGATAAATCCCTCGCCTGCAGTGACCTCAAAAAAGGTGAGAATCGTTTTGTCAAAAGGAGCCAGATGGTTCTCCCATCCGTCCTGATAGAGCCGAACAAGTTCAGCGTGAGCCACATCACTCAACGCGTAGGCTTCCTGCAAGAGCACTGAGAGCGCATAGTCTTCACGGTCCAGTCTTAGCAGTGCGGTTCCCAGTGTCTCGCCGTCTCCGTTGGGAGTGATGTCGGGGAAGCCCTTCCAGAGGCCGTCGCGGTATTGGCGAAAAGCCTCGATCGCTTCACGTCGTCGTCGATCGGACCGGTCGTTCGACAAGGTCTGGCGGCGCAGTTGCGACAAGGATTCGGCGGCTTGCTGGTGCCCGAACTCGGCGGCTTTCGCCCACCAATGGATCGAAAGAGCCAGGTTCTTCTCGACTCCTTGTCCGGTGCGATACGCATGGCCCAAGAAATACTGCGCCTGGGGAATGCCGCCCTGTGCCGCCTCTTCCATCAGGTGGGCCGCTTCCTGAGCACGGTCGGTCAATTTCAACACCAGGGCCAAGCGATACCGGGCATCGGGGAAGTGCGGCTGTAACTCGAGCGCTTGACGATAAGACTGAACGGCCGCTTTCAGATTACCGGTTGTGTAATATACCGTGCCGAGGCTGTAATGAGCCTGGGTCAGTTCGGGATCGAGCCGGGTTGCTTCTTTCAGTTCCTTCAGTGCCGCGCGCCATTCCTGTTTCGCCATCAAGACCACGCCGAGTTGAAGGTGTGCTTTCGCGTAATCCGGCATGAGTCGGAGCGTGGCGCGGCATTCGTCGACGGCGGCATCGAGATCGCCGATGCGGTAGAGTCCTTGAGCCAGCTTGAGCCGGTCGTCCGCGCTCTGCGGAAATCTGCGGACGGTGCCGCGCAGTTCGCCGAGCGCCATGACTGCATCCTCCCGCTCATGCGCCGACAATTCAGGGAAAAGGTGCTCGTCTTGAAGAGGAACCTGAGCTGGCGCAGAAGGCGGTGGGAGAGTCTCGGTCAGCGCGGACGGGGTCTGGTTTTCAGGCGTCTGCGCAAATGATGAGTAGACGGGTAGACGAACGGCGAGAGGTGCGAACAGAAGGACCACAAGCACCAATCGACGACGCATCGGAAACCTGTGACCCTCCGGACGGTGTGTGTAAAATGAAAAATATTATACCATCTGCTCGGCTGGTTGGAGCCTGATCCCGGAGTGGCAGGCGACGGGCGGTAATCCTAGGTCGCTAACCCAACTTGTCGAGTCTGGTGCGAAGTCGTTGAATCCGGTCCTGAAGAGCGGACGTTGCTAGTTGCAGCGGCTCATGGTGTACCCGCCAGACCGGTTCGAGAGGGGCGGGATCAGTGGCGAGCCGTGGAATGAGATGCCAGTGGATGTGCGGCAGTTGGTTGCCGAGGAGTTCGTAGTTGATCTTGTGCGCCCGGAATTCTTCTGCCAGGGCTGTGGCAACGCGGGACACTTCTTCGATAAGCTGCGCTCGTTCTTCTTGGAACAGTTGAAACAGTTCCGTCGCGTGCCTCTTGAGGACCAGCACGGTCCAGCCTGGGAAAAATTGATCGCCATGGAGATAGGCTACGGTCGATCCACAATCAGAGATACGATGATCCTTGCGCGGCCATTCTCCGCGGCAGGCTTTGCAGTCTGGGGAGGTCACTGCTGGTTGGCTCGGCGCCATTCTTCTTCCGTGAGGACGCCTTTCTTGATGAGCAACTGGATCAGCTTATCGATGGAATTGCGACCTGAGCCGGCGTGAGGTTGTGGCTCCGCCTGTTTCGGTTCGGGCGGCGGCCGTTTCTGGCCCAGCACTTTGAACGAAGGCGTGAACACAATCAGATAGTCTTTGTTTCTGATACGGACGTTTGCGGGCCGGCTCTCGCTATGCGGGAGAAGGTCCGGACCGTTCGAGGCCGGGATACGAAAGAAGGGTTTGCCGTCGTCCGTTTCTCCGTCCTGCCCGAGCACTTCAAAGCGGCTTAAGAGGGATTCGCTCTTCAAAGGTTCTCGTTCCTCGCCGGCGAGGTTGGTGATTTTGTCCAACACCACGATCAAGGAATCCGCAATCAACGGATCAGCCGACTGATTCCGTACGCTCACGTCATAGCGATATTCGCTGGTGAAATTGTCACGCCCTTTCAAGGTGACCACCACGGTGGCTTTTCCGGTGAGATCGGCGAGTTGATCGATGGAGGCTGCAAGCAGACGGTCGGGGAACGCCAGCGCGACCAATACACCCGGGATAGCCGCCAACCGGAGGAACGCTCTCATAGCCGCAGCATAGCAAACAACCGATTGTTACGCGAGTCTTGCACACCATTTGTCGGTTGACTAGCCATTCGAACGGGCGATATTCTTCTGCGTCCACCGGCGCGGCACCGATTTGCTCACATACTCCGCACCGTCCCGGCCAACCTCAGCATCGTGCGAGTGCATGCGAACGTCGCCACATCATCAAGCGCCGTTGTTGGTGTCTCGGCCATTTGCCGGTCGCCTGCTGCGTTTGTACGATTATCCCGATCCTCGCCGTCGCCGAATCATCCGCGGCTATGACCGTGCGCACGCCCTTCGCACGGCCCGCATGTGCGCCGCGGTGGCTCAGCGATTAGGCCATCCTCCGGAGCGGGTGAAGCGGTACCAGATCGCCTGTCTGCTGCATGACCTAGGACGAGCCGGGTTGGATCGACGGTTGTTTGGCCAAATCTGGTCGTGGGCGAAGGAGCGGGGTATCCCGACCAGGCCGCGTGAGTGGCGCGCCGTGTATCCTGAGACAGCCTACGGGCATGAGACGGAGGCTTTTCTTGCCCGGTACTCCCGCGAGCTTGATGCCGCAGGTATTCGCATGGACCGCTGGGCAGCCGAGCAGGTGGAAATGCGATTGGGCTATGCGCGCCGGCTCGCACGCCGGTTGCGCGAGGTGAAACCGCGTCTCAAGCGAATGGGCGTCACCTGGGCGCCCTGGATGCAGCTCGTGACGCTCTACTACTACTATCCCGAACGGCTCGCCGGAGCGGCCCCGTGGGTGCGCCAACTGGGGGAGGTGTTGGTGGCTTGCGAACAATTCGAAGCGTACAGCAATCAGCGTCGTGGCCGCGACTACTACGCGCGAAAGAAAGAAACGCTAGCCGAGGCCTTTGCGTATCTAGACAAATTGGCGCAGGAAGGAATCCTCGGCGTGGAAGTGATGGCGGCCTTGCGAGGCCTGGCGGCTGAGGGCGCATTTGACGCGATTCTGGCCCAGGCACGCGGCCGGTCCCTCACGGCGGCTGAGTGCCACTACTTGCGATCCATGACGACGGGGGCGACAGCATGCCGGTAAAGACGGTCCCGCTCCGCGTGAACATGCGCGGCGATGCGCAGATCGAGAACATCACCAAGCAGGTGCATGAGGCGCTCGCCGGTACACCCTTCCGCGCCGGCATTCTCACCGTGTTCATCAAACACACGACCGCCTCGATCATGATCATCGAGGATGAGCCCGGGATTCGTGCCGACACCAGGGCCATCTGGGATCGTCTTGTTCCGGCCGATCCGGCCTGGCGGCACAACACCAGGAATCCGGGCGAGGACAACGGTCACAGCCACCTGCGCGGGCAAATCCAAGGCCCGTCGGTCACGATTCCTTTCGCCGATGGCTCCATCACCTTAGGCACCTGGCAGCAGATCGTCGTCATCGACTTCGATACGAGACCTCGCACGCGCGAACTCGTGATCCAAATCATCGGCGAGTAATTCCCATGCACGTCGTTCGGACTCTGTGGGCCGCCGCAATGATGGTTGCTTGCCTGATCGGTCCGGCTGCCTCCTGCGCTGAGGCAGGCGAGTGGGGCAAACCGCTCGGCTCGGCTTACGAAGGGCCGGAAGGCCGTCCTCGCCAGGTGACTCCGCCCGCCGACTTTGCCCCAGACGAACGCGCGACGATGGCGGTGTTCGAGCGGGCCACCAAGTCGGTGGTTTTTATTGCGAACACGGCTATACAGCGGGATCCCTGGTCGTTCAACTTGTTCGAGGTCCCGCAAGGCTCCGGTTCGGGATTCGTCTGGAATAAACAGGGACACATCGTCACGAACTTCCACGTCGTCTACGGCGCAGACGCGATTACCGTCACGCTGGCCGATCGCATGGAACATAAGGCGAAAGTCGTCGGTACTGATCCGGACCATGATCTCGCCGTTCTCCAGATTCAGGCGTCGGAGGATGCACTGAGCCCTGTGGTGGTCGGCAGTTCCCACGACCTCCGCGTCGGGCAAAAAGTGTTGGCCATCGGGAATCCCTTCGGGTTGGACCATACCCTCACGACCGGCGTGGTGAGCGCGCTCGGCCGCACGATCAAGTCCCTCTCGAGCAGGACGATCGAAGGGGTCATTCAAACAGACGCGGCCATCAACCCGGGCAACTCCGGCGGGCCGTTGCTGGACAGCACTGGTCGACTGATCGGAATCAACACGCAGATCGTGAGCCCGAGCGGCGCCTTTGCCGGCATCGGCTTCGCGGTCCCGGTTGACACGGTCAACCGCGTCGTGCCGGAGCTCATTAAATACGGGAAGCTCATCCGTCCGGGTCTGGGCGTGTCGCTGGTGCCTGATGCTATTGCCAAGCGATGGGGGATCAAAGGACTGGTCATCGGCAAAGTGTCGAAGGGAAGTGGTGCGGAGCAAGCCGGCTTGCGCGCGGCGCGTGAGACGGCTATGGGCCGCGTTGAATTGGGCGATGTGATCGTGGATGTGGACGGCAAGGCGGTCACGACGGTGGATGACCTGATGGATATCATGGAACACCATAAGGTCGGGGACCAGGTCATAGTGGAGTACATTCGTGGCAACCGCCGCCAGCAAGTGACCGTGACTTTGCAAGCGGTGAACTGAGCGAGGTGGAGGCTTGCTGAGAAGGACACAATTCTTGCAGGATGTTCAAAAAGGCCGTCCAGCGCGGCCGAAGCGAGCGAAGAGGCGAGGCGTACTTTTGTCGTACGTTGAGTCTCTGAGCGACGCGAGAACAAAGCTGGCGGACCTTTTCAACATCCTGCTAGGATAACCTGGCGACAATTGGCCGGAGGTAAGAGATGAGCGACCATCGGAAGGCCGATAGAGACGACAGGAACGAGGGGAAGGCGCGGACAGATTCGGCTTCTGCCGAGCGAGCCTCCGGTTTGCGCGCAAGCGATCCTCTTGAGCTGATCGATGAATGCCATGCCGCTTTCTCTGACGGCGATCCACGCCAAAAGACTCTTTACAAGCTCCGGCATCTGGTGATGCAGCAGTTGGTGGCCGGCCAGCAGCGCGAAGCGGAATTCAAGAAACTCAGCGAAGTCGTCGGCAAGCTGACAGCGCCGGCCAACCGGATCGGCACGTTGTTGGAACTTCCCGCCGAGGGGTTGGCGCGCATTGTAGTCGGCGGCGCCGAGTATTATGCCAACGTCGATCCGCGCGTCCCGACAGACGACTTGAAGATCGGCACGCAAATTCTCGTGAATGAAGCCTATGCGGTGATCAAAACGCTTGGATACGATCGCAACGGTCCGGTGCTCAGGGTAGCGGAAACGCTGCCAGATGGGCGCATCCGGTTCGAGCAGGACATGGGCCGCCAGGCGCTGATCCTCCAGCGGTCGAGCGATCTGGCCGGCGTGGGGTTGAAGGCCGGGGATGAGGTGCGCATCGATCCCAGCCATCGAATCGCGATCGAGAAACTCGAGGACCGAAAAGCAAAGAGCCACATGCTGGACGAAGTGCCTCATATCACCTGGGACCAAATTGGTGGACAAAAGGCTGCCATCGAGGCGATTCGCAAGGCCATCGAATATCCCCTGCTCCATTCTAAGACCTTCGAGCAATTCAGATTTACCCAACCGAAGGGCTTTCTTCTCTATGGTCCGCCCGGGTGCGGCAAGACACTGATCGGCCAGGCGGCTGCCGCTAGCCTGGCGAAACTGGTTGGTGAGTCGGCTCGGCAGGAGGGATATGGTGAAGCTGCGGAGAAGCCGCCGATCACCGGAGGATCGTTTCTCCATGTGAAAGGGCCGGAGATCCTGAACATGTGGCTGGGTGAATCGGAGCGCATCGTGCGCGACCTGTTTGCCCAGGCGCGGGCTCGTCGTCAGGAGGGGACACTCCCGTTCATTTTCATCGATGAGGCGGAATCGATTCTTGGGACCAGGCGGTCCATGCGGTCGTTCAACATCAACAACACGTTGGTCCCGATGTTTTGCGCGGAGATGGACGGGATTGAGTCCCTGCGCGATGTTGTGATCATCCTGGCCTCGAACAGGCCGGATCTCATCGACCCGGCGGTGCTGCGTCCGGGGCGCATCGATCGCAAGATCAAGGTGGCGCGTCCGACGCGCCAAGCGGCGGCGGACATCCTGAAAATTTATCTCACCCCGGAGTTGCCGCTCGATCCAGAACTGGTCGCCGCGCACGAGAGCGACAGGGCCGCTGCTTGCGAGGCGTTGGTGACGAGCGTGGTGGACAGGATTTTTACGCGCAGCGATGAGAACCGTTTGTTGGCGGTACGACTTCGCAGCGGTCAGAACAAGGTTCTCTACCGGGGCGATCTGGTCAGCGGCGCCATCCTCGCCTCCATCGTCCAGCGAGCGAAGGAGAAGGCTATCGATCGGGTGATCTATGCAGGCAGGGACCGTGTTTCTTCAGGAATGACGCTCGACGATCTCCTTCAGGCGACTCAGGAGGAATACCGTGAGGGCGAGGTGTTGCCGCCGGATGACGCAGCCGAAGAATGGCTGAAGCTGCTCGATCATCATCCGGAACAGGTGGTCGGGGTTTCATCGTTCCGCCAGGGACGGCAGACAGAGGAACGGTTGGTGGGACGGATTATTTGAAAGGCAGGGCATCCCAACCGTCCCGCTGGGCATTAGCCTAAGAGGAGAGGGAAGAGCGGAAGAAGATGCGGTTGTTCGGGATTGAGACGGAATACGGCATCACGAGAGACGATCTGGAGGTGGTCGATCCGGTCGTCGAGTCGATGGAGCTTGTGCGGGCGCATTTGACCGGCACATTCGAGAAGACGTGGGACTATAGCGGCGAGGATCCGCATGAAGATGCGCGAGGGTTCCGCGTGACGGGTCTCCAGCAGGATGAGGAAGAAAGTGAGTTTGTGAAGCAGGACGCCTACCGTCCCTTCTCCTTTCACGAGATGAAGAGCGATCTCGTGCTTCCAAACGGAGCCCGATTTTATAACGACCATACACATCCGGAGTATTCCACTCCCGAATGCCGGACGCTGCGCGATCTGGTGGCCCATGATCGAGCGGGCGAGCGGATGCTCTATCGGGCGGCCCTACGACGGAACCGCGCGTTGGGTGGTCCGCATGTGCAGCTTTACAAGAACAACACCGACTTTCACGGGCACAGTTACGGGTGCCATGACAATTATCTGGTGCCTCGTTCAATACCGTTCGATGCCTTGGCGGCCGGCCTCATGCCGTTTCTCGTGAGCCGGCAGCTCATTGCCGGCGCGGGGAAGGTCGGCATTGAGGCGCAAGAAGGCGGGTTCCGAGCGGGCCACTATCAGCTCTCGCAGCGTGCGGATTTCATGGAGACGGAGTTCAGTGTGGATACCATGCACAACCGTCCGATCCTGAATACCCGCGATGAGCCGCACGCGGATCGGGCCAAGTACCGCCGGCTCCATTTGATCGTCGGCGACGCCAATATGTGCGAATACGCCACGGCGCTGAAAGTGGGAACGACCAGATTGGTGCTGGACCTGATCGAACAAGGTGCGGCGCCCCGGTGCGAGTTAGAGACTCCCGTCGCGGCGGTGAAGGAACTTTCTCGCGATGCCGATCTCAAGGCGACCGTCCGGCGCAAAGGGAGCGGCACTATCTCTGCACTGGAGCTGCAGGAGGCCTATTGGCTGGCTGCCGACAAGGTGTTGGCCGGCTCCGACGAAGAAGCCGATTGGGTCCTTCGGGAATGGGCGCGCACGCTAGCATTGTTGGCCGGCGATCGTTCGCAGTTGGTGGGGCGGCTGGACTGGGTCACGAAACTCTGGTTCTTGGAGACGTTTGTGCGAGAAGAACGGATCGGCTGGGATGATCCCTGGTTGGCGAGCCTGGACTTGGAGTATCACAACCTCGACCCCGAGCGAGGGCTCTACTTAGGGCTGGAGGCAGAAGGCAAGACCGCCCGGCTCACGACGGACGGCGAGATCGATCACGCGATGGTGGTCGGCCCGCGCGACACGCGCGGCGGCATTCGGGGCCTCTGCGTTCGCCGATTTCGAGAGCATATCCAATCGATTCAATGGGAGCGGGTCCGGTTCATAGGCGACATCCTGCCAAAAACCTTAGACATGAGCGATCTCTTCGAGCCGGAGGCGGTGTGGGAACTGGCTGCAGCATTGGAGAAGGCTTCTTTGCCGATAGACGCGTTGCAGGTGTGGGGGCAACGAAAGGAACAACAGCGATGAACATCATCACGAGGTTCGAACGGAGGGAAGCGCCGTTCGATCCGATGCCGAAACCAACGAGTCCGTTCGAGGATGGTGGGGGGCCGAAACGGCCTGAAACCGGTTCGCCGGACAAGGAGAATCTTCTCAAACGGATGAGGAAGGTAGATCCGAAGCAGGCGGAGCGGTATCGGCAGCGGACGGGTGAGTAGACGTCGTTGGTCAACCGCCATACGACAACCGGGGAGGGAAAACTGTTGTTATCGCCCCTCCGACGATTGACGACTGACGATTGACGATTCACGGAGAAAAAGATGGGCATGCACGGCGATTTCTTGCAACTGCTGAAAGAACAGGGCTATCAGCTCGAGACGCCGGTCTCGGCCCGTGCTGATGGACAGGAGTTGACGAGTGGCACGACGATCCTGGCGATGAAGTATCGGGAGGGAGTCCTGGTGGCAGGGGACCGCCGGGCGACGGCGGGTAACACGGTCATGTACGACCGGACGGACAAAGTGCTCGATCTAGACCGGCACAGTGTGCTGGCGATTGCCGGCGTGCCTGCGACCGCCTATGAGATGGCTCGCGTGCTGGAGCACTCGTTCAAGTATTATCGCCGCACCCAGCTTCAGGAATTGAGCTTCGAAGGCAAGCTGCGGGCGGTGTCGAAGCTGCTGAAGGACAATGTCGCCGCCGCGTTAGCCGGGACCGGTGCGGTGGCCCCGATTTTTGCCGGTTATGATTTGGAGCACGGGGCTGCCAAGATTTTCTTTTACGACATCCTTGGTGCGGAGTTCGAAGGCGTGGAATATGCCGTGTCGGGTTCCGGATCGCCGACGATCCGCGGCATTCTGCATTATCTCAATAGCTGGGGGACACAACCGCTCAGCGAATTGTCCGAAGAGGAAGCAACCATCCAAGCGCTCAGACTGCTGACCTGTGCCGCCGAATTTGATTCGGCGACGGGGGGTGTGAATCGTGAAGCCAACTTGTATCCGGTGGTCAAACTCATCACGAAGACCGGGGTGCAAACCATAACGGATCGCCGGTTGAAGCCGCTTTTCGATGCCAAGGTATCTCGCCATGTATGAAGAACCGTATCGGTGGGTCGAAGCGGTCGGTAATCGCCGTCAGTATCTCGATGAGCAATTCAAACAAGGCAGTCCGGTCGTGGCCCTTTCCTATGCGGACGGCATTCTCCTTCTCACCGTCAGCCGCGGCACGCCGAAGCTGTACGAGATCTACGACCGTATCGCGTTAGGGGGCATGGGGCACCCGGCCGATTTGGAAAAGCTGCGGTTCGATCTACTGGAAATGGCCCACGTGGAGGGTTTTAACCGTTCGCCGTCCGACGTCACGGGCACGCGGCTGGTGAAATATGGTGTGGCTCCCATCATCAAACAGGCGTTCGAAGAAATTTTCAAGGCACCGTTCATTGCGAAGATTCTGCTTGCCGAACTTGGGCTGAAATCCGGACGAGATGCGTTTCTGACGATCAACTACGATGGGACCTTCGAGGAGACGGCGGGATGGGCCGTGTTGGCGGCGACCACGGCGATCCAGGATCACATGGGCACCTATCTGAAAAACGAAACAGGGCTTGAGGCAGCGTCGATAGAGCAAGCGGTGGGCAGCGCCCTTCAGACCTGGGCGGTCGGATCGTTGGTACAGCAGCGGGCGGAGGCCGGAGAAAGTCCTGACGCTCCCCGATCCGCCGACCAAGCGCCTGCAACATCGCCCCCGGATGCCGCTACGGTGATGGCTCACCTCCGGGCAACGGTGGCAGAGAAGACGGTCGAATGTGCGGTGTTGGAACGTGGCGCGCCCGGTTCATCGAAGTACCGCGCCCTGAAAGCTGACGAACTTGGCCGTCTGCTGCCGACCGACCTGCGAAACGTTCATCGTGAAGCGTGAATCATCACGCGTTAGCCGACCTCAAGCTTCTATTGCTGTTGACGCTGACGATTGACGAATAACGAATCCATGTTGAACCGAATCTTCGGGCTCGAAACTGAATATGGTCTCTTGATCAATCAAGACCGGCCTGAACATTCCCCCTCCTGGCTGGCCCATCGCATTCGAGACCAGGTGTTTCATATCCAACGGCGCGGCGTCCTCGATCTGCACCACCGTGGCCATGATGAGCCGCCGGGCAACGGGGGTTTTCTCACTAACGCCGGCCGAATCTATCTGGACATGGGGCATCTCGAATATGCCTCGCCGGAGTGCGGAACGCTGACTGATCTGGTGGCGTCCGATCGGGCGGGCGATCAGCTCCTCCAAAGCGCCGTGCAGGACCTGGGGCTTGCGGACCACGTGGCGATCATTAAGAACAACATCGATCACGAAACGGATGCCACGTTCGGATGCCACGAAAATTACCTCGTCTCGAGAAGTTTCCCATTCTCGCGTCGGGGCCTTGCCCCCCTCGTGTCCTTCTTGGTGACCAGGCAGGTGTTTACGGGAGCCGGTCGCGTCGGCGTGGCCACCAGCCCGAATGAGTGGGTGCAGGTCGGCCAGATCATTCTGCACCGGCCCGGGTTGCGCGACGCCGGGGATTGGACGGTGCTGCCATTTCAGATTTCTCAACGAGCCGATCACATCGTGAACGATTTCTTCGAATGGGTGCAGCAGAATCGCGCCATCGTGAACACGCGCGATGAGCCCTTAGCGGATCCTCATCACTATCGGCGCATTCATCTCCTCTGCGGCGATTCCAACATGGCCGAGTACGCGACGATGCTGAAGATGGGGACTACGGGGTTGGTGTTGCAGCTCATCGAAAACGGACAGGCGCCGAAAGGGCTCGAGATCGGGGAGCCGGTGGAGACCCTACAAGAAATCTCCCGGGATCAGGAGCGCCGGTGGCTAGTCACGCTGGAGTCAGGCAAAACGATGGCGGCATTAGACATCCAGGAACGGTTCCTCGCCTCCGCCCAGCAGCACTGCAAGGGACAAGACGAGGAGACGGACTGGGTGCTCGAGCAGTGGGAGCGGGTGCTGGCAGACCTACGAGAGGATTACACCAAGTTGGTCGGGCGCGTGGACTGGGCGTCCAAGCTCTGGCTTCTGGAGACCTTTCGCGAGGCTGAAAAAGTCGATTGGGATGATCCCACGCTCAAGAGCCTCGATTTGGAGTACCACAACCTCCATCCTGAGAAAGGGCTGTATTTCGGCCTCGTCGAAGAGGGGCAAGTCCCGCGCGTAACGACGGACAAGGCGATAGAACTGGCTCAAGGGCATCCGCCCAGAAATACACGGGCGTTTGGACGTGGCGAACTAATCCGTCACCTGCTGGCCTGTGGGCCCAGGGATGAGATTCAGGACTCGAGCGCCGAAGACCGGTTCTCCCCCCCTTACGTCATCAATTGGTCCGTCTTCCAACTACGCGGCCGCCCGCCATTTCCCATGGCCGATCCATTCAAGACGTATGTGCAGGAAGTGCACGAACATCTCGCTGGTCCGTCCCGTTCACCATAATCTCCACGAGCCGGTTTTCTGCCCAGAACGAATCTTTTTCTGCACGCGCTCGTTGGAAAAATCCGCAATGGCCCCCATGTGATGGAGCGATCAGGCGTATCGACGGATTGTGTTGAATGGCCGGGATGGTGAACGTGCGATACGGGATGAACGGATCGTCTTGCGCGGTGATGATCACTGTTGGAACGGTGATGTGGGCGATGACATGACGAGCTCCAGCCCGATCGTAATAATCTGCCGCATCGGCATATCCCCCGTCCGGCGCGGTATACCAATCGTCGAACTCGCGAATCGTGGTGATGCGTGAGAGGAGTGTCGGGTCCCACCGATCGGGGAACGCAGAGGCCTTGCGGTGTAGTCGTGCCTTCAGCCGCTTCAGAAAATGGTCATGATAGAGGCGATTTCCGGGTTGTTCGAGGGCATCGACGCATTTCGCAGGATCGATATTGGGACAGACGGCGAGCACGCCGCGCAGCGCAGGCAGCGAGGAGCCGGCTTCTCCGGCCATCTTGAGCGCAAGGTTTCCCCCCATGGAATACCCGGCTAACCAGACATGCTCCAGTCCATCCACGTTCGATAATTCCATCACCACCGCTCGGTAGTCGTTGCTGAGCCCGCTGTTATAGAGCGTGGGAGTGAGGTGCTCGGACTCGCCGCACGTCCGCTGATTTAAGCGAATGACGTTGAGTCCGGCCTTCCAGGCCTTGCCGGCTATGCCCCGCATGTAGTGGGACTCGCTGCAGCCTTCTAGCCCATGGATGAGGACGGCGGTCCCGGCCTTTTTCCGATCTGGTTGCCAATGGCAGAACCCCAGCAATTGCGTGTCCGGTGTGACAGAAAACAGGCGGGCCTCCTGAGGGATCCCCGTGAGCAACCTTCCCCGCGGCCAATAGCGCGGGACGATGGTCATTGCATGGGCGTTGCGGAGGAGTGGGTGCGGTTGGAAAGGAGGGCAAACACGGTCTGGATTCATAGATGTCATCAGAGCATTCCGACTTTCACGCCTTAGTTTAGGATCTGAACCCTCAGATCGTCAAAATAAGTCACCGCATCGGATTTGGTCCACAGGCCAATACGCCCTTTCTTGAAGGTCTCGTCACACAGATCAAAAACCGGCTTCTCGTCAAAGAAGACTTGGACGTGACACCCTCTCATGAGGATCCGAACCGTATGCCACCTTCGGACATCCATTATCTGGTCGAAATTCCCGAGCATCTGCCGGATGCCTTTTACGACCCGATAGATCCGGATATTCTGCTCTAATGGATTGGCTCTGGTCAGATAGTAGTTCCGATCATCGCTTGCCCGCCAGATGAGGCCACCACCCATGTCCCCTGTTCCACCCACCGGCAGAAGGGATACCTCCAAATCCAGATCAGAAGACGTGCTTCCGTTGATCAGTACCACCTTGTAAGCATGTTCCGCCCCTTTTCCCATGAGTTGCCCCAGCACGTGAGGTGAGCTGAGGGAGCGATCGCTTTGTAGAACCTTCCAATCCCCGGCGGGCCTTTTGTCAAACAGCGTCCCGACCACGAAATCCTTGGGCAGGGTACCAGGCGGATCGGCATCAAAGTTCCACATCTTGGCGCTGCCCATCGGTTCATCTGCGCGTGTGGACTGGTTGCCCCCAGTTCCTGCAGTAGCGGTCAATGCCGTGAGCGCAAAAATAGCTATGAACAGTTTGGGCATGAGTCCGATGCCATCAAGGACCCGGAGGCGAGAGGTCGTAGCCGGCTAAAAGAATGGATGTGGGGCTGCACCGAATACCAATGTCTGAGGAGCCTCCCCACGATGCCCACGAACCCGCCATGTGCCGTTCTCATTGACCATATAGTGAACTTCTCCGTACCAGCTGTCGATGTTGACCGGTTGTCCGGTTTCCTTAGAGACCGCCCACAGGCTCCCAGTACAAGTGATTTCAGCACCTTGAGGATGATCCAGCGTCTCTACAATGCGAGAAAGAATGTGATTACTTCTGAATTCACGATGTCCTAGCAGTAGTTCATCCCAGATCTTTCTCAAATCTTGTTTCGTCAACCCGTGGTAGCTGTAACGTTCAGAATAGAGGCCCATCAAATCATCCACGTTACCTGCTTGAAGGGCCGCTTCAGCTCGATTGAAAGCAGCCAGGATCCCAGAGACTGTTTTGTCATCGGCCTTTACCTCGGCCCAATTATCCACCATAATCCCGCCTCGGTGCATGAGCGGCGCGACAGCGCATCCAAGAGGCCACCACAACAGTCCCAAGATGGCCACCTCCGCAGTGATGTGGCGTATCGAGCGCATGGCTCCCCTCCTTCCTTCAAGTTTGATTCTTCCGACCTGCTCGCTGCTGCTCCAACTGTGTTGTTTCCGGACTACCGCCAGATGACTTCATCCCAGTAGAGGTGGACGAAGGTTTCATAGGGAGGAAAGTTTTGGGTGTTCTGTTCTTTCGACCGAACCCACAGGTCGACTTCCATCCCGGCCGGATCCGTTTCACCTCCGGGAAGCGCACGCTTGACAGGATAGCGGACCTCATGGGTTTTGGGATCGCGGGACCGCTCCATCACCATGAAGTGCGCATCGTAGTCCTTATAAAGCACTTGATCCCTCTTCCACATCGTGGCCGTTCCCCATCCCGCTAGGTAGAGCCATGTTTTCGGATACAAGGGATCGCCATTGCCCGAGTCGCCATGTTCGTAAATTCTGGTTGCAACCCCTCCATCCTGGAATGGCGCCTTGGCTGAAAAACGGTCGAAGACGATCCGGTAGTGATCGGCGCCTTCGACAAACTCGGCTATCACTTGGCCCTTGTTGGTGAGTTCGTTGACATCGATTTCGATGGTTCCTTGTACAAGTGATAGGTGTTTGCCTGCGTAGTCGAGATGATCCCATGGTGAAGCATCCCGCATGCTCCCAACCAGCGTGGCTCGTTGTCCGCTGAGGCGAAACTGTCCGGTGTAATGAGGATGCTCCATGGCTTTGAAGATGCGCGTCCCTTCCACGCCTTTTGGCATACCAAACTGACCGTCTTCTGCCTGGGCGAAGAACCACGCTCCTATTGCTACCGAGGAAAGAATCGAAGTAGCTGCTACTGCCACTTTGGCTGAGAATGTCATGGCACACCTCATGCGCTCACGTGTCACCCATTGCATCATTGTGGCCTCATAATTTCAGGATGAGTCCCATAGCGGCAGCGACACCGATCACAGGAATCACCCCAATCGTGAATCGAAAGAGAGCGAGAGTGGCTCCAATCGCAATGAGAGCAGAAGCCCATTCGAAGGTGCCCCCGAAGCCCTGCGGCCACAGCACATGATAACCAAAAAACAGTGCAAGGTTCAGAATGACTCCCACAACAGCGGCCGTGATGGCGGTCAATGGGGCAGTATAAGTTAATTCATTGCGCGTCGATTCCACCACTGGTCCACCGGCTAGAATAAACACGAACGACGGGAGAAAGGTGAAATAGGTCACCACCAATGCGGCAACGGAACCAGCCAAAAAGAGGTGATCGGGCCCAAAGAACTGGTGCCCCCATCCTGCCACGAATCCAACGAATGTCACCACCATAATGAGGGGACCTGGCGTCGTTTCGCCTAATGCCAGCCCGTCAATCATCTGCAAGCCCGACAGCCAACCATACTGGCCGACCGCGCCTTGATACACATAGGGAAGTACGGCATAGGCCCCGCCGAAGGTGAGCAACGCGGCCTTCGTAAAGAACCAGCCCATCTGCGGGAGAGTGCTGCTCCAGCCGTAGAATGTGGTCAGATAGCTGATCGGGCAGAGCCACAACAGGCCGCCCGTAAGAGCGACGCGAGCGATCCGTGACCAGGTGAATCGAGTATGGGGTGGTGGAGGGGTATAGTCGTCGATCACGGCAGGACCGTAGGATTTGTCACTGGTAGCATGGCCGCCTCCCGTTCGAAACTGTTCGGGCAGGTATCGACCACCGACGAATCCGATGATGGCTGCGATCACGACGATGAGCGGGAAGGGGGCATTGAAGGCAAAGATGGCTACAAAAGAACCGGCAGCGAGAACCCACAGGATCGTATGCTTGAGGGCGCGAGACCCGATTCGATAGGCTGCAAAGAGGACGATTGCGGTGACGGCTGGTTTGATGCCGTAAAAAAGCCCGACCAGAAGAGGTGCCTGGCCATAGGCCACATAGATCCAAGATAGGGCGATCAAAATGAAGATTGAGGGCAAGACGAACAGGGTGCCGGCAACGATTCCGCCCAAGGTTCGATGCAGCAGCCAGCCGATGTAGGTGGCGAGCTGTTGCGCTTCCGGGCCTGGGAGCAGCATGCAGTAGTTGAGTGCATGGAGAAACCGGCACTCGGAAATCCAGCGACGCTTCTCGACAAGCTCCTGATGCATGATTGCAATTTGGCCCGCTGGTCCACCAAAGCTGATAAACCCGAGTTTCAACCAGAAACGGATGGCCTCAGCGAAGCAGACTGTGTCTGGTCGGGGAAGTCTATTCATGGCCCTGTTTCCTCTGTCCTGTAGGCCCTATACAAGCTGTCGAATACAGAGCATGCATGTGCGAGGAAGCGATCATCATCAGAGAATTTCTCTTTCAACCCTCGAAGAATGGCTTCGACTCCTTTGGCTTCCGGGACAGGGATGCCGCCGACATCCAGCAGGTGGACGAGGTTGCCGATGCGCACCAGAGCCGGGTCACCATCCAACGCAAAGCTTGCGAGAAGCACTTCGAATGTCACACGGTGGTCAACATGGGTGAAAGTGGCCCCATCGAAGTCAAACCCAATCATGTTGGTCTGTGAGGGGTGAGGACTGTCGAGCCAGGCAAATCGCGCGTGCGGATCGATGAATCGGCAAATTAGCCAGGCACTGGCTAGTCGGTCGGCCCAGGGGCGCTTCCGTGTCACCCAGGTTTGGTGTTGGTATCCCCGTTTATCTAGCTGCTGAATCGCTCGCCGTGTTGCGAGCGGCTCGCCTGGGGAAACTCGTTGTTGCAGTCTGGCGTCGAGGTCCGCCAGGGAAATTTCCGCTTGCTCACTCGCTGCTCCAGGAAAGAAATCGATGGCTCGGAGAGCCATGAACCTCCGAGAAAGCTGGTGTAGGGTTCTTCGGAGCAACGCTGGTGAGAGAGTACCTGTTTTTTTTTGTTGTCTGGTGAATCGTCTTGACTAAGGCGGCATAGTCGCGGCTTCGATCAAAGAGCGCCATCATTTTCTTTGCTTGGGCCTCAGAGCGACACACGAGTTCCAGCAAATGCGCCGTGCCGCTTACTTCCAGTACATCCTTTGCCGCGATGAGCAACGCTTGTTCAGTTGACGCTGTAGCCGGGAGAACATAGACGCCATCTCTGAGGATGCCGCAGCCAACTGATTTGAGTGCGCGCCAGACACGCATTCTGGCGGCTGTACTGCGCGTCGGTAGGCTAAGAATGAGAGCGAGCCAGCGTGTGCGTTGTTGCATAACCGAAGAGGATTCTAGCTGGGGTGTGTAAGATACTCAACGATAGTGTTATACCTATAACACCACACGAAGAACTTTTCGGCAGGTTGTCCTCCAATCTCGGAGTATCAGTGAGTGATCGTGCCCAGGGCGGTGTGCCAGGATTAGTTGAGAATTGACGAAGCGGCTGCCTTTGTGGTGCTG